>NZ_JAQKGU010000001.1 GCF_028532725.1 Desulfovibrio sp. Fe33
CGAACGCGAAATCGCCTGGGCCGACAAGCCCGAGCGCCAGTAGGAGTCGGTCATGGCGATCAAGACCGGCGGCGGGTTCCTCAACGAGATCAACGTCACGCCCTTCGTGGACGTGATGCTGGTGCTGCTGATTATCTTCATGGTCACGGCCCCGCTCATGACCCAGGGGGTCGAGGTGGACCTGCCCGCCACCCGGACGGTCCGCAACCTGCCGCAGGATTCCGAGCATCTGGTCCTGACCGTGAAAAAGGACGGCAACATCTTTCTGGACGAGTACAAGGTGGGGCTGGACGAGCTTGAGGAGCATCTCAAGCGGCTGGTGGCCACCCAGAAGAAGCAGCTTTTCCTGCGCGCGGACCGGGAAGTACCTTACGGCACGGTCGTCCAGGTCATGGGCGAGATCAAGGCGGCGGGCATCGACAAGCTCGGCATCGTGGCCGAAGAGCCCAAGCCGGACAAGAAAAAATAGGGAACGGGACGAAACGACATGCAACGGACGCTGAGCTGGGCACTCTCCATCCTTTTCCATGCCGTGGTGGCGGTCGGACTGCTTCATTCCGTGGACCTGCCCCCCCTGCCGCAGATTGAACTCATGGAGGTGGAGCTGACCGACGTCCGGGAGCCGGAGCCGATCATCCCCATGCCCGCGCCCGCTCCCGCTCCAGAGCCGCCCGCCGCCCAGCCGCCCCCGGACGAGCTTCCGGCAGCCGCGCCCCTGCCCATGGACAAGACCGTGGTCCTGGACGACGCGCCGCCCGAACAGGCTCCAGCACCCGAACCCGAGACCGCCCCGGAGCCGGAACCGGAGACCGAAGTGGTGGAAATCAGCCCGACCAAGACCCTGCCCCCCGAAAAGCCGGCCGAGGACGGACTGCCCGAAAAAATCTACGTCCGCAAGGACGCCACCGTGCACAGGGGGGCCGAAGCCCGCTTCGGCCGGGCCTTGATGGGCGACTACTTTTCCTACTCCTCGCAGGAGTTCTCCGGCCAGTTCCGAACCAAGGACGACCGGGTCATCTCCATCATCGACGCCCGCAACACCAAGTATGGGCGATTCCTGATCTACGACTCCAAAAACAAGACCCTGCGCCGACTGAAGCAGGCGTTCGGCAAATACGTCTACACCATCGGGCCCTCCGTCGACGCCGACGAACCCGTGACCGGCTCGGTCACCTTCCTGGCCAAGAACGACCGCATCGAACGGTTCATCCTGGTCACGGACGAGGACCGCATCGCGCATTATCCGGTCAAGGTGCATGTGCGCGAGGAAGAACTTTCCTTCGACGGCCCGGCCGGACCGCTGGCGGCCCGTCTCTCCCGCCCGCCCTACGACGGGAATCATGCGGGCGTGGTGGTCGTCCACGGGCCGGAATGCGCCGATCCGGGCATGGTCCAGGCGTTCACCCGGACCCTGTCCATGCACGACCTGGCCGCCCTGACCTTCAGCCCGCGGGGATGCGCGGCCGAGCCGCCCGCCCCGGCAGGGTCCGGCGCACTGGCCGAAGACGCCGCGGCCGCCTACGGATTTCTCAAGGCCCACTCATCCATCGGCGCGGACAAGGCCGGGATATGGGGAGCCGGGCCGGGCGTGCCCGCCGCGCTCAGCGCCGCGATGCTGGCGAAGCCGGGTTTCCTGGTCTGTATGCTCACCGACGGGCTTGCTCCCGGCGACCTGCCGGACCCCAAGGCCCTTGCCCGCCTCGACCTGCCCGTGCTCTGGCTCGTCACCGGCCGCAAGACGGCCGAATGGCGGCCCCTCATCAAAACTCTCGAAGCCCTGCGCGACAAGGAAAAGCTCGCCTTCACCATCGTCGTGGCCCCGGCCAAGACGAGCCGGGAAGTTCTCGAAGCCGAGGGAGGGCAATCCTCCTGGGTTGAACAGGTGGCCGACGATCACGCCTCCCTGGCCGCGTCCTGGATAAGTAGCATCGGTCCGCCTCCGGCGGCGCAATAACCGGCCGCGCCTTCCATTCGGTTTGCGAATACGTTAAGATATATTCAGCGTTGAGGCCATGCCCGCCACACTCAGCAACCGGACGCCCAGTGAAGACCGACCGCGAACCTATACCTCGCCCCGACACGGAAACCCGCGAACGGTTGCTCGACTTCACTCCCGGCATGTTCCGCCGCCTGGTGGAAGCCTCCGGCATGGCGGTCTCGGTCCACGACAAGAACCTCTTTCCCGTATGGGGCAACAAAGCCTACGCCCGGCTCTGGGGCTACTCCATCGAGGAAATCCTGGACAACCGCCTGGACCAGAAACACATCCTTCCCGCTGAGACCCTGGACCTCTATTGGAACGTGGTCCTGCCCACGGTCAGGCAAGGCAAACGGTGGGAAGGCGAATACGTCATCCGCTCCAAGGACGGGACTCTGCGTTCGGTCAAGGGATGGTTCGATCCCGTCACCGACGATTCCGGAGAAATCACCCACGTCATCTCCATCAAACAGGACCTGTCCGACCTTATCCGCATCCGCGAGGCCCTCGGCACGGCACAGAAGAGCCTGAAATTCATATCCGAAAGCACCAGCGACATCTTTTTCCGTCTTAACCTGCACACCGGCCTATACGATTACCTCAGCCCTTCCGTAGTGCGGTTTTCCGGCTATTCCGTGCAGGAATATCAGGACAATCCGCTGCTCCTCTGGCACATCGTCCACCCGGACTGGCGCGACTATCTGGACGAGGTCATGGAGGAACTGCTCGAAGGCAGGGTCCGCGCCGAATACGTGTTTCAATTCATTCACAAATCAGGCGAAGTCCGCTGGGCCAGCCAGCGGCACATCCTGCTTCGGGACAAACACGGCCATCCCGTGGCCGTGGAAGGCATCGCCACGGACATCACCGCGCGCAAACGCGCCGAGGAGCGTCTGCGCGCCAGCGAGGAAAAATACCGTTTCCTGGCCGAGAACACCGCCGACGCCATCTGGACCATGGACGACGACTACCGCATGATCTACGCCACGCCGTCCATCAAAGACATCAGCGGCTATACCCCGGAGGAAGTGCAGGGACGCCAGATCAGGGAACTGGTCGCCGAGGATTCGATCTCCAGGCTGGAAGAGGCGCTGGCCCGGCGCAAGGACGCCGAAAACGAGGGAAACTTCACCATGGTCAGCAGCCTTGAGCTGGAGCACCTCCATAAAAACGGCCAGACCTTCTGGGCCGAGACCGTGATAAAACGGCTGCTCGACGACTCGGGCCGCCCCATCGGATTCCAGGGCGTGTCCAGGGACGTCACCATCCGCCGGGAAGCCGGGGCCGCCGTGGAGGCCAGCGAAGCCCGCTTCCGCACCCTGTTCGAGGACTCCCCCATTTCCCTCTGGGAAGAGGACCTGACCCGGCTCAAGTTCTACCTGGACGAACTCAAGGAGCAAGGCGTCACCGACTTCCGGAGTTACTTCTACGAAAATCCCGAATCGTTGGCCAAGTGCGCCTCCCTGGTCACAGTGGTGGACGTGAACAAGGCCACCCTGCCCCTGCTCGGCGCGCACTCCAAAGAGGAGCTGTTGGGCAACCTGGATAAGGTCCTGACCGACAGTTCCATGGCCGCTTTCACCGAAGAAATCATCATGCTCACCGAAGGCGGCCGGGAATACTGCGGCGAGAGCACCAACCGCACCCTGGACGGGGACACCATCTGGGTCATGGTCCACTTCTACGTCCCGGACGAATACCAGGACACCCTCTCCCGCGTCATCGTCTCGCTGCTGGACGTGACCCCGAGACGACGGGCCGAAGAGGCCCTCATGGACTCGGAGGAACGCTACCGCGTGCTGGCCGAGAACTCGCAGGAAGGGGTCATCGTCATGCAGAACGGTTCGGTCCGCTACGTCAACAGGTCCATGAGACGCATTACCGGCTACACGGCCGACGAACTCGAAAAGCTGAATTTCGCGGACATGGTCCATCCCGACGACCGGAACGAAAACACCCCGAGGCTCGCCCGGATGGGAATGGGCAAGGACAAGACCCCGCTGGGCTTCTTCCGCATAGTGACCAAGAACGGCGGGACCAAATGGATCAACATGAACGTCAAGCCCATCATGTGGGGCGGGCGCGAAGCGTTGATGTTCATCCTTACCGACATCACCCGCTACAAAGCCCTGGAATCGGAACTGCTCATCGCCCACGCCCAGATGGAAAACCGGGTCCGCAAACGCACGGCGGAGCTGTCCAAGGCTAACGTCCGTCTCAAGGCCGTGGCCGAGGAGCGCGGCCAGGCCCAGGAACGCATCCAGGCGCTCACCCAGCAGCTCATCCGCGTGCAGGAAGACGAACGCCAGCGCATCGCCCGCGACCTGCACGACAACGTGGCCCAGGACCTGTCCTCGATCATGCTCAAGATGGAGACCCTGTTCGACGGCCATCCCGGTGCCGATCCGGAACTGACCGGACGGGGCCGGGCCGTGACGGAAGTCCTGCGCCACACCATCGCATCGGTCCGGGAAATCGCCTACGGCCTGCGTCCCCCGGCGCTGGACCAGCTCGGTTTGGTCCAGGCCCTGGATAATTTATGCCATGAGGCGGGAAGCCGATATGGGTTCGACGTTGACTTTTTTGCCACAGGAATCGAGAATATTTCCTTGGACTTCGACGTGGAAATCAATCTCTACCGAATGGTCCAGGAAGCCGTCAGAAACATCTGCCGCCATGCCCGGGCGACCCGGGCAGTGATCCGGCTGGTCAAGAGCCACCCGGACATCCTCATCCGCATCGAGGACAATGGCCGGGGATTCTTAATGAGGGAAAGCCTGGCCAAGGCCGACGCGGAAAAACGCATGGGCCTTCGAAGCATGGAGGAGAGAGCCCGCCTTATCGGCGGCTCCATGGAGATCCAGACCCTGACCGGAACCGGCACGCGCATCCTCTTCAAGGTTCCGATCGAAAGCGCGAGGAGACACGGTTAGCATGGGAACAAATATCATGGACATCATGATCGTCGACGACCACCCCCTCTTCCGGGAGGGGCTCAAAACCATCATCAGCAGAGACCAGCATTTCGCGGTCTGCGCCGAAGCGGGCTCCGGCGGCGAGGGCATAGCCCTGGCGCGGACCAACAGGCCCGACATCGTCCTGGTGGACATCTCCATGCCCGACAAGAGCGGCATCCAGATGATCCGCGAGCTCAAGGACGAACTGCCCCAGACCCGATTCGTCATCATTTCCATGCATTCCGAGGCCGACTACATCATCGAGGCCTTCCGTGCCGGCGCCACCGCTTACATCATCAAGGAATCCGCAGCGGGGCAGCTCATCAAGGGCCTCCATACCGTTGCCAAGGGGAACATCTTCCTGGATGGGGCCCTGTCTCAGGAGGTGGTCTTCAAACTGCTCCAGACCAAGGACGACGCCGACGACGGACAGAACGACCCTTATTCCACACTAACCCCCCGCGAACAGGAAGTCATGCGTATGCTCGCCGAGGGGCTCACCGCCAAGGGCATGGCCGAGCAACTGTTCATCAGCCCCAAGACCGTGGAGAACCACCGCACCAACCTCATGAAAAAGCTCGGGCTCAAGAACTCGGTGGAGCTGGTCCGGTACGCCGCCCGGCTGGGACTCATCAACATCGAGACCTGGGCCATCTGACGTCTCCCCCCTGTAAACGCGAAGGCCCCCGGCGACCGAAGTCGCCGGGGGCCTTTTATTAGGGGAATGGCTGATGGAATTACTGCGCTTCGATGGTGATCCGTTTGGGTTGGACCTTCTCCAGCTTGGGCAGGAAGAGTTCCAGGACCCCGTTCTCCACGGAAGCCTTGATGCGTTCCCGGTCCACGATGTCGGAGATGGACACGGAGCGAACATACTCGCACTCGCCGAACTGCATCTCCACGAACTTCTCGCCGACCGCCTGGCACTGGCTCGAACGGCCCGTTACGGTCAGCTCGTCCTCTTCCAGGTCGATGGACATGTCTTCCTTGCTCACGCCGGGCATATCCATGAATATATGGAAGCCGTCCTCGCGCTCCAGGATGTCCGTGGCCGGACGGAAGCGGGTCAGCTCCTTGCGTTCCTCTTTCTTCACGACTTCACTCATGACACCCTCCTTGTTAGGCGACGTCGATGCTGATGGTGCGCGGCTTGACCTCTTCGGACTTGGGCAGGGTCACGGTCAGGACACCGTCCTTCATGGCGGCGGTCACTCTTTCCCTGTCCACCGGCACGCCAATGTTGATAACTCTGTGGAAAACACCACTCGGACGCTCCTGCCTATAGAATTTGCCTTCCGGAGCGGTCCGCTCTCCCTTGATGACCAGCGTCTTGTCGGTGAGGGTCAGTTCCACATCGTCAATGGTCACTCCGGGCACTTCGGCGCGGACGTAAATGTTCTCGTCGTCGTTGCTCAAATTGAGCGGGGGGTAGGCCAGACGTCGGTCGTCGCCCATGGGGGATCGCAAGAACTCTTCAAAAACACGATCCAACCTGGACGGGAAATTATACAGCGTATTGAAATCGATAACCATGAACGGCACCTCCTTTTCTTTGTACGCGAACTAAATAGGCACGTTTCCATGGCCGTCAAGCCTGCCTGTGGAAAAAAATTTATTCCACCCCCCGTTTTTCTCTTTTAGCACCTTCCGAGACGCCCTCGCCCGCGGCATTTTGGCCGTGGCGGGGACGGGGGATTGTGTGGTATGGACCCGGTCATGAGAACAATAATCCTGAACATATCATCATTCCTCGTTGTCTTGGGGCTCCTGGCGGCCTGCGGCCAGGAAACGCCCGTGGCCGTGAAAAAAGGCGCGGGGTACGAACCCGCGGCAACGGCCGTGGCGGAACGGGCGGTGCTGCCCAGGCTGTTCGACGCCGTGGGCACGGTGCAGGCCAAGACGGACATCCGCGTGGAGGCCCAGGTCACGGGAAGGGTGCTCGAAGTGCTTGTCCGGCCCGGCGACCGGGTGAACAAGGGCGACAAACTGCTGGTGCTGGACAGCCGCGCCTCGGAAACCCGGCTGGACCGTTCCCGGCAGGCGGTTTCCTCCGCCAGGAGCATGGCCGCCCAGGCGCGTGACGCCCTGGCTTCCGCCAGGGCCGCGCACACCAAGGCTGAATCAACCTACCGGCGCATGAATCAGCTCTTCGAACAGAAAGTGGTCACGGCCGAGGAAGTGGAAAAGGCCGAAGCCGCCTACCTCCAGGCCAAAGCCGCCCTGAATCAGGCCGAACAGGGCGTGGCAGCCGCCGAAGCGCGCGCCCGCGAAGCGGACAAAGTGGTCCAGGAGGCCGAAATTTCCCTGGGATACACGACCATCACCGCCCAGGAGCCGGGAGAGGTGGCCAAACGCCTGGTGGAGCCGGGCGACCTGGCTTTCCCCAACAAGGAACTGCTCACCCTGCACACCGGGGGCTCCATGCACCTTGAGGCCATGGTCCGCGAAGCGCTCATCGGCCGCATCAAACTCGGCGACAACATGTCCGTGGTCATCACGGCGCTCAACGACAAGGAGCCGCTGACCGGAGTGGTCCAGGAGATCGAGCCCCTGGCCGACCCCGTGACCCGCTCCTTCCTGGTCAAGGTCCGGCTGCCGGACCGGCCCGGCCTGTACCCCGGCATGTTCGGCAGACTGCTGGTGCCCCTGGGCGACCGGGAAACCGTGCTGGTTCCCTCGGCGGCGGTCCGCCGAGTGGGCCAGCTCGAAACGGTCATGGTCAAATCCGGCGACGCGTGGCAGCCGGTCTACGTGCGCACCGGCGAGACCTTCGGCGGCAAGACCGAAATCCTGTCCGGCCTGTCCGGCGGCGAAACCTTGGGCCTGTCCCGGGAGGGTAGCCGCTGATGCAGCCCGATCAATCCAGGGTCCGGGGATTTCTGCCGTCCTTCGTCCGCTATTTCCTGACCTCGCAGATGTCCGTCATCCTCGCGCTGGCCTCGCTGCTCGTGGGCGCGGCGGCCATCATGGTCACACCGCGCGAGGAAGAGCCCCAAATCGTGGTGCCCATGGCCGACGTTCTCGTCCAGGTGCCAGGAGCGTCCGCCGAGGAGGTGGAAAAGCTCGTGACCACCCCTCTGGAACGGCTGCTCTGGCAGATCGACGGGGTGGAATACGTCTATTCGACGTCGAGCAAGGACCAGACCGCCGTCACCGTGCGCTTCCATGTGGGCGAAGACCGCGAGGACTCGCTCATCAAGCTCCACAACACCATTCTCAAGAACCAGGACATGGCTCCCTCCATCGTGGCGGGCTGGGTGGTCAAGCCGGTGGAGATCGACGACGTTCCCATCGTCACCCTGACCCTGCACGCCGAACACGGCTTCGAGGACCGCTATTCCGACTTCGACCTGCGGCGCATGGCCGAGGAACTTTTCCACCGGCTGGCCGAGGTCGAGGACGTTTCGCGCGTGACCCTGCATTCGGGCCGTTCCCGTGAGGTCCGCGTGGAGCTGCATCCCGACCGCATGGCCGGATTCCACGTCTCGCCCCAGGAAATATACCAGGCCCTCAAGGGCGCGGACAGTTCCCTTTCCGCAGGCCATTTCGTCTCCGGAGACGGCGACACCCAACTGGTCAGCCAGTCCTTTCTCCTGTCCGCCGAAGACGCGGCCTCCCTGGTGGTGGGCGTGTTCGACCACAGGCCGGTCTACCTGCGCGACGTGGCCGACGTGATCGACGGCCCGGCCGAACCGGCCAGCTATTCGCGCATCGGCTTTTCAGACCTGTACATGGCCGAGCTCGGCCGCGGCCCCGAACAGGCATCCCGGCCCGCCGTGACCCTCGGCCTGTCCAAAAAGAAAGGCGTCAACGCCGTGGGCGTGGCCGACGCGGTCATCGAACGCGCCCGCCAGCTCGAACGGGACGTCCTGCCCGAAGGCGTGACCATGACCGTGACCCGTGACTACGGAGCCACCGCCCACGGCAAGGTCAACGACCTGCTCTCCTCGCTGCTTTTCGCCATCGTCACCGTCATCGCCCTGCTGGCCTTCACCCTGGGCTGGCGCGAGGCCCTGGTGGTGGCCCTGGCCGTGCCCATGAGCTTCTCGCTGGCCTTGTTCGTGAATTATCTCTTCGGCTACACCATCAACAGGGTGACGCTCTTCGCCCTCATCCTTTCCCTCGGCCTGGTGGTGGACGATCCCATCACCAACGTGGACAACATCCAGCGGCATATCCGCATGGGATTGCGCGACCCGCTGGAGGCCACCCTGGCCGCCGTCAAGGAAGTCCTGCCTCCGGTCATCCTGTCCACCCTGGCCATCATCGTCTCCTTCGCGCCCCTCTTCTTCATCACCGGCATGATGGGGCCGTACATGGCTCCCATGGCCGCCAACGTGCCTTTGACCGTGACCTTCTCCACCCTGGCCGCGCTGACCGTGGTCCCGTGGATGGCCTACCTGCTGCTGCGCAACCGGAAATACAAGAAATCCGCATCCGGCGGAGAATCCGAAAGCAAGGCGGGCACGCGGCTGCTGCGTTGGTACGGAGCGATCATCTCCCCGTTCCTGAGCCGGGCGCGCAACCGCTGGCTACTCCTGCTCGGCATCCTGACCGGCCTCGGACTGTGCGGCGTGCTGGTGCTCATGCGGCTGGTGCCGCTCAAGATGCTGCCCTTCGACAACAAGAACGAATTCCAGATCCTTGTGGACATGCCCGAAGGAACCACCCTGGAACGGACGGACCGCACCGTACGCGATTTCGAAGCCTATCTCCGCACCGTGCCGGAAGTGACCGACTTCATCACCTATGCGGGCGAGCCTTCCCCCATGGACTTCAACGGCATGGTCCGCCACTACTACTGGCGCGAACAGCCCAACCTCGCGGACATCCGCGTCAACCTCAGGGACAAGTCCGAACGCGACATGCAGTCCCACGCCATCGGGCTGCGCCTGCGCAACGACCTGCAAGCCATCGCCGACCGGAACGGCGTGCGCATGAAACTCATCGAAGTTCCGCCCGGACCGCCGGTCATAGCCACGCTCACCGCCGAAATATACGGCCGACCCGGCATGGCCTACCAGGACATCATCGACGGCGCGCGCCATGTGGAATCAGTCATGGGCGAATTGCCCGGCCTGGTTGACCGGGACGACTCCTCCGAAACCGACCGAGTCATGTACGACTTCGTCCTGGACAAGGAAAAAGCCGCGCTGCACGGCGTTACCACCGCGGCGGTGGTCGATACCCTGCGCCTGGCCCTGTCCGGCTCCGCACCGGCCAACGTCCACCTGCCCCACGAACGCCAGTCCCTGCCCGTGCGCCTAGTCCTGCCCATGCGGCTGCGCACCGGCCCGGATTCATTGAGCGAACTGCGCATGAAGACCGCCTCCGGCGCCATGGTGCCCCTGGCGGAACTCGGCGCTTTCCGCAAGGTCCCGGCCGAACAGCCCATCTACCACAAGAACCTCAAGCGCGTGGCCTACGTCTATGCCGAAACCGCGGGCGTGCCGCCCGGCGAAGCCGTCATCGACCTCCAGTCCATGCTCAGAAAAGACCCCATTCAGCCCGGACTCACCACCCAATGGGCGGGAGAGGGCGAATGGAAGATCACCCTCGACGTCTTCCGGGACCTGGGCCTGGCCTTTGGCGCGGCGCTGGTCGGCATCTTCATCCTGCTCGTCGGGCAGACCGGCTCCTTTGTCATGCCCGCCCTGATAATGTCCGCCATCCCCCTCACCCTGCTCGGCATCCTGCCGGGATTCTGGCTGCTCAACCTCGCGGCGGGCGGAACCGTGGGCGGATTCAACGACCCGGTCTTCTTCACCGCAACATCCATGATCGGCATGATCGCCCTGGGCGGCATCGTCATCCGCAACTCACTGGTGCTCATAGAATTCATCCAGGGCGAAACCGCAAACGGCGTCCCCCTCAGGGAGGCCATCGTCCGGTCCGGCGCAGTGCGCATGAGACCCATCGTGCTCACCGCCCTGACCACCGCGCTGGGCGCATGGCCCATCACCCTGGACCCCATATTCTCGGGGCTTGCCTGGGCCTTGATCTTCGGGCTCATAGCCTCGACCCTGTTCACGCTGGTGGTCGTGCCGAGCGGCTATTACGCAATGTATGGCGGAAACAATAAGGAAGAGAAGGACAAACCGTAGACGGGGAATACCCCCGGCAGCCCATCGCCGAGACATCCCCAACCCAACCCAACTTCCCGCCCCCGCAACTCCGCGAAGCGGCGAAAAAAAGTTTTGGAGAGTCCAGAGAACCTTTTTCAAAAGGTTCTCTGGCGGGTCCAGGGCAGCGCCCTGGCCGTCGGAGACGCCCGGCCGGCGAGGCCCCTCCTCCAAGCTAGTCGATTCGGTTCATATCCCAGGGCTTGCGCAGAAACAGGCCGTTCTTGATATCCGGGTGATCGCAGATGAGGATGGCGCGTTGGCCGGGGTGAGAGACATCTATACCCTGGCCTTTTTCGTCCACAAGGCCGTAATCGTTGGCGGCGATTGCGGGGCGGAGCAGACCGGGCACGAGGATTTCAACGCCTTGCGATGCGTCCCAGCGGGCCTTGGTCTGGACGAGCCAGCGGCCGGAGGCCAGCGGAGCGAGGACGCGGGCCAGGACGGGACGTTTTTCGGTGTCGTCCGGCGGCAGGGCGATTGCGCCCCGGTTGGCCGGATCGAAGAACCCGGTGGTCAGGGGCCGGGAGGCGGCGTTGACCAACTCGTCGAGATATATTTCGGGCTGGAAACGTCCATTGGCCGCATGGGTGAGGGCGGTCTTGTAGGCGTCCACCACCTGGGCGAGGTAGGCTGAACTTTTGGTGCGGCCTTCAATCTTGAGGGAAGCGACCTTCATGCGCCGGAACCACTCGATGTAGTGGAGCAGACAAAGGTCCTCGGCGGCGAAGAACTTGGTCCAAGCGTCGGTATCCAGGGCGGCGGACAGGGCGCGGTCGGCCGGGGGCTGGGAGGCGGGGCCGTCCTTATCCGGTGAGGAGAACGCGAAATCCTCGGGCGCGTCGAAGGTGAATTCCTCGGTCAGTCCGGCGGAATATTCGCGGATTTCCCAAAGGTTTTCGCCGGGCCGGGTACGCTCCTCGAAGGAGATGGACGTGGGCCGGTACTCGTATCGGCAAGGATGAGAGCATTGCCCGAGGTTCCCGGGCCGGTCGTTGAGCAGCGCGGACATGTAGCAGCGTCCGGACACGGCCATGCACATGGCCCCGTGCATGAAGACCTCAAGCTCCATGGTGGGCATCTGCTTGCGGCAGGCGTCGAGCATCTCCGCCAGCTCGGCGGAACGCAGCTCGCGGGCCACGTTGACGCGCTTGGCCCCGTTTTCCTGCCAGAAACGCACGGCCTCCGCATTGGAGGTGTTGGCCTGGGTGGAGATGTGCACAGGAATTTCGGGAAGCTCACGCCGCAGCAGCCGGATAACGCCGGGGTCGGCGGCGATGACCGCGTCGGGCCGAAGCTCGCCGAGAAAATCGATCTGCTCGCGCAAGGCTTTCATGTGGGACTGGCGCGGGTAGACGTTGAGGGTGTAGTAGACCTTGACCCCGGCCCGATGCGCGCGCTGGATGGCCTGTTCAAGGGCCTGACGGTCGAACCCGCCCGCTCCGGCGCGCAGGTTGAGACCTTCGCCGCCCAGATAGACGGCATCCGCGCCATAGAGGATGGCGGTCTCGAGTTTTTCCATGTTGCCTGCGGGGGCGAGCAGTTCCGGTATGAACGGGCTGGTGTCTGGCATGGGCGCAAAGTACCTGATGGGGATTCGTTTCGCCAAGGGGAATGTTGAGCCGGGCCTGTTCCGATACGCGCCCGGCGGAAGGGGGAAAGGCCGCCCTAGACGGGCAGCCCCTTGGACCGGCGATATTCCTTCATTTTTTCGAGGAGATCGTAGGGAAGATTTAGATTGCCCCGGCCCACGCCGAGCTTGATATCCGGCTTGTTGGCGCCGTGGAAGTCCGAGCCGCCGCTCTTGAGCAGTCCGAGCCGGTCGGCCATTTCGCCGTACGCCTTGGTGTCGGCCTCGGAATGTTCGGAATAGTAGACCTCCATGCCGTCCAGGCCGAGATCCTTGAGACGGCGGATAACCTTCTCGGTCTCCGGGTAGTTCAGCCTCAAGGCGAACGGGTGGGCCAGAATGGAGGTGGCCCCTATATCGTTGAGGATGGAAAGCGCCCGCTCGGGAGTGAGCTTGCGCTTGGGCACGTAGGCCCTCCCGTTGTCGCCGACCCATACACGAAAGGCTTCATCCATGGACGAACACACGCCCAACGCCATCAGCTCCTGGGCGAAATGCGGACGGCCGATGGTTCCCGTGGCGCGAGCGGCCACGGCTTCATAGGTAATGTTCACGCCGAGGGTGCGCAGCTTGTCCACGATCTTGTGGTTGCGTTCGGCCCGGCCCTCGATGACCCAATCCAGCGCCTTTTGCAGTTCGTCGGCCCTTTCCGGCAGCCACAGGGCGACCACGTGAATCCAGCCCGCGCCCTCCGGCGATTCCAGGCTCAGTTCCGTGCCGGGAATGACCTCGACCCCGAACCGCCTGCCCGCCTCCATGGCCTCGGCCACGCCCTGGAAGGTATCGTGATCGGTCACGGCGATGGCGTCCAGGCCGCTGTCGGCAGCCAGCCGAATCAGTTCCGTGGGCGTCAGCGTCCCGTCCGATGCCGTGGTATGCGTATGCAGATCTATGCTCATGGCAGTGCTTTCCTGTTTGATTTCCGGTTGCGCAAATGGGAACGGTACAGTCTCTCCGTCCTGAGGTAAAGGGCGGGTGGTTGCCAATTCCCTTCACCGCGGCTATTCTCCCCCACATCCAAAGGAGAACGCCATGCCCCTCGAAAAAGAACTGCTCGACATCCTGGCCTGCCCCAAGTGCAAAGGCGCGCTGACGCTCACGCCCGCCGGGGACGGCCTCGCCTGCCCCGCCTGCGGGGTGGTCTATCCGGTCAAGGACGACATTCCCATCATGCTCGTGGACCATGCCGTCCCCGAAAAGGACTGGACCGGCTCCAAGTAGCCGCGCCCGAGCGAGCCACCTGCAAAAGCGCGCCCTCCCGACGTTGGGAGCGGCGCGTTTTTTAGTGGCGCGTCACCCTCCCCACGGAAAAAAGGCGCAAAAAAAGTGCGCTGACCGGATTTCCCGGCGGTCCCTGGCCTGGTCGGCCTCGGGGGTCCATGCGCACACTATGCTTTGCGGGAGCGCGACTCGGTTCGCTGTTTTATGGTTTCGAGAGCTTTAACGGGTGGAATCCTCCTTTGCGGTTGCCTGCCATATATCTCATGGGTCAATCCCTTGCGGGCGTATCCCTTATGGCCATCTTTGGCACTATTAAGATAAGCACCCGGACCGATTTGTCCAGAGGGGCAACAGCCGAAATCGACCGTCGAGGGCTATTTGACGCGCTTGACCACGGCCCCGGCCTCGCGGTCGGGAACCAATTCGAAGATACGGTCGGCCGACCCTGCGAAGAGGTCGAGGGGATGATGACTGATGACCAGAAGCTGGATTTCCAGGCGGGCGGCGATCTCCTGGATCAGCTTCATGAATTTGGGGATGAGGCCGGGTTTGAGCCAGCAATCCTGCTCGTCGAGGACGAGGAAGGGCCGATGGCCCGACTCGGGCAACTGGGACAGGGCGATAAGCCGCAGGCCCACCGAAAGGATGTTGCAGACCGAACCGCCCTGGCCGGTCATGATGTCCTCGATCTCGTCCTCGCGGCCCTGGTTGCGGATCAGGAAATGGATCTGGAGCCGGTTGTTCTTGACCTCCCGCTCGGTGACGACCACCCGGTCCTGGCCGAGAATCTCGCGGATGGCGTGGGTCAGGTTGGCCTCCACCTCGTCGAGGATGCGGCCGAACAGCGCGGTGGACAACTCCTCAAGGGTGTCGCGCGCCCTGGGGGCCAAGTCCAGGAATTCCCGCACCCCGCCGAGCTCACGGCGCACACGGCCGTGTTCCGCGTGCAACTGCTCGCCAAGGGCGGACAGCCGATGCAGACGGCCCTCGGCCCGGCGGCGCTCCAGGCGCAGCTCCCTGAGATCGTCGGACAGGCTCACCTAGTCGCCCTCCACCGCGTTTTCCACTTGGGCGAGATCGGCCTGAATCTGTTGGACATGCTTGCGGTATGTGTCGACAACCTCTTCGTTTTGTTGCCGTTTTTCTTCAAGAAGCTGTTGCAGCTCCTTGAGGTCGCTGGTTCCGTATTCGGCTTCGGCCTGCTTTTTCAGGGTCTCCAACTGATGGGTAAGCTGGGCCACGGCCTCTTCGGTGCGCACCTTGCGGTCCCGCAACTGCTCGTATTGACGGCGCAGGTCGTTGAGTTCCCGCTCCACGCGGGCGTCCCGTGCCGTTCCGTTTTGGTTGGCGTCGTTATTCACCGCTTATGACCTCCTCGTAGAGTTCCCAGATGAGCTTGCCTTCCGGGGTTTCGCTGCTCAGATTTTCGGTCAGGAACTGCTTCAGGCCCGTGCCCTCGTGGGTACGCTGCCAAGCCAGCCGTTCCAGCCCCTTGATAAAATTGGATTCGCCTTCAAGCTCCTGCTCCTCGGGGGGCAACTCCTGGTCCGGGAAAACCCGGTCGAAGGCGAGGTGCGGAACCACCCACTTTTCCAGCTCCACGCAGCCGGGCGTCCAGATGGCGGCGGAAGGCTCCCGGGCCATGGACCGGCGGGTGAAGGTCAGTCGGGTGATGTTGCCGGGGTTGGCCCAGATGGTCCCCCCTTTGGTCACCGTAGCCTGCGGCCGGTGAATATGGCCGTTGATGACCCAGTCGATGCCCGGCAACTCCTTGATGGAATACGCCTTGTCGATGAACTCGGGGAAACGAATGTTGTGGTGGGTCAGCCAGATAACGGTGTCCGGGTCGTCCTCGCGGCGTTCGTAGGACTTGGGCAGAGGCGCGCCGTCCGGGCTGGCGCAGACCAGAACCGGACCGTCGTCCGTGTCTAGGACGAACTGTGGCCCCTCCTCTTTCATGAGCCGAACCGCGCCCGCCGTCTCCAGCACCGCCAGGGACACGTCGTCCGTGAACCGCGACTGGTACTTGTCGTGGTTGCCCACGAGGACGTGTACGGTCCTGTCGCCCTTGCGGGAGCCGAAGAGCCGGATAAGCTCCACGAGCATCCTGTTGGAATTGTCGCGGGGCCAATGAAAAAGGTCGCCGAGCAGAACCGGAGCCATGGACAGTTCGTCGGCCCGCTCCAGACAGGCGGCCAGCTTGGCCAGAATCTGGTCGAGATACCCCTCCAGCCGCTGGCCCGGCGGATGATCCGCCAAGTGGGGATCGGCCACCAGAAACAACCCCTTGGCGCGGATATGCTCAAGACTCATGGCGGCACCCGTGATCCAGGAAGTTGTCGGTGGTCAGGTCGCCGCCGCAGACAGGACAGCAGCCCACGGCCTTGATGCGTTCGTCCATGGCGGCCACAACGGCCGACAAGTCCTTTTCCAGGCCGTCCAGTTCGGTCCGCTTCAGCAAAAATTGTTCTTCCAGGCCGCCGAGTTGCGACACGGCTTCATCGAGTCTTTTCAAAGGCTGCGGCGCGGGCGGCTCGGCAATGCCTCCCAGGATTTCCGTCAGGCGGGTGAAACGGGCGGACCGGGCGCGCAGGATGAGCAGGTCATCCACCACGGCGGCCAATCCCCCGGCGTCCGCGGGTTCCGGCGGTTCGGACAGGCTGGTCATAACCGCCCTACGGGACAAGGCCGCGCGGAGGATATCCCCGGTGTCGTCCAGCTCCCGGATAAGGCGATGCAGGGGGGCGGCTTCCTCGGCCCGGGGCGGCGCGTCGAGTTCGGCCAATGCTCCGGCCGTGCGGCCCGCGCGGCCAAGCTGCGCTTCCACCGAAGCCATGGACCCGATATGCCGTCCGAGACGGCCCACATCCTCGACTTCGGGCGGGGCCAGGACTCCCTGGAGAGCCGCGCCTGCGGACCGTTCGCGGGAAAGCCGTCCGTCCAGGGCGCGGAACTCGGCCAGAGCCGCTTCCAGGGCAGGGACCTCCTGTTCCAGGCGGGCCGCAGTGCGGTCCAGCTCCTCGATTCCGTCCATGCGCAGCGTCAACTCCGGCAGGGGGGCAAGCCGGTCGAGGTCGGCAGCGACGCGCGCAACCTGCCCCTCCAAGCCCTTTTCCTCCCGTTTGGCGTCGCGCACCCGCATCTTGAGCACGTTCTGCATGGCCAGCAGGTGGGCGGATTCGGTGGATGCGGCGAAAAACTCGGCCATGACCGAATCGGGCTGGTTGAGCAGGAACACGGGGTCGCGCTGGTTGCCCAGGTGCACGTCCACCAAGTCCTTCCGTGTCTCAAGCTCCACCGGATCGAGCCGCAGGGCCCGGGCCACGTCCTCGGGCACCTTGCCCTGAAGCTTGTGGTACTCCTCCGGCTCTTCCGCTCCCGGCGCCCACAGCTCGTATTTGGCCCACCGCTTGGTGCGCACCCAGGCCACCCGGGTGCCGTCGTCCACCTCGACCTCCACGCGGGCTTCCTTGGCCCCGTGCCGGATGTACAGGGCGGGGTTGGGGCTGCGCGCCGGATTGGTCGCCAGACAGCGCAGCGCCTCCACCACGGCGGATTTGCCGGTGTTGTTGGAACCGGTCAGGATGGTCACGCCAGGCCCGAGCTCAAGCTCGGTATGCTCGTGAGCCATGAAGTTATCGATAATGATCCTGTTAATCATACCATCCAGTAATCACGTTATCTTCCGCTTTACGATGCTTCAGCGCAAACGACCGTAAGCCCCGCGCCCGCTTCGGCGCATTCCTCTTCGGGAAGGTAGCCCTGTTCACGAAGAATGGAAAGGGCGGTCTCCGCCCCGAACTCCACGATGGTCCGGCAATATTCCCGCACATTGTCCTGGCGGAAACGGACCATGTCGTCCTGATCGTTGAAATCGCACCGGATCAATTCATAGCAGTTGGACGAACCGAACCGCTGATGAAACCGGGTATAAAACTCTTGGACCAGGGCATAACACGCCTCGTGGTCCTCGCTCATCTCGCTGCGCCCGACGTACAGGCCCAGCCCCATCACCGCACCGGCAACCACCCCGCACGGGCCGCGGGAACGCGACATGCCGCTGCAAAACCCCGTCACCGCGCGGACCAGATCCCGGTAATCCCGTCCCCCCGCATCGGCGATCACCCTGGCCACGGTCTCCCCGCAAAGAAACTTGTTCTCGCCGAACAGCTCGGCGACCCTGTTCTCCACAAACCCCTTCGTCATCTATTCGCTCTCTTTGGAATTGCAGACCAAAAATGGGCAAAACTCCAACGCCTGGCGGCTCAACCCGGAGTTTCGCCCCGTTCCCTCATGCAGTATCAGCGGTGGTTCGACATGCAGTCCGGGCGAGGCCGCCTTGACCGCCTCCACAAGCGCAATGCGAGGCTCCTGGTCCACCTTGCCGTGCACCAGCCTCAAGCGCTTCGGGGTCAATCCGGCCTCGGCCAGATCGGCCAGGAGCTCGGGCAACCGTTCGGGCAGATGCACAAAGGCGAACCTTCCGCGAGTCTTGAGGGCCACCGACGCGCACCGGGCGAACCCATAAAAGGAGCCCGCCGCCTCGAACCGGGCCGTTTTCCGCTCCTCCCCGCGACTCTCCCGGCCTTTGCCGAGCTTGCGGTAGGGCGGATTGGCCACCACGAAATCCACCACCTTGTCCGGCCGCCAATCGGACACGTCACCCTGCTCTATCTCCATTTTTTCAGCAAGATGCAGATTGGCCGCGTTTTCCCTGGCCGCTTTTGCGGCAAGCGGATTCAATTCCACTCCGGTGATGGTTGCGCCGGGCTGCCGCAGGAGCACTCCAAGGCCCACCACGCCGCAGCCGCACCCCAGGTCCAGGCCTGCCTGTCCACGGTTGACGTGGGCGAAGCAGGCCAGCAGCAGCGAATCCATGGAAAAGCGATAGCCCCCTTCAGGCTGGACCAGGCCGCGCGGAAAATACTCGCGCCGCTCAAGAATGGCGTTGGCGTCCGAAGCGGTCATTTGCTCCCCGCCAGCTTGCGCCGCAGCCGCGACCGGAACATGTCCGCGAACAGGCGGGCCTCCTTCAGCCCCAGGGCCAACGCCAGAAACATGTAGACCGCGACCCAGGCCGGAATGAGCAGAACCCACCACGGCTGCCAGCCCGCGCTGTAATACGCGCCCCCGCCGATCAGGGCCGAAACAAGAAAGATGCGCGCGGCCGTCCACAGGGGCAGGAGGGAAGCGCCGCGCCTGCGGACGAGCAGGACGTAGAGCAGGACGAAATTGAGCAGCGAGGACGCGCTCACGGCAAGGGCCAGCCCCACATGGGCAAAAGGCTGCATGAGCGCCACGCCCAGTCCGACGTTGGCCGCGAGGCAGAGCACCGCGATCTTGACCGGGGTGCGCGTATCCTCCAGGGCGTAGAACCCGGCCACCAGGGGGCGCGACAAGGCAATGAACGGCAGCCCCACGGAGTAGGCCACCAGCGCGTGCGCCGTGGCCGTCACGGCCTCGGCGGAGAAGGCTCCGCGCTCGAAGAGCAGGCCGATGACCGGAGATGCCAGCCCTATGAGTCCGGCGGCGGCGGGCAGGCTGATGAACAGCGTCAGCCCGAGAGAGGCGGACATGGCCTCGTCGAACTCACCCATCTCGCCCCTGGCGGCCAGCCTCGACAGGGACGGCAGGGCCGCCGTGCTGATGGCAATGCCGAACACCCCCAGCGGGAACTGGACCAGCCGGTCGGCGTAATACAGATAGGACACCGAACCCACGGGCAGGAACGAGGCCAAAAGGGTGCCGAGCAGAATGTTCAACTGGTATACGGCCGCGCCGAACACCGTGGGGAGCATGAGCATACCCATGCGCGCCACCCCCCGGTTGCGCCAGGACCACGGCCCGCGCCAGGAGAAGCCGGTCCGCGAGAGAAACGGCTGCTGAAGCAGCCATTGCGCCGCCCCGCCGACGAGCACGCCGTAAGCCATGCAATAGGCCACGTTCAACCCGGCCAGATAGCCGAACAGGGCCGCGCCGATCAGGGCCAGGTTCAGGGCCACCGGGGCGAGGGCCGGGGCAAGGAAATGATTGCGGGAGTTGAGGATGCCCATGCACAGAGCCACCCCGCAGATGAGCACAACGTAGGGGAAACAAATGCGCACCAGATCCACGGTGACGGCGAACTGCTCGTAATTGCTCAGGAATCCCGGGGCAATGGCCATGGTCAGAGGACGGGCCAGCAGTTCAACCACCACGGTGATGCCGACGAGGATCACGGCCAGCCAGATCGCGGCGGACCGCGCCATGGCCTGGGCGGCCTCCTCCCCCTCCTCCTCCAAAAGCCGCGAGTGGATGGGGATGAAGGCCATGGTCAGCGACCCCTCGCCGAAAAGCCGCCGCAGCAGATTCGGGATGCGAAAGGCCACGAAAAAGGCGTCGGCGAACAACCCCGCGCCCAGAGCAAAGGCCACGATAATGTCCCTGACAAACCCCAGGATACGCGAAACCAGGGTTGCGCCCGCCACCACCGCCGCGTTCCGGGCTATGCGCCTGCCGTGATCGCTCACTTGGTCCACCGTCCCGTATCGCTTTGCCGCTGTTCGTTTTTTTGCACAGGGTAATCTCTAGAAAAATTTTAGAAAACGATGGTTCTCGCCAAGATTGCGAACACGGTTATCCACAACTGTTCCCGCATCGCCGCGGGCGGCCCGCCTCTCCGTACACTGTGCGGACGGCGTCGGACTCACCGCCGCCGCTGGCAGGAAGGGCAAAAGGTGGACGTTCGGCCCGCCACGGTCACGGCCCGCAACGTTTCGCCGCACCGTTTGCACGGCTTGCCCTTGCGCCCATAGACGTTGAAGCTGTTCTGGAACGCCCCGGCATCGCCATGCGCGTTCACATAGTCCGAAATGGAACTGCCGTTTTCCGCGATGGCCTGCCTGAGCACGGCCTGCAACTCGGTAAACAGCCGCACCGCCCCGGCGCGCCCCACCCGGCTGCCCCGGGTTTCGGGATGGATCCCCGCGCGAAACAGGGACTCGTCGGCATAGATATTTCCGACACCGGCCACGACCGACTGATTCAGCAACAACGCCTTGATGGCGCAATTCCTTTTCACCACCCGTTCGGCCAGGACCTCGGGCGCGGTCTCAAGCGGCTCAGGCCCGACCTTCAGCAGGAAATCCCACCGCTCCAGCTCGCCCGCCGGGAAACAGCGCACGTAACCGAACTTGCGGATGTCCGCGAAGGACAAAAGCGACCCGTCGCTCAAAAAGAACAGAATCCGGTCGTGCTTCTCCACGCCGCGTCTCGGTCCGTGCACGACCCGGCCGGTCATCTTCAAATGAAAGGCCAGGGTCGAACCGTCGTCCAAATCGGCCAGCAAAACCTTGGCCCGACGCCGCACACGCTCGATCACACGGCCCAACACCTTGGGCGCCAGCGTCTCGGCCGGCTCGCTCAAGCGCGTCAGGCCGGGCACCTCCACGGACTCGATCCTCAGACCGGCGACATCGGCGTTCAAGCCGCGCGCAATCACTTCCACTTCAGGCAATTCCGGCATGGTTTGGTGAGTACCCGAAATCCGTCCGGGTGAAAAGCGTCCGCCGCGCCGGCGATGCGGCGGAAGGACCTCGACGGATAGGCCGGGGCGCACCCCGGACCCAGCCAGAGAACTATGAAAAGGGGGCTATTCGTTTAACTCCTTGAGGAGGAAAATCAGGTGTTGAAGGCCGCTTCGCGGCAATAGTCGGATGATTTCGCCTCCGGCGGGCAAGGGCTCGCACCCTTGCATCCCTTGTAAGCGTCTTCGGCGAAGGGATTTTTTTATGCGGCCGGTTGTCGGCGTCTATTCTTCGGCCAAGGTGAAGCGCCAGGCGCAGGCCCATTCTTCGGGATGGGGATCGGGCGGGCACCCGATGCAGTCACAACGCAGGCGGGGATCGATCTCCCGCGCAAAGGCGGTATATTCGGCGATTCCGCCGGACTTGCAGGGGTAATCGTCGAGGCCGCGCCGTTTGCGCGCGGTCTGCACCCGGCATTCGTTCATGCGGAAAGTCAGGGTAGTCTCGGTTTCATCGATGAACTCCCACTTGTTGAGGCGGCCATACATGCGTGCGGCGAGCCCGGCCTTGAGCGCGGAAATGCCGCCGCGCCCGGGGAGATGAAGGATGGCTTTGGCGCGGCGGGCCTCCAGGGGCGCGAACCGGGTCCAACAGGTGTCGTTGACCCGTTTTGCCGCATCCATCCCCGCCAGCCGTTCCACGGACTGGAACCAGACCCCGTCCACAGCCAGCCAGCCCGTGCGCAGGGCCTGCGCCGCCCGATCCAGCATAGCAGGGTCCATCCCGGCCAGCAGTCCGTCCGACTCCCGCCCCAGGGCGCGTTCGAGCTTGCCCTTCAGGACCGCCCGGAGGCGGTCTCCGGCCTCGGCTTCGGCGTCCAGGGCAGCCTCCAGCCCGAGCTGGTGCACGCTTTCGGCCAGCCACAGCCCATAGTGCGCCGCCAACTGCCGGATGATTTCCGCCAGAGCCTCGACCTTGTCCGCATTCGTCTCGTTCACGACAGCCTCCCGATTTGCCTCAGCACTACACGGTAACGGCCCCATGAGGCAAGGGACGCGGGGCTAGAGGCAGAAGGCTTCGAGAAAAGCGGTCTCATCGGCCGGGGACGCGCTTACCCACCAGACAAGATCGCCCGAGTACCAGATGAGATGCACCTGCCCCATGCCGGTGAAACGATAGACGGCCGTGTCGCCGTGATTGATCCTGCCGGGATTCTGGAAGGGCGATTGCGGATTTTCGAACATTTTGTGAACCATGAGCCCGGTCTGACGGCGCGCCTCGGCTTCGGAGGAGACCCGCGACACCCAGACCTCGGCGGGCCGCTCGTCGCCGCGGGCGTAACGCGCGACGCCGCTTGCCTCGGCTTCGAGAGCCTTGCCGTGCAGCCGGTCCACCTCGGCCTGCGCATCTTGGCCTGTGGCCAACTGCACGCGAGGCATGTCGCCCACGGCGTCGGGGAACAGCCCGGACAAGTCCCCGGCCAGGGCGGGAGCGGCCAAAAGGAACAGACAGAACAGTGCGGGAAGAATACGGCGCATCTACTTCGCCTCCGTTTTCGGGTTCTCGGGAGCGGCCTTGGGCCTGGGCCCGGACTTGCCGAGCCTGCCCATGTCCACGGCGAACGTCGTGTCGCCGCGCCGGACGTTGAACACCAGCGGCTCGTCCGCGTCATGCGCCTTGGTCCCGGCCAGGTGCAGGTTGAACAGTCCCTCAAGGACGACGCCCGACGCTTCAATCAGCAGATCGCCGGGCCGCAACCCGGCCCTGTCCGCACGCGAGCCGCGGGCCACGGATTCCACCAGGATGCCGTCGGGCTGCGCCGCCAGGGTCATGCCCATGCGCGAACGATAGGTGTCGGGCGAATAAAAGAACAGATTTCCGGCCTCGGAGTCGAATTCGCCGCCGCGCCATGGCATGACGGTCAGGATACGCGCCGCCGGGTCGAACCAGCGAATGCGCTTGGCGATGCCCCAGCCGTACTCCACGTGCCCGGCCCCGGCCACCACCAGCACGGGCCAGTCGTATTGCCTGCGCAGCCGCACCGCTTCGGCGGCCATCTTGGAATCCCAGATGGACTGGACGAGATGAAACCGCTCGCGCTCCCCGGAGTCGTTCGCGTCCTTGTCCCTGTGCAGGGTCATGACAGCGTCCAGAAAGGCCCGCTGATCCGTGGCGGGCGGCACGATCTCCACGGGCAGCAGCCCCTTTTCGGCGTCGGTCAGGCCGTCCAGCCCTTCCTTCGAAATCTTGCGGGTCACGGAGGAAGGCGCGTTCAGCCCGGCCACCGGCACGCCGTTGCGTTTGGCGATGGCGAAGAGGCCGCGGAACAACCCGAAATCATAACCCCAATTCCCGGACCATTCCAACTCGGCGGGCAGGGCGTCCAGATCCACCTGGCCCTTGCTGAAGTCGTCCAGCTCCTGCTGTTTGTCCACGGCCACCATCTCCAGACCGAGGGACAGGCCGTCGCCGTTTCCCGACAGGGCTTCGAGCAGGGCCTGCTGCACCTTGTGGTCAACGGGGTTGCGGTGCCCCTCGCCGATGAGGATGTAGTCGTACTTTCGGGCCTCGGCAACGACCTCCGCAAGGGACATCGGAGAGCCCGTGTTGGAAATGAAGTCGCCCTTCTGCGGCAGAAAGGTCACGGAAAGCGGCGGCGTCATCGCGTTCGACGGGGTGCCTGGCGCGGTCCGCACGCAGGCCCCCAGGGCCAGGAGCAGGCCGGACAGGCAGAGGCACAGGACGCGGGCCGACCTGATTCGTTGGACTTTCTCGATCATGATCTCCTCATTGCTTGTCGGATTCGACGCACCGGACGGCCATGGCCGGGTTGATTCCCGTCCGTTCTCCACCGGCCGGGGCGCGGCTTGAGCCGTCCCGCCCCGCGCTGCGCGGTCATGGATTTCATGACCGCACCTATACGCGCCCCGGGCACGGCAGGCAACCAACTGCAAAAGCCCGCACTTCCCTGCCGTCGGCTACAGCACGATTCCCACGGCCCGGCAGGGCGACCCTTCGCCGTCCAGGACTTTCAGGGGCAGGCAGCAGAAAATGAAGCTTTCCAAGGGCAAGTCGCCGAGGGCGGCCAGATTCTCGACGACGGCCAGCCCATGATTGAAGAGTACGTGGTGAGCGGGCAGATCCGTCGAATTCACCGGGTCGGGCGAAGGGGTATCCATGCCCACCCCCTTGAGGCCGAGCCCACCCAGGAACTTGGCGGCGGTTTCGCTCAGGACCGGATAGTCCCGGTAATAGCATTCGGTATTCCAACGGCTGTCCCAGCCGGTACGAAGCAGAGCGAAGTCAATCCCTTCCATGGAAGCCAGGGGTGCGAGGTCCGCCGGACCGATCACCGGGCCGTCAAGCCGGGTCAGGTCCACGACGGCTCCCCATCCGGTAAAGTTGTCCGGGCCGAGCCAGTCCAAGGTCGGCGCGTCGACAAACAGATGGGCAGGCACGTCCACATGGGTTCCGGCGTGGCTGGGAAGGGTCAGGGAAGTCTGGGCGAAGCCGTGCTTCTTGATGAAATGGGTGCGCCGCACATTGGGCGACTCGTCTCCGGGGTAGACGGGCATTCCGGTCCGGATGGCGTGGCTTAAATCAATTGTCTGCATGGTCCCCTCCATCAGATGTTGTAGAGACTCAGGTTGGGTTGTTTGGCAAGTTGCAGGCCGGGCCGAATATGCTCCCGGACCACGGATCGTATTTCATCCATGGACTTGGCCTTGAGGAACCAGGACTGCAACGCGTGGCCGAAAGTGAAATTGGCCGCGAAATAAATGGTGAACAGCTTGTAGCGCTTGAGCGCGCGGACCGGGTCGAAATGACGGTCCAGGGCATCGGCCATGCGCATGGCATAGTCGCGGAAAACGGTCTCGGGCTGAGCGATGTTCGAGGTCCATTCGGCAAACAGCCACGGCCGGGCGATGGCCATACGGCCGATGGAGACGCCCGCGCAGCCCGTGGTTTCGAGCATGTTCAGGCAGTCTGCCGAAGTAATCACGTCGCCGTTGCCGAAGACCGGGATGGACACCGCTTCCGCGACGGATTTGATGTGCCCGCGCACGGGACGGCGGGTGCGCTTGTCCGGGGCCACGCGCGGATGGAAGACCAGGCAGTCCACGCCCGCGTCCTCGAACCGGCGGGCGAGCCGCACGGCGGGTTCGATGTCCGGGGTCCAGCCCGTGCGGAACTTGACGAACAGGGGAATGGAGATGGCCCTGCGCACGGCCTCGACGACGCGCAGGGCCGCGTCGGGGTCCTTCAGCAGGGCCGCGCCCGCGTTCTTCTTGACGATGCCGGATACGGAACAGCCCATATTGATGTCGAAGCCAAAGAAGCCGCAGTCCTCCACGCGCCGGGCGGCCGGAACCATCTCCTCCGGCGTGGCGCCCGCCACCTGGCAGACCAGACGCGGCAGTTCCTCATCGCGCCAGCGGAAGACCGGCGAAATACGCGGGTTCTCGGTGGGCACGCTCTTGGCTCCGCACATTTCGGTGAACATGAGACCGCATCCGCCGTATCCGTCCAGCACCTCGCGATAGGCCACATGGCCCAGTCCGGCGAGAGGCGCAAGCCAAAGGCGGCTGGACACGGTTTTGCCGCCGATCTCCAGCGGCCGGTCGAGCCGCCGGGACAAGTCTTTTTCGAGGGTTTCTTCGATCGTGTGCATCACGCCCGAATCTGCCTGGATTGGGGACCCTGTCAAGTTGCTTTTTTATACCTCTCGGCTGTTTTTTCCTGACATTCTTCAACAAAACCGGGTGTTGACGAAAACCCGTGCTAGTTTTGCACATCCGGCCCGGAGGTCCCGCCCCCGGCCCGGGACCGGAGGCGAACGGTTCGCCCCGCGGCCCGCGGACACCCGACGGCGGACGCAGCCCGGACACCCGGCCTGTTCAACCTAGCAACGGACAAGGAGAAACCAATGTCCACAACTGTCAGCAACGCCTTTGTCACCCAGTACGTCGAGATGGTGCACCAGGCCTATCAGGCCCAGGGCTCCAAAATGCGCCAGACCGTGCGCCTCCAGACCGACGTGGAAGGATCCAAGTGCGTCTTCCAGAAGGTCGGCAAAGGCGCGGCCGGAAGAAAGACCCGCCACGGCAACGTGCCGCTCATGAACCTCAACCATTCCAACGTGTCCTGCACCCTGTCCGACTGGTACGCCGCCGAGTACATCGACAAGCTCGACGAGCTCAAGGACAAGAGCGACGAAAAGCAGGTGGCCGCCAACGCGGGCGCCTGGGCCTTGGGCCGCAAGATCGACGAACTGCTCATCACCAAGCTGGGCGGCGCGTCCAACGTGGTGGCCCAGGCCTCCTCGGGCCTGACCAAGGACAAGATCCTCCGGGCCTTCGGAACCCTCAACTCCAACGACGTGCCGGACGACGGCCACCGCTTCGCCGTGGTCGGCCCGCACCAGTGGAACGAGCTGCTGAACATCCAGGAGTTCAAGTCCAGCGACTACGCGGGCGAACAGTACGCCTGGCTCAAGGGCACCGAGTCCCGCACCTGGCTGGGCATCACCTGGATGTTCCATACCGGCCTGCCGCTCGACGAAGCGGGAATGCGCAAATGCTACGTCTACCACCGCAACGCCGCGGGCCTGGCCGAAGGCCAGAAGGTCCAGGCGTTCGTGGACTGGGTGCCGGAAAAGGCCGCCCACCTGGTGGACCACATGCTCTCGGCCGGAGCCTGCCTCATCGACCCGGACGGCGTGGTCGAAATCCAGTGCGACGACGACGCGGCCATCGAATAGCCCGCAGCCAACCCACAACAAGGAGATACCAACCATGGCATACAT
Organism: Desulfovibrio sp. Fe33; assembly: GCF_028532725.1. Classification (NCBI taxonomy): domain Bacteria; kingdom Pseudomonadati; phylum Thermodesulfobacteriota; class Desulfovibrionia; order Desulfovibrionales; family Desulfovibrionaceae; genus Desulfovibrio; species Desulfovibrio sp. Fe33. The sequence goes on from NZ_JAQKGU010000001.1 coordinate 27,220, forward strand.
CAGCGAAGACATGCGGCTCATGGGCGGAGTGCCCGGCCAGCAGTTGTTCATCTACCGTTCCGAGGACGACGCGGCCGAGGTGGCCGCCTCCGGCTACTTCGACAAGGCGGCGGAGGACTACAACCTGGAGACCGGCGACATCGTCATCGCCTGCACCGGCGCGAACCGGGCCGCGGCCATCGACCTGATGGTGGCCGCCAACTCGGGCGGCACGGTCACCGTGACCTCCGCGTAGCCGAAATCAGGCAGCGCGAAACATCCAGGGGGCATCCCCCGCAGACACGGGCCTCCTTCGGGAGGCCCTTTTCGGTTTCGGAAGCAGCCCTTCTGAACAGGCTGAAGAGTAAGGGGAATCCGGCCCTAGAACGTCAGGGTCAGGCCCGAGCCGACTTCCCTGACCGGGCATTTCGCGGCCAGGCCGATCTTAGCGGCCAGGTCGGTGCAGTGGCAGCACCACAGCCCTTCCAGGTCCAGGCCCGCCAGGTAGTCCGCCGTGGGGGCCAGCCGTTCGGGTCCGGCCTTCTGCAAATGGAAGCCGCCCAGGACGGCGCGCACCCGGTCCACGCCCGTGACCCTCCGGGCCTGCTCCACGGTGTTGCAGATGCCGGAATGGGCGCAACCCGCGATGACCACCAGGCCGGTATCCGTGACATACGCCAGGGCCGTGTCGTCCGGGAGGTCGTCCGGCACGTAGCCGTCTTCCTCCAAGCGCTCGCCCAGGGTGGACCTCGGCTCGAAGTCCATGACCCGCTCGATCTCGCCCAGGGTCGTCAGGGAGTCCGACAGCCTGACGGGCTCCCGCGAAAGGGTCAGATCAAACAGCCTGGACAGCCGGTCCTCTCCAATCAGCATCCCCAGTTCCGGCACCACGGCCTTGCGCTTGGACAGCAGCGCCTTGGGGTGCGCGACCAGCCCGGGACGGCCGTGCGGCCTCCGGTTGACCGCCGCCTGAAAATACTGGCGGACCAGCATGTCCAGCCCCCAGGTATGGTCGAAATGACCGTGGGAAAGGGCTATCCAGTCCAGACGCAGCAGGTCGATGCCCTTGCGTCCGGCGTTGACCAGAAAGGCGTCCGAATACCCGGTGTCGAACAGCACCCGCCGCCCGTCGGCCTCGATAAACATGGAGAGTCCGGCCTCGGCCATGAACTGGCTGCCCACCAACGCATTGTTGTCCACCAGAAAAGTCAGTTCCACGGGTAGCCTCCGGGGTTGCGATGTACTGGAATGATGCAGTGAAAGAGTCTATGCTCAACGCATGTTTCGCCGCAACTCCCATTTCCTCCTTTCGCTGCTCGTCCCGACCTTCCTCTTCGCCTGCTTTTCCTCCGGGGCCTTGGCCGCCGACATCTCCGTACGCTTCCTGAACGTCCTCGACGGCGACTCCCTGCGCGTGGAATACCGGGGCGACGCCCTTGAAGTGCGCCTCATCGGCGTGGACGCGCCTGAATACAGGCAGGAGTTCAGCCGCAAGGCCAGGGAGTTCTCCCTTCGTTTCTGCCACCGCAAGACCCTGCGCCTGGAGTTCGACAGGCAGCGCCGGGACCGGTATGGCCGCACCCTGGCCTACGTGTACGACGGCGAACGGATGCTCAACGAGGAGATCGTGCGCGCGGGTCTGGCCATCCCCGTCAAGATCAAGCCGAACGCCCGCCACTATTCCCGCTTCAAGCTGGCCGAAAAGGAAGCCCGTGCGAAACGGCACGGCTTCTGGAGAAAGGGAGGGCTCGACATGACCCCTGCCCAGTGGCGCAAGACCCATCCGAAACGATAGGGGCGGCGCTTCGGGTCTCTGCTAAACCTTTTTCAGGACAGGCAGGGTGAATATGAACGTGCTGCCGGTCCCCACCCTGCTCTCGACCCAGATGCGCCCGCCGTGTCCCTCCACGATGTGCTTGCAGATGGCCAGACCGAGACCGGTGCCCGCCGGACGGTCGCTCTGACACTGGCCCGCCTGGGTGAATTCCTCAAAAATGGATTCGAAGCATTCCGGATGAATGCCGACGCCGGTGTCGGCCACGCTGATGCGCAGGCTGCCGTCGACGGCGCACGCCGCGCAGGAGACGCTGCCGTTCGAGGTGAATTTAACCGCGTTGGAAAAAAGGTTGACCATTACCTGCATGAGCCTGCCCGCGTCACCCTCGACCATGGGCAGTTCCGGCTCGATGTCCAGCCGCAGGGGAAGCCCCGAAGCATCGAACAGGGACGAGGTGGCCTCCACGGTCCTGTTGATGAACTCCTCGGGATGAATAGGGGCCATGGCGTACTCGACGCGTTGGGCCTCCATCTTGGCCAGGTCGAGGACGTCATTGATGAGCAGGGTAAGCCGCCGCCCCTCGCTGGCGATGATCTCGAGATTCTTGCGGACCATCGCCATCTCGTTTTTCAAATCCTGGTCCGCAAAGGCCTCGATGGCCGGAAAGATCGAGTTGCCGAGCTTCTTGCCGGTGATCTTGGCGAAGCCGAGCACGGCGGTCAGCGGAGTTCGCAGCTCATGGGAAACGGTGGACAAAAATTCGGACTTGGCCCGGTTGGCGCGGTCCAGCTCCCGGGTCCGTTCGCGAACGCGGTTTTCAAGCTGGTCGTGACTACGCTTGAGGGCGCGCTCGTTCTGCTTCCGCTCGCTGATGTCCCTGGCCACGATGATGGCCTGGCGCTTGTCCCGGAAGGAAACCAGGCTGAGGGTCAGGTCCACCGGAACGGGCGGCCTGTCCGGATCGACCGGGCTGAAGAATTCGGTTTCCAGACACAGCATTCTGGTATTGTTGTGAAAGAGATTGTTGGCGAAGCGTCCTATGTGGAGCGGCAGGATATCGCTGAAGCGCACGCCGCGGAGCCGGTCCGAATCGCAGCCGAGCAGGGAGTCGGCCGAACCCGAGACATCCAGGATGATCCCGGTGTCCGCGTCCACCACGAGGATGGCGTCGTTGACCCGGTCCAGCAGGGCGCGAAAATGCTCAAGCTCGTCCAGCCTGCTCCTGAGCTCCGGGTAATAGCTCTTGCTGATGGACCGCCTGCCCAGGCCGATGAGCTTCTCGCGTTCTTCGGCCCGTTCCGGCTCCGGGTCAGCGGCTCTGCCTGAAAATTTCGATGAGGTCATCTGTCGAGGGTTGTTTGGGGTTGGTCAACATGCACACGTCAGCCAAGGCGTTGCGGGCCAGCAGGGGCAGGTCCTCCGGCTTGATGCCCAGCCCGGCAAGGGTCTCGTTCACGCCCACATCCCGCTTAAGCGCCCGGACCGCGTCCAAGGTACGCGCCCGCACCTCCCCGGACGGGGCGTCGGGGGGAATGTCCGCGCCCAGCGCTACGCCCATGCAGCGGTATTTCTCAGGCTCGGCGTCGAAATTATAGTCGATCACGCGGTCCAGGAGAATGGCGTTGCACAGGCCGTGTGGCAGGTCAAGCAGGCCGCCCAGGCTGTGGGCCATGGCGTGCACCGCGCCGAGAATGGCGTTGGAGAAGGCCAGCCCCGCATAGGTGGACGCGAGCATCATGCCCGTGCGCGCGAGCATGTCGTCGGGGCGCTCCACCGCCGCCCGCAGGTGCGTCCTGATGAGCCGCATGGATTCCAGGGCGTTGAGGTCGGTGACGGCCGAGGACGCGTTGGAGACGTAGGCTTCCGCCGCATGGGTCAGGGCGTCCAGGCCGGTGTGGGCGGTAAGATGCCCGTCCATGGTCACGGTGAGCCTCGGGTCGATGAGCGCCACGTCCGGCACCATGGTCTTGGAGACTATGGCGATCTTGATCTTTCGGTCTTGGTCGCTGATGATGCAGAACTGGGAAACGTCTGCGGCGGTTCCGGCCGTGGTGGGGATGCAGATGAGCGGCGGTCCCGGACGGTCCACATTGTCCACGCCCTCGAATTCGAGCACATGGCGGTCATTGGTGCAGACGATGCCGATGGCCTTGGCGCAGTCCATGGGCGAACCGCCGCCCACGGCCACGATGGCGTCGCACCCCTCGCGCCGGTAGACCTCGGCGCCTTCCATGACCTCTTCGTGCCGGGGGTTGGGGGAAACGCCGGTGAATACGACGCAGTTCACGCCTTCCCGGGTCAGGGAATCCACTATCCGGCCGGTCCAGCCTATGGACTCAAGAATCGGGCCGCTGACCACCAGCGTCTTCTGGGCGGACAGGTTGGCGGCGTATTGGCCCGCAAGCATGGCCGCGCCGTCGCCGAAGACGAACTCCGGGGCCACGAACTTCCGCAATTCGGAATGATTCCCGCCGGGCATATTCTGCCTCCTCGCCGCCAAAGAGAGCGCGTACCAGGGTGATGGCGAAACGAATTGTCCGCCAACTATTGGAAGGATAGAGGCACGGGGCTTATTAGTCCATGACTTTCATGAGGTTCCCGACTTCGTCGCGGAACAACTTGAAAGCGGCCTCCGCATCGCCTTCGCCGCCGCAGGCGGAAACCAGCGAGGACGCGGCCAAAGCCGCCGCGTTCGCGCCTATGGCCGTGCAGACGGAACGGGCCGTGCCGGCCAGTTCGAGGGCCTTGGCCGCCGCGCCGGAGCCGAGAGCCTGGCCCAGTTCGTCGAGCAGGAGGTTGAGCTCGGTCCGTGCCGTCACCAGGAAATCAACGAAGATGGCCGCGTCCACGCCCAGGTGCTCCATGGCGGAATCCGGCGTCCAGGGCGGCAGCGCATCCAGGGATTCGGTCCCGGCCGGGTCGGCCCCGGACGCGGGAGGCGGCGGGGCGGGAACGGCCCCGATAAGCCGGTTGATGATTACGGACAGCTCGTGGAAGTCCACGGGTTTCGCCACATAGTCGTCCATGCCCGCATCAAGGCTCTTGTCGCGAAATTCCTTCAAGGCGTGGGCCGTGACCCCGATGATCGGGATATTCGGGTCCGGGATCGGTCCGCCCGGCACCGCGGAGCGGATGGCCTTGGTGGTGGAGATGCCGTCCAAAACCGGCATTTCGATGTCCATGAGAATAAGGTCGAAGGGCTCGCGCTTGAGCAGGTCCAGGACTTCGAGGCCGGTCTTGGCCACGGCGTAGGTGTAGCCCAGGTCCTCCAGCTTGAGGGTGGTGACCATGACGTTGACGTCGTTGTCCTCGGCCACCAGCACGCGCACGGGGCGGGACGGAGGCTCGGGCCGCCGGGTATCCTCCACGGGCAGAGGACATGAGAAGCCCGGCTCGAACCAGGCCGTAAAGGAGAAAGTGCTGCCCTTGCCCACGGTGGAATCCACCTTAATGGCCCCGCCCATGAGGGTGATGAGCTGCTTGCATATGGCCAGCCCCAGGCCCGTGCCGCCGAAGGCGCGGGTGGTCTGGGAGAAGCTCTGGAAGATGGATTCAAGGAACTCCCGGGGGATGCCGATGCCCGTATCCTCCACGGCGAAGGTCACGCCCACGGTCCGTTCTTCGTCCGGGCCGGGCCCGAGGGCGGGCCGGACGCGGATGGAAATGGCCCCCCGATGGGTGAACTTCACGGCGTTACCCGCCAGGTTGACGAGCACCTGCCTCAGGGACAGGGGATCGCCCTTGACGCAGCCCGGCACGCCCTCGTCTATTTCGAGGACCATGTCCAGCCCCTTCTGCCGGGCCTGCACCTCAAGCCCCTTGATGGTCGTGCGCACGTGGAAGGGCAGGTCGAAGTCCACGTGGTCCAGCTCAAGCTTGCGCGCCTCGATCTTGGACAGGTCGAGGATGTCGTTGATGATGGAAAGGAGGTGCTGGGCCGAGTCCTTGACCGTCCTGAGATAGTCGCGCTGATCGTCGGTCAGGTTGGTCTGGAGGGTGATCTCCGTCATGCCCACGATGGCGTTCATGGGGGTGCGTATCTCGTGGCTCATGGCTGCCAGGAACTCCGATTTGGCGCGGTTGGCAGCCTCGGCGTCCTCGCGGGTGCGCAGCAGGTCCTCCTGCGCCTTGCGGTTCTCGGTGACGTCGTCCCAGGCCCAGATGACGCCCTTGGACAGGTCGCCGGGGTCCACGGTCTTGGCGTACATGCGGCACCACACCGTGGAACCGCTCTTGCTCCGGAACGCCTGCTCCGTGTTGAATTCCCCGCGTTCCGTCAGGGCGGTCTTGGCCGCCAGGGCGAAATCGTCCTCGGTCTGGTAATGGCCGAGCAGCAGGTTCAGGGTGTTGTCGCGGATGTCTTCCGGCGTATAGCCGAAGATTTCCGCGCCCCGCCGGTTGATGGTCACGATCTTGCGGCCCACGGTCATGGCGATGCCCATGAGGGAGTTTTCCAGGATGGCCTCGAACTTGACCAGGTTCTGACGGATGGCGTTCTCGGACTCCTTGCGGGCCGAAATGTCGCGGATGTTGGCCAGGATGGCCGTCTCGCCCCGGTAGGTGATGCGGGACAGGTGAACCTCCACGTCGAACTCCCGGCCGTCCCGATAGCGCCGCGCGCGCCATTCCAGGTGGTGCGCCTTGCCTTCGAGGACCTCGCGCAGGGTGGCGGCCATGAACCGCAGGGGAGTGCTCTTGCTGGAAAGGTCCCGGGCCAGGGACACGCCCGCCGGGTCCATGCCCTCCAGGCCGAACATCTCGATCATCCGCTGGTTGACTTCGAGAATGCGTCCCTTGCCGTCGTGGATGATGATGGCGTCGTAGGAAAAATCGAAAATGGTCCGCATGACCTCTTCGGACGCCCGCAGTTCGCTGGTGCGCTCCTTGACCCGCTCCTCCAGAGTCCGCTGGGCCGTGCGCAGCTCCTTTTCGGCGCGTCGCCTGCGCGAGATATTCAGGATCAGGGCGAGAATTATCAGGAATTGCAACGCGCCGAAGGTGACGGCGACCAGGAACAGGGAGGAATGTTCGCGATAAAAGGAATCGGGCCGGTTGACGACCGTGCTTCCCTCCGGCAGCCCCGCCAGCTTGATGCCGAACCGCTTGAGCTGGTCGTAATCGAACTTCGGGCTGACCGAGCTGCCCCGCAGGACGGGAATCTCGCCGGGCGGGCGGCCGGACAGCACGTGGAGGGCGATCTGGGCCATGGCCTGCCCCTGGTCGCGGCCGTTGGCCAACATGCCGCCCACAATGCCGTGTCCCAGGTCCGCATCGACGATGCCGTAGACAGGCACCTTGGCGCGAGCCGAAACGGCCTGGGCCACCTCGTCCCTGCCGTAATACCGCCCCTCGCAGTCCTTGTTGAAGGCGGCCAGCAGAACCACGGCATCCTTCGGCAGCCTTTCCACCTGCCTGAGGACCCCGGGCAGCCCCTCGTCGTCGCAGAACTCCACGGCCACGGCCGGACCGAGACCGAAGAGCTGATCTTCGATGGCGTTGCGCACAGCCTTGCCCGTGCAGGAAAAATCGTTGACCACGAACACGGTCTTGACGCCCGGATGAAGGCGCAGGGCGCAGTCGATGGTCTGCCGCATATCCAGAATCTCGGCCACGCCCGTAAACAGGGGATGGTCACGGATCTGATCGGGCTGAAAGAAATTCACCCCGCCGAAAACAACCGGCACGCCGGGAAAGAGTTTGTCATGATGGCGGCGCAGGAAATCAAAAGCCGCATTATCCGTGGCCAGAATCAAATCAAGTCCCGCATCCCTGTACTTGTGGGCGTAGACGTTCAGCAATTGGCGCTCGTAGATGTCATTGAACGCCACCCGCTTGGTGTCCATGTACTCCCTGTGCAGGGTGATGCCCGTTTCACGGGGGCGCAGGACGTCCACGAGGCCGTCGCAGACCTCGTCGCTCCAGAGGAACCCCTGATGGTAGGAATTGAGCAGGAGAATATTACTCGACCGGGCGGCGCGTCCGGTCGCGGGCGCGAGCAGGACCGCCAGCGCCAGGAAGGCGAGCAGGAGGGGGCCACGGGCCCGGCATGGGCGAATCAGTCTCTTCATGACAATCCCTGCACCAAAAAGAATCGTCCGTTGTCTAACAAATACGCGGGAATTAATAAAGTCGGCGGAGGCGGGTCAGGCCGTATATTCATAAATTTATAACGCCGAAGACGTGTGACTTAAATTCGACTATAGTTCGCTTTATGATGGGGAATGCCTTCTCCGCGAATCGGCCCCGCCAGCCTTTTCGATTTTCGTTTTCCCGGCCTCTTTTTTTACATCTTTCCCCTGTTTTTGACTCAAGTCATACCTTGTTGCCGCCGCCCGCCCTACAAACGGAGGCAACAAGGACTTTTCATCGAAACAAAGGAGCGACACCATGTTTTGTTATCAATGTGAACAGACGGCCAAGGGCGGCTGCACCAAGATCGGCGTGTGCGGCAAAACCGATTCCACAGCCTCTCTCCAGGACCTACTCCTCCACTTCACCAAGGGCCTTTCCCAGGTGGCCATGGCCGCCCGCGAACAGGGCATCGAGGACGCGGAGGTCAACCGCTTCACCGTGAAGGCGATCTTCTCCACCCTGACCAACGTGAATTTCGACGACGCCCGTTTCGTCAAGCTCATCAATGAATGCGCGGCCCTGCGCGACAGGCTCAAGGCCAAAGTCCCCGGCGTCGAATTCGACGGCCCGGCGGTCCTCATGCCCGCCCTCGACCTCCCTGGCCTCGTGGCCCAGGGACGTGAATTCGGCGTCGACAACGACCCCGAGCCCAACCCCGACATCAAGTCCCTCAAGCACACCCTGACCTACGGCCTCAAGGGCGTGGCGGCCTACGCCGACCATGCGGCCATCCTCGGCAAGGAGGACAACGAGCTCTACGCCAAGATTCAGGCCCTGCTGGCCGCCACCCTGGCCACCGACCTGACTCTGGAGCAGGCCATTGAAGCCGGGCTCGAATGCGGCCGCATCAACATCCGGGCCATGGAGCTTCTGGACGACGCCAACACCTCCGCCTACGGGCACCCGGTTCCCACCGCGGTCAAGCTTGGACCCACGGCGGGCAAGGCCATCCTCGTCTCCGGCCACGACCTCAAGGACCTGGAGACTCTGCTCAAGCAAACCGAGAACATGGGCATCAGCATTTACACCCACGGTGAAATGCTCCCCTGCCACGGCTACCCCGAACTGCACAAATACCCGCACCTGGCCGGTCATTACGGCACCGCATGGCAAAACCAGAAAAAGGAATTCGCCGAATTCCCCGGCGCCATCCTGATGACCACGAACTGCATCCAGGACCCCAAGAACTACATCGACAACATCTTCACCACCGGCCTGGTGGGCTGGCCCGGCGCGGTCCACGTCAGCAACGAGGACTTCACCCCGGTCATCGAACGGGCCCTGGCCATGCCGGGCTTTGACGCGGACGTCGACAAGGGGTCGGTCCTGACCGGCTTCGCCCGCAACGCGGTCCTGTCCGTGGCCGACAAGGTCATCGAGGCGGTCAAGGCGGGCGACATCCGCCACTTCTTCCTGGTCGGCGGCTGCGACGGCGCCAAGCCCGGCCGCAACTACTACACCGAATTCGTGGAGCAGGCCCCGGCCGACACCGTCATCCTGACGCTGGCCTGCGGCAAGTTCCGCTTCTTCGACAAGCAGCTCGGCGACATCGGCGGCATCCCGCGCCTGCTGGACATCGGCCAGTGCAACGACGCCTACTCCGCCGTGCAGATCGCCCTGGCTCTGGCCAAGGCCTTCGACTGCGGCGTCAACGACCTGCCCCTGTCCCTGGTGCTCTCCTGGTACGAACAGAAGGCCGTGGCCATCCTGCTCTCCCTGCTCGCCCTGGGCATCCGGAACATCAAGCTCGGCCCCTCCCTGCCGTCCTTCATAACCCCCAACGTTCTCAATTACCTGGTCGGCAACTACAACATCGCCCCCATCACCACTCCCGAAGCAGACCTGGCCGAAATCCTCGGCTAAACGCCATTTCGATCCGGCCCGGCAGCGAAAGCAGCCGGGCCGGACGTTTTTCGGGCCGGTCTCCGGCCATCCCGCCTCCTCACTTACGCGGCTGCCTGTCGGGCCGCCCCCCCCTGTGAACCGATTTTCCACAGCCACATGCCATCTTTTTTCGCTCATTTTGTGCAAATTCGCGAAAATTTGAGACCATTTGCATTTTTACCGGAAATGGGTGAGACGTTGCGCAGAGCCTAATAAAGGGAGGGAAAATGGCCGACAGGCGACTCGAAGGCCGCGACGACGCCGTACTGGCGATTCTCAAGGTCACGGATGAAGTCAACCAACTCAAGGACGTTGACACCATTCTGGACAAGATTCTCCAGGAATCCAGACAATTTTCCGGAGCGGATGCCGGATCCATCTATCTTGTTGAGGATGACCGGCTCATCTTCAGCTACGTCCAGAACGACACGCTCTTCAAGGCCGAAGCGGCCAACGCCGCGCTGTACCAGAACTTCGCCATACCCATCAGCGAACAGTCCATCGTGGGCTACGTGGCCAAGACACGGCAAAGCCTGGCCGTGGACGACGCCTACGAACTGGCCCCGACCCTGCCCTATTCCCTGAACAAATCCTTCGACGAGAAGTCCGGCTTCCGAACCACCAGCATGTTGGCCATCCCCCTGATCGCCCAGGAAAGCAGGCTTGTCGGGGTCATGCAGCTCATCAACGCCAAGAACGAATCCGGCGCGGTGGTCCCCTTCTCGGAGGAGGCCCGGACCTATATTCCCATCTTCTGCAACAACGCCTCCGTGGCCATCGAACGCGGCATCATGAACCGCGAACTGATTCTGCGCATGATGCAGATGGCCGAGCTGCGCGACCCCTCCGAGACCGGGGCGCACGTCCAGCGCGTGGGGGCGTACTGCGCCGAGATATACGCCACCTGGGCCGCCCGCCGGGGGCACGGAGCCAAGGATATCAAGCGCACCCGCGACAATCTCCGGCTGGCCGCCATGCTCCACGACGTGGGCAAGGTCGGCATTTCCGACACCATCCTCAAGAAACCCGCCAAGCTCACCGACCGCGAGTACGACGTCATAAAATGGCACACCATCTACGGGGCGCGGCTCTTCAGGAACCAGACCTCCGAGCTTGACCGCATGTCCATGGACATCGCCCTGTACCACCACGAGCGATGGGCGGGCAGCGGCTATCCCTCCATTCCCCGGGACCAGATCTGGACCGACGACCTTCAAATGGGATGCGCGCCCCTGAACGGCGAGGCCATCCCCCTGTCCGCGCGCATCTGCGCCGTGGCCGACGTGTATGACGCGCTGGCCTCGCCCCGGTCCTACAAGGACCCGCACACGGACGACCAGTGCGTGGAAACGTTGGAAAGGGGAGCCGGGACCCACTTCGATCCCGAGGTGGTGGAAATCTTCATGGAAATTTTCGACGTCATCAAGGCCATCCGCAACAAGTGGGCGGACTCTCCGGGAAGGTAGACGCATGTCGGAAGCCGAACCGGACCTATACGACTTCACGAACCCCGAGGACGCGGAAAGTGTCCTGCGCGAGACCGAAGACCTCATGCGGGAGCTTTCCCCCGGACAGGACTGGACCGTCTTCCGCCGCGCTTTCGACGATGTGGAACGGCTCTTTTCCGGCCGCTATCCCGGCTACCGGGCGAGCAACACCCCATACCACGACTTCGAGCACACCTGCGCCGTGGTCCTTGCGGCGGCCCGCCTGATCTACGGGGCGGCGGCCGGCGGCGAGGCCTGCGCCGACGACGACCGCCTCAGGGGACTCCTGGCAGCGCTGTTCCACGACGTGGGCCTCATCCAGGAAGCGAGCGATACCCGGGGGACCGGGGCCAAATACCTGTTGGGGCACGAGGAACGGTCCATCAGGTTCATGCGGAACAACCTGGCAAAATTTCTCCCCGCGCAAGACATCGCCGACATCGCCGACTGCATCCGCAGCACCATCCTGTCGATGCCCCCCTCCGAGATTCCGTTCCGATCCGAAGCCATGCGCAGAATGGGCCAGTTCGTGGGCAGCGCGGACATCCTGGCCCAGATCGCCGACCGCCGCTATCCGGAGAAGCTGCTCCTGCTCTTCGAGGAATTCCGGGAAGCCCGGCTCTTCGACTACGACACCGCGTTCGACCTGGCGCTCCGTACCAGGTCTTTCTACCGGGACGTCGCCCGCAAGCGCCTGGACGAGGCGCTCGGGGGCGTGGATCGTTTCATTATCAATTACTTCCAAATGCGATTAAAAGTAGATAAGGACCTGTACTGGAAGGCCATTGATCGCAATTTGGCCTTCCTGGACAAGATTCTGGCCGAATGCGTCGAGGACATGGATGCATTTCCGGCAAAACTCCGTCTCAACCGCGTTCGAAAGCCCACATGCTAACGTCCACGGTCCATCTTGAATTCGGACTGCGTGAGGAGATTATTTATAATGCGTGCCAAACCTCAAACCTTTGAGACCATGTTCATCGCCCGTCAACCCGTCTTCAGGCAGGACGAATCCGTCTGGGGGTACGAGCTGCTTTTCCGTTCCGGCCGCAACGACGTAGCCGTCATCAACGACGAGTCGCAGGCCACGGCCTCGGTCATCGCCGACGGCCTGACCCTGGCCACGGAAGGCATGAGCCAGGATACCCGCGTGCTCATCAATTTCCCGGAAAAACTGCTTGGCGAAGACGCCGGGTTCGCCCTGCCCAAGGACCGCTGTGTAATCGAGATCCTGGAACACGTCCGGCCCGACGAGAAGGTTCTGGCCGCCGCCAGGAGGCTCAAGGACGCGGGCTACACCGTGGCTGTGGACGATTTTCTCGGCCAGGAGGAACTCCGCCCGTTCGTGGAACTGGCCGACATCGTCAAACTCGACATCCTGGCTTTGGGAGCCGACCCCGCGCGCATCAGGAAAACCCTCGCCACGCTGCCCCGGCACGTGACCACCCTCGCCGAAAAGGTCGAGGACAACAAAACCTTCCGGCTGCTGCGCGACATGGGCTTCTCCCTGTTCCAGGGATTCTTCTTCAGCCGTCCTGAGATCATTCCCGGACGCAAGCTCACCGCCGTCGAGACCACCAAACTCCAGATTCTCGGCGAGCTGGCCAAGCCGGACTTCGAACCCGCGCGGCTGGCGGCCATCCTTCAGTCCGACCCGAACCTGACCTACCGCCTCTTCCGCTTCATCAACTCGGCGGGATTCGGCCTGTCCACCAAGATATCCTCGGCGAAACGGGCCATCGACATGATGGGCATGATCCGCGCCAAGCAGTGGCTTCGCAGCGTCGTCATCGCCGATCTCAACCCGTCGCCCAGGGCAGGCGAACTCGCCTATCTGGCCGTGCACAGGGCAAAATTCCTGGAATCCGTCTGTTCCGGGTCCAACAAGTCCGAGTGCGAGGCGGACACCCTGTTCATGATCGGCCTCTTCTCGCTGCTCGACGCCATGCTCGGCATGAACATGCGCGACGTCCTCAAGTCCCTTCCCCTGGAGGAACAGGTGGTTTCGGCCCTGAACGGCACCGGGGACCTCGCCGAACTCCTCCTCCTGGCCAAAAGCTATGAACGCGGCCAGTGGACCGAGACCGCGCAATACCTGAAAAAGCTCTCCCTGAACGCCTTCAATACGGAACTGCTCTACATTCAGTCGCGCAACTGGACCCAGAAGGCCCTCGGATACTCCAAGTCGGAGTAACCCCGCCCGGCACCAGGAAAGGCCCCGCGATTGGCTTAGACATTCGCGGGGAAATGTGTCACTCCGGGGCGCGTAAAGGGATTGCATTCAAGGAGCGGGACCATGCGGAACAAGGCGAAATTGCCCATCGGCGTATTCGATTCGGGCGTGGGCGGATTGACCGTGCTCAAAGCATTGCGCGAGCGTATGCCCTGCGAGGATGTCCTTTACCTCGGCGACACGGCGCGGCTGCCATACGGCACCAAGTCGCCCCAGACCGTTGCCCGCTACGGCGTGCAGTGCGGAGGGGAGCTGACGCGGCGCGGCATCAAGCTGCTCGTCGTGGCCTGCAACACGGCCTCGGCCGTGGCCCTCGACGCCCTGCGCGAGGCCAATCCCGGCGTGCCCGTCATCGGCGTGGTCGAACCCGGCGCGCGCGCCGCCTGCGCCGCCACGAGCAACCAGGCCGTCGCCGTCATCGCCACGGAATCCACCATCGCGGGCGGCGCATACCAGCGCGCCATCCACTCCATTCGGCCCGAAGCCCGCATCCTCGGCCACGCCTGTCCCCTGTTCGTGTCCCTGGCCGAAGAAGGCTGGACCGAAGGACAGATTCCCGAAGCCGTGGCCGCCCGCTACCTCGACCCCATCTTCAAGCCCGCGTCCGGCACGGAACACCCCGTCATCCCCGATACGCTCGTTCTCGGCTGCACGCACTTTCCCCTTCTCGCGCAGGCCATCCGCCGTGTGGTCCCGGATCGAACCACTATCGTGGACTCCGCTGCCACCACCGCCGAGACAGTCTATGCGGAACTCGGCCGCCTCGGCCTTGCCCGGCCCGAAAACGGCTGCGGCGGAACCACCTACCTGACCACCGACGACGCCGCGCGCTTCGCCCGCACCGGCTCCCGCTTCCTGGGCACGCCCATAGCGGAACGGGACGTCCTGCTGATCGACCTGTAAGACGCGGCCCAGACCTCCAGGTTCCGAGACCGGCCGCTCACTCCGCGCTCGACAGCGCCGGTCGTACGCGACCGAAGGATATTTTCAAGGGTGAGAATGGACGGGAGGGAATATCCCGCCCGGTCCGGCTAGAACCGCAACAGATAGCGGCGGGCTATGGTATTGTAGGAACCGTCCTTGAGCATCTTGCCGAGCGCCCCTTCCAGGGCCTGGGCGACCTGGTCCTTGTTTTCGAGGCCAGAGGCGCGTGAGAGGACGATGAAGGCGGGTTTTCCCGCCAGAAGCTTCCTTGGAAGATAGACCACGGAACTGGTCAGGCCCATGTCCTTGAGGCGGTAGTAGGTCACGTCGATGTTCCCGGCGAAGGCGTCGATTTCACCGCCGAGAAGCCCCGCGATAATACCGCGCAGATCTGGGTATTCCTTGACTATCATGTCGCCCTTGGCGCGGGCCGCGGCGAATTCCGGGCCAAGATCCAGCCCGGCGGCCACGCCGATGACCTTGCCCGCCAGATCATCGTAGGAATTGAAGGCGAACCGGTTGCCCACCTTGGCGAAGAGCACATAGTCGCTGTGATGGATCGGGACGCCGTCCAGGAACAGAACGTACCGCTCGCGCTCCGGGCTGCGGAACAACGCCACGACCCCGTCGCAACTCCCGTCTCCGGCCATTTCCAGGGCTGTTTTCAGCGGTTTCATGCCAATTTCTATGTCGATCCCGGCGCGGCGGGCGGCCTCGTTGAGAACGTCCACATCGATGCCCGAAGGCGCTCCGTTCACGACCATGGAATAGGGCGCGAAATCCGCGTCGGCGACGAAACGGAGGGGCGCACCTGCCCAGGCGGTCGAAGCAAGGAGTAAAAGCAGGCAGGCTGACAGACATTTTTTCATGGGCGGTCTCCTGAGATTGACAGATGTAGATTACTCTATCTTTTTCCACTGTTTTCCACAAGAACCAGGTGAATCATTATCTGTTTCACCGAATTATGGAGAATGTCACAGAATGGATCGCTCATATGAGCAAGGGTTGCCCCCAATCTTCTAGATAATCTCCTGATTTTTACTAGCATTCGGTGGATGATTAATATATGAATCCGGGAATGGATACGAATCCTCGAGCCGCTCGGCCGGTATCCTACTTTCCCGTATCCCCGGTGATGCTCTTTCCGGAGGCTTTGGGGAACTTTTCAGTCTACCTCTGGCAAGGTGGGGACTTCGTTCTTTACACCTCTTCCGGCCAGAGATTCACCACCCGCCACCGCCTGACCCTGCACAAGAACGGGGTCAAGGAAGTGTACGTCCAGGGCTCGGAGCGCGACGAGTACGAAAAGTATATCGAACGCAACCTCGGACGGATACTGCTGGACGAGACCCTGCCCATCGAGGCGCGGTCGAAAATTTTCTTCGAAGCCACGACCGTGGTGCTCCAGGACGTATTCGACCGCAAGTTGCCGAGCGCCCTGCGGGCCAGGCACTTCGACCGCATCACGGACATCGTGCGCAACTCCATCAAGTTCCTGGCCAAGGACAACTCGCTGTCCGCGGTGGCCCCGTTCATCTCCCACGATTACAAGACCTACACCCACTGTATGCACGTATTCGTGTATTCCGTGGCCCTGTTCCAGACCTACGACATGACCGAGAGCGAGGTCTTCGAATACGGGCTGGGCGCGTTGCTGCACGACGTGGGCAAGGCCAAGATTCCCAAACGCATCCTGAACAAGCGGGGGCCGCTGACCACGGCGGAGCGGGAAATCATCAAGGAACACCCGGTGCACGGCGTATCCATGTGCGCGCACCTGCCCATGACCCAGAACACGATCAACTGCATCCTGTTCCACCATGAGGCACTGGACGGGTCGGGCTACCCGGCGGGAATAAAGGGTGACAACGTCCCCATGCCTGTCCGCATCATCTCCCTTTCCGACATCTACGACGCCCTGACCACCGACCGTCCCTACGCCGAAGCCATGCAGCCTTACGAAGCCCTCTCCCTCATCCGAAACGAAATGCGCGAAAACGTCGACATGAACGTCTTCAAACGATTCGTCGCGGTCCTCAGCGGGGCCGAAATCATCTAATCCCCCAGGGCGGCGAGCCGCTTTTCTCCCGGCCAATCCGTCCGACAGGGGATCGGAACCTTACCTCTTTCCTCCACACCTCAAAGGAATACGCCCGAAAAGAATGGCTAGCCATCTGTTCGGGTTACGACGCAACGACCTGGAATTGCGGCCTCCAATCCGCCGCGCCGTCCTTTCGAGGGATCAAGCCCTCCGCTTCCAACCGCCCCCCTTCCAGCGCCGCATGTCCCGGCAGACAGCGCAAACCATCCGGGAGGACCGTGGGACGTGGAGCCGGAGGCACAAAAAAGCCCCTGCAGGCATGTACCTGCAGGGGCTTTCCATCGGATTTTCTGATTACTGGACGTAGACCTTGAGTTTCTGGCCCGCGTAGATGGTGGTCTTGGCGCTGATGGAATTCCAGTGGCAGAGGTCGGACACCTTGACGCCGAACTTGCGGGAGATGGAATAGAGATTGTCTCCCCTGCGCACCTTGTAATGGACGACCTCGGTCTTGACCTTCACGGCGTCCTTGACGGCCTGCTTGGTGGCCGCGCTGGAGCTGTTGGGGATATAGAGCTTCTGGCCGACCTTGAGGCGGCTGGAACTCAGCCCGTTGGACTTCCTGAGCGTGGTCACGGTGGTGTTGAAGGACTGGGCGATGGACCACAGGGTATCGCCGGAACGGACCACGTAATTGCCGCGTTTGGCGGCGATGGCGCGAGTCTGCGCCTCGGACGAGGAAGCGGGCGCGGGCGCTGAGGCGGTCGACGACCCGCGGGAGCCGTGGCCCGGAACCATGACGTATTGGCCGGGACGCAGGGTGTTGGAGCGGGTGTTGTTGACGCTCTTGAGCACGTTGATGGGCACGCCGTAGCGGCGGGAAATGATCCACCAGGAGTCGCCGGACCGTACGCGATGGCGGGTGTAGCCCGCATACGGCTGGGCGCCGGGCTCGGACAGGTAGGCGACCATCTTGTCGGCCTTGTCCGAAGGCAGGTAGGCGGTGGCCTCCATGTGCGGCGGGCTGACCTGGCGGCGGAAGGCCGGGTTCAGGTCGTGGAAGTCGTTCCAGGTCATGCCGCCTGCCCGCGCCAGGGCGAGCAGGTCGGTGCCGCCGGGCACCTTGACCGGAACGATCTCAAGCTCCATGTCCCAGGACACGGGCTCGAAGCCCAGGGTGTCCAGGTTCTGGAAAATCTTGGAAATGGCGATGAACTTGGGCACGTAGTGCCGGGTTTCCAGCTTCAGGCGATTGCGTCCGGAGAGCTTGCGGTTCTTCTCGGTCAACTCGAAGAAATCGTCGCAATTGGCCTGTTTCAGGGCGCGCGAGATCTTGCCTTCGCCCGCGTTGTAGGCGGCAAGGGCCAGATACCAGTCGCCGAACTTGTCGTACAGGTCGCGAAGATGGCGGGCCGCGGCGTCCGTGGCCTTGTAGGGATCGCGGCGTTCGTCGATCCACCAGTCGGACTTGAGCCCGTACAAACTGCCCGTGCCGCGCATGAACTGCCACATTCCGCCCGCACCGGCCCAGGAATAGGCCCGGACGTTGTAGCCGGATTCGACGAACGGAAGCAGGACCAGGTCCTGGGGCAGACCGTACTGGGTGAAGACCCGGCGCACATAGGGCAGATAGGGCTGAGAGCGTTTCAGCCAACGCTCCATGGTCTTGCGCGCCTTGTGGTTGTAGTAGGTGAAGAAGAGCTCGACTTCCTCGTTCTCGTGGGGCTCAAGGTCGAACAGCAGGCCGAAACGCTGATTGAGCACGGCCTGCTCGGTCTGGGTCAAATCCTCGTCGGGGGCCACTTCGGGAGCGGCCTCGATTTCGGGTTCGAGGGCCTCGGCATCTTCAGGCACGAGGTTTTCCGCGACCTGTTCCTCCACGGGCAGGGCCGTCTCAGGGGTCGTCTTGGTGGAACAACCCGCGGCCAGGCTCGCGATGAGCAATCCCATCACGAGTAAATATGCACAGTTGAAAACTCTCAAGCGATCCTCCGAGTTCGGCACACCATTACCAGATAAGTCCGGCTTTGAAAAGTCTAGAAAAAATCTTGATTGCCGGAAGTGCGAGACTTCCAGCTAGCCCAGCTTGCCTTGGATTGCAATAGGAGCGATAAACGCCTACTAGACCCCCTTGCCAAAGGCAACCATGTGCAACTTTTTGCCGTGTTTATCACAAGGAATCGATAATGCAAGATCATGGCCGGGATAAAAAGGATTCGAAAATCTACATAGTTGGCAACAAGCCGGTCAAGGAGCTTCTACAGGATTCTCCACAAAGAGTGGACTTCGTCGCCTTCCGTAAGGGACGGCGCGACCAGGCGATGGAAGAAATTCTCGACATTTGCCGTGCCGCCCAGGTGCCCTACAAGTCGGTCTCGGCCCAGGAATTGGACTACATGTTCCGCGGCAACCACCAGGGTGTGGCCGCCCGGTGCGCGGCCCTGGAGTACACGCCGCTGGAACGGCTCCTCGAACAGGCGAGCGAAGCGCCGCTGCCCCTCGTCGTGGCCCTGGACCAGGTGCAGGACACCGGCAACGTCGGCGTTCTCGCCCGCACCGTCCACGCGCTCGGCGGGGCCGGGCTCATCGTCTGCCAGCATCACGGCGCCTATCTCGGGGCCGGAGCCGTGCGCTCTTCGGCCGGAGCCCTGAACAAGCTCCCCGTGGCCAAGGTCGGCAACATGGCCAACGCCATGAAGGATTGCGTCAACTACGACTTCACCCTCTACTGCGCCCGCATGACGTCCGACTCCGACAACGTCTACACCGCGGAGCTGCGCACCCCGGCCGTGCTCATTCTCGGCAACGAAGAAAAAGGCATCCGCCCCGGAGTCGCCAAATTCGCCGACCACAGCCTCCACATTCCCTTCCTCAGGGAATTCGACTCCCTGAACGTGGCCCAGGCGGGAGCCATCATCGTTTCGGAATTCGCCCGTCGATTGGGCTAGAAGCGCGACGAAACCGATCGGAACGCCCGCGGGCGTTCCCCGGTCCGGCGGAACGGCTTAGAGGAACGCGTCCAGAACGACGTCGATCTGCGCCGAGTACTGTCCCACGGCCTCGAACAGGGCTTCCGGCTCAAGACCCAGAATATCCCAGGCCTCTTCGTCCAGCCCGGGCATGACGTATACGCCGCCCCGGGCTATGCCCACGGCGTTGGCCAGATTATCGGCCACGTGAATTATGGCCGGATCGAGAGGATTGGGGTACCCCATGGGGTCGTGGTGGTAGTCGATCATGACGGAGAGGCTTTCGGGAAACCCCCAGGATTCCAGGAGAGGCTTGCCTATGTCGGTGTGGCGGAGCCCCAGGACCGACAGCTCGGCCTCCACCATGGGAAGGCAGTTCTCGCGGGCGAAAAGCATGGCCTCGGTGGCCGCGTAGGGCAGTTTCTTGAACAGGATCAGACGGCCGACGTCGTGCAGCAGGCCGCCGATGAAGAACCGCTCGGGAGAGAGGCCGCTCTGCGTCCCGGCAAACAGGCGGGCAAAGATGCCGCAGGAGATGGAATGCCGCCAGAAGGCCTGCATGTCCACGAGTTCCGGCGGGATATCCTTGAAATAGTTGATGGCCGAGACGCCCAGGGCCAGGGTGGACAATTCCTTTGCGCCCACCAGGGCCACGGCCCGGCTGATGGAGTCTATGCCCCGGGGAAAACCGTAAAGGGGCGAGTTGACGAGCTTGAGGAGCTTGGCGGACAGGCTCAAGTCGGTGCTCACCACCTTGGCGATGCGGTCGGCCGAGGCGGATTCGTCCTCAAGGATTTCCTTGATCCGAAAAAATATGTCCGGGAACCCGGCAAGCTCTGTCTCATGCCGGACGATGGCCTCGGGCGTGACCAGCCCCCTGACGAACAGGTCCTCCACATGCTCCAGATTGGCGGCCCTTCGTTCAGCCGGGTCCGGAAGCCGTCGCCCCTCGGCCACGGCCACCGCGGTCAGCTCCAGGGCGATGCGGAACATGGCGGCGACCGCCGGGTGATCCGGGTTCACGTAGAGGAAGAATTCACGGACGTAGTCCTCCACGGCCTGGAGGTCGGCCTCGGACAGCACGGAAGGCATGGGGAGCACCTCGACCTCCTCCACCCCCGCACGGCGTAGGAGCCTTATATGGCGGTCCGCCAGTTCGACGCCGCCCTTAAGGAGCAGTCTGCCGTCCCCGGCGATCAGGTCGGAGGCCAGGACCATGCCCGCCTTCAATTCGTCAATGCTCTTCCTGGTCACAACGGCATCCTCCCGGAGCGCACAATACTCCTCCCGTTTATACGCTATCGCACCCGTATTGTGAACAGGCTTGGGCAAACGGGCTGTCTCGTGCAGGATTTCGGATGGGCCGGACATCGGCGCGGCGGGGCATATCCCAGGACAACCCCGCGCAGGCAATGAAGATACCTTATCTGCCCGCCCGACGCCCTTTCGAGACCACGACCGAAATTCGCCGTGGCATTACACCACAAGCGCGAATCGAGGCCATGATTTCCTGGCGATTATAACGGGTCGCGCCTAATCGTCGCGATAGGTTCGGACCGGCTCCACGCCGCAAAGGGCCCGCGAGGCTCCTTCGGCCAGGGCGAACATCTCCACCTCGCCCGGAACCACTTCCACCGGAGCGAGAAAACCCGCCTGGCGGGACAGTTCCTCGACCAGGGGACGACTCCGGGAGAGACCGCCGGTCAGGACCACGGCGGCCAGATCGAGGCAGCCCTCGTCGTCGACAAGACAGGGAGCCATGGAGACGATGTGCCGGGCGATGCCGTACGTCATGGCCCGGAAGACCAGCCCGGCGTGCTCGTCGCCCCGCTCCATGCGGGCCAGGACCTCGCGCGGGTCATTGGTGCCGAGATGGGCGGTCAGCCCGCCCCGGCTGAGGATGGTTTGGCGCAGCTCGTCATAACCGCGCTCCCCGCTGTGAACCATATCGAGGACAGGCACCAGGGGCAGCCCTCCGGTGCGTTCCGGCGTGAACGGCCCTTCGCCGTCCAGGGCGTTGATGACGTCCACCACGCGGCCACGGCGGTGCGCGCCGATGGAGACGCCGCCGCCCATGTGGCAGACGATGAAATTCGCGGTCTCGTATTCCACCCCCAGCCGCCCGGCCACGATACGGGCCACCCCGCGCTGGTTCAAGGCGTGGAAGATGCTCCGGCGTTCCAGCCCAGGCAGCCCGGTCAGCCTGGCCCGGTCCATCATCTCGTCAGTGACCACCGGGTCCACCACATAGGCGGGCACATTCCACTGCCGGGACAGCGCCAACGCTAGAAGCCCGCCCAGGTTGCACGCGTGCTCTCCGTAACGGGCTTCGAACAGATGGGCGGCCATGGCGTCCGACACCGCATACACGCCGCCCTCCAGCGGACGCAGCAGGCCGCCGCGCGCGGCCACCGCGCGAATGCGCTTCGGGTCCGTGCCGGTCTTGCCCAGGAACTCGGCCACGACGCGCATCCGGAAATCGAACTGGTCCGCCACGCGGGCGAAGCCCGCCAAATCCGCGCGCGAATGTTGCAGCTCCTCGGCGGCGAGGATGCCGCCGTCCTGAAACAGGGCCACCTTGGTGGACGTGGACCCGGGGTTGATGACGAGAATGCTCATGCCCGGCTCCTGTGCGCCAGGACCGAGGCCAGGGCGATGGAGTGAAACTTGCTCGCGTCCGAATCCCCTCGGGACGGGACCACCACCGGCACCCGGCTGCCCACCACCACGGCGGCCATTATGCAGCCGCACAGCGTGGAAAGGGACTTGTACAGGACGTTGCCCGCCTCTATGTCCGGGGTGACGAGAATATCCGCGTTCCCGGCCACTGGGCTCTCGAACCGCTTGGTGGCCGCGACCTCGCGGGACACCGCGATATCCAGGGAGAGCGGCCCGAGCACCAGGGCGTCGCCGAACATCCCCTGACGAGCCATTTTGGTCAGGATGTCACCGTCAAGGGTGGCGGGCATCGCCGGATAATTGATCTTCTCCGTGGCCGCGAGGATGGCCGCGCGCGGGGTCTTCATACCGAGCATCCGGGCCACGTCCAACGCGTTCTTGAGAATGTCCACCTTGCGTTGCAGAGTGGGGGAGATGTTGACGCCGGGATCGGTCATGAGCATGAGCCGCCCGTCCACCGGGGACTCGAAAACCGACACGTGGCTCAGGATGCGCTCGCCGTGGGCCACCCCCGTCCGCCTGTCGAGAATGGCCTTGAGCAGCGTGGCCGTGGGCACGAGGCCCTTCATTATGAGCTGCGCCTCGCCCTCGCGGAAAAGCCGGACGGCCTCGCCCGCTGCGTCGGCGGGATCGGCGGCGGAGACCTGACGAAAGGGGGAAATATCGAGTCCCCGCTCCCCGGCCACACGCTCCGTCTCCTCCCTGTCGCCCACGAGGATCGGTTCGGCCAGCCCCCGCTCGTACGCCTCCAGCGCCGCACGGAGCACGAATCCTTCGGCGGGGCGGGCGATGGCGACTTTCGGCATGGCCCCGGAACGGGAGATATCCAGGGCGGCCTGCACCAATTCTTTCAAACAGGTTATGGGAGTGAAACCGGACACCTACTCGTCCCCGCGCTTGAGGGCGATCATGCCGGACCGGCACATGGACTTGATTCCGTAGGGCGCGACCATCCTGATGAGTCCTTCCACACGATTCTGGTCCCCGGACATCTCCACGGTGACGGTCTCCCGCCCCATGCCCACAACGTGGGCCCGGAAGACCTCGAAGACCTGCATGAGCTGGCCGGTCCTGGCCGGGTCCATGGCCACCTTTATCATGACCAGTTCACGGTCCACGAAATCGTTGCGGGAGAGATCGTCCAACTGGATGACCACATCCAGGGACTCCAGGTAGCGGCCTACCTTGTCTATGGCCTCGTCCTCGCCCTCCACACAGAGCACGATGCGGGACACCTGGGGATTTTCGGTCTCCCCGGCGGCCAGAGAGAGGATGTTGGCGTCATATTTGCCGCACTCCCGGGCCATCATGGCCAGGACGCCGGGTTCGTTGCGGCACAGGGCGGACAGGGTGCGTCTCAAGGGCAATCTCCTTGGTTGCAGTTGGGATGCGGAACTTTTCGGACTCGGACACAATACCCAATACTCGGCCGGTTGCAAATCCCGCTATAACCTGTCACGCCCCCGCGCTTTGGGCTGGCCCCTCTTTCCCGGGCCGTGTATACTCCCCCCATCGTGATTCACTATCTCCGAGAAAAACGTTGGTTTTTCATCACCTTGGCCATACAGGCCGTCATGCTTCTCCTGCCCGCCCCCGAAGGCGTGACGCCGGAAGGATGGCGCGTGCTCGTCATGACGGTGGGGGCGACCATTCTGTTCATCACCGAACCGATTCCCCTGCCCGCCGTGGCCCTGCTCATCGTCCTGGGCCAGGTCTTCCTGCTCGGCCTGGACTCCTCCCTGGTGGCCAAATCCCTGATGAAAGACTCGGTCCTGTTCATCATGGGCTCCCTCATGCTCGCCGTGGCGCTGGTCAAGCAAAAGCTGGACAAGCGGCTCGCCCTGCTCATCGTGCGGGTGACGGGTTCGAACACCTATTCCATCGCCTTCGGCATCTCCATCTTCTCCGGCCTGCTCGCCTCGTTCATCGGCGAACACACCGTGGCCGCCATGATGCTGCCCGTGGCCCTGTCGCTGATCCAACTGGCCACCGACGACCGAGACCAGCAACGCGCCCTGGCCGTACTCTTCCTGTTCTCCATCTCCTACGCCTGCGCCATGGCCGGAATCGGCACGCCGTCGGGCGGAGCGCGCAACGCCATCATGATCGACTACCTGCGGGATTTCTTCTACGTCCCGGGCGATCCGGCGACCCACAAGTATTCGGTTTCCTACCTGCAATGGATGATCTACGCCTACCCCATCTTCCTCATCCAGTTGCCGCTCATGCACTTCATCCTGCGCCGGACCTTCAAAACCGACATCCACGACCTCGGTCCCGCCGTGGAAAAGCTCAAGGAGCAGGTTGGCAGCGAAGGCGCGCTCACCGGCCGCCACTACGTGGCCATCCTCCTCTTCATCCTGACCCTGGTGGGCTGGGTGGGCTTTTCCTCCCGGTTCGGCATGGGCACCATCGCCATTCTCAGCGCGGTCCTTTTTCTGGTCACGGGGCTGGTCCGCTGGCAGGACCTCAACTCAGGGGTCAACTGGGGCGTGGTTCTGCTCTACGCCGCCGCCATCTCGCTGGGCGTGCAGATGCGCGACACGGGCGCGGCCGCCTGGGTGGCCGACCTGTTCATGGGGGGGCTGGCTCCGTTCGGACTCGATTCGGGCCTCGGGCTTCTCGCCGCGGTCATGCTCCTGACCACCTTCATAACCAACACCATGAGCAACGGTGCCGCGGTGGCCGTGCTCGGCCCCATCGTGCTGACCATCGCCATCGGCACCGAAACCAACCCCATGGCCGTGGGCATGGTCACCGCCATATCCAGCGCGTTCGCCTACTTCACGGTCATCGGCACCCCGGCGTCGACCATCGTCTATTCCTCGGGCTACCTGCGCCCCTCGGATTTCATGAAAGTGGGGTGGCGCATTGCGCTCATGTCCTTTATCGTGCTCCTGACGGCATCCAAACTGTACTGGCCCCTCATCGGCTTGTAAGGAGTTGCCCATGACCAGGGACGACGAAAAACTGAAAATCCTCATCTGCATCGGCGGCGGCCCCGAGGCCTACGCCAGCCTGCGTTACGCCGTCCGCCTGAGCAAGGCCAACTGCGCCGACATTACCCTGCTTTACGTCCGCCCCCTGGACAGCGGCCTCAACTCCGGCGGCATGGAAGTGCGCGTGGCCCGCGAGAACGTCCTGGACTGGGGCCTGGAACTGCCCGGCCTTCGCCAGCTCAAGGCCGCCCGCGACATTCTGGTGGAGCTGGGCGAAATCGAGCCCGGCGCCCGCCGGGAATGGAAGCACAGCGAAATCAAGGGCGATCCGGCGGGCGAATACGTCCGCGACTATGAAAACCCCTGCGGCGGCATCGTCTCCCTCAGGCTGCGCACCGCCTCGGACGTGACCTCCGCCGTGGCCGACGAGGCCAAGCGGTTCAACGCCGACGTGATCGTCGTGGGCGCTTCGCCCGAACCCATGACCGGCCTCAGAAAGTTCTTCTCCCCCAAGCCCCTCGCCCTCAAGATCGCCGCCCACGCGCACTGCTCGGTCATCGTTGCCCGGCACCTCGAACCAGGCCGCAATCACCTGGTCTGCGTCCAGGACACCGACCAGTCCCGGGCCATGCTCCCCATTGTCAGCCGGTACTTCCAGTCCAGCCACCATCCGCTCTCCATCCTGTCCGTGGCCCCCACCGAGGCGGACCTGCCCTCGGCCCAGAAGGCCGCGCAGGAGGCCGCGCAAATACTCGGCTCCCTCGGCACCACTCCGGCCGAAATCCTCGTAGAGGTGGGCGATCCGGTGGAGACCATCATCACCATCGGCTACGACTTCTCCCTCATCCTGGCCTCGGAATCCCTCAAACCATGGTTCGCCAAGGGATTCAGCGTGTCCCACGAAGTCGCGGAAAAAGCCCGCAACTCCGTCATGATCGTCAAATAGGCACCCCCAACAGCCGCCTCTATAAATCCCACTTTTTTCAATTCCATTCATCCCATCCGGCGTACTTCAACACTCGCCCCCGCGAAGCGGCCACAAAAAGTTTCGGAAGGGAGAGGAGATGGGGGGTCCGGGGGGAAGAGGAGAGGGAAAGCCCTTTTCAAAGGGTTTTGTGCAACCAGGAATATGGGTGACACTTCTGCCTGGGAACATAGGTAACACTTTTACCGTTTCTGTCCCGGCTCCAGGAATCTGATCAGGCCCCCAGGCCGATAACGCAGAAAGGGCTTTTGCCGGTTGAACTAACAAGTTGGTTCAACCAGGCAACCTAAACCCACTCTTATGCGCATGGCTGCGTGTCTCGCCGGATGGATACCGGCACTGTTTTGGTACGTGATTCTTGCCATGCCGCCTTTGCTTGTGCTGTGACCACCGCAGGCGATGGCGAGGGGATAGGCGGAACCGACTCCGACTCAAGGAATGAAACTTGGCTTATTCCTGGCGGACATCAAGAGACAACGATGGTTCCCTATAAAATATGGGAGGTTGTGCAGCAAATTGTGTCACAAACCAAGAAGCCGCCCCATCGAAGCCGACAGGACGGCTGTCTATTGGTCTTTGTCTCGATTGCGGGAAGAATCTCTATTGTGCCGCGCCATGCTCTATACGGGTCAGGCGCATATCCGCTTCTTCAATCAGCCCTATGCCCGAGGCATATTTGCGTGGCACACAATACTTTCCCTTAACTGTAAGGACGGTCCGGGTCTTTCCGAACAATTTTTGTTTCTTGACCGATACAATGTTGCAATCCGTGGAGACCTGTTCACCTGTATTAACCAGGGTTACAGGAATTCCCCACTGCGCACCGTCCACGTCCAGACGTATGAGCGGCGGGATGCTCCCTCCCTTTGACAAAGGGGCCTCCATCAGCCGAGTACCATCAATATATTGAATGTACTCACGAACAGTCTTTTGAACCCCGGCATCCGGTATGGTAGCCGTCACTTCTTCTTTTACCAGGCATCCGCCTTTGTCGTCTTTGCGTATTCCCGTAAGG
The DNA here is from genome assembly GCF_028532725.1 of Desulfovibrio sp. Fe33. Classification (NCBI taxonomy): domain Bacteria; kingdom Pseudomonadati; phylum Thermodesulfobacteriota; class Desulfovibrionia; order Desulfovibrionales; family Desulfovibrionaceae; genus Desulfovibrio; species Desulfovibrio sp. Fe33. The sequence goes on from NZ_JAQKGU010000001.1 coordinate 54,264, forward strand.
GTCAAAGTCATCGGGCTGAACTGGAAAAGGTAATGGTAGACAGTACCCGGAGGTGGCCCCATGAAGTCTGCCGGACACAGCCCTTGGCCCGCCGCAACATTGGACGCGAAAAGGAACCCTACTGCACATGCGATCAGCAGGCTACGGCCCAGGCGGAGGGGGATGCCGGATTGTTTCTCCGGTCCAAGGGGTTGTGATAAGGTAATACTCACATTGTGACGGATCGTCCCCACCAACCCAGCAAATGCCCTTATTCCACCTGACTTCATACTCATAGCGCTTTCGGTTTTCCTTCAGTTCTTTTAGAATAGTTCGCTCACCCTCACAGATTCGCACTTTTGTTTTGGTCCTTTCTTCAAGGATGGCATATTTTTTGGACCACCGAACAGAAAGAGCCGCTCCAGTAATTGGGGAACTGAAAACCACATATTCATAGCCGAGCGTAGGCCCCGTCCATATGCATTCCCATTCACCAAACTCGAATCCTTCGCGGGCTTCCTTTGCTTCACATTTGCAATTGGGATGGGGCCGCAAGGAGTCAATGTCAGCCCCATCCGGGATGATCGTGCCATTGAGAGCCTGGCATTTTTCGCAAGCGTTTTCCTTCGCGCTCCAAATTTGTCTTGTTTTCCACTCGCCCTCTTTTCCCCAAAAAACGGAGAGCCAGAACGCTAATCCCATGGGGGCCACGCCATTGACCGGATCATCGAGACAGTAAGCGTACCAATCCGGGTCGCCACCCTGGTCTCCAAGAGGATCGGGCGCGGTCCAACGGTCCGTGAAGGTGTCGTAGTCGCGCCAGCCGAATCGGACAAAGCCGAGGTCCCGGTCATGCAGCCCCCCGGCAAACCCGATAGGGATGCGGAAGTCCGGGTTGGAGTCCGAGATGATACCGCCAAAGGGCTCGTACATGACTTCTTTTATCACATTATTATAGATGTCTACAACCAGCCGCAATGAACCGACCTGATCGCTGAACAGGCCGAAAATCGTGCCGTCACTGCGCCGCATGGCAAAGGGGACACGCTCTCCGTCATGGTAGATGAACTCAAAGCTGTGCTGCCCGTCATGGAAGCCAGCCATACGAAGCATGTCATGCCAGCGGTATGCCTCCACGGGGGCACCGTTACAAGACTTGACGGAGCGCAACCCGTTTTTGTCGTGGGTGTAGCGGTTGTTGTCCGCCGTCTGGAGCCAGTTGTCCATGAGCGAATACTCAAAGTCCTGGTAATTGGTGTTCAGGTGCGGGGGATAGTCGCGGGAGCGGCGGTCCTCACGGTTATACCCGATGTCACAGACTGTGCGCCCATCACGCTTGGCCCGGGTCAGGCGGCCTGCCTACGCCTGCCGTCGTCACTCTACCCGAGCGAAGCGAGGGCGATGGGGGTGCAGGGGGCTTTGCTCCCTGCCGGGTCCAGGGCAGCGCCCTGGTCTCCCCGAAGGGGCCGCCGGAGGCATTTTCTGCCGCCCGTTCCGCCCTATCTCATCAAGCCGTTATTCGGCTTGCGGCAGGATGATTTCGGCTCCGTCCATGCGGATGTCGCCGTTGTCGGCCATTTTGCGCAGGGTGCGTGACAGGGCTTCGGGGGTGATGCCGATGATTTTGGCGAGTTCGCGGTGGGAAAGATCAAGGGAGACGCGGCCGTTGCGGTGCCGGCTTTCGAAGTAGGCCATGAGTCGGGACGGGACCTGCTTGAGGGACAGGGAGTCGATCATGTCCATGGCTTCTTTGAGTCGTCGGGACATGACCCGCATCATGGTCAGGAGGATGGTCGGATCTTCGCGGACGAGCCGTTCGAATTCGGGAGGTCGGATGAAAAGGACCCGGCTGTCTTCGAGTGCGCCGAGGTTGGCGGGCAGTTTGCCGTCGGAGAAGGAGGAGCAGAGGCAGAACGGTTCGCCCGGCCCGAACACGAATATGGTCTGCTCCTTGCCGTCTTCGGCGAGCTTGAAGAGCTTGACCTGGCCGGACAGGAGCACGTGCAGCCCCTGAGCGGAGTTGTCCTCGCTGAAGAACAGGGACTTCTTGGGAAAACGCAGGACTTCGGCGTGGGCGGCCAGCCGGTCGAGCTGGGACTCGTCGAGTTTGGCGAAGATCGGGAAAGCGCTGATTTCGTTCTTGAGGTCGAGTGGCTGCATGGAGACGTCCGAAAAAATGCTGAATGTTGATCGAGATCAATGCCGCCGGTCGGCCGTGCGCCTATCTTGGGGCCAGAACGACAAAAAGCGAGGAGGTCCCCCATGAGCGCCACCATCCACTGCCCCTATTGCAATGCCGGTCGGGAAACGGGCGAGTTCGACAGCTACGCACCCTTCTACGTCAATTGCGGGGAATGTTCCAGGCGGTACATCGTCGAACCCGTGCGCAACGGCGTGGTTGTGTATCGCGACGGCGAAGCCCCCTGCTGCTCCGACCCGGATTGCCGCGAGACCGAGATGGCCGGTTCGGGCCAGGAATAGCCCCTCGGCGAGGAGTTTTCCCATGTTCAAGATATTGCAGAAACTTACCAAGAATCTGATCTATGCCATCCCCGCGATGATGTTCGCCGGATTCGCCTACGGCCTGTGGGCGGATACCGGCTGGCTCAAGGGGGCCATCGTCCCGTTCACTTTTCTCATGGTCTATCCCATGATGGTCACCCTCAAGGTTCGCAAGGTTTTCGAGGGGGGCGACGCCAAGGCGCAAATCCTGACACAGCTCATAAATTTTGGGCTGACTCCCTTCCTGGCCTTCGGCGTCGGCCTCCTCTTCTTCCGCGATAATCCGTATATGGCCCTGGGGCTGCTTCTGGCCGGGCTGGTTCCCACCAGCGGCATGACCATTTCGTGGACCGGGTTCGCCAAAGGCAACATGTCGGCGGCGGTCAAGATGACCGTCATCGGCCTTGTCGCCGGTTCTCTGGCCACCCCGCTCTATGTCCAGGCCCTGATGGGAACGGCCATCGAGATGCAGGTTTCGGCCGTATTCAAGCAGATTCTGTTCATCGTTTTCCTGCCCATGGCGCTCGGCTATTTGACCCAGCGGTTTCTGGTGAAGCGATACGGCCAGGAGCGGTTCCAGCGGGAGCTGGGGCCGAAATTTCCCGGCCTGTCCACCGTGGGCGTGCTCGGCATCGTTTTCGTGGCCCTGGCCCTCAAGGCGAAGACCATTGCGGCCGCCCCCGGCGTGCTGCTGGACATCCTCGTGCCGCTGGTGTTGCTCTATGGGGCCAATTTCCTGATATCCACTCTCGTGGGCCGGTCGCTGCTCCCGCGCGGCGACGCCATCGCCCTTGTCTACGGCTCGGTCATGCGCAACCTGTCCATCGCCCTGGCCATCGCCATCAACGCCTTCGGCGCGCAAGGCTCCGACGCGGCTCTGGTCATCGCCATGGCCTATATCATTCAGGTCCAGTCCGCCGCCTGGTACGTCCGGTTCACCCACAAGGTCTTCGGCCTGCCGGAAGAGCTCGCGCAACCGGCTTAAGAGAAGGCGCCTCCGGCGGCCGGGGAAAGGAGAGGAAACAACCCTTTTCAAAGGGTTTTTCCTCTCCTTTCCCCGGCCGCCGGAGGCAAAAAAAAGACCAGCCCGACAGTGATGCCGGGCTGGTCTTTTATGTTGTGTCGATGGGCGTTTAGTCCCAGGTGCGCTTGTCTTCGATGGGCCGGATCTGCGGGGGCAGGGTTCCGGGGGCGAGGACCTTGAGGATGGGGCGCAGCTTGATCTTCTCGCGGAAGAGGTGGAGCAGCTCGTCCTCCTGGTTGAACTGGCCCGCCTCGATGGACAGGATCATTTCGTCGATGCCGCCGGGGTTGGTGACTTCGATCTGCCAGCGCTTGACCTCTTCGAACCGGGCCATGACCTGCTCGACCTGGTGGGGGTAGACGAACATGCCCTTGATGCGGGCGGTGGTGTCTACGCGGCCGACGATGCCGCCCAGGCGCGGGGAGGTGCGGCCGCAGGCGCACGGAGCGCGGTCCAGGTAGCCGAGATCGCCGGTGGCGAGTCGGATGAGCGGGTAGGTGCGGTTGAAGGCGGTGACCACGATTTCGCCGACTTCGCCGTCCTTGAGCGGAATGCCGGTGTCGGGATGGCAGATTTCGACGTAGGCGCGGTTGGACAGGTGCAGGCCGGACTTGTGGAAGCATTCGTAACCGATGCAGCCCACGTCGGCGGTGCCGTAGCCCTGGCGCATGATGCAGTCGAACTTCTTTTCCAGGGTGGAGCGCATCTTTTCGGAGAATTTTTCGCCGGTGACGAAGGCGACTTCGAGGAAGAGGTCCTTGCGCAGGGAGAGACCGGCCTCTTCGGCTTTCTGGGCCAGGTGCATGAGGTAGCTGGGCGTGCCGACGTAGCCGGTAACGCGGAGCTTCTGCATGATCTCGATCTGCGAGTTGGTGTTGCCCGGACCGGCGGGAACCACGGCGCAGGAAAGGTTGCGCAGGGGTTCTTCAAACATGAGGCCCGCGGGCGCCAGATGGTAGTTGAAGGTGATCTGGGCCAGGTCGCCGGAGCGGAAGCCCGCGGCGTAGAAGCCTTCGGTCCAGCCCCAATAGTCCTCGGAACGGTCTTCGGGGTCGAAGATCGGGCCGGGGGAAAGGAACACGCGCTGCAATTCGCCAAGGTCCTTGGTCAGCAGCCCGCCGAGGCGGGGACCCATGGACTGGAGGAAAATGAGTTCCTTTTTCTTTATGATGGGGATATGTTTGAGGTCGTTCAGCGTGCGGAATTTGTCCACGTTGAACTGTGCGCGGTCGAACCGCTTCTTTACGTCCTCGGAGTATCGATAGGCGTAGGAGAGCAGCTCTTTCAACTGCAACTGGCAATACTGCCTGCGTTCGGACTCGTCGAGGACCTCGCGGCGGGAGTAAATCCCTTCGGTGCGGTCTTTTCGTGTCATATTTGTGCTCCTTGGTGGCTTAATTCCAATAACGGATGGGAGCGGGAATATAACACGGTAGATTTTTTTTGCAAGAAAAACTTTAAATTTGCAGAGATTCCGGCAAGTTGCAAGATAAATGTTAAAGAGGGACGAAGTTTCAAAATGTGCTTGACACCGGAAAGCCAAATGGATACTCATACGTTCCCTAACGGGTCGTTGGGTCGTTAACTCAGTTGGTAGAGTATCTGCCTTTTAAGCAGAGAGTCACTGGTTCGAGCCCAGTACGACCCACCATAATGCGTCCCCATCGTCTAGTGGCCTAGGACTCCGGCCTCTCACGCCGGCAACAGGGGTTCAAACCCCCTTGGGGACGCCACTGACAAATCAACGGGTTACAGCGGAAGCTGTAGCCCGTTTTTTTGTCTGCGTGTAAAATTTCGTGTAAATTGGTGCTGAAAAGCCCCGGAGAGTATTCTCTTCGGGGCCTTTTTGCTTCTTTTCTTTTATAAATATGGATCGGCACCCTTGGCAACAACGATAAAATATAGAATTATGCGGCAAAATTTGATTACAAAGGAAGCCCAAGGAGTTCCGATGGACAGCGCAATGAAACTTGACCAAGCAAGAAAAGGCAAAACCCAAAAGCCGTATGACAAAATCATTGATCGAGAAACTAATGAGTTGGTTATTGCTTTTTGTGGCGCTGCGGGGAGTGGGACTACAAAAATAGCAGAGAGATTAGGAAAAGAACTAGAAGAGCGCGAATACACCGTTCGCCACATCCAACTCAGCGCCATTATCAAACAGCACTCAACAAAAAGCATTCATGTAAATGATCATGCCGAACGTATCCAACTACTTCAACAAGAAGGAACCGGTCTAAGGAGAAAATATGGAGAAGATGTCTTGGCAATGCTTGCTATCCAGGACATAAAGTTAGGTCGTGAGAAAACCCATCCATCTACTGGGATATTGAATGATCCAACAGAAAGGAGGTACGCGACGATAATTGATAGCCTCAAACATCCTCATGAAGAACGGCTTCTTAGAAAAGTATATGGCGATATGTTTTATTTATTTGGAGTGCTTTGTCCTGAAGATATTCGTATTCAGCGTCTACAGCACGAAAAAGGTATGAGCCCTTCAACAGCTCATACGATCATTGAAACGGACAAGTCAGAAGAAGAAAAAAAAGGACAGCAGCTACTCGACACAATTCATTTGTCCGATTTTTTCTTTCGAAACACCGACGTTGACAGCAAGGAAATAAAAGCAAGCCTTGTACGATTTGTAGATCTTATATTAGGTGCCAACACAATCACTCCCACCGTTGAAGAATACGGAATGGCGATAGCATATTGTTCATCCTTACGCTCAGGATGTATTTCAAGACAAGTCGGTGCTGCAATTATCAAGGAGGGGGACGTAATCGCGACAGGTAGGAATGATGTCCCTCGCTATGAAGGAGGCCTGTATACAGCAACAGATTCTCCCGATGGGCGTTGTTTTAGATGGGGGACTGAAACCTGTAGAAATGACGTAAAAAAGAAAGTCATGAAACAAAAGATGCTTGAGTTAATTAATGAAAAACTTCCAGAAGAGAACGCGTTAACGGAAGAAAGGTTTAATAGGATTTGTAAGACTGTTGGCATTAATAATATTATTGAATATTCAAGAGCTATTCATGCCGAAATGGATGCACTAACTACTCTAGCTAGAACGGGAAGCTCTGGAGCCAAAGGCGCTACTCTCCTGTGCACCACATACCCTTGTCACAATTGTGCGCGCCACATAGTCGCTGCGGGGATCAGTCGCGTCTTCTACATTGAACCATATGAGAAAAGCTTAGCAACAGAACTGCATAACGACTCCATCAGCACAGCCGACAAGCCATCTAACACGCCAAAAAAATTAGAAATTGTCGCATTTGAGGGAGTTGGTCCCACAAAATACTCAAGGCTTTTCCGACAAATGGACCGCAAAAACGAGCAAACCTGTGGTGTAGAAGAAATAAATACCAGAAAATCTAAACCTTTTTTAGGACACTCCCTCGACCGGTTTACCGATTACGAAGCAAAAATTGTCGAGTATCTTACCGAAATCAAACTTGACCAAAAAAGGTTGCCCGACTAGGAGGCGTACTTTCGGCGCGTGAAGAGAGTGGGCTTGTTTTTTTTATATTCATCACATAAATTGTGAAGGAATAAACAAGGGAGGAAGTCATGGGTAAGCCGAGTAAGCAGGACGACCAGTACAGACTCCCACTCGACCCACCATCGAATGGGTCAGGTGATCAAAATAGTCTGTCAATCTCGCGAAAAGCTCAAAACGAAAATAATTATTGCAAGGTATTCAGCTTTGCTTCTGCGATCCAAAAACGTGAGGATGAACGAGAGGGTGAAGTGCTTCAAAGAATTTTAGCCCACTCAGCGGCACTGGAGTGGTGAGACCAATTCAACGCAGTATATTCAAATAAACTTCAATAAGGGTTATGGCTTTTGCTATAACCTTTTTTGTTCAGAAACAATCTAATCGCCTTTCCGCTCAATCCCCTTCACCAACTCCTCAAAATCCCGCTCGGCTTCGATTTCAGCCTCTTCCAGCTCCCGTTGCCTACGAGCCTCATTAAACGCCTTGTACTCGCCATGGGCGTGCTTCTCGGCCTGCTTATGAGAGACCGTACCCGCGTTGGTCAGCACCTCCCATTCATTGAACTCAAGGAATTTATCGGCGATCTCAACCCACTGCTGCATGGTGATGCGTTGCCGCTTTTCGGCACGATCCTCGGCGTGATCCAGGAACATGGTCACCAGCCGGTCCAGCTTGGCGAGTTCATCTTGTTGTAAATAGTTCTTGGAAGTAACCACATCGCCTTTGCGGACGACATCCCCTTTGAAGCTCGTCAGGCCCATGTTGGGCTGGGCGGCGTCGGCCCGCGTCATCACGATTTCTGCGGCGGTCTTGCCGGTGATGGCGAAGAGCATCTTGTTCTGGATGGTTTTGAAAAAAGTCTGGGCGGTTTCTGAGTTGCCGTCATAGTCGGCGCTGGTCTGCGAGAACAGATCCCTGACCTTCTGGTAGAATCGTTTCTCCGAGGCCCGGATCGTCCGGATGCGCTCAAGCAGCTCATCGAAGTAATCCCAGCCGCCAGGATTCTTCAGCCGCTCGTCGTCCATGGTGAAGCCTTTGACCATGTACTCCCGCAACCGTTCGGTAGCCCATCGACGGAATTGGACGCCCACGGACGAGCGGACGCGGTAGCCCACAGCAATGATGGCATCCAGGCTGTAGTGCTTGGTCAGGTACTCTTTCCCGTCCGAAGCAGTTATTCGGAAATTCCTAACAACTGCCCCTTCAGCCAGCTCCCCGTCTGCGAACAGGTTCTTCAGGTGCTCGTTGATCGTGGGAATCGAAACCTGGAAGAGCTCAGCCATGAGCTTCTGGCTAAGCCAGGCCGTTTCATCCAAGAAGCGAACCTCGACACGGATGTTTCCATCCGGGGCCGGAAAGATGTCTATTTGAGATTGCGGGGCAGGGGCGTTGTCACTCATGGGGCGTCCTTCTGATTTGATGACCGAGCATAGTACAGGCTGCCATTCTCAACAAGTACGCGCGGGCGAAGGAAAAGTCCGAAAGCGTCCACATATGGGCTTTGTTGCATGTTAACCAAGCCCGTCTTTTAAGACGTTCTTGGTAATGCCCAGCCGGTGTATGTACCGCGTCGTGGTCATCAAGTTCTTGTGTCGAAGAATCGCTTGAATGGTGGGGATGTCCACCCCCTCTTGCACAAGTATAGATGCCGTTACGTGCCGGATGGCATGGAAAGTAAAAGGCTCTCCCCTTGCTTTCGCACAGAATCTTTATGAGGTGTTGCCGCCGTCTGCGGCCGGAGTTGTTCTCGCGGTTGAAGACCCGTGGGGCATGGCTGGCGATAAATATGGGCTCCGCCCCCTGGGGGCTTGCCCTGTTTATGATCGCGACGATCCTTCCCTAAAAGCGCCTTTGGGTGGGGAATATTGCCTTTTCCGTGGGGTATTCCGGCGATTTAGCCGGTTGGGGGGAAGTTCTGTTGTCGACAGGTGGAATGAAAGGCCGGGAGCGGTGTTGTGAATCGGTCGGGGTGTGGCCTGGGGAATTTGTTTTCCGGAGGACAGGGCGGGGTAGACCCTGTCCTCCGGGCTCCCTTGCGAATTGGATCGGAGGGAAGCCGCTAGTGTCGGCCAGCCTGTATGGGGGGATTGAGCAGGGCTAGCTCAGGGCGGCGAAGATGGTTGCGCCGAAGACGTTGAGCATCCCGACGAGAATCATGAGAAGACCGGCCACGGAGCCTTCTTCGGCCCCGATTTCGTGCGCCTTGGCCGTGCCTGCGGCGTGGGCGGCCACGCCGAGCATGGCCCCTCGCGACAGGGGGGATCGCAGGGGGAGGCGGGCGACCATGAACTCGCCGAGGATGGAGCCGAGCACGCCGGTGATGACCACGAAGACGGCGGTCAGGTCGGCCGTGCCGCCGATGTCGCGGGAAACGTCCATGGCGAACGGGGTGCTGATGGACCGCGGCAGCAGGCTAAGGCGCAGCGCCCCGTCGATGCCGAGCAGGGAGGCGAAGGCCCAGCTTGTCAGGATGGCCGTGGCCGTGCCCACCAACATGCCCGCGCCGAGTATGGCCCAGTAGCGGCGTATCAGTTGCCGCTGCTCGTAAATGGGAACAGCGAAGGCCACGGTGGCCGGGCCGAGAAGCACGATGAGCCAGCCCGTGGAATGGTAGTAGTCGCGATAGGGAACGTGCAACGCCAGTACGACGCCGATGACCAGCAACGGGGTCAGGGCCAGGGGCATCTGCCACCAGCGTCCCCATCGCCGATAGACGCGTTTGACGGCGAAATACAGGCCTATGGTCAGCAGGGACCAGCCGCAGGCCTGCGCCACGGTGCCGGTCCAGAATGAAGCATCATTCATGACGAACTCTCCAACGATAAAACAGATCGACGGTCATGGCCGTGGCGCTCATCACGGACAGCGTGCCCAGGAATATGACGGCCAGGATCTTGAGACCGAGCAGGCCGAAGAACTCCGGATGCGCGGTGACGGCGGGCACGGCGGGGATGAAGAACAGGAGCATCTCGCCGAGATACCACTGCGCGCCCCGGCGCAGGCTCAGTGGGCTGACCTTGTGCCAGGCCAGCAGGACGTACACGATGAACATGCCGATAATGCCCGAGGGAATGGGAATGTGGAGGGCCCGGACGAATCCTTCGCTGGCCAGCCAGACTGCGAAAAGCAGCCCTACCTGGGCCAGCCGGCTGTGGTGGAATTTTCTACGGAACGGAACGGCTATGGTGCGTGTACTCATTTTGAACCTCGTTGCGGGAAAGTAGGGCCGGTTTAGTGATGAAGCAAATGACTTGTGGAACTTGATATAATTCCATATTGGAATAGCCATGGAATTTCGAAAGATTCAGATGTTTGTGGAAGTGGTTCGGCAGCAGGGATTTTCCCGTGCGGCCGAAAGGCTGTTCACCACCCAGTCGACGGTGAGCAAGGCTGTGCGCCAGTTGGAGAACGAGCTGGATTCCCGGCTGCTGGAACGTGGAGCGCGGGGCGTGACGTTGACCGACGCGGGCGAGGTGGTCTTCCGCCGGGGCAAGCGGCTTCTTGCCGAACGGGGCGACATGCTTCGCGAGTTGGACGAGTTGCGCGGCCTGACCAGGGGCACCCTTGTGCTCGGCCTGCCGCAGATCGGGGCCAGCGCGCTGTTCGCGCCGGTGTTCACCGAGTACCGCAAGCGGTTTCCCGGCGTGGAGATACGGCTGGTGGAGCACGGCAGCGATCAGTTGGAGGAAGTCCTGCGGGCCGGCGGTGTGGAGCTGGCCGCTTCCCTGCTGCCCGTGCCCGAGGATTTCGAGTGGCTGCCGGTTCGCAGGGAGCCGCTCGTGGCCTTGCTTTCGCCCGACCATCCCCAGGCGAGCCTGGAATCCATGCCCCTGGACCGCGTGCGGGACGTGCCGTTTATCCTCTTCGAGGACGGGTTCGCCTTGAACCGGATTATCCTGGGGGCGTGCCGCCGCCGGGGATTCGAGCCTGCGGTCATCACCAAGAGCAGCCAGATCGGTTTTATCTGCAAGCTCGCCGAGGCGGGGCTGGGCGTGGCCTTTTTGCCGCGGCTCATCGCGGAGGAGCGGCGCGGCGACGCCGTGCGCCTCGTTCGTCTGGAGGAGCCGTACACGGACTGGGACATGGCCGTGATCTGGCGCAGGGGCGGCTATTTGTCCAGCGCGGCCCGGGCGTGGCTGGACGTGGTCCGCGATCTCTACGGCGGGGGACGGTCCTCGTAGGTCAGCGCAGGGTGCCGATCATGCTGCGCAGCCTGCGGTGGGCGAACCAGAAAAAGAAGCCCCCGATGGTGGCCATGGCCAGGAAAGACGGCCATATCACCGGCAATCCGGCTCCCCGGAAGAGGATGGCCTGTGCCAGGGACACATAGTGGGTGGTCGGGGCCAGGGACATGATCCACTGGATGGCTTCGGGCATACTCTCTCGCGGGGTGGTGCCGCCGGACAGGATTTCCAGGGGCAGGAGGACCAGGATGGCCAGCAGGCCGAACTGGGGCATGGTCCTGGTCAGGGTGGCCATGTAGATGCCTATGGAGGCCGCGGCGAACAGGTAGAGCAGGGTGCAGCAGGCGAACAGCAGGGTGGAGCCGTTGATGGTCACGCCGAGAACGCCCTGGACCACGACGTGGAGCGACATGGTCGAAACAAGCAGGACCACCAGCCCCATGGACCAGACCTTGGAGAGCATTATTTCCAGCGGCGTGACCGGCATGACCAGAAGATGCTCGATGGTCCCGTGTTCGTTTTCGCGGATGAGCGCGGCACCGGTCAAGAGAATGCCGAGCAACGTGATGTTGTTGACGATGGAGTTGATGGCCGCGAACCAGAACTGGCTGACGTTGGGGTTGAAGAAGACCCGGATGTTCAGGTCCACGGGCGTGGCCGCCGGGGCGCGGAAACGCTGAACATAAGCGCGGATTTCTCCGTCAACGATGTTTTGTAGATAGCTGGTGCCGGTCTGGGCCTGGGACAGCCTGGTGGCGTCCACGTTGAGCTGGAGGGCCGGAGCCCGTCCGGCGGCGACGTCCCGCTCGAAGTCGGGCGGAATGTCCAGGACGAAGGTGTAGCGTCCGGAATCCATGCCCTTGTCCATTTCGGCCAGGGAGATGAGTTCGGGTTCCATGAACTGGGGCGGGTGCAGGGCGGCTATGATCCGGCTGGAGAGCTGGGACTGGTCTTCGTCCACCACGGCCACGGTGGCGCGGTTCAGGGATTCCGGCTTGGCCTTGGCGTCGGCGTAGACCGTGGCCGTGAACATGAACAGGATCAGGAACAGCATGGCCTTGTCGTGCAGCAGGCTGCGGAATTCCTTGATTCCCAGCGTCATGATGTTGGACAGGCTGTCGAGGAACGCGTTCCGCATCCTATGCCTCCTGCTTCCTGAGGAAGAGCACGCTCAGGATCGTGGTCGCGGGGATGGCCGCCAGCAGCGGCCAGAAGAATCCGGCCAGATCGGCGAAGCCCAGTCCCTTGGAGAAGGCCCCCCCGCTGATAAGCAGGTAGTACGTGGTCGGATAGAGGGACCCGATGAACCTGCCCGCGCCTTCCAGGCTGGAGACCGGATCGATGAGCCCGGAGAACTGGATGGCCGGAAGCAGGGTGAAGATGGCCGTGCCCGCGATGGCCGCCACCTGGCTTGATGTCAGGGTGGAGGCGAGCAGGCCCAGCCCCGTGGTGGCCGTCACGTAGACGAGCGCGCCTGCGGCCAGGGCGGGAAGGCTGCCCGTGAAGGGAACGTGGAACAGGGTCACGGCCAGGGCGAACATGAAGACGAAGTTGATAAGCGAAAGGGCGATGTAGGGCAGTTGCTTGCCCACCAGGAATTCGAGCTTGGTCACAGGCGTCGTGTAGACGTTGAGGATGGAGCCCATTTCCTTTTCACGGACCACGCCCAGCGCGGTGAGCATGGCCGGAATGAACACCAGGAGCAGGGGGATGACTTTGGGCACCATGGCGATGATGCTCTTCATTTCCGGGTTGTATCTGTAGCGCACCGGCATGTCGTAGAGGGATTGGGCGCCGTCTGTCCCGGCGGCCAGCTTGGTCAGGTATTCGCGGTGTACGCCCTGCACGTAGCCGCGGGCTATTTCAGCCCGGCTCGGCATGGCCCCGTCAATCCACGCCCCGGCTTCGGGCACGTCGCCCCGGGCCAGGTCGCGGCCGAAGTTCGGCGGGGTCTGGATGACCACGGACACATCGCCCGCGACCATGCGCCTGTCCAACTCGGCCGGCCCCGACACCGGCTCTTGAGGCGAGAAGTACCGCGAGCCCTCGTATTCGAGGAGATAATTCTGGCTGGCCAGCGTCTGGTCCTGGTCCAGGGCGGCGAAGGTCAGGTCCTCCACGTCCAGGTTGATGCCGTAGCCCATGACCAGCATGAGCAGCATCGTGCCGAACAGCGCCATGCCCATCCGGATGGGGTCGCGCCTGAGCTCCATGGTTTCCCGCACGGAGAAGCTGAGCAGGCGGGCCAGGCTGAACCGGGGGTGGGCCTTGCCCGGCCGCGTGTTTTCCCGGGCCGCGAAGGACCCCTCGTCGCCGGGCTCCACATCCACGTCCGCCGCCTCTTCGAGGTAGTCGATGAAGGCTTCCTCCAGTGTTGCTGCGTTCCGCTTCTTGCGCAGTTCGTCGGGGGAGTCCGTGGCCAGTATCCTGCCCGCGTGCATCAGGGAAACCCGGTCGCAGCGCAGGGCCTCGTTCATGAAATGGGTGCTGATGAAGATGGTCACCCCGTCCTTGCGGGACAGGTCGATGAGCAGCCCCCAGAATTCGTCGCGGGCCACGGGGTCCACGCCCGAGGTGGGCTCGTCCAGGATGAGGACATCGGGCTTGTGCAGCACGGCCACGGCCAGTTGCAGCCGCTGCCGGATGCCGAGCGGCAGGTCGTTGGGCAGGGTGTCGCCGTACCGGGCGAGGTCGAAACGGTCCCCCAGTTCGCCGATGCGCCGGGCCGCCTCGTCCGGGCTGAGATGGAAAAGTTTGGCGTGCAGCTCCAGGTTGCTGCGCACGGACAGTTCGCCGTACAGGGAAAAGGCCTGGGACAGGTAGCCTACCCTCCGTCGGGTGGCCATATTGCCCGCGTCCAGCTTGCGGCCCAGGAGCCGGGCTTCGCCCAGGGTCGGATCCAGCAGTCCGGTGAGCATTTTCATGGTGGTGGATTTGCCGCATCCGTTGGAGCCGATGAAACCGAAAATTTCGCCCCGGCCGACCGACAGGGTTACGTCGTTCACGGCGGTGAAGTCGCCGAAACGCATGGTCAGGCCTCGGGCCTCGATCACCGTTTCGCCCCTGTTCAGCGGGGGAATCCGCAACTCGCGGTGTCCGTGTTTGCGCTCCTCGGGCAACAGGGCCAGGAAGGCCCCCTCCAAGGTTTCCGTTCCCGTGCGTTTCAGCAGCTCCGCCGGGGTTCCCTCGGCAAGTTTTCTGCCCTGGTCCACGGCCACCAGCCAATCGAACCGTTCGGCTTCTTCCATGTAGGCTGTGGCGATGAGCACGTTCATTCCCGGCCGCTCGGCACGGATGCGCTCGATGAGTTCCCAGAACTGCCGCCGCGAGAGCGGGTCCACGCCGGTAGTCGGTTCGTCCAGGATGAGCAGGTCCGGGTCGTGCATCAGGGAGCAGCACAGGCTGAGCTTTTGTTTCATTCCGCCGGAAAGCTTCCGGGCCGGTCGGTCCGCGAATGCGCTCATGCCGGTGCTTCGGAGCAGATTTTGGATGCGGCGGGCGCGCTCCGGCTTCGACTGGCCGAAGAGACGACCGAAGAAATCGATGTTCTCCCGCACGGACAGGGTCGGGTAGAGGTTCTTGCCGAGCCCCTGGGGCATGTAGGCGATGCGCGGGTACAGGGCTTCCCTGTGGCGGCGGTCGCGAATGTCGCCGCCCAGGACTTCGACCTCGCCCGTCTGTACCCTGCGCGCTCCGGCGATGAGCCCCAGCCAGGTGGACTTGCCCACTCCGTCGGGGCCGATGAAGCCGACCAGCTTCCCGGCGGGCAGCTCCAGGCTGACGTCGTCGGCGGCCAGGGTGGAGCCGTAGCGATGGGTCACGGACGAGAATCGGACAACGGGATCCGGCCGATGTCCCGCGCCGTTCAGGGTCGGCGTCACCTGTTCTCCTCCGGGAGTTTCACCGCCAGGCGGTCGGGCCATGGCTTGTCATGCTCGATGCGGACGTAGGCCACGCCGGGCAGGCCGGTCTTGACATACCTGGCGTAGCGGCGGAGCAGGTCCGGGTCGATGCGCGCCTTGATGCGGAACATGAGTTTCTGACGTTCGTCGCGGGTCTCCACCGCCTTGGGCGTGAACTGGGCCACGCTGGCGACATAGGAAATCCTGGCCGGGATGATGTACTGCGGCGCGGCGTCGAGGATCACGCGCGCCTCGTCGCCCATGGCGGTGCGCCCGGCTTCGATCTCGGGCAGGAAAAAGGTCATGTAAACGTCGGTCAAGTCCACCAGGCTGACGATTTTGCCGCCGGAGGCGACCACTTCGCCGGGTTCGACCACTCGGTACTGGACCCGTCCCGGCTTGGGCGCGCGCAATATACCGTCTTCCAAGGTCTGCTCCAGGCGGACCACCACGGCCCGGGCCGCGTTGATGTCGGCCTGCGCCTGGGCGACCAGGGCGCGTCCGGCCTCGGTCGCGGCTTCGGCCGCCTTGACCTGGGCCCGGGCGGCGCGCCGGGCAGCCAGCGCGGTCTGGAGATCGCCCCGGCTGTTGTCGGCGTCCTGCTGCGAGACCACGCCGCTCTTGACCAGGGTCTGGATGCGCCTGTCGCTCTTACGGGCCACATCGAGCAGGCTCTCCTGCCTGGCCAGGTCCGCCTTGGCCGTGGCCACTTCGGCCTCACGTTGGAAAACCTGCGCCCTGGCCGTCTCCAGGGCGCTTTCGGCCTTGGCGAGGTCGGCGCGGGCTTCGGCCACCTGGGCTTTTTCGCTCTGCATGTCCATGCGGGCCACAACGTCGCCCGCCTCCACGTAGTCACCTTCGTCGGCCAGGACTTCGGCCACCTTGCCGCCCCACTTGGCGGCCACGCTGATCTCCGTGGCTTCAATGCGGCCGTTGCCTTCGGCAAAGCCTTCTTCGACCTTGTCCAGGCTGAGCCAGTACCAGACGCCTGCGCCCGCCAGGATGGATAGTATCGCCAGGCCCGTCAGCAACGGCCCGAATGCGCGTTTCATGGGACCACCTCTTCGTTGTCGGATTTCGTCTCCGTCCGTTCCGGACGGAGGTCCGTATTGGTGATGTAGTTTTCGAAAATACGCCAGTTGGTTTCGGCCTGTTTTTCGATGTCCAGATGGAACAGATCGCGTCCGGCCAGCAGGCCGAGCGAGGTGAAGAGGCCGAGGAAAGCGATGAAGAGCCGTTTGGGGGGCTCGTCGGTCCGTATGCGCCCCGCCTCCTGGCCTTTGCGGAAGACCTCGGTCAATTCGTCTTCCATTTCCTTCAGGTGCCGGTTGAGCCGTCTGCCCAGGATGGGTTCCTCCCGCCAAAGCAGGTCCGAATAGAAGAAGACCGGCACGGCCGGATGCCGCTCGAACAGGCGCACGTGGGAGAAAAAGAGGGCTTTGAGCAATTCCACAGCGTCGCCGGTCTCCCGAGAGACCCGGTGGCGGTTTTCCGTGTAGATGCCCACAATGTGGTCCAGCGCGGCGGCCAGGATTTCCGTCTTTCCGGCATAGTGCCGGTACAGGGCCGGGGGCGTGACCCCCACTTCCTTGGCGATATTCTTGACCGTCAGGGCGGAGACTCCCTCCGAGACCACCAGCTTGAGGGCGGCGTCGGCAATCTGTCCCCGGCGGACATCGCTTTCGAGACGTTTCCTCATGCCTTAGTTAATGGGCATTCACAAAGAAAAGTCAAGGCGGGGCCGCGAGCGGTTTTGCTTGGTGGAGCGGATGGCGGTACGGACGCCGCAGGGGGGGGAGCGCCGGGGGAAAGGCGTTTCCCCCCGGCCGCGTTCTGCGTCTATCGTACCGGGGAAACGAACTTGTCCGGCTTGATGGCCAGGACGGAGTTGGCCACGGTGGAGACGATGCGCTCGACGGTGTTGCCCACGACCAGGCCGGGAACGCCGGTGCGGGCCACGCTGCCCATGACCACGACGTCCATCTTCTGGTCGGCCGCGTAAGCCGGGATGACCTTGGCCGGGTTGCCGTGGATGATCTTGGCCTTGGCCTCGTCGGTCAGCCCGGCCGCCGCGAACAGGCTTTCCAGCTCGCGCTCGGTGTGGCTCTGCTCGTGTTCAAGGTATTCGGTTTTTTCCTTCTTGTTGAACCGGGGACTGGTCAGCACGGATTCCATGTAGCCGGACCAGCAGGTGATGACGTGCAGGTGGCCTCGCAGAATTTCATTGAGCCGGGCCGCGTGGGCCAGGATCTTTTCGTTCAGCGCGCGGTTGTCGGCGGACACGTCCGAGGTGTTCACCGCCGCCAGGATGCGGACCGCGCCCTTCCAGAGGTTGCCGCGATGAATCCAGACCGGGCAGGGGCATTTGCGCATGAGGTGCATGGCCATGCTGCCGGGCGCGCCGCCGGGGGCCGTCGAGCCGGTGATGAGCAGGTCGAAGCCGCCGTCCCGCACCAGCTTGATGGCTTCCATGAAGTCCTTGCCCCAGCGGAGTTCCACGGTCGTTCTGTCCTGGGCCTTGGCCTCTTCGGGGAGGAGCCGGTCTATTTCGGCCTGGTGGTGTTCGAGGAGAACCGTCCGCAGGTCCAGATCGAGAGCGGAAAAGTAGTCGGATACGGCTTCCGGCGGTTCCTCGAAGACGTTGAGAACCGTCAGCCGGGCATCGGCCCTCATGCAGAATTCCACGGTGGAGGCGATCAGGTCGGCGTTCATTCGAGCACCCAGATCCAGCAGTACGTTCTCGAACATGAGGACTCCTTTTCGGTCCGGTCGGCAGATGCGTCGCGTGGGGGTTCGTCCGCACGGGAGCCGAGAATCCGGCCTGTTTCGGCGTGTGGATGGTTTGATAGTCGTTCTCATTTTATGCCAGCGCAGACGATGGATGTCAAACGGTGAAGGCGTCTTGACGAAGGGCTTTCTTTGCTTCAGGGTTCAACATGGGACAAAAATCCGCCGGTCAGGCGGCCGTGTGAATGGAGAGGTATTCTTATGGAAACGCTGCTGGAGAAACATTGGCACCATCTTGAAGGAAGCGAGGCCGCCCGGTTCCTGGACGCGGACCCGGCCAGGGGGCTCGACGAGTTCGAAGTGGAGCGGCGGTTCCAGCGGTTCGGGGAAAATCTCATTTCCGGGAAGAAGGGCCGGACCGCCCTTTCGCGGTTCATGCTCCAGTTCCATCAGCCTCTCGTTTATATCCTCATTGTGGCGGGCGTGGTGACCGCCATCCTCGGCGAGTGGATCGATTCGGGCGTCATTTTCGGCGTTGTCCTGGTCAACGCGGTGGTCGGACACATCCAGGAGTCCAAGGCGGTCAGGGCGCTGGACGCCCTGGCTTCGAGCCTGAGCGCCGAGGCCCTGGTCCTGCGCGCCGGGAAAGCGGTCCGGGTTCCCGCGGCCCAGGTGGTTCCCGGCGACGTGGTCCTCCTGCGCACCGGAGACAAGGTCCCGGCCGACCTGCGGCTGCTGTCGGACAGGGAGCTGCGCGTGGACGAATCCATGCTCACCGGCGAGTCGCTGCCCGTAGACAAGGACGCCGCGCCGCTGCCCCGTGACACGGTGCTGGCCGAGCGCAGGAACATGGCCTACGCGGGCACGCTGGTCAGCTCCGGGCAGGGCGCGGGGGTGGTCGTGGCCACGGGCAACCGTACCGAGATCGGCCGCATCTCCGAACTCATCGACGCGGCGGACGAGCTGGAGACGCCGCTCACCCGCAAGATCAGCCGGTTCAGCCACGTGCTGCTGGCGTCCATTCTGATACTGGCTGCGGCCTCCTTCGTCCTCGGAGTGCTCCGCGACGAGCCCGCGAGCGAGATGTTCATGGCCGCCGTGGCCCTGGCCGTGGGGGCCATTCCGGAAGGGCTGCCCGCCGCCGTGACCATCATCCTGGCCATGGGAGTGTCGCGCATGGCCGGGCGCAAGGCGATCATCCGAAGGCTTCCGGCCGTGGAGACCCTGGGCGGGACGACGGTCATCTGTTCGGACAAGACCGGCACCCTGACCGAGAACCAGATGACGGTGCAGGAAATTTTCGCTGGGGGCGCGTCCTACGCGGTCTCGGGCCTGGGCTACGCCCCCGAGGGGGCGGTGGAGCCGGTGAAGGGCGGCGGCGCGCCCGATGCGGCTCTTGTGGAATGCCTGCGCGCCGGTGCGCTGTGCAACGATTCCAGGATACGCCTTCGGGACGGACGTCATCAGGTGGAGGGCGATCCCACCGAAGGCGCCCTGCTGGTGTCGGCCGGGAAGTACGGTCTGGACGCCGGACGCGAACAGGAGGAGTACGCAAGGGTGGACGTGCTGCCCTTCGAGTCGAGGTGGCGTTATATGGCCACGCTGCACACCTTGCCCGGAGGGAAAGTGGGGCGCGTGGCCTGCCTCAAGGGCGCGGTGGAAAGGGTTCTGGACTGCTGCAAGTCCGCGATGCTTCCTTCGGGCGAAGTCGGCGGGCTGGATGTCGCGGCCGTGATCGAGGCCCAGCACGCCATGGCCGCCAAGGGGCTGCGGGTGCTTGCCTTCGCCAGCAAGGAACTGCCCGAAGACGCCCGGCTTGAACGCTCCGAATCGTGCATGGGCATGGTGTTTCTCGGGTTGCAGGGCATGATCGACCCGCCCCGGGAAGAGGCCAGGACCGCCATCGCCGCCTGCCTGCGCGCCGGGATCAAGGTCAAGATGATAACCGGCGACCACGCGCGGACGGCCGAGGCCATCGGAATGCGGCTCGGCCTGCGGGGCGGGGATTGCCTGGCCGGTGAGGATTGCCCGGTCATGACCGGGCGCGAGATAGCGGAATTGAGCGATGCGGAATTGACCCGGCAGGTTCCCGGCATTCCGGTTTTCGCCCGGGTCTCTCCCGAGCAGAAGCTCCGGCTGGTCATGGCCCTTCAGAGAAACGGCGAGATCTGCGCCATGACCGGCGACGGGGTCAACGACGCCCCGGCCCTGAAGCAGGCGGATATCGGCGTGGCCATGGGCATCACCGGGACCGAGGTGGCCAAGGAGGCCGCCGACATGGTCCTGACCGACGACAACTTCGCCACGATCACGGCTGCGGTGGAGGAAGGGCGCGGCGTGTTCGCCAACCTGCTCAAGTTCATCGCCTGGACCCTGCCCACCAACGCGGGCGAGGGACTGGTCATTCTGGCGGCCGTCCTGTTCGGCGTGGCCCTGCCCATTCTGCCGGTGCAGATTTTGTGGATCAACATGACCACGGCCGGCTGCCTCGGGCTGATGCTCGCCTTCGAACCCATGGAGCCGGGCATCATGGACCGCCCGCCCCGCCGTCCGGAACGGCCCATGCTGGACCGGATCATCCTGCGCCGCATCGGCATCGTCAGCCTGCTCCTGCTGGTCAGCGCCTTCGGCCTGTTCAAGTGGGAGCTTGCGTTCGGGGCGTCCATGGAAGCGGCGCGAACCGTGGCGGTGAACGTCTTCGTCATGGTCGAGGCCTTCTATCTGCTCAACGCCCGGTCCTTCACGCGCTCGCCCTTCGCTTTGGGACTGGCCACCAACAAGTGGGTTCTGGGCGGCTTCTGGACCATGGCGGCCCTTCAGCTTTTCTACACCTACGCGCCGGTCATGCACCGGCTTTTCTCCAGCGCGCCTCTCGGCCCGTGGCAGTGGCTCAGGATCGTGGGCTGCGGCTTGGGCGTCTACTTCCTCGTGGAGTTGGACAAGAAGCTTTCCGCCTCGGATATCTGACGTTTCCATGGAAACCGGTTCGTTTGCCGATTCCATATTTATAACACAAATATAATATCTCCGTAGTTTCGCTTCCGTTAGTGTCCCGATAACGGAAGGATCTCCGTTTTTGGCATGGGGGTCTTCTCGGTGTGACTGTCGGAGGAACCATCTGTATTTCCATGATGTTCGGGAGGTCTCATGTTCAAAAATCTTAATCTTGGGCTGAAGCTCGGACTGGGCTTTGGATGTCTGATACTCATTGCGGCCGTGCTCGGCGGCGTCGCCATCTACAACATGCTGATGGTGAGCGAGGATTCGCGGCAGCTCGCCGAGGAATTCGTTCCGGAGGTGGGCATCGCCAACGACCTCGAACGGGTCGTGCTGCTGACCATGTATGCGGTTCGGGGGTATTCGCTGAGCGAATCCGAAGCCTTCTGGACCGAGGGGCGCAAGCGGCTGGAAGAAACCGAGGCGGACCTGCGCAAGGCCAAGGCGCACGCAGACAAGTACCCCCGGCTGGTCAAGCTCAAGAAGGATGTCGAGACCGCGAGCGAGGGCGTCGCCGTCTACGATGGGCTTGTGAACGAGACCCGGCGGCTCGTCGTGGCCATGACGGAAAACCGGACGGCCATGGATGGCGCGGCCGCCGTGTTCATGAAGAACTGCGAGGACTTTCTGGATTCGCAGCATGTAGCCCTGGGACGGGAGCTCGATTCCGGCGCGACCACGGCCACCATTGCCGAGCGGGTGCGCAAGATCGACATGGTCAACGACATCATTCATCTGTGCAACAGTGTCCGGATCAGGAATTTCAAGTCGCAGGCCATGCGCAACCCCGAGGTCATGCGGGCCGCAGTAGATGATTTCACGCACATGCGGGAAAAATACGATACGATCAAGGTCGTCACCCGGCAGTCCGACAACCTCAGGCAACTGGAGAACATCCGCGCGTCCGGCGACGCTTATGCCGAGGCGATGCGGCGGTTCATGGCCAATTTCGAGGCGTTGGGCGAACTGAACGTCCAACGCAACAGCGCGGCGCAGGCCGTTCTCACGGCCGCCCAGAATACGGCCACCGCGGGAGTGGAGGCCACCTAGAACATGGCCAACGTGGCCATGGCTTCGCTGGGGACCGCCTCCACGATCATGGCCGTCGGGCTGGCCCTGGCCTTTCTCATAGGCATCGTCCTGGCCTGGGCGCTCACGCGCATGATTACCCGCCCGGTCATGCAGGGCGTGGATTTCGCCAAGCGCATGAGCGAGGGAGATTTCACCAGCACCCTGAATATCGACCGCCACGACGAGATCGGCGTTCTGGCGCAGGCCCTGAACAACATGGTCTCCCGTCTTCAGACCGTGGTGGCCGACGTGGACGCCGCCACCCACAACGTTGCCGGAGGCAGCGCGGAGCTGTCGGCCTCGTCGCAGTCCTTGTCCCAGGGAGCGACGGAGCAGGCCGCGTCCATCGAGGAGGTCTCCTCGTCCATGGAGCAGATGGCCTCCAACATCAGCCAGAACGCCGAGAACGCCCGCGAGACCGAGGCCCTGGCGACCAAGGCGGCCACGGATGCCCGCGTCAGCGGCGAGGCCGTGGGCCAGACCGTGGACGCCATGAAGGAAATCGCCGAGAAGATATCCATAATAGAGGAGATCGCCCGCCAGACCAACCTCCTGGCCTTGAACGCCGCCATCGAGGCGGCCAGGGCCGGTGAGCACGGCAAGGGCTTCGCCGTTGTCGCCGCCGAGGTGCGCAAGCTGGCCGAGCGGTCGGGTTCCGCGGCGGCGGAGATCAGCGAGCTTTCCTCTTCCAGCGTGGAAGTGGCCGAAAAGGCGGGCAAGATGCTGGGCCAATTGGTCCCGGACATCGAACGGACCGCCTCCCTGGTTCAGGAGATCACCGCGGCCAGCAACGAGCAGAACGCGGGCGCGACCCAGATCAACCAGGCCATCAGCCAGCTCGACACGGTCATCCAGCAAAACGCCTCGGCCTCGGAGGAGATGGCCTCCACCAGCGAAGAGCTGTCCAGCCAGGGACAGCAGCTTCAGGAGACCATGTCGTTCTTCAACGTGGGCAACGCGGGCAGGGGCAGGCGGAAGCGCGTCCAGGTGCGGTCCGCACCCGCCGCCGCGCTGCCTGAGGCGGGCAACCCCGTGCCTGGCGGAATCGAGGCCGGCATGAACCTGGACATGGGCGAAGAGGCAGACGCCGATTTCGAGCGGTTCTAGGCCGCACATACCGGACGACGATCGGGCCGTTCCTCTCGGGCGAGAGGAACGGCCCGTTTTCGTTTATTCAAAATATTCGGTTGGTTGCCGAATATACAGGATGACGGTTGTCGAACCGTAAAGGCCGATTGCTTTGTTTTTTTCGTCGCATTTACACGAAATTCATGTCCGTATTGCACGCAAACGGCTTTTGTTTGGCGGAACATATTGAAAAGAAAGGAGATAAATCATAAGCCAATTTTGTAACATAAGTTAACACATTGATTTACAGGGTCTTAATGAAAGCCCTTGCATGTTGTTCTGGATGGGTGCAACATCCGCCTCCTGCAAAACACCTTACTTTACGGATTTTGTAAAAATGACCCAACCAAATGTGACCCTCTTTATCCAGTGTCTGGTGGATTCCCTGTCGCCCGAGACCGGGGACGCCATGGTCAGCGTGCTGGAACGGCTCGGCGTGCGGATGCACTATCCCCCGGACCAGACCTGCTGCGGACAGCCCGCCTTCAATTCCGGATACCGCAAGGAAGCGGCAAAAACTGCCAGCCGGTTCCTCGACATTTTTGAAAACAGTGAGGCCATCATCTGCCCCTCCGGCTCCTGCGTGCACATGGTCCGCCATCACTACCTGGAGCTGTTCCGGGACGATCCCGTCCTGCTGGACAGGGCGCGCCGGGTCGCGGCCAAGACCTTCGAGTTCACCGAGTATCTGGTGGACGTCCTCGGCGTGACCGATCCCGGGTCGCAGATCGGGTCCCGGTTCGACGGGACCGTGACCTACCACGACTCCTGCCACCTCTCGCGGGGGCTTGGCATTCGCAGGCAGCCCCGCCTGCTCCTGGAGAACGTTCCCGGCCTGACCCTCGTGGAGATGGACGAGTCCGACCGCTGCTGTGGTTTCGGCGGGACGTTTTCGGTGAAGTATCCCGAGATTTCCACGGCGCTTGTGGACGACAAGGTCCAGACCATTCTCGACACCGGAGCCGACGCCGTTGTCGGTTGCGACGTGAGTTGCCTCATGAACATCAAAGGCCGCCTCTCGCGTCTGGGCTCGCATGTCCGCGCCCTGCACATCGCCGAAATCCTGGCCGGGGAGGGGAAATAGCCATGCACGAAACCTGTGACAAGACCTACTCCGAGCTGTCCAGCGCCGCCATCGGCGACAGTGAGCTGCACGCGGCCATCCGCATGGTCCAGAACGGCATGGGCAAAGGCGCGCAGGCGATGTGGCGGGACGAAATAACCCCGGAACACCGCCGTCTGGCCAAGGAGGCGCGCCTGCGCACCCTGAACAACCTCGACGCGGTCCTGGCGACCCTTTCCGAGAAGATTCGGGCGCGCGGCGGGCACGTCTATTTCGCGGCCACCGCCGAGGACGCCCGCAATTACTGTCTGGAAGTGGCCCGCAAGCACAACGTCCGGCTGGCGGTCAAGGGCAAGTCCATGACCTCGGCCGAGATCGGCATGGACCCCCTGCTGGAGGAGAACGGCGTGGAGGTTGTGGAAACCGACCTCGGCGAGTACATCATCCAGTTGGCGGGCGAAGCGCCTTCGCACATCATCGCCCCCTGCATCCACATGAACAGGAAACGGATCGGCAAGCTGTTCCAGGAGAAGCTCGGAATCCCCTATTCCGAGGACCCGCCGACCCTGACCAAGGCCGCCCGAAAGGCCTTGCGCGAAAAGCTGCTGAGCGCGGACATGGGCATCAGCGGTTGCAACATCGCCTGCGCCGAGACCGGCCACGTCTGCCTGGTCTCCAACGAGGGCAACATCCGCATGTGCACGACCATGCCGAAGGTCCACGTGGCCCTCATGGGCATGGAGCGTGTCACCGCCACCCTGGCCGAGCACGACATGCTTCTTCGCCTGCTGACCAGGGGCGCTTCGGCCCAGAAGGTGTCCACCTACGTCTCCTTCATAGGCGGTCCACGCCAGCCCGGCGAGACCGACGGTCCCGAGGAGTTCCATCTGGTCGTCATCGACAACGGGCGCATGAAGATGCTCGCCGACCCGCGGTTCCGCGAGGTCCTCTCCTGCATCCGCTGCGGCGGCTGCCTGAACATCTGCCCGGTCTACGGGCGTATCGGCGGTCATGCCTACAAAGGGACCTATTGCGGTCCCATCGGAGCGGTCCTCATGCCGCTTCTCGATGGAGTCAACAAGCACGCGGACCTCTGTCGGGGCGAGTCCCTGTGCGGGGCGTGCAAGGATATCTGCCCGGTTCACAACGACCTGCCGCGTATGCTTTCCGAGTTGCGCTACATGCTCGCCTACGGCGATGAGGATTGGGGCGTCGAGCCGGTGGACGGGTCCGAGGCGTGCGCCTTCAAGGCGTGGGGCGCGGCCATGTCCAGCCGCACCGCGTACGACCTGCTGGTCAAGGCGGGGCGCATCGTGCAGGTCCCGTTCGTGAAAAACGGCGTGCTCGGGAAGGGCGTCGGTCCGCTCGCGAAATGGACCGCCACCCGCGATTTCCCGCCCATCGCCAAAAAGACCTTTGCCGAACGGTGGAAGACCGACCACTCGAAGCGTCTCAATGGAGCCGACAATGAATAACGAACAGCAATTTCTCGATCGCATCCGCAAGGCGCTGGGCCGGGATCAGGCCCCTAACGGGGCGACGCTCTTTTCCAGCCGTCCCGAGGGCGAGCTGGAAGAGCTTCTCAAGCGCGCCGACCGCGATCGGGCCGGGCGGCTGGAGCTTCTCGAAGAACTCCGGCGGAGCGCCGTTCCCCTGAACCTCAACGTGCACACGGCCGAGGACCTCGAAGATGCCGGACGCCGCATCGCGAACCTGGCCCGCGTCTCGGAAACGGAATGGGGCGGGGACAAACATGTCCTCATGCACGACGATCCCCTGCTGCACGGGCTCAAGCTGCCCGAGCTGCTGGCCGGGGACCCTGTGGCCGTGGACGTGGCCCGCTTCGAGCCGGGCGAGGACGAGGCTGCGGGCAAGCAGCGGCTGCGCGGCATCGCCGAGCAGGCCTACATAGGGTTGACCGGCGCGGACTGGTGCGCGGCCGATTGCGCCGCCATCGCCTTGTTGACCGGGCCGGGACACGGCCGGGCCGTTTCGCTGGCGCCGTCCATTCTCATATCGGTCGTGACCCTCGACCGGATGGTCGCCGATCTGTCCGAGGGGTACGCCCTGCTCGAAGCGCGCGGCGAATTGCCCGCTTCCTTCACCTTCATTTCCGGCCCTTCCAAGACCGCGGATATCGAGGGGCAGCTCGTTCACGGCGCGCACGGGCCGCGTGAGATGCACCTGTTCGTTGTCACTGGGTAGGTTCAGGGAGCGCGTTGCCCTCTTAATGGGCTATGATTTCGGGTTGCCTTTGGGCAGGGAGACCCTGACCACGGTGCCGGTTCGGTCGGAGGTGTCCATGGAGATGGTGCCTCCATGCGCCTCGGCGGCGAGTTTGGCGCTATAGGTGCCGAGTCCCGTGCCGTTGTGCTTGCCGTGGGTGGAGTACTTGTCGAAAAAGGTTCGCCGGACCTCGCCGGGCACGGGCAGGCTGTTGTGGATTTCCAGCACGCAGGGGTCGCCGCTCGCGACATCCACGCGCACCGGTTGTCCGCCCGAGGCCTCCACCGCGTTTTTGAGCAGGTTCGCGGTCATTCCGTATAACAGGGTGCCGTCTCCCTCTATGTCGAGGCGCATGTCGTCCCGCACCGGCTGCCCGTCCAGCGAGGCCTCCACCCGGCAGTCCGCCTCGCGGTGCAGGGTGGTGTCCCGCACGGCGCGCATGATGATGCCCAGCCAGTCCACGGGCTGCGGCTCGTGCCGGTAGGTGCCTGATTCGAGCTTGTACAGGGTCAGGGACTGGTTGATGAGGTCCATCATCTGCATTCCCGCCTCTTCCACCACCTGGAGCATTTCCCGCTGCCGGTCGGTGATGTTCTCGTCGGCCTGCATGAGTCGGGGCAGTCCTATGATGCCCATGAGCGGTGACTTGAGGTCGTGGCGGACGATGCGCTCCACGTCCTCCTTCAGTTTTTCCGCCGCCTTGCGCGCGGTGATGTCGAGGCCGATGCAGAGGATGCCGGTCGCCTGGCCCATGTCGTCGACGATGACCGAGGTGCCCAGGGAAAGGGTGGCCCTGGTGTCCTTTCGGCGCAGGACTTCCGCTTCGGTGAAGGTGTGCCCGGATTTTCGATCCAGCAGCTCCTGGAAGTGGGCGCGCAGGTCCTGTCCCTGCTCGTCGGTTTCGGGCAGGAGCGTTCCGATGGCGTCGCGCCCGATCAGTTCCCCCTCGGAGAGCCCGTAAAAATTCAGTCCGTAGCGGTTGATGAAGAAGACCTTGCCCCTGGTGTCAGCCTCAAGGACGATGAAGGGGGATTGCTCCACCAGGTCGCGGTACAGCCTGCGGCTTTCCCGCAGCCGCTGCTCGGCCTCCACGCGTTGGTCTATGATTCGGTTGCTGGCCCTGGCGCCGAGAAACGTGCCCTCTTCGTTGGTCACGGGAACGCACCTGTGGGACAGCCAGTGCTGGGTGCCGTCTGGCCGGAGAATGCGGAAATCCATGGTGTCCGTCTCCACGGCCTTGTGCTCCCTGAACAGGTGCGCCTTGACCATGGGCCGGTCTTCGGGATGCACGATCCTGACCATCAGGTTCGGGTCCTTCATGAATGCCGATCGAGGATACCCGGTGATCCGCTCGCAGGAGGGCGACATGTACAGGAAGTTCCCTTCGGGCCCGCGCCAGTATTCCCAGTCGTAGGTGAAGTCGGCCACGGTCCGGAAGCGTTCCTCGTTTCGGGCGAGCTTTTCGTTGGCCGCCTTGAGCTGCCGGAAAATGGGCCGTATTTGCAGGACGCCAAGCAGGATGATGATGGAGACCAGCAGGCCGATGAATTCGAAGGCCGGGTCCAGCACGGCCTTGCCCTGCCAGTACATGTACAGGGTGTGCATCCGTCGGTGAACCATGCCGATCAGGCCCGCGGCGATCAGAATCCATGACATGCGTCGGCCGGTTTCCGGGATAAGAAACAGGGCCAGCACGGCGGCCGTGAGCTGTATCCCGATGGAAGCGATGATTATCAGGTCCATGCATCCCCCTATATGTCGCAACGGAACCCGCCTTTTGGGCATACCCCCGAATCGCCCGGTTGTGCAAATGGTCTCCGTAGGAGAATCGCGCGGCGGGCCGAAAAAAGCAGGCCCCCGCAAAATGGCGGGGGCCGTTCACTAGGGGACATGCCCGGCCCGGTAGGCCGGGCGGGTCAGCATTGGGCGCGGGACCTGGGCGCGCCGGGGGATCAATCCGGGGTCGAGTTCTTGACCTCGATCTTGCGCGCCGCGTTCGTCGCCTTGCCGGTCCTGGGCATGGTGACGCACAGAACGCCCTTTTCCAGCTTGGCGGCGATCTTGTCGCGGTCCACATCCTCGGGCAGGTTGAGCACTCTGCGGAAGGCGCCCGAAGCGCGCTCCACGCGGTAGTAGCCCTTGTCCTCGATCTTCTCTTCGCTGTGCTTTTCGGCGGACAGGATCAGGACATCGCCCTCGATTTCCACGGACAGGTCCTTTTCGTCGACGCCCGGAAGATCGGCCTGGACGACGTATTCCTTGTCCGTGCCGTAGACGTCCACCTTGGGCCTGATGGCGACGTCCCCCATGCGGGACGGCATCGCGCCGGAGCGGAAAACGGGGTTGGAGAGTCCGAAACCGGAAAACATGGATTCGACCATGCGGTCGAATTCGGCGTGGAACTGGTCAAGCGGTGTGGCGGGTACGCTTTCCCCCGGTTCGTTGCGACGGACCGGAAGAGTCTGCTCGTGTTCCCTCTTGAACCAATTCCAGGGGTTCAGCTTGGTGAGAGCCATAGCGTCCTCCTTGGAAGAAGTTGAAGATTACCTTTTGACACATCCCTGATAAGTCCTGTCCGGAAACAGTCAAGGGTCCGGCCCGGCGGGAATTGCCCTTAAACCGCCCGGCGCATACGGACCGGTTTTTTCCGGGCCAGCTCCAGCAACGCGCGGCCGGCGTCGGACAGTTCGCCGCTGTTGTCGATGCGCCTGAGCGCCGGGTGGCTGACGGAGTAGTTTCCGGCCCGCTCCAGGCGCCCCTCGATTTCCGCGGCGGATTCGCGTCCGCGCAGGATGAGCCTCTGGCGGAGGATGTCCGATTCCACCGAGACAAGGACCGGAACAAGGTCCGGGTAGCGGCGCACGGCCTCGGGCAGGTAGGCCCTGGAGCCGTTGACCACCACGTTGAGGCCCGACTCCATCCAGGCGTCGATCTCGATGCCCACGCCGTAGCGGTTGCCGTGGCTGTCCCAGCTCAGGGCGAAGAGGCCGAGGTCCAGACGGGCGCGGTATTCGTCGGGCAGCAGGGCCACATGGTTTTCTCCCCCGGCGTCGGCCGGGCGGGTGATATAGCGATGGGCGAAGGCCGCCTCGCTGCCGGGGCAGTGTTTGCGGGCGTAGAGCATGATGGAGTCCTTGCCGCAGCCGGAAGGACCGATGACGTAGATCAGATTGCCTCGGGTCATGAATTCTCCTTGGTGTTGCCGAGCTTGGCCCGGTGAATCAGCCGGAACGGGGCGGACCTGTCCGGCTGGTAAAAAAGACAGAGTTCTTCGACGGGATGCGGGCGGCCGGTGACGGGCGCGGCGAGATCGGTCAGGATGTGCGCCAGCCGTTTGCGCCGGGCCGGGTCCGCGACCCGTCCGGTCAGGGTGATGTGGAAGCGAAATTCGTCAAGGACGTAGGGATAGCCCCATTCTTCGAGAAGCCGGTCCTGCTTCGGGGTCAGGCCCGAAGCGCGCCGCTTTTCGTTTTCCGTGGCCGAGGGCGGTTTGCGCAGGGGGTGCATGGTCCGCAGGCACGCTTCGGCGGTTTCGGCCAGCCAGACCTGCTCCACCGGGACCAGGGCCAGGAACGAGCCGATTTCCCGTACGGATAGCGGGGCCAGGACGAATGGGGCAAGCCTGCCCGCCAGTTTGTCCAGCCGGTCGGTGATTTCGGCCTCGTTCATGCCGTCCGCCGGAACGAAGGGCGGCATGAGGGTGCCGTGAAATCCGTAGTGGCGCGGTGTTTCGGTGAGCGCGCGCCATTCTTCGGAAGGCAGGCCCTCCGGCAGGGGCGCGTCGACGGGCCGTCCCGTCTCGTTGTCGCGGCCGAGCCAGGCCGCGCCGAATCGGTCGAGCCCAGAGCCTCGTCCCGGAGCAAAGTAGACGCCGTATCTTTCGGTCGTGGAATCGCTCATGCTTCCGCGTTCCCCTCATATTTGTCGAGAAAGGCTTCGACGGTCAGTTCGCGGAAGTCGGGAAGGGCCTTTTGCAGGTACTCGTGCGGCCAATCCCACCAGGCCAGGCGCAGGAGCCGTTGGCGCACGGGCGCGGGGAACCGTTCGCGGATCATCCGGGCCGGGACGCCGCCCACCACCGCGTATGGGGGCACGTCCCTGGAGACCACGGCCCCGGCCCCGACCACGGCGCCGTGGCCCACGGTCACGCCGGGCAGGATGACGGCTCCGTGGCCGATCCATACGTCACAGCCGATGCGGGTTCGCTGCGCGCGCCGCCATTCGAAGACGGTTTCGTCGTCCGGGCCGAAACCGTAGCGCTCGCTGCGGTAGGTGAAGTGGTGTTGGGAGGCTCGCCACATGGGGTGGTTGGTCGGCCCGATGCGCACGTCGGCCGCGATGGAGGCGAACTTGCCGATGTCGGCGTGGGCCACGTCGCAGCCCGGGCTCAGGTAGGCGTAGTCGCCCAGGACGGATTCGAGCATCAGGCAGTTGTCCAGGACCTCGGTGTAGGCTCCCAGGGAACTGTCGCGGATGTCCGCCGTGGGGTGGATCACGGGGGCCGGGCCGAGCCTGACCTTCTCTTGCGGGTTCGAATTATTGTTCATGGGTCCTGACTGACAAATGCGCCGGGTTTGGAAAAGCACGGAAGCGCATCATTTCCGCGACAAATACGACGGCAAGGTTACAACAAGTTGAAATAGCGGTTTTATGCGCACAGGTGGCGGACTTGTCTAGTGTGCCGCACCCGCCCTTGTCCTACCAGGAGGCCGAACGCGGCCCGAATTCCGGGCCGGACAAGCCCCGGACACGGACATGATCGTATCACGGTTCAACCAGAATCTGCACCCAATCGCTGGCGAACAGGCAGACCCCGAATTCCACGGGTACGCCGGACTCGTCCACGTTGACGCCTTCGGTGACGAGCACCGGGCGGCTTTTGGGCTGGCGCAGCTCGCGGGCCTCCTCGGTCGTGGGCATTCGCGCGATGATTTTGGTCCGTTTGCGGGAGTAGTCGGCGACGCCGAAGTGCTCCAGCGTCCGGGTGACGGATTGCAGCTCCCGGTAGATGCGGACCATGCCCGGGAACAGGGCGCGAGGGAAGAAGGCCGTGGAGTAGCTGATGCGCCTTCCATCCGCCTCGCCCGCGCTGGTGATGCGGGTGACCACCTCGCCCGGCTCGATGCCGAGCGCTTCGGCCACCTGCGCGTCCGCTTCCGTGTCCACGGCCTGGAGCAGGATGTTGCCAGGCGCGCGCCGTTGGCGGGAGAGGTTCTCGCTGAACCGCGTCCGGCGGCTGACCGGGTAGTGGATGACCGGCTCGCGCACGAAGGAGCCGCGTCCCTGCTCCACGCGGATCAGCCCGTCCCCCTCAAGCACGGACAGGGCGCGCCGGATGGTGTGGCGGTTGACGCCGAACTCCCCGGACAGGCTGCTCTCGGAGGGCAGCCGATCTCCCGGTCCGAAGCGGCCGGTGGAGATCGCCGACTTCAGCTTCTCATGGATTTGCCGCCACAGGGCGACCCCTTTTCCGCGCGTGAGCATGGACGCACCTCGAATCGTTTTTTTCCCGGCAGAGCACAGGCCCGGCCGGTTGTCTAGACAACCAGAGAGGATTTCACAGAAATGAAACCCGACAGTGACATGAAGACCCCCATGGACCGGATAACCAGAGCCAGAAAGGATTGGATGGGGGTTCTCGCCCGGACAGGAACAGAGGGCCTGGAAGC
The DNA here is from genome assembly GCF_028532725.1 of Desulfovibrio sp. Fe33. NCBI lineage: Bacteria > Pseudomonadati > Thermodesulfobacteriota > Desulfovibrionia > Desulfovibrionales > Desulfovibrionaceae > Desulfovibrio > Desulfovibrio sp. Fe33. The sequence continues at coordinate 86,244 of NZ_JAQKGU010000001.1, forward strand.
CGCTTTCGCGCGGCTCGAACCGGAGCCCCGATACGAATATCTGCGCCCGCCCGAGGTGGGCATGACCATGGTCCGGGCCAGGGCCGAAGCCGGGGGTGAACGGTTCAACCTCGGCGAAATGACCATGTGCCGCTGTTCGGTCCGTCTTGAGGACGGCAGCGTGGGCCACGGGTACGTGGCCGGACGCGACCGGCGGCACGCCGAATTGGCGGCGTTGTTCGACGCGCTGCTTCAGGACCCGGAATCGGGCCCCGCCCTGCGCCGGGCCGTTATCGACCCGCTGGCCGACGCCCTCGCTGAGGGACGCCGGGAGCGGGCAGCCAAAACCGCAGCCACCAGGGTGAACTTCTTCACCATGGTTCGCGGCGAAGACTAGGGAGTACCCATGCAAGGACACGCCATTGACGCGGCCAGGGAGCCGCGCGACCCGGCCCTTGAAAACCAGCGAATTTTCCGGGCCATACTGCTGACAATGTCTCGGCCCGGCACGGTCACCGTGCTCGGCAATTGGCCCAAGCCGCCCAAGGGGCTGCATCCGGCCGCGGCCGCGGTCTGCCTGGCCCTGGTGGACATGGACACGCCCCTGTGGATGGGGCCGTCCGCCCCCCTGGATATCCAGACATACCTGCGCTTCCACTGCGGCTGCGCCGTCACGCCCAAGCCCGCGGGCGCGGCCTTCGGCCTGGTTCTCGACGGGCAGGATCTGCCGGATCTCGAGCAGTTTCATCCCGGGGACCTCGAATACCCGGACCGCTCGGCCACTCTCATCATCCAGGTCAAATCCATGAATGTCGGCCGAGGCATTCCGTTGAGCGGACCCGGCATCCAGGGCGAGACCCGGCTGCACGTGGACGGGCTCAACCCCGATTTCTGGCGGTCCCTGCAACGGAACGCCCGGCGTTTCCCGCTGGGGTACGACGTGATTCTGGCAACGCAAACGGAGATCGTCTCGCTTCCGAGGACGATCCAGGTGGGGATGTAAGGTGTACGTAGCCGTCAAGGGTGGCGAAAAGGCCATCGACAACGCCCATCGGCTCATGGCCGAGGAGCGCCGGGGGGATGCGTCCGTCCCGGAACTGACTGTGGAGCAGATTCTTCAACAAATGAGTCTGGCCGTGGACCGGGTCATGAGCGAGGGGTCGCTCTACGATCCGTGGCTGGCGGCCCTGGCCGTGAAACAGGCGCGCGGCGACCTGGTGGAGGCGATCTTTCTCCTGCGGGCCTACCGGACGACCCTGCCGAGGCTGTATGATTCCCTGCCCGTGGACACCGCGTCCATGGAAGTCCGCCGCCGCATCTCGGCTACCTTCAAGGATGTTCCCGGAGGCCAGGTGCTCGGACCGACCTTCGACTACACCCACCGGCTCCTGGACTTCTCCCTGGCCGCCGGAACCCCGCCCGAAGCCGCCGCCCAAGAGGCCGCGGACAACGACGAGGAGACGCCCCTGTCGCGGGTCATGGATCTCCTGGCCGACGAAGGGCTGGTGGACCGGCCCACGGAGGACGGGACCAAGCCCGTGGGCGACATCACCAAGGACCCCATGACTTTCCCGGCTTCCCGCGACGTGCGGTTGCAGAACCTGGCGCGCGGCGACGAGGGCTTCCTGTTGGCGCTCGGCTATTCGAGCCAGCGCGGATTCGGCGACAACCACCCGTTCGCGGGTGAAATCCGCATGGGCGAGGTGGCGGTGTCCATCTGCCCGGACGAGCTCGGCTTCGAAGTGGAGATCGGCGACATCACTGTGTCCGAATGCGAAATGGTCACCAGCTTCAAGGGCTCCAAGGACGAGCTGCCCCGGTTCACGCGCGGGTACGGCCTGTCCTTCGGCTATAACGAGCGCAAGGTCATGGCCATGTCCCTGGTGGACCGCTCGCTCCAGGCGCGCGAGCTGGGCGAGGACATCGTCGCTCCCTCGCAGGACGAGGAGTTCGTCCTCTACCACAGCGACAACGTGGAGGCGCAGGGCTTTGTCCAGCACCTCAAGCTCCCGCATTACGTGGACTTCCAGGCCGACCTGGTGATGGTCCGGGCCATGCGGGCCGAAATTCTCAAACGGGCCGAGTCCAAGGCCGAGACCGGGGAGGCCGCATGACCGTCGCCCAGGCTCCCGCCTCCACCGAGGCGGGCTACAATTACGGATATCTGAACGAGCAGACCAAGCGGATGATCCGCAGGGCCATCCTCAAGGCCGTGGCCATCCCCGGCTACCAGGTGCCCTTTGCGGGACGCGAGATGCCCATGCCCTACGGCTGGGGCACGGGCGGCATCCAGTTGTCCGCCTCCATCCTCGGTCCCGACGATGTCTTCAAGGTCATCGACCAGGGCGCGGACGACACCACCAACGCGGTCTCCATCCGCAAGTTCTTCGCCAAGGTCACCGGAGTGGAGACCACGGAGAGGACCGGCGAGGCCACGGTCATCCAGACCCGCCATCGCATCCCCGAGACGCCGCTCGCCGAGGGCCAGATCATGGTCTACCAGGTGCCTATCCCCGAGCCGTTGCGCTGGGTGGAGCCGCGCGAGACCGAGACCCGCAAGATGCACGCCCTTGAGGAATACGGGGTCATGCACGTCCAGCTCTACGAGGACATCGCCCGCCACGGGCGCATCGCCACCAACTTCATGTATCCGGTCAAGGTCAACGGGCGGTACATCATGAGCCCGTCGCCCATCCCCAAGTTCGACAACCCCAAGCTGGACAACTCCCCGGCCCTGCACGTCTTCGGCGCGGGACGCGAGAAGCGCATATACGCCATTCCTCCCTACACCGAGGTCAAGAGCCTGGATTTCGAGGACTTCCCGTTCACCGTGGAGACCTGGGACGGGTGCTGCGCCCTGTGCGGGGCCGAAGACAGCTATCTGGACGAGGTCATCCTCGACGACGCGGGCGAGCGCATGTTCGTCTGCTCGGACACAGACTATTGCGCCACCCGCCGCAGCCAGGGCCATCTCGGCCCCATGGCCGGCCGCGAGGACTTGGCGGAACTCACGGGCGCTCCGTCCGGAAACAACGGGAGGAACGCATGAACGCCTGTCCGCAACCCATGATCCGCGTACGCGGCATCACCAAGAAATACGGCGAGATGATAGGCTGCCGCGACATCTCCTTCGACCTCTGGCCCGGCGAGGTCATGGGCATCGTGGGCGAATCCGGCTCGGGCAAGTCAACCTTGCTCGCCTGCCTGTCCGGCAGGCTCGAACCCACCTCCGGGACCGTGGGGTACGCCTCGCGGGAGTTCGGCGACATCGACGTGCACGGCTGCGCGGAACCGATCCGGCGCAAGCTGTTGCGCACCGAGCTGGGCGTGGTCCACCAGAATCCGCGCGACGGGCTCAGGCTCGGCGTGACCGCCGGGGCCAACCTGGGCGAGCGGCTCATGTCCGTGGGCGCGCGCCACTACGGCAACATCCGGGCCGAGGCCCTCAAGTGGCTGGCCGAGGTGGAGATAGACGCCGGGCGCATCGACGATTTCCCCAAGACCTTTTCCGGCGGAATGCAGCAGCGTCTCCAGATCGCCTGCAACCTCATCACCTCGCCGAGGATGGTCTTCATGGACGAACCCACGGGCGGCCTCGACGTGTCGGTCCAGGCGCGTCTTCTCGACCTGCTGCGCAACCTGGTTTCCCGGCTCGGGCTGTCGGTCGTCATCGTCACCCACGACCTGGCCGTGGCGCGGCTTCTGGCCCACCGGCTGATGGTCATGCAGCGCGGCGAAGTGGTCGAGACCGGTCTGACCGACCAGGTCCTGGACGATCCCCAACACCCCTACACCCAACTGCTGGTCTCTTCGATCCTGCAGGCCTAGGAGCAGTCATGACGACCATGATTTCCGTTCGCAGCCTGGACAAGACCTTCACCCTGCACACGCAGGGCGGCACCGTCATCCCGGTCTTTTCCAAGCTCGATCTCGATGTGAACGCGGGCGAGTGCGTGGCCCTGGCCGGGTCTTCGGGCGCTGGCAAGTCCTCGCTCATCTGCTCGCTCTACGGCAACTACCGGCCCCAGGCGGGGTCCGTGCGCATCCGCCACGACGGCGGGATGGTCGATATCGTCACCGCCACGCCCCGGCAGGTGCTGGACATCCGCAGCAGGACCATGGGCTACGTCAGCCAGTTCCTGCGGGTGGTGCCGCGCGTGTCCGCCCTGGACGTGGTGGCCGAACCCCTGTTGACCCTGACCGGCGATCCCGTCGCCGCCCGCGACAGGGCCGCCTTCCTGCTGAAGCGGCTGAACATCCCTTCCGCCCTGTGGTCCCTGCCCCCGGCGACCTTCTCGGGCGGCGAACAGCAGCGGGTGAACATAGCGCGGGGCTTCAGCGTGGAATATCCGGTCCTGCTCCTCGACGAGCCGACCGCCTCCCTCGATTCCGAGAACCGGCGGGTGGTGGTTCAGTTGATAAACGAGGCCAAGGCCCGGGGAACCGCCGTGGTCGGCATCTTCCACGACGAGGAAGTGCGCGACCTTGTGGCCGACAGACTGTTCGAAATGCGCAGCTTCAAGGAGGCCGCATAACATGGACCGCATCATCAAGAACGCCCGTATCGTCCTGCGCGACGAGATCGTCTCCGGCTCGGTGAAAATCGCGGGCGGGGTTATCGAATCCATCGACTTCGGCCCGTGCTCCGTGGCCAATGCCGTTGACCTGGAGAACGATTATCTCCTGCCCGGCTTCGTGGAGCTGCACACCGACAACCTGGAACAGGAGCTGGAACCCCGTCCGGGCGTGTTCTGGCCCGATCCGCTGGCCTCGGTGCTGGCCCACGACAACACCATGGCGGGCGCGGGCATCACCACGGTGCTCGACGCCGTGTCCCTCGGCGAATACCACGACGGTCCCCAACGCTCGAAGATCATGGATATGTCCATCCGGGCGCTCCAGCGGGCGCGGGGCACCGGGGTGCTCAAGGCGGATCATCGCCTGCACCTGCGCTGCGAATTTTCCGACCCCAAGGTGGTGGACCTGCTTCTGCCGCACATCGACGACCCCATGCTCATGCTCGTTTCGCTCATGGACCATACTCCGGGCCAGCGGCAGTTCACGGACACCGAAAAGTACCGGTCCTACTACCGCAACATGAGCTGGAGCGACGAGGAGTTCGACGAGGTATCCAGGCGGATGATCGCCACCCAGGAATCGTGCGCCGAGCTGAACCGCGCGCGCATCGTCTCCCTCTGCCGGGAGCGGGGCATTCCCATGGCCAGCCACGACGATACCCTGCCCGAGCACGTCCGGCAGGCCATGGCCGAGGGCATCGCCATTTCCGAATTTCCGACCACCGCCGAAGCCGCGCGTCTGGCGCGGGACGCGGGCATCTCCATCGTCATGGGCGGGCCCAACCTTGTCAGGGGCGCGTCCCATTCGGGCAATGTTTCGGCTCGCGATCTGGCCGGGGAGGGGCTGCTGGACATCCTTTCCTCGGACTACGTGCCGGGCAGTCTCGTGGGCGGGGCCTTCGCCCTGCGCGAGCGGCTGGGTTTCTCCCTGCCCGACGCCGTGGCCATGATAAGCGCCAATCCGGCCGATGCCGTGGGGCTCGGCGACCGGGGCCGCATCGGCTGCGGGTTGCGCGCGGACCTGGTCCGGGTGCGGGAGATCGAAGGCGTGCCCGCAGTGTTACGGACGTGGTCCGCAGGATGTTCCGGACGCGTTGAAATAACAGCGAAAAACGCGGCCTGATTGTTACGGGGGGAAGCGGCGATTCCTTCAAAACGTCACGCGGTCACAATACCCCTGTTGCAGGGGTCGTGTAGACCCTCCATGGTGAGGAAAGCCGCCGTTTTCGGACCGGCCGCCTCCCCACAAACACGATAAAGACCGAGTCGGGAGGCTCCCATGAAATCGATAAATCTTCGTAAACGAGCGCAACGCGAAGCCCTTGGCGTCAATGGGCTGTGCAAGGTGTACCCCAACGGCACCGAGGCCCTCAAAGACGTGTCCGTGACCATCAATTCCGGCGACTTTTGCGTCATCATCGGCCTGTCCGGGGCCGGAAAGTCCACCCTGCTCCGCTGCATGAACCGCCTGGTCCGGCCCTCCAGCGGGTCCATCTCCCTGTTCGGCGAGGACATCACCCGGGTCAACGGCGGACAGCTCCGGCAGGTGCGCCGCCGCGTGGGCATGATCTTCCAGCAGTTCAATCTGGTGCGGCGTCTGACCGTGCTGGAGAACGTGCTGGTCGGCCGCCTGCGCTTCAACTCCCACCCGGTGAAGCGGTGTCTGTCCATGGCCCGTCAGTTTTCCAAGGCCGAACGGGAATTCGCTTTCGATTGCCTCCAGCAGGTGGGCATCGGCGACCTGGCGTTCCGTCGGGCCGACGCCCTGTCCGGCGGCCAGCAGCAGCGCGTGGCCATCGCCCGCGCCCTGGCCCAGGAGCCGGAGGTCTTCCTGGCCGACGAGCCCATCGCCTCGCTCGACCCGCGCAGCTCCGAGACGGTCATGCAGATCCTGGCGAAGATTCACGAGGAAAAGGGCATTCCCGTGCTCGTGAACCTGCATCACATCGACTTCGCCCAGCGTTACGGCAAGCGCATCCTGGGCATGTCCAAGGGCGAATTGATTTTTGACGGCACGGCCCGCGATCTCGACGCCGAGACCGTGTCGCGCATCTATGGTGATAAGGCTGAGGAAGCTCTGGAAGAGCTTTCCGCCGCCTGATTATACGGCAGCGACCCGGCCGCCGATCGGCAAGAACTGCGTCAACCACAACAATCACAGGAGATTCCCGAATGCTTTCGAAACTGACCAAAGCGCTGATGATGGCGGCCCTGGTACTGACCGTGGCCCTGCCCGGTATGGCCAATGCCGGACCCAAGGAATGGCCCGCCACCCTGAAGCTCGGCTTCATCCCCACCGAGGGAGCGGCCGACTCCGCCAAGCGCGCCAAGCCCATCGCCCGCCAGTTGGAAAAGGATCTCGGCGTCAAGGTCGAAATCTTCACCGCCTCCGATTACAACGGCATCATCACCGCCATGGCCAACAGCCACATCGACCTGGCCTACTACGGCCCCAAGAGCTACGTGGAGGCCGCTGAGAAGGCCAACGCCGAAGCCGTGGTCATGGAGCTGAACAAGGACGGCCAGCCCGGCTACACCGGCGTCATCATCACCCGCAAGGATTCCGGCATCGACTCCATGGAAAAGGCCAAGGGCAAGACCTTCGCCTTCACCGATCCCAACTCCACCTCCGGCTACCTGGTGCCCAACGTCATCTTCGCCCGCGACATGAAGATCGACCCCGAGAAGTACTTCTCCCAGGTCCGTTTCTCCGGCTCCCACGGCGCGTCCATCCTGGCCGTCAAGAACGGTTCCATTGAGGTCGCCGCCACCAACAACATCGACCTCGACCGCATGATCGAGAAGGGCTCCGCCTCCCTGGACGACTTCAACACCATCAAGAAGTCCGACATGATTCCCGGCGCCCCCATCGCCGTGCGCAAGGACTTGCCGGAGAGCCTGAAGGTCGCCATCGCCGGTTCCCTGCTCAAGATCAACGATGACCACGAGGCTCTGGAAATTCTCCAGAACGGCGGCTACCGCCACACCTCCGACAAGGATTACGACATGATCCGTTACCTCAAGCGCCTCAAGGCCGAACTGGCCAAGAAGAAGTAGTAACGATGAGTCATGAACTGACACTCGATCAGGTCACCCCCAGGAAGAGCTTCCTCCAGAAGCTCGCCCTGGGGGGCTTGATAACCATCGTCCTCGCGGTCCTGGTTTCCTCGTACATCTCCACGGACATCGATCCGTTCAAGTTGTACGCCAAACGCCAGAACGCCTTCGAGTATCTCTTCGGCAGGCAGCTCAACGACGCGGACAAGCAGGCGGCCATGGATCAGGCCGAACGTCTGCCCGCCATCATAGCCTTCGAGGAGGCGTATCAGAAGGTCAAGGCGGAATACTCCGCCTCCGGACGCGAATTGAATCCCGTGACCATGCAGCGCGAGGCCCAGAAACGCGCCGACGCCCGCATGGCGGAAATGAGCTCCGAGGAGCATGAACGGATCGTCCAGAGCGAATACGACCGCATCAGCGACGAAAGGGAAGGGGGGTATTTCCCGCCCGAAACCGCCTGGCCCCATCTCGTGGAATACTCCAAGGCGCTCATCGAGACCGTGGCCATCGCCATATGGGGGACGCTCATCGCCTTTATCGCGGCCATCCCCATGGCCATGTTCGCGGCCAAGAATACCCTGGAACTGATGGTACAGGGCGACGGGACCGTGCAGCGGGCCATCCGCTGGTTTGGCCAGTTCGGGGCGCGGCGCGTGCTCGATTTCTGCCGCGGCTTCAACGAATTCGTCATGGCCCTCATCTTCGTGGCCGTCATCGGCCTCGGACCGTATGCGGGCGTGCTGGCCCTGGCCATCCACACCTTCGGCATCCTGGGCAAGGTCTTTTCCGAGGCCATCGAGCAGATCGAACCCGGCCAGGTCGAGGCCGTCACCGCCTCCGGCGCGGGGCCCGCTCAGATCATGGCCTTCTCGGTCATCCCGCAGGTCATGCCCCTTGTGGTCAGCTACACCCTGCTGCGTTTCGAATCCAACGTCCGCTCGGCCACCATCCTCGGCTTCGTGGGCGCGGGCGGCATCGGCTTCCTGATGTTCGACAAGATCAACGGATACCTCTATCGCGAAGTGTGCACCATGATGATCATGGTCATCGTTTCCGTGACCATCATCGACTATCTTTGCGGCATTCTCCGCCGGAAGTTCGTTTAACGCCGAATGGCACCCCAACAACAAAGCCCTCCGCGTTCACGCGGAGGGCTTTGTTGTTGGCCTCCGGCGGCCGGGGGGAAGAGGAGAGGGAAACCCTTTGAAAAGGGCTTTCCCTCTCCTCTTCCCCCCGGACCCCCTATCTCCTCACCTTTCCTAAACTTTTGGGGTGCCTTCGGCAGGTGGGCGAGGTGGGCGTTTTGGTCGAATGTGCCGGGCGGTCGGGGAAAAGAAACGCCGTCATGTTCGACACTTTGGTTGAGGGGGGTGTCCGCATGAGCTAGGATGGCCTGAAAGCAGACTTGGGAGGTCGCATGTTCCGAATCGAAACGGACAGTCTCGGCGAAGTACGGGTGCCGGAGGAAGCGTTGTGGGGAGCGCAGACGCAACGTGCGCTTACCCTGTTCACCATCGACGGCGAATTGATGCCCCGGGAGATGATCCGGGCCTACGCCATCCTGAAAAAAGCGTGCGCCCTGGCCAATGGGGAGGCCGGGAAGCTGTCCCCGGAACGGCGGGACCTGATCGTGACCGTCTGTGATGAAATCCTCGCCGGGCTGCACGCGGACATGTTTCCGCTGCCGGTGTGGATTTCGGGCAGCGGCACCCAGTTTAACATGAACGTGAACGAGGTCATCGCCAACCGCTGTTCGCAACTGGCGGGCAAGCCCCTGGGCTCCAAGGAGCCGGTTCATCCGAATGACCACGTCAACCTGAGCCAGTCGACTAACGATAACTTTCCGTCAGTCATGTATATGGCTGCCGCAACAGGAATTGTCGAAAAACTCATCCCATCCGTACAGGCCATGCGCGGCGAGCTTTCAGCCAAGGCCGAAGAGTGGGCCTCGATCGTCAAGATCGGCCGCACACATATGCAGGACGCCACGCCCCTGACCTTGGGGCAGGAATTTTCGGGATACGCCTCGCTTCTGGAGGACAATAAAAAAAGGATCGAAGACGCCCTTGGCGGCGTGTACGAACTGGCCCTGGGCGGCACTGCCGTGGGCACCGGGGTGAACAGTTGGCCCGGCTTCGCCGAGGCGGCGGTGGGACGCATCGCGGACCTGACCGGGTTGCCCTTCGTCCCGGCAGGCAACCGCTTTGCGGCGCAGGGCAGCCATGACGCGCTGGTGCACCTGTCGGCGGCGTTGAAGACCCTGGCCAACTCCCTGAACAGGATCGCGGCCGACATCCGGCTGCTCTCCTGCGGGCCGCGCGCCGGATTGGGCGAGCTGGTCATACCGGCCAACGAGCCGGGATCGTCCATCATGCCGGGCAAGGTCAATCCCACCCAGTGCGAGGCCCTGACCATGGTCTCCATGCAGGTCATGGCCAACGATCTGGCCGTGACCCTCGGCGGAACGTCCGGTTCCTTGGAAATGAACGCCTACAAGCCGCTTATCATCCGCAATGTGCTGCATTCCGTGCGGTTGTTGAGCGACGGTGCGCGCAGCTTTACGGACCACCTGCTGGCCGGGCTTGCGCCCGACCGCGAGCGGATCGCGGCGCATGTTTCCCACTCGCTCATGCTGGTCACGGCCCTGACTCCGGTGATCGGTTACGACAAGGCCGCCCAAATCGCCCACCACGCCCACAAGACGGGGCAAAGCCTGCGCCACGCCGCCCTGGAACTCGGCTTGGTGACGGCCGAGGAGTTCGATCGTGTGGTGGTTCCCGAAAGGATGATCCGTCCCCGGGAGTAGGAGCGAAGAGTTTCCCAGCCACATGAAAAAAGGGCCGACGGTTTGCGCCGTCGGCCCTTCGTCGTTCGACTTCGCGCCGGTTATTCCAGCGTTTTGATGAAGGCGTCGGCCTCGGCGATGGACTTGTCCATTTCCTTGATGAGGGCGTCCACGTCGGTGCGGATGGAGGTCAGTTCGCCTTCGAGGGAGGCCACGGCCTTGGCGTTGAGATTGTGCTTGAGGTAGAGGACCTGGTCCTCGAAGGCCTCCAGCACGGGATACATCTTCTTTTCCGCGTTGCGCATGGCCTTGATGAGGCCGTTGTACCGCTTCTTGGTGGCGGTGAGCTTCTGCTGGCTGGAGCGGCGCAGCTTGGCGCTGGAGTAGAGTTGGATTTCCTTGTTCCACTCGTCGAACAGGGCTTCGGCCACATCCTCCACGGAGTCGATGCGGGACTTGACCCGTTCGGCTTCGTCCTTGCAATCCTCGTATTCGCCGTTGAGCCTGTCGTAGACCTCCTGAAGCTGCCCGCCGTCAAAGGCGACCACGGACCGGAACTGCTCCAGCGCGGAGGCGAATTGCTCCTTGGCGTCCTTCTGGGATTCGCGGGCGTTTTCCACCCGGTCGGACAGGATTTCGCGTTTGTCGTAACCCATGGACTCCATGGCGGAGTAGTAGGTTTTCGAGCAGCCGTAGGCGGCGAAAAGGGTGAGGGCGGACAGGACCAGGACAAGCCGTTTCATATAGGACTCCTTGGATTCGACGTGTAGTAAGCGGTGCATACAATAAAGGTCCGGGTTGGGCAAACCTATGGACGTTGGACGAGCAGGGAGCGCGCGGCGCGGACCAAGGCGTCGGTGAACCCGGTCAGGCGCGCGGATTCCAGGTTCCAGCAATGCCAGTGCAGCCGGACGGTGAAGATGCGGCCGGGCAGCAGATCCACGAGCTCGCCCCGTTTGAGGCCGGGGTCGGCCTGCTGGTCCGGAAGCATTCCGGACACCCTGCCTGAAGCCACGGCCTCGGGAAATTTTTCGGACGACGGCAGATAGAAGGGCGCGCGCAGGGCGGGACGCTCGCCCAGGGCTTCGGCCAGCAATGCCTCATGCATGATGTCCTTGCGGTTGAAAACGAGGATCGGAGCCCTTTCGGCAGCCCGCAATGTAAGGCCGTCAGGGTACCATTTCATTTTGTATGACGCAGAGCCGTACAAACGGTAGTCCATGTCGCCGAGATATTCCACGCGGCACCCCTGGACCGGATCGGCTCGGTCGGAGACGCAGCCGATGACCTCTCCCGCCTTGAGGAGCTTGAGGGTCTCGGCCTGGTCGTCCACGGACAGGTCGAGGAGCACCGGTTCGGCGTCGAGATAGGAATTTACGGCGGGGAAAAACCATGTCGCCAGGGAATCGGCGTTGACGCCCACGGCCAGGGTGTCGAATCCCTCACGGTTTCGGCCCGCTCCTGCGGACAGGTCTTCTTCGAGCCGCCGGACCTGCCGGTAATGCCTGAGCATGTCCCGGCCCGCCTCGGTGGGCCGCGGCGGCGAGGAGCGCACGAGCAGCACGCATCCGGCCTGTTCCTCCAACAGCTTGACCCGTTGGGACACGGCTCCCTGAGTAAGGTGCAGCATTCGCGCACCCTTTTCGAACCCGCCTTCGCTGATAACGGCCGCGAAGGCCTCGACCAACTTGTAATCCAACATCCAATATTATTAGCAATATTAATGACTGTTGAAAACAATTAGTTTTACACAATCCGTCCTGCCCGCCTACAACCGTGCCGACAACAATCGCCCTCTTCTCTCGCAGCGACGGGAAAAGCTCGGCAAAGATATGGGGATGGGGGCCGGGAGCAAACGGAAATGACGCCATTCATACAGGGATACGCCATGGGCGGCGGGTTGATCGTGGCCATAGGCGCGCAGAACGCGTTCGTGCTGACGCAGGGAGTGCGGCGCAATCACCATCTGGCGGTGGCGGCGTTGTGCATCCTGTGCGACGGGCTGCTCATCGGGCTGGGCGTGACGGGCGTGGGCGCGGCCGTGGCGTCGAATCCGACGTTGGGGCGCATTGCGGCATGGGGAGGAGCCGCGTTCCTGGCGTGGTACGGGCGGGCGGGTTCTGGCTCCCCTGTTTTCCCGTGACGTATCGTGGCGCATCCTGGACGGGGCGGTTTGCCTGACCATGTGGGGTGTGGCGGTTTCCCTGATCCGGTCCGCGCTCCCCGCTTAGTCCGGCGACGGTTCAGGCAGGCTGCTCGCGGCGTGAAGCGGCTTCATTCGCCGCTCTCCTCGCGCCTGCCGTGGAGGAAGAGCTTTTCCCAATCCAGGGGGACGAGGCTGCGCTGGTTCCGCCATTGGAGGTAGGCCCATCCTTCGTCGGGAATGGTGCGCACCAGGACCTTGTTGACGAACTGCCTGCCGTCGCCGCCGCAGCATTTGCAGGCCCAGCCGCAGATGTCGCAGGTGCAGCCGCCTGTCTTCATCATCTCTTTGGCCGTGCCGGAGTTGTCGCAGCAGGCGTCGCACAGCCGCAGGTGGGGGGATTCGGCTGGACTGGTCATGCTCAAGATGTACGGACGCCCGCGAAAGCGGTCAACCCCGGCCGTCTTGTCCTCCTGTCGGGACATGTCGCCCCGCCCTCGACCTAAGGGAGCCGGTAGCGTATGGTTTGGCCGGAGGCTCTTATGATCCAACGCTGCAAGAAAACGGTTCGCGCGCTGCGCGGGGAGCCGGATCGCGAAACGCCGCCCCCGGGCGGGCCTGAGTCCCCGGACGAGCGGCCCGGCGAAAGCGCTGAGGCCGTGGAAGCCGAAACCGGCGGGGTGCTGGTCTGCCGGGCGTGCCGGAGCCGGATCACCCGGCGGGACTTCGCCATGGAGGTGAACGGCAGCCACCGGCACGTCTTTTTCAATCCCTACGGGCTGGTGTTCGAACTGGGCTGTTTCGCGTCGGCGAAAAACCTGCTGCCCGCAGGGCCGGAGACCGACGAGTTCACCTAGTTCCCGGGCCATCGCTGGCAGGCGGTTCAGTGTGCCGGGTGTTCCTCCCATCTTGGCTGGCGGTATGTTGGTGATGAAGGAGGCTTCTTCGGGCTCGTTCTCAAGGCCCTGATGGAGGAGGAAGCGGGTATCAGGCCCTGACGCTGGCGAAGCGGAACCTGTTGCGGTGCAACTTCCACATGGACGGGCGGGGTTGACCCGTTCGGAGGGGGCGGGCTACATCGCCTTCATGTCGGACCGTTACCCCATACCAGCCGCCTTTCATCGGGTGGAGGAGATCATCAAGCGCAGCCGGTTCATCACGTCCATGGGGCACGCCCCGGACGCCGAATCCGCCCGCGCTTTCGTTGCCGCCGTCAAGGAGGAATTTCCGGACGCCACCCACAACTGCTGGGCCTTCAATGCGGGGCCGCCGGGCGACACGGCATCGGTGGGGTTGAGCGACGACGGCGAGCCGAGCGGCACGGCGGGCAAGCCAATGCTGAACGGGTTGCTCCATTCGGGCGTGGGCGAGATCGTCGCGGTGGTCACCCGGTATTTCGGCGGGACCAAGCTCGGCACCGGCGGCCTGGTCCGGGCCTATGCCGGTCTGGTCAAGCTCGGGCTGGAGACGCTCCCCCTGCGCGAGATGGTCGTGACAACGCAACTGGCCGTGACCATCCCCTATCCGTCCGTGACCTTGTTCAAGCGGCTGTTGCCCGATTTCGAGGCCGAAGTGTTGGAGGAAGCCTTCAGCGAAGAGGCCGGGTTCACCCTGGAATTGCCCGAGGAGCGGGCGGAAGATTTTGTCGCCGCAGTGACCGAGCTGACCACCGGACGTGCGAAAATACATGAAAAATGATGGCGCGAGCGGTTGCGAACCGTCCGGAAAATGGGCTAGCCTAAACTAGGCTTTTGATAATCCGGGGTAACAGCAAGGTGCAAAGCAGGTTCCATGTCCACACAGAAATTGCGAGCGATATATAAGCAACTTACCGACAAAATTGAAATTTCAAAAGACAAAGCCCTGTTCGAGGTCAAGGAGCTGAAAACAGACCTCAACGAACTGCAACGGTATCTGTCCGGGCGCAAGAGGGAGACGGACATCCAGCCGGAAGACCTGATGCGGTCCGTTTATGAAATAGCCCAATTCCTTCGGGACATGCAGAAGCGGCAGGAAATCCTGTCCGAGATGGAATGCGTGGCCGCCGAGACCGAGGCCGAGGAATACCTGCTCGCGCGCGGGGCCAAGCTCCTGACCCGGCCCGCCGGGTGGCACTTTCAGACATCCAAGGAGCGTTTCCTGCTCCACGAGTCCGATACGGTCGCGGCCGCCGCCGAACTGCGCAGGCTCCTCGCGGCGGGCAAGCGCCTCAAGCGGCCCGCAAAGAAAAAGAAATAACAGCCGGGATCGGCTCAATCCGTTCGGACAGCCTTGACTTTTGCGCTTCCGGGCGCATCTGTATCCAAGCGACATCAACCCCCAAACAAAGGGAAAGCAAGCCATGCTCAAACGACTTGTCACGGCCCTCGCGGCCATGCTTATCGCCACATCTCTGGCCGGATGCGGCTACAACGCCATGCAGCAGCAGGAGGAAGAGGTCTTCGCGGCCTGGGGCAATCTTGAATCCGCCCTGCAACGGCGCGCGGACCTGATTCCCAATCTGGTGGAGACGGTCAAGGGCGCGGCGGCTCATGAGAAATCCACGCTGACCGCCGTGGTCGAGGCGCGGGCCAAGGCCGTTCAGACCAAGATCACGCCCGAGATGCTCACCGACAAGAACGCCCTGGCCAACTTCCAGGCGGCGCAGGGAGAGCTTTCCTCGGCCCTGTCCCGGCTCATGGTCGTGGTCGAGCGGTATCCCGACCTCAAGGCCAATCAGAATTATCTCGGCCTCCAGCATCAGCTCGAAGGCACCGAGAATCGCATCAATGTGGCCCGGCAACGGTACAACGAGGCGGTCAAGACCTTCAACTTCTCCATCCGCAAGTTCCCCAACTCCTTGACCAACTCGCTGCTGCTCCACCTGGAGCGCAAGGAGTTCTTCGAAGCTGCCCCGGACGCCAAGGCCGTCCCCAAGGTCAACTTCGGGTCCGAGTCCTAGGCGGGATTGGCGGTGCGACTTCTTTCGAGCAGACCGGCGGGTCTTGTCCCGGCCTTGATCCTGGCCCTGGTTCTGGGCCTGTCCTCCTGGGCCTTGGCCCTGGATGTGCCCCGGTACACCACGCGGGTCAATGATCTGGCCGGGATGATGACCCCCCGGACACGGCAGACCATCGAGGACCGGCTGGCGGACCTGGAGCGTTCCGACTCCACCCAGGTCGCCGTCCTGACCATTCCGTCCCTCAAGGGCGATTCCCTCGAGGATTTCTCCATCCGGGTCGCCGAGGCCTGGAAGGTCGGCCAGAAGGACTTCGACAACGGCGTCATCCTTCTGGTCAGCAAAGAGGACCACAAGATCCGCATCGAGGTGGGCTACGGCCTGGAGGGCAGGCTTACCGACGTGCTCGCCGGACAGATCATCGACAACGTCATTACCCCGCAATTCAGGGCGGGACGCTTCGACCATGGCTTCATCGAAGGCGTGGCCGCCATTTCCGGAGCCGTGCGCGGCGAGTTCACGGCCCTGCCCGAGAAGCGCAAGAGCAAGCTCAACATTCTGGCCATCCTCATCGGCCCCATGATTTTCATCATCCTGCTGACCGAGAAGTTCGGCCGCCGCAGAATCCCCGGCGCATCCGAGGGCGTGCGCACGGCCGGGCGCAGCGGTCCCGGCGTTATCTTCTTCCCTGGTCCGCGCATCGGCGGAGGCGGGGGCTTCGGCGGTGGAGGCGGCGGTTTCGGCGGCTTCGGCGGGGGCGGTTTCGGAGGCGGCGGCGCTTCCGGCGGCTGGTAGGTCAAAGAGGTTCATTCATGAGCAACGCAGCGACATTTCTCACCAAGGCGGAACAGGACGCGCTCATCAGGTGCGTTCAGGAAGCAGAACGTTCGACGTCCGGCGAAATAGTTCCGGTCATCGCGGACATGAGCTACGACTATCCCCGTGCGGGACTCATCGGCAGCCTCATTTGCGGCTCCCTCGCCGCCGTGGGCTTTACTCTGGCCCTGGGCCGCGAGGACATGTGGGTTTTTCTTGCCCTCTTTCTCGCGCTTTTCCTTTGTTTTTCCAGGTTGTTCGACGCCTTTCCTGCCCTGAAAAAGCCCTTCATCTCCAAGCGGGAGATGCGCGATGAGGTGGCCGAGGCCGCCTTCACCGCCTTCCATGCCCACGGGCTGCACAACACCCGCGACAAGACCGGGATCATCCTCTACGTCTCGGTTTTCGAGCATTCTGTTCAGGTGTTGGCCGACAAGGGCATCAACGACCTGGTCAATCCCCTCGCCTGGGAGGAGGTCGTCGCCCTTGTCACCGACGGCATCCGCGCGGGCAGGCCGGGCGAAGCCCTGTGCGCCGGCGTGCGCCGCTGCGGCGAAATGCTCACCGAACGCTTTCCGGTCAGGCCCGACGACACCGACGAACTGCCCAATCTCATCATCGAAGGCGGAAAGTAGCCCGCAACGTCACCCAAGGGTCACCGGCTTACCATACTCCCGTAACAACGATCTGGTCTTCTGTGTCAAACATGGAGGTCCGTCATGTGTGCCGCCATTCCGGCAGCGCTTTTGCTGCTCGTCGTTTTTGCCGCCCTCAGCGTGGTGCGTCTGTCCAAGGATTCGCCCAATGCCCATCTGCTGGTCGGACTCCTTGATTCCCTCGGCAACGGCCACGAAGCCGTAAAACGGCGTGAAAGCAAACCTCCGTCCGATTCCGCCTCCATCCGTCCCGGCCCTGCCGGAGCGGTCTGATCCGGGTGCTGTGTTCGGTGATTTTTAGAAGCTCCCGCTTTGCGGGAGCTTTTTTTTTGGAAAGCCGCTTCGCGGTGATCGCCTCCGGCGGCCGGAGGCACCCTTTAAATATCGAGTTCCGCGGCCAGCCGTTCGGCCTGTTTTAGGTCGTCGGGCGTATTCACGTTGAAAAAGGATATCTGGTGCGGATCGGCCTGGCGGAGCAGGGAAATGGGCACTTTCCTGACCCGGACCTGATCGAAGAAGCCTATGATGCGATAGTTTTCACGCTGAAGCTGCGCCTCGATAAAGGGGAGGCACCGCTTGGAGTAGACGGCGCAGAGGGGTTCGACATAGCCGTCATCCTTGATGGGGATGACGACGTCGTCTTCCGGGGCGGCCTGTTCGAGGAGGGCGCGAACCAGTCCGGGCTGGAGAAACGGCCCGTCGCAGGCGGCCATGAAACCGTGTGAAGCGCGCATGGCCGCCAAGCCCGCGTGGATGCCTGTCAGGGAGGATCGGGCCTCGTATTTGTCCGGCGCAAGAGGGTAGGGGTAGCCCGCAAAATCGTCGAGATCGCGGGCGGAGATGAGGATTTCGGTAAACAGGGGGCGGTAAACGGCGAGAAGGCGATCCAGAATGGTCTGGCCGCTGATGGTCAGAAACGCCTTTTTAACGTGTCCCATGCGGGTGCCGAGTCCCCCGGCCAGGATGATGCCTGCGATGTCCATGGGCGCAAGGTAAATCAAGGCCGTTGAAATGGAAAGGGTGCATAAAAGGGCTGCGCTGTGTATGGTGGCGACATGTGGACGATTTTGAAGATAGCGGCGGCCGCAGGGACCGTCTACGGCGGCATAACCACCTGGGTGTTCTGCTCCCAGAACGGATTGGTCTTCAGCCCAAGGAGCGAGCTGGCCGATACGCCGGATGTAAACGGGCTGACGTTCGAGGACGTATGGCTGGAAAACGCGCTGGGCACGGGCATTCACGGGTGGTGGATTCCCTGTGAAGACGCGGAACGGGTGCTGCTGTTCTGCCACGGCAACGGGGGCAACGTTTCTCATCTGATGGACTCGTACAGAATATTTCATGACCTCGGACTGTCGGTGCTGGTCTTCGATTATTCGGGGTATGGACTGAGCGGCGGCAAGCCGTCGGAAATGGCGACCAGGGCCGATGCGCTGGCGGCGTGGAACTGGCTGGCGGATACCCGCCGCATCGAGCCGCGCGACATCATCATTTTCGGACGCAGCCTGGGCGGAGGCGTGGCCGCGCGCCTGGCGGCCGACTTGGCGGAGCAGGGCGAGGAACCGGGCGGACTGATTCTGGAATCCACGTTCACTTCGTTGACTGACATGGGGGCAATGCGATTCCCCTGGCTGCCTGTCCGCTGGCTGATCCGCCATCGATACGACAGTATGCGCGCCCTGTCCGGAGTACGGACGCCCACCCTGTTCCTGCACAGCCCGGACGACGATCTCGTGCCCTATGCCATGGGGCGAGAGCTATACGAGTCGTACGAAGGCCCCAAGCTGTTCTGGGGATTGACCGGGGACCACAACTACGGGTTCCTGACGTCTCCCGGTTACACAGACGGATTCCGCCGGTTTCTGGTGGGCTTGCCGGGCCATTGCCGATGACGGGCGGCGCTCCGGCCTTCTGGGCGGACGTGGTGCTGGCTGTCCATTTCGCTGTCGCGGCCTTCATCGTCCTGGGGCAGCCCGCCATATGGATCGGGGCGGCGGCCGGAAGACGATTCGCGCGTAACCGATGGTTCCGATGGTCCCACGCGGCCCTCATGGGCTTTGTACTGGCCGAGACGGCGGCGGGCAGGCTTTGCCCCCTGACCGAATGGGAGGCGGCCCTGCGCCGCGCCGCCGGGCAGGAAAGCGGGGAGCCGGTCTCCTGCGTGAGATACTGGCTAGGCCGCGTACTGTTTCCGGACATCGATCCGGCATGGTTCGCGGGCGTCTATGCCGCTTTTTTCGCTCTCGTAATCCTGACCCTGTTCCTTGTTCCGGTCGAAAAAGCGGAAAAACCTGCCGCCCGGGATATGGATTGAACAGCCAACACTTTGTATTAATGTGATATTTTTTACGCAGCACGGGTCTTGCTGATTGTCGGTCCAGCCAACAAGAAGGAGACGAAAATGCCCGCTATCCAATCCATCCAACCCCGTGAAACCATTGTCGGGACTTCCCGCGAACGCATACAGGAACTCAAGGCCCGGGCCACGGAGAGCCTGGACGACGCCATGACCGCCGTGGCCAGGAATCTTGGCCGACGGGAAGCCGCCGAAGCGGAAGCCGAGCTGAATGCGCTGGGCCTCGATCTGGCCGCGCAGGGAAGCTCCGCACACAGCCTCGACCGCGCCAGGGTCATGGACCTCATCAGCGACCCCTTCGGCGACGATTAGCCCGACGCCCCCGGACCATTCCAGCCCGTTCCCGCCCGGGGACCCTTTTCGCTTGCCTTTTGGGCGCGGGGGTAATATCTTGTCATAATTGGACCTTCTTCAAAATCCGTGTCCCTGGCCGGTGACTCGGCCCGTTTCCCGAAAAAAATACACTTTTATCTTCAAGTTCGACCGGAGGTTGCGCCCCACGAGGCGGATTCTTCCGGCCGACCTATTGCGTCCATTTTTCGGGGAGGGTATATTTGAATCAAAGGCAAGGGTCCTCGAAAAGAGGTTGGCAAAAACCAAAGACGGAGGATGGGAGGAAATAGACGCCGATTGTTTCGATAAGACATATGGCGAATGGAGTCGCCCCGCTCCAAGAAAGAGCAACGTGCGCCAACACACCCGCACCAGGCCGTCATAAAGTGCTAATTTGAAATGTCAGGTCCTGATGCCCGCCGGATAACCCGGCAAGGCGCACTTTTTTTGCGCCCGCACTTTTCTTCCTTTATCCTTGAACCGGATTGGCGACCGGTGCTATCAGACTGTATAGGCGTCATTTTTCCCGGCCCCCGATAGGCCGGGCGCATTCAGAGCCGCTCACACCGGGAGACAGCGACGATGTCCACACGCTCCAGCAAGCTCGACCTCCTGTTCAAGGATCTCCGTGAAACCGGCACCCCCAACGAAGCGGACTGGATAGCCGTCATCCTGTTCATCCGTAACCTGCTTTCCCGCCTGTCTATTTACTCCGACGACAAGAAATCCGAAATACAGTTCGAGATTTGCGAACAGCTCATGCAGAACGACTTTTCGGAAAAGCGGCTGGAAACGGTCGTCGCCATGCTCGACGGGTATTTGCTGCAAACCATCGGCGCTCTGGAACTGGAAGAGGCCCTGGCCCAGGAAAAGCGTACCGCCGCGGTGCTCATCAACGAGATGAACGAAATAGTCTCGTCCATGCACGGGGCCAACGAGCGTCAGGACAAGCGGCTGCACACCTTTCGGGAAGAAACCGTGGAAGTCCTGCGGGACGACAGCCAGAAATCCCTGATCGTGTCCCGGGTGCGCGGCATGTTCAAGGAACTCATCGAGGAATTCCGGGAGGAGGCGAGGGTGCTCAACGCCAAGGCCGAACACTTCCGGATGACCGCCGACTTCGATCCCATGCTTACCCAACTGCACAACCGGCGTTCCCTGGAGGCGCATCTCAGGCACACGGCGGAGGAGTTCGCCCGGACCGGCACGCCCCTGGCCGTAATGATGATCGACGTTGACCACTTCAAGAACGTCAACGACACTTACGGCCACCAGGCGGGCGACGACGTGCTCCGCGCATTGGCCCATATCGTGTGCGAGCACGCCGTCCGTTACGACGGTTTCGCGGCCCGATACGGCGGCGAGGAGCTGATGGTGGTCGTGCAGGGCATGGACCTGAACCGTGCCGCCGCCAACGCCGAAGCCCTGCGGGCGGATGTGGAGCGATACGATTTCCGGGTCCGCACCGACGGCAAGCTGGCCGACGATCCCATCGGCTTCACGGTGTCCCTGGGCGTGGCCCGGATGAAGGTGGGCTGGTCCGCGAGCGAATTGATCGGGGCTGCCGACACCGCCCTGTACGAGGCCAAGAACTCCGGCCGCAACCGGGTCTGCTCGGCCCGGAAATAACCGACGAACGCCAGCATTATCGACAGTTATCGGAAACTGATGATCGAGGATATTTTGAAAAAAGAACGCGTTACACGATTCCGATTCATCACTTTACTATGCCTGGCCTGTTTATTCCGGCTCTGCGCTCCGGCCTTAGCCGCAGACGTTCTTCTGATTCATTCCGGCCCGATCCCCACCCCCTGGAACCAACGGCTGGCTTCGGGCCTCATCGAAGGATTGGGCAGCAGGGCAGGGGTGCAGCAGGCGTTTCTTCCTTCCGACAGCGCGGACGAAGACGCCTTTGACGAAGTCTACGGCAAATTGTCCGAAGCCATGGCCGAGAGGACGCCCGACGCCGTTGTGACGGAGGGGGACATCGCCTTTGCCTTCGCCCGCAAGTACAGGGACCTGTTCCCGAACGCGCCGTTGATCTTCTGCGCCATGGACCGCCCCAACCCGAGAGAACTTTCCGAATGCGGCAACTGCACCGGCATTCCCTCGACCTGCTCCGTGCGCGAAAACGTGAATCTCATTTTCACCATGCGCCCCGATACCCGCCTGTTGGTGGCCATCGTGGACAGCGCGCCCGAATCGGCCCCAATAAGGGAAGCCGTGAACCGGGCCATGGAGCCCTATCTCGACCGGGCGCAGATCATGTTCCCGGGTTTCGAGGCCGGGGACGAGCATGAACTGAATCTCGAAGAGCTTGGCGACACCCTGGCCAGCGTGCCCCCGTCGGGCGCGGTTCTTTTCCTGCGGTTCGCGGCAGAACGGGACGGCGCTCCCGTGTCGAATGAGCAGATTTCGGACCTCATCCGGACGCGCGCCGCTTCACCCATCTTCCTCGTCAACGACGCCGCCTTCGGATCAGGTGCGGCGGGAGGACTGATGGTTCCCGCCAAGGACGTGGGCGAAAGCGCGGCCAGAGTAGCCATGAAGGTCCTCAACGGGGAGGACGTGCGCGAGATGCTGCCCGTTTCCACCGAGCCGGTGATGCGGTTCGACGGCACGGCCCTTGCGCGGTTCGGCCTGCACGCGCCGGACGGGGCCGAAGTGGTCAACCCGCCGGCGGGCAAGGTGGAGGAGCGGTCGGTCCTGCCCGTCACCGGGCTTGCCTGGACCCTTGGAGTGGCCGGAATCGTCGGCCTGGCCATGCTCATCCGCCGCCCGCGTTTCAACCGCTGACCATCGCGGCCTTGCTGTGTTTCCCGGCCCGATCTCCGAAGCTGAAACCGCTTAGACCGCGTGGCGGACGTCCACGGCCAGCACGGACAACAAGTTGCCGTCGCGATCCTTGACCGGCGTCGCCACTGTCAGACAATAGTCCTCCAACGCTTCGGAATAATAGATGTTCGAAATAAAACTCTCGCCGGTGCGGGTGGTTTCGCGGAACCAGTCGCTGTCGGCCCAGCTTGTGCCCGGTCCGCCTCGCAACGCGCCGGTATCGCCGCTCGCCGAGGCGAACTCCGTCGACTGCACGCCCCTGGGGTCCACGATCCAGGCCGTCTCCAGGCTCGGATTATCCCGAACCACCCGCTGCAACACCTTGAACCGCCTCTCCGGCACGGCCAGATCCGGGGCCTTAGCCAGGGACTCCACCTGTTGTTGGACCACGCCTTCGCCCAGGAGCATGAACAGCCCGTACAATTTGGACAGGGTCTCTATCTGGCCGGTCAGCTCGCCGATGGCCCCGCCGGTCTGGGCCACGGCACCGGCCGTCTTCGTGGACACGGTGTCCACCTCGCTCACGGCCCGATTGATTTCCTCGCCCACGTTGGACTGCTGAATGCTGGCCGTGGCGATGGCCTCCACCTGCCGGGTGACGGTCTCGAAAAACTCCATGATCTCGCTGAGCGCCCGACCTGACTCCCCCGCAAGACGGTTGGCCACATCCACCCTTTCGGCGGCGCGGTCCATGCCCTTGATGTTTTCGCGCACGTCCGCCTGGATGGCCGCGATGGACCCGCCCACCTCGCGTGTTGCGTCCATGGTCTTTTCCGCGAGCTTGCGAACCTCGTCGGCAACCACCGCGAAGCCGCGCCCGGCATCCCCCGCGCGGGCGGCCTCGATGGCGGCATTGAGCGCCAGAAGGTTGGTCTGGTCGGCGATGTCGGAAATGACGTTCATGACCTTGCCGATGGAATCGGCCTTGCCTCCCAGGCTGGAGACCTGCCCCTTGAGCTGTTCGGTGATCGAATACACGTCGCCGATGGACTCCACAGTACGGCGCACCACATCGGAACCCTCCTGGGCACGCTGACGCGCGAATTCCGCATCCTTGGACGCGGTCTCGGCGTTGTTGGCCACTTCGCGGATAGACCCAGCCAGCTCCTCCATGGACGCCGCGGTGATCTCCACGCGCGAACTGAGACTGTTGGCCCCCTCCATGATCCGGTCGGACTCCTGGTTCACCGTGGCCGACGCCTCGCGCATTCCAGAAACGACATTTTCCAGCATTCCGGCTGCCTGGAGCATCCCTTCGCGCTGGGCCCGGGCCGCGTCGGTACGCGCCCGGCGTTCCCCCTCGGCCCGGACGACGGCGGCTTCCGCCTCGGCGGCCCGTGTCTCGGCAAGGCGCGACGCCTCCCCGGCCTCATGCATCTTCTCGCCCAGGTTGCGGACCATACGTTCAATGGCCTCGGAGACTTCGCCCAACTCGCCCTTGAACCGCCCCTCCGGTCGCGCAGCCAGGTCGCCCTCGGCCACCCGGCCCGCGTACACGCGCAGCTCCCGGAGCGGTTTGAGAAGAACGATACGCAAGAAAATCAAGGTAACGAGGACAATGCCCGCTGCGGACACACTGCCCACGGCCAGGGCCGCGTTCTCCAGCCCTCTTATCCGGTTCAGGGCCTCGGAGGCTTCGATCTTGGTCACCAGCCCCCAAACTACGCCGCCGACGTTGATCGGGGAATAGGCGGCCAGCACCTTGTTTCCGCGATAGTCCACGCTGTTCATGCGTCCGCGCTCGCCCGCGAGGGCGCGGCGGGCCGGTTCGGAGTCCATGATCCCCTGGCCGGGGTCGGCAAAGGATGCGACCACGCTGTGCGCCTCGGGGTCGGAATGAAGATCGGAACGCATAAGCCCGTCCGGGCCCACCAGAAAGGTTTCGCCGGTCTTGCCCATGCCCGCCCTGACGCGCATGACCTTGTTCACGGCTTCGATGGGGATGCGGAGCACGGCCACGCCTTCGATGCCCTCGCCATGGCGGCGGACAGGCGCGGCGATAAAGGCGCAGGGCAAACCGTCGAGAGGAGAGTAGGGGGCGAAGTCGACGAATACGGTTTCGCCCTTCAGGGCTCGTTTCCAGGCTTCGGCGAGACGGCTCCCGGCCAACGGCCCATTGACGATGTCCTCACCCAGCTCGCGGCCCATGGCCACCGAAAAGACGATGCGCCCGGTGTCGTCCAGAATCAGGGCGTCGGCGTATCCGCGCACCTTGACCCACGGGACGAAATCCGGAACGACCTGCTTCAGGGCGTGAGCGTAGTCCTCGTCCTCCAGGTTCATGCGCTGCCCCGGTTTGGCCGCGTAAAAAATGATGTCCCGAAGCCGGACCAGCGCGCTGTATACGTACTTGGCTTCGGAATACATGGTGATATCGCGGTTCCAAAGCTCGGTCAGGCCGTCCAGTTCATTGGACTTGGCCTCCTGCAGGGAAACCAGTTTGCTGAAGGACTGCTCCTTCAGGCTCACCGAAGCGTTCTGCAAACTGTACCCCGCCATGCCGGCCAGTGGAACGATGCCCACCAGCAGGCAGAACAGTATCATTTTGACGCTGAGTCGCATTTTTCCCCCTCTTTCGGCTCCGTTTCGATGCAGAGCTCCAAGATAGTGAAGCTACTCGGGTTTTTAATTTTGGCGACCCGATTTGTTACAGGAGAGAAACAGTGATGTTACATGTGTGATGTATTTTTGTTACGTTGGTAATCATAATGATTATCCATGGATGGGAGCTTATTCGGCAAGGACGGCGTAGAGGGCCGCCAGAAGCCACAAGAGTCCGCAGACGGCGGATGTTACAGGAATCATCCACCATTTGAGCTGGACCGGGCGACCGCGAAGCCGAAAGGATGCGCAGCAGCGAAACAGGGAGAGGACCATCTGGATGAGCAGGCCGGACGCGGCCAGTGCGGGCAGGGCAAGGACCCAGAAGAGGGGATCGGACATCCAGTCGGTGCGCATGATCCGAAAACAGGGGTCAGTTCATGACCCACTCGGCCAGAAGCGGGGGGCGCCGCAAGCCGCAGATGTGCTGGAAGTGGCACAGGGCGGTCAATTCCACCCCGTCCTTGATGATGGACACGGGCCGGTCGGCGGACACGACCACGACCACGAGCTCCTCATGTTCGGCGGTAAAACGCAGGGCGGAGTTGAAGCGCGCGCCCCTGGCCCGGTTCTCGCCAGGCACGCTGCGGCCGTCCATGAGGCAGGCGAAGCCGTGCAGTTTGAGATCGCGGCCGATGTGCACGGCCCCGTCCAGCTTGGCCAGGGAGCAGGCCAGCTTGAGATGGCTGGTGCTGGTCAGGTCCAGCGGCTCCACCAAATGTTGCCCGGACATGTTCAGGGGGTTGCGGCCCATATCAACAACCAGGGTGCAGCCGTGCTTGCGATCGCGCACCCGGTTGACCATGGTGGTGACGATCTTGAACAGGGCGTTCTGCTTCCCCATGGTCATGTCCGTCTCCAGGAACTGTTCCTCCAGTTGGACCAGATTGGCCCGGAGGTTGGAAGAGCGGAACCGGCCGTCGCCGAAGCTGCACACCAACTGGTCGCGAATCCACAGGAACCCGTAGGAGCCGGAGAATTGGGCCGCCAGGTAGGCGCCGGGCATGGGGCCGATGGCGATGCCGAGAACGGACGTCCCGTTCGAGACCAGCACTCTGCCCGAGTCCTCCACGGCCTGCAAAAGTTTGCGGACATGCTTGAAATTCGCGGTCTTGGGTTGCTCGTGTTCCGGAAAACGGCAGATGAAGCGGACCTTATCGAGCTGGGTGGGCTCCACCACCACGATGCGCCCCCTGGGGGCCGCGCCTTCCTCCTTGGTGGCCGATACGCCGATGAGCGCGTCCAGGAAGGGATAGACCCTGATCTGGGTATCCAGCCACCCCTGGCGGGAACGCTCGTCCACGATGTAGTCCCGAATGGCGTGAATGGCGCAGTGCTGGAGCATGAACCCGGCGGTGTCCAGCCCCAGAACGCTGCCTGTGGCGAAGTGCTGTGAAAACAGCTCGGCCGCGTATTCCAGCCAGCTCCGCGTGGGACCGAGGGAGCACATGTCCGGGTGCTCTTCGGTGAACCACATCTGGTAGCTCACGGAATTGGAGCGCGCCGCCAAATTGATGAGTCCGGCAAGGTCCAGCCCGACCTCGTCCTGGCTGAGGACGCGCAACCCCTCGATGCGCTCTTCCTTGCCGCGCCAGCGGTTCGAATACAGAAAATAATCCTGAAGTTTGGGCTCATGGCCTTCGAGCAGCCCCTGCGGGTCGCAGATGCGCGGCGGTTCGCCGCGTCCGACCGCATAGACCACGGCCACCCGGCTCGGAGGAGAGAAATGGGACAACCCGTCCCGCAGGCCGTCCAGAATGTGAAATATGCAGATGTTCTCGAACGATGCTTGTGACATGCTCCCGGCTCCCGATGACGACTTTCTGCACCCTACAATGGCTCATCCGTAGACCGAATGTCTTGAAAATGTCCAGAAAAGGATGGAATTGCCGTCACAAAGCTATCAGCCGCCGTTTGCAGGGCGGGAGGTGAGAGAATCGGGCACGCCCGGAACGCGCGCGAAAGACAGGCGGAGCGCCCACGCGGGGTCTCCGGGAAAAGGAAGCGAACGGTGCCGGGCTAGACCCGGGCGGCGACGAGAACGTCGGCCAGCTCGCGTATCACGCCGTAACCGCCCCTGGCCTCCGTGACCAGGTCGGCCATGGCGAGAATCGCGGGATGGGCGTCGGCGGGCGCGACCTTGAACCCGGCCAGCCCCATGGCGTCGGCGTCGTTGACGTCGTTGCCGACGAAAAGCACTTCGCCCACGGAAACATGGTTCTTTTCGGCAAGATTTATCAGGGCGGCACCTTTGTCGCGGATGCCGTGGACAGCCTCCAAACCGATCTTGTCGGCCCTGGCCTTGACCACGGGATTAACCTCCGTGGAAAGGATGACCTGGGCGATGCCGAGGGCGCGGATGAGGTTGACGCCCATGCCGTCGCTGCGGTTGGCGAACACGGATTCGCGCCCCTCCTGATCGGTAAGCACACGGTTGTCGGTCATGACGCCGTCGAAATCGTAGACGATGAGGCCGACCCGTTCCAGCCCGGGCAGTCCCCGGCCGGTGAGAGAGAGCATTTCGCCGTCCGGCCCGAGGTAGATGGGCTGATCCTTCATGAGCTTTTCGGCGCGGCCGCCGCCGTTGTCCAGAATGCCCGCCACGGCGAGGACAACGTCCGGCACCTCCAGAGTGACGATCACGCACCCCCCGGCGGTGGTGTCCCGTCCCTCGACAAGGCGCAACGACTGGCCGTAAGGCCCGACGAGCAGTCCGTCCCAGGCCAGGTCGAACCCCAGGGCGTTCTTGTAGAAGGCGGCGGACTTGGCGATATTTCGAACCAACAGGGTGACGGGGGGGAATGCGGCCATATCGACTCCTCGGCTTCGTGTTTGGCGTTCACATTACCTCTCCACGAACAACCGCGCAACATCCGTGAAAAAGATGTCTTCGGTCACTGTTCCGTATGCTCATGAGAGGGCCGAGCCGGACCGGCCCAGACGTAGGAGAGCGCAAGAGCGGCCTTGTCCGTCATGCGCGGGGGAGAGCTGCATCCCCGCAATCCAGGCGCGTCAAGGATGGCCCGATTCCGCCTCGACAGGGGCCATATAGCCAGCTAACAATCAGCACAACATACTGATATGATGTTAAATAATACTCACGACCTGAGAACGTCCAAAATCTCGATATTGGCGGCCTGCCAGGCGGGGTAGGCTCCGGCCGCGACGCCCAGTAGGCATGACCCGATCAACGTTGTGGCCAGGCTGGCGGGGTCGATGATGACGGGCAGATCGGCAAGGGTACAGCCGACCAGAACGAGGATAACGGTCACGGCCACGCCCAGCCCGCCGCCCACGGCCGCCATGAGCCCGGATTCGAACAGGAACTGCCGGACGATGTCCCGCCTGCGCCCGCCCACGGCGCGGCGAACGCCGATTTCCACGCGGCGGGAGCGGACCACCAGGATCATGATGGACAGGATGCCCATGCCTCCCACTGCGAACGAAATGGTCGAGGTGATTCCGCCCAGGGTGGTCATCAGGTCCAGGGCCTGCCGTTGCAGTTTGATGGCGTCGGCTGCGGACATGGAGCTGAAGTCGTCGTCCTCGCCCGGGTCGATCCGGTGCCGTTCGCGCATGATCGCGTTGACCGACTCGTTGACCATGTCCAGCCCGGCGTCCTTGGCCAGGCGCAGATAGACCCCGGAAAGCCACTGCTGATTGCTGGCCCGGCGCATGTAGGTCGTCAGGGGCAGGAGCAGGGTTTCGTCCTGGTCGGTGCCGGACACGTCGCGCCCTTTCTCCTCCATGACGCCGATGACCCGGAAGCTGGCCCGAAACATGTAGAGGTCACGCCCAACGGCGGCTTCCGGCCTGCCGTACAAACGTTGCGCGATCTTGCGCCCGAGCACGCAGACCTTGGCCCGGTCCTCCACCTCGCGCCAACTGAAGAAACGGCCGGTGTCCGGATGAAAGCTGCGAATTTCCTGATAGCTCGGCCAGCAGGCCATTATCTGGGCATCGACCGCGTTGCCGCCGCCGCGTACGGTCATGGTCGTGGTGACGAAGGGCGTGCCGTCCACCACCGAGGGTACGGAATCGATGAGGGCCTGGGCGTCTGACAGGACAAAGTTGCGCGATCCGCCCGAAATCCGCATTGCGCCGCCCCTGGTGAAGCGGACCGCCCCGGCAAGCACGGCGTAGAGGTTGGGACCGAGCTTCTCCGTCTCCATCTCGGCCTGTCGGACCATGATCTTGGAGACATGCTGCACTCCGGTAAAGGCCAGCGCCCCCAGGAACACCCCGAGCATGGCGAGCACGGCGCGCAGCTTGTGGGCCGACAGGGACGATACCGCAATGGTCAGGTTCAGGGGCAGCATTTCGGTCTTCCTCTATTCATAGCGGTCCCGGTTCCAGACCGTATTGCCGTTGAAAATGTGCTGCCAAAGCCGTTCGAAGGCGTGGCCAGTATTGCGCTCGTCGCGCGGGTCCGCCTCGGTGAGTTCCAGACAGAACTCGTAAAAGGCCTTGGGCCGCGTCCGTATGCGTTCGCCGGTCACGCAAAAATTGCCCGTTGGAGCGCGGCAGACGATCTCGCGCGGCATGGGCGCGCCAAAAATGCGCTCGAACACCTCGCCCACCGGGATATCGCGTCCCCAACCGGCCCAGCGCCCCTCGTTTTCGGGTTTCCGCAGGTCGTGCGGCCTGCCCAGCGCGTCGCTTTTGAGCTTGAACCAGGCCAGCCCCTTGAAGGGCACGCGCCTGTCGGCCGCATCCTCGAGCCGCTCCCGCAGGGTCTCGACCGTCGCCCGCCCGCGATCATCAAGGTGATCGAAAGGGTCGCCCTGCAAAAAGACGTTCACCGGAGCAAGGGCGTCGTACTCGGCCACAATATGGCTGAAATAGGTGTGCGCCTCCCGACCGATATTCGGCAGGACGCGGGCGTCCGGACCGAGGCCGCCGCCCTTGTCGTAGATCACGTGATCGAACCCCAGGGCGTCGGCCCAGGACACGTCCTCGCAGTACCTGGCGATGATTACCCTGATGTCGTCGCGCATAAGATTCCTCGCGTCCGCTATTCCGAAACCTTCTCCAGGAGCATGGCGCGGACGTAGGTCGGTTGTTCGTCCGATGACCGTCCGCCCGAGCCGTAGCCCACGCCGAGGAGAGTGCCGAGGGGCAGGGGGCCGAAGCCGTCCGCAACAGTCCGCAAGATGGCAAGGCCAGTGGGTGTGGCCCGCTCCATGGAGCAGTCTGATCCGAAGGAGATCAAGCCTTTGGCCAGTTCCGCGCAAGCCGGTGCCGGAACTGACATTCTGCCGTGAGCGCAGTCCACGAAACCGGACCCGAGATCCACCGGGCTACAGACCACGCTTTCGGCCTCCAGCGCGTCCAGGAGAAGCATTGAACCGCAAATGTCCGCAAGGGTGTCCACAGCCCCGATTTCATGGAAATGCACTTGTTCCAAATCCACGCCGTGGACCTTTGCTTCGGCCTCGCCGAGCAGCCTCAAGGCCTCCATCGCCCGGTCGGCTGCCCGCCCTTCAAGGCCGCTTTGTCCGATGATGGCGCACAGGTCCGAATAGTGGCGCAAAGGCTGTTCGCGTGTCTGAAGCACGTCAACGTGCATGGTGCGGATGCCCGCAATCCGCTTCACTGACCATTCGAGTCCGAAACCATCCAGACCCAGGCGGGCCAGTTCGTTTTCGAGATGCTCAAAGCCCCGTCCCGGACCGCGCCATTCCTCAAGGGCGTGACTCAGGGCCGAGAGCAGCATGTCGCCGCTCACACCCGTGGAGCAGTCGAGATATACCGTGTTCATTCGTCGTTGTCCGTCCCGGCGGCGCACGCCAGCATATTGATCTTGTGCGCGAGATAGCCCGCGCCGAATCCATTATCGATATTCACCACCCCGATGCCCGGGGCGCAGGAGTTCATCATGGTCAGAAGGGCGGCCAGACCTTGAAAGTTGGCCCCGTATCCCACGCTGGTGGGCACCGCCACGATGGGCGGCAAGGCCAGTCCTCCGACAACGGAGGGCAGGGCGCCCTCCATGCCCGCCACGGCCACGATCACCGATGCGCCGTTGAGATCGTCCATGACGGAAAAAAGCCGATGGATGCCCGCCACGCCGCAGTCGAAATGCCGGTCCACGCGGCTCCCCAGGAATTCTGCCGTTCCGGCAGCCTCCTCGGCCACGGACATATCCGATGTCCCGGCCGAAACGACCACCACCTTGCCCGCCAGCGGCACAGGCGGCTCTCCGATGGACAGCAGCCCCGACACGGGATCGAAACGGGCCTTCGCCACGGTCCGCACGGCCTCGAAATGAGCCTGGTCGGCCTTGGTGCCGAGCGCCCGCCCGTTGTGGCGGTTGAGATGATCGAATATGGACGCCACCTGTTCGGGACTTTTGCCCGCGCAATAGACCACCTCGGGGCCGCCGGTGCGCAGCTCCCGCAACTGGTCGATCTTGGCGCAACCGGTTTCGATAAAGGACTGCCGGAGCAACTCCTTCTTCAAATTTTCCCGCGATACGCGCCCGGCTGCGAATTCATCCAACAGATGGTCCAGGCTCATTCGCTCCACTCCTTGAAACGGCATGATTCAAACCCGATCACCTGCGCCACGGCCACGATTTTATCACGGTTTTCCAACATTATTCCAGAAAGTTGTGGGAGATGTTCAACGGTTGCCATCAGATTATCAGGGCGGACCCTTACCGTGTAGGCCCCGAGCGAGTGGAGGAAGGTTTCCAGCGCGGCAACCCGGTTCAATTCTTCGGCCGAAAGCGCTACGCCCACCGGGATGCGGGTGGCCAGACAGCTCTCGGACGGATCATTCCAATTGGGCAGCCCGGCCTCGTGCGCAAGGCTCCTGATGCCCGGCTTGTCCAACCCGGCCTCCGCAAGGACGGAAAACACCGCATACTCGCGCACCGCGCGCAGCCCAGGCCTTGCCGGGTCATCCTCCGCATTGGTCCCGTCGAGAAGCAGTGCGTCGCCGACACTGTCGCGCACCGCTTTGAAAACCAATCGCTTGCAGTGATAACAACGGTCGGCGGAGTTGCGGCGGACCGCTGTTGAAGAGAGGGCGGATATTTCCAGAACGCGGTGTTCGATGCCGATGCAGGCGGCCACTTCCGCAGCGCGGGCCCGCTCCCGCTTGGGAGTCACTTCACTGGCGACAGTGCAGGCCACGGCCTTGTCGCCGAGCGCCATAAACGCGGCGGCGGCGGCCAGTCCGCTGTCCACCCCGCCGGACAGGGCAACGGCAGCGCGGCCTTCACCCGCGCGTTCGGCGATGAGAGAGGCGAGATGTTGGAGGCTCATTATCCGAGCCTAGCCCACACTACAGCCCGGTTCAACCCATTTCAGACCTGTCACCGCGCCCTATGAGGTCGATGCGCCGCCATGGGCCGCGAATGAACCGTGCCGTGAAGATGACGGCCAGGACGACCACGTAGACGAGCAGGAACAGCCATGGCCAATGGATGTTGGTGATACCCAGCCAGCTCAGCACGAGCATGGGAATGACGATGCTGGCGATGGACGCTGTTCCCATCACAAGCATGATGAACCGCGTATCCCCGGCCCCCTTGAGCCCGCCCATGTACACGATGACCACAGCGTCGCACACGGTGAACACGGCGGCGTAACGCATGAGGGTTTTCCCCATTTCCAGAACCGCGTCGAAATCGGCTCCGGCGTCGCCGCTGGCGCGGAACAGGTTGAGAAGATACTCGGGCATGACCCAGAAAACCACCGCCATGACGATCATATAGGCCAAGGCCAGATGCAGGACCGAGTGGGTGGCGAATGCCGCCCGGTCCGGGTTGTTGTCCCCCATGGCCTGGCCGACCATGATGCTGGCGGCCACGTGCAGGCCGATGGTGGGCATGAAGGCGAGATTGTAGATGGAAAAGACCGCGCTTGTCGAAGCCAGTTCAACAGACCCGAACCTTCCAACAATGAAGACGAAAAAGGAAATGGCGAATATGTCCAGGAAGAACTGTACGCCGCCGGGCAGACCATATTTCAGGAACCGCCCGAACATCTCGCGATCGAGCCGCCAGCCGGACAAGACCTTGAACGTCCGCTCGTTCCGGGGCGTGAAGATCAGCAGGGTATAGACGATCAGCGGCACGACAAAACCGATCACGGTCGCCAGTCCGGCACCGGCGATGCCCATTTCTGGGAACGGACCCACGCCGTTTATGAGACAATAATCAAGCGGGATATTGATGAAAATGCCGCCGATACTAATAAGCATGACCGGTTTGGTCAGCCCGCGTCCGGCAAAGAAATTGGACAGGCACAACCCGAGCAGGCAGGGGAGGCTGCCCACCGTGAGAATCTGGAAATACACGATCTCAAGCCTGCGCAGTTCCTCGGGGTGTCCCCCCAGTTGGAACAGCGGCTCCGCGAGAAACCCGAGCGCGGCGAGGCACAGCCCGGAGGGAATGCAGAACCAGATACCCTGCCAAAGGGCGCGGCCAACGTTTTCCGGGCGACACGCGCCGGTGTACTGGGCGATGAAGACGTTGACGTATTCGGACACGCCCATGAAAAAGGAGAGGAACAGGAAGGCCATGACATTGGCCGGAAGGGCGGCTCCCAAGGCCTCTAAAGAGTAGTTGCCAAGAAAGATGCGGTCCGTAAAGGTCATGGCCGTGTTGGAGATCATGCTCACGACCAGCGGCAGCCCGATATTCAGGGCCTCTCTGTACCCGCCTTGCGCGTTCCAACGTTTCACCGGATTCATATTTTTCAGCCTCGCGAGCACCATGGCCCGATTCGCCACGGCACACTATACCGGGAACTGTTGACGGTAAAGCTCAAACGCTGCATCTTACCTTTGGCGTGAAATAAAACACAGCGGGCTATATAACCGCCCCTACAACCTCAAACCGGCAGACACTATGGAAATCACACCGGAGCATCTTTTTTTCCCGGCCATGTCCCGCTTTCAACGGCTTTATTCGAAAGGGCTGTCGAAACGGCTCGACGCCCACGGCGTCAAGCCGGGATATCTCGACGTGTTCTTCCGGCTCTGGGAAGAGGACGGCATAACCCAAAAGGCGCTGCACGAGTCCATGGATGTGGAGCAGGCCACCTTGTCCAACACCCTCAAACGGATGGAGCGAGACGGTTTTCTCGTCCGGGAACGCAACCCTGACGACCGCAGACAGTCCGTCATCGCCCTTACCCTCACCGGCGCCAGCCTGCGCAAGATCGTCATGTCCGCCATCGACGACATTCAGGCCGTGGTCAACACTCGCCTCAGCTTCAACGATCGTCGGTATTTCCGGCGCATCCTCACCCAGATGACCGACCAGCTCGTACAGGACCTGGATGACGCCACCCTGGTGCTGCTCGACGAAGTGGACGACTCGGACGACGATACCGTCCTGCTCGTCGACGAAATCCAAAAATAGGCGAAACTCACACCACAACCAACCACAACTGATTTTGCGGCACTTCCAGCCCATCCATATCGCCCCTTAGGACGGGGCTTCGCATCGCCGCACAACTGCCCCTCCCACAGACTTCTCCAAACAATCACGCTTCACGGAAACTGACGGGCCAGTTCCATCTTCAACACATTCAACATTCTGAATTTACGATAGTTATCGGCAACTACAGCTTCATTCCAACAACATTTCCAGCGGCAACGGTTTTTATCTTTCTCTCCCCCGATTTTGTTTTCCAATGCGCAATTCGTGCTTTTTCCCCATTATTTTTTTGCCCGAATTCTGATATGAAATCCCTAATTCACAACAACGTCCTGTAATTATTTTTTATAAGGTAATCTCTAGACAATCTCTAGGCTTAGAACGACAACAGTGTACTTTGTTGACATTCTTTGACACCCTATGTCAAAGAATGAACATCATAAGTCGGATTGTGACATGATGGACAACTCAGATGCGCCCAGACCGCCCACGCTGCTTACCGTGCGGGAAGTTGCGGACTATTTACGGGTACACCAGAGAACCGCATACAGGCTGATTACGAGCGGCGCCATTCGGGCCGTGAAGATCGGAAGCCAATGGCGGGTGCCCGAACCGGCGCTGATGGAATTTTTAGAGAGTGGAATGAATGCCTCGGTTTCCACGGGCAAGAAGAAAACCGAGCCGGATCAATTCAAACTCCCTCTGGACTAAGGAGAACGGCATGTCGAAAAGAACGTTTGGCGGTTATGACGGGAGCGACCCGATCCTGAACGTTACCCTGCCCAATGACTTCGGCGAGGACCTCAAGGTTACCGGCCGTCTCATCGGCGAAGAAATGTATTTCGATGACGGCACCGGCATGTTGACCATGGAAAAGCTCTATCGCGCCGAAGACGATAAGCTTGCCTACAGCATCATCTCCGCCATCGGCCATGCCCGCGAACGCCGCGCCTACCGCCTTGAAGAGCGCGAAGACAGCTGCATCGTCAGCAATGGCAGCCTGACCCTCGAATTCAATTACGACGAACTCTTCGAACTCCTGGCCGTCGCCATGGAATCCGAAAAGGGAAGCGACTCCGGGCAGGTCTCCGAGCAGGTCCGCCGCAAACTCGCCGCGAATGAATAGTCCGCCGTATCCATACGCATCTACAAGGGGTCTCGATGGCCCCTTTTTTTGTGCTTTTTTACGTTTCGGTTACCCTGCAAGCCAGGGCGCTGCCCCGGACCCCGCCAGGGAACCTTTTGAAAAAGGTTCCCTGGACCCTCCAAAACTTCTTATCGCGCCTTCGGCGAAGGGCCAAATTGAGGGGGGAATCAGGAATTACCTACAAATATGTAGGTAAACAATGAATAAAATTGTTTGGAATTTCCGCGAAGCGATAGAAAAAGTTTAGGAAGGAAGAGGGGATGGGGGTCCGGGGGAAGGGGAGAAGGAAAGCCCTTTTCAAAGGGTTTCCTTCTCCCCTTCCCCCGGCCGCCGGAGGCATTCTACACGGCCCCCGCTACTTCA
The DNA here is from genome assembly GCF_028532725.1 of Desulfovibrio sp. Fe33. Lineage (NCBI taxonomy): Bacteria > Pseudomonadati > Thermodesulfobacteriota > Desulfovibrionia > Desulfovibrionales > Desulfovibrionaceae > Desulfovibrio > Desulfovibrio sp. Fe33. The sequence goes on from NZ_JAQKGU010000001.1 coordinate 122,227, forward strand.
GAAACTCTCTCTGGCCAGTGGCTTCCATCACCGACGACCACCAGTCGGAATTGGTGTTGATGCGGCGGCGTTCGGCGGCGACGAGATGCAGCGGGAGATGCACCATGCTTGATTTAAGCCTGGTGATGACCATATCGGTCTTTCCCGCCATGGCGGCGTGGACGGCATTCTGGCCCAGGAAACCGCAATACACCCGATCTCCGGCGTTTGCCGGGATGGAGCGAATCAAGTAGCTGGGATCGATAAATTTTATGTTGATCTCGAAATCTTTTGATTCGGCATAGCCCTCAAGTTCGCGAATGATAAGCCCGCAGATATCGCCCAGCTTGGGATTGCCGGACGGGTCCCGTTCCGGCTCGCCGCCAAGCAAGTCCTGCCCGGCCCCCTCGGCGCAGACTATGATCGTGTGCTTCCGCTCCTTGAGACGAGTTTCGACGACCTGGAGGAGACCACCTTCGCCGTACAGGGAGAACGGCTGTTCCGGAACGAGGAGAAAATTGACCTCCTGCATGGCAAGCGTCGCCTGGGCCGCGATGAAGCCCGCCTCCCGGCCCATGAGCTTGACCAGCCCCACGCCCATGTCCATGCCCGTGGCTTCAACGTGTGCGCACTGGATGACTTCGGCCGCCTTTTCCACAGCGGTATCAAACCCGAAGGACCGGGTTATGAAATTGATATCGTTGTCGATGGTCTTGGGTATGCCGATGACCGCGATATTCCGCTTCCGGGCGGATATCTCGTCGACGATGGCCCGCGCGGCGCGCATGGCCCCGTCGCCGCCGATGACGAAAAGTATGTTGATATTCAGCCGATCCAGTGAATCGACTATTTCCACAGGGTCTTGCAGCCCGCGCGATGAGCCGAGAATCGTGCCGCCGAACTGGTGGATATGGGAAACCGACTCGGGCGTGAGCACCTTGACCTCGTAGCCGTACTTGGGGATGAAGCCGCGAAGCCCGTTGCTGATACCGAGCACATGACGTACACCGTAGTGATAGTGGGCCTCGTTGACGATAGCCCGAATGACGTCGTTGATGCCGGGGCAGACGCCGCCGCAGGTGACCACGGCGCACCGGGCCTTGGAGGCGTCGAAGTAGATGCGTTCGCGCGGTCCGGCTTTTTCGAAATCCTTTTGCAGGATATCCGCATCCAGCTCGGTCAGTTCGCCTGAGGTGAGCATCAGCGTCACCGGCACGGATTCGTCCACGAATCTCGCGTTTTTGAGTGGCGACTGGATCTTGGCTGCGCCGAGACTTGGTATCTCAGTGATAAAGTCGAGTCGTTTCATGATTGCGCTCCGTATTGCGAATCGCGCCTGCCGGTCATTCCTGCCAGAAGCTCACCTGCGGTTCAGGAAGCTCGATCACGGTTTCCCTGAGATCATCAGGGGTAGCCGTGGCCGCGCCCACCTGGCCGACGACCACGCCAGCGGCATAGTTGGCCAGGGTACAGGCGGTCAGCAGGTCCATACCGGCCGCAAGGGCCAGGCCGGTGGTGGCGATGACCGTATCGCCCGCGCCGGTGACGTCGAAGACCTTGCGCGCGAAGGTCGGGATATGGCGAATTGAGCCTTCGCCCTCGAACAGGGCCATACCGTCAGGTCCCAAGGTAATGAGAAGATTCCGACAGCCGAGACGCTTGAAGATGGCCCGGCCTGCTTCAATGACGGATTTCCGGTCGGTAACAGGAAGATTCGCGCCCTCGCTGGCTTCCTTTGTATTGGGGGTCAGCAGGTCGACGCCCTGGTAGAGGTCGTAGTTGACGGTTTTGGGGTCGACCAAAACCAGCGGCGGGGTGGACCGGGACGAAATCATCGGCATGAAGCGATCCATGAATTCCCTGGAAATGAACCCCTTGCCGTAGTCGGACAGGATGACCACGGAATATTCCGGGAGGTTCTCTTCCAAGATGATGAACAGTGTGTCGAGCTCATCGGGGGAGAGTGGACCGACCCGTTCCTGATCCACGCGAACCACCTGCTGGTTGTGCGCGATGATGCGCGTCTTGACCGTGGTGGGACGGCTTCCGTCCTGGATAAGCCTGGTGCTCAATCCGGCCTGGTTGCAGAGGTCTTCAAGTACGGAACCGTTGCCGTCCGTGCCCACGGCTCCGATAAGCAGGGGCTTGCCGCCCAGGTCTGCGATGTTTCTGGCCACGTTGCCCGCGCCGCCCAGAAGGAAGGATTCCTTCTCAACGCGGACCACGGGCACAGGAGCTTCAGGCGAAATGCGCTCGACGCCGCCCATGAGGTAGTGATCCAACATGAGATCACCGATTATCATGACCTTGTGGCCCTCTAGGGCTTTGACGGCTTTCAGAATCAGTTCATGTGACATATCGTAAACAACCAATGTTTTCCTGCTGTTGGTATCTTGCCGCGACCTTTCCGGCTCATGCGGCGATCATGGCCTTCGCGGCCGGGGAAAACGGTGTGATCGCGAGAATTTCACGCACCGCTCGCATTACGTTCGATGGAGTCCTTAAAAGGGGCTTTGATCCTTATTGGAACTGGACTCCAAACTTTTCCGCAACCGACCGCAAATCATCTTCAGCCTTGTAACTCACCGTCAACTTACCTTTTTCCGGAGAGCCGGAGATTTTAACCGTAAGTCCCAACATATCGGAAAGCTCATCCTGCAAAGCCTCCAGACGGGGGTCGATGGGACGAGGTTCGGCTTTGGCGCTTCTAGAGGAGGGCGACGCCCCGACCTCGTCGGCCCCGGGGAGCCGTCCGTTCTGCTTGAAGAAGGACGCCTGAGCCTCGGCCTGCCGCACGGTCAGCCCGTTTTCTGCGATACGGCGATGCAGTTCGGCCTGAGGCTCGGGATCGCTCACAGCCATGATCGCACGGCCATGTCCGGCCGACAGCACGTTTTGCTGAATGTCCGCCTGGACCGATTCAGGCAGGTTGAGCAACCGCAGGGAGTTGGCCACGGCCGAACGGCTTTTGCCCACCTGGCGGGCCAGTTCTTCCTGGCTCAGGCCGAATTCCTGCTGAAGCCGCTGATACCCAAGTGCCTCTTCGACCGAGTTCAAATCCTCCCGCTGGAGGTTCTCGATCAGGGCGATGGCCAGGCTTTCCTGGTCGGTCATTTCCCTGACCAGGGAGGGGATTTCCTCCAGTCCCGCTTTTTTGGAGGCGCGCAACCGGCGCTCTCCGGCCACCAGCTCATACTTGCCTCCGCCGAGAGGGCGGACCAGGACGGGCTGGAGCACACCGCGTGTCTGAATGGACGCGGTCAGATCGTTGAGCGCCTCTTCGGAAAATTCGCGCCGGGGCTGGTGCGGGTTGGGTCTGATGGCTCCCACCGGAATGAGGCGCACCTCGGCAGCATCGGAAGTGACTTTCTCGTCCTCGCGCACGCCGCCGAGCAGCGCGTCGAGTCCACGTCCCAATCCCCTGTTGCTCAATGTCATATATGACTCCTGTCTGGCTTGTAATTTCATTCTTGCTCTAAATGACGCTAGTGCCTATAACGCTCCGAAAACAGAACACATGGAGCGCACATGTCCCAGCACATCAATGAACTTTTCGACAAGGACGGCAACCTCGTCGGCGCGCTTTTGACCGCCGAAGCGTGGACAGCCGTCCGCGATCAGGTCATGGCCGCCCTCGGCGTCAGCGAGACCCCCACGGTCCAGGAAAAGCCGGAGCCTGTCTCCGACTGGGAAGAACTCACCCAGTATTGGGACTTCCCGTATCCCGTGGACATGGACGTGACCTGCGATAATTGCGGCAACGAAACGGCCGACTGGTCCGAGGACGAACCTCGCCGATTCCGTCTCACGAGCGCCAACCTCGCCGGCTTGGTGTCCTTCAAGTGCATGAACTGCCGGGCTAAGGTGGTCAAAAAGCACTTCAAGGACAAAATATCCACCGAGTGTACTCCCTATCAGGAGGACAAGATCACCTCCAAGGAAGGGCGGTACTGATCGCCGCTTGCTCACGTTTGCGCCGCCCGATCATCAGGGGCGGCGCGGATGGAAAAGAACCTGCTTAAGCCCCGGCCGTAGCGCTACGCTCCACTTCCTGAGCCAGGGCCAGATACGCCTCCGCTCCCCGCGACTTGATATCATAGTTGATCACGGGCTTACCAAAGCTCGGAGCCTCGGAGAGACGCACGTTCCTTGGAATGATCGTCTCGAACAGGTGTTGAGGGAAAGCCTTCCGCACCTCATTCTTCACCTGCCACGAAAGTCTGTTGCGTGAATCGTACATGGTCAGAACCACGCCGAGGATATCCAGCCCCTGGTTGAGTCTTTTGCGTACCAGCTCATAGGTCATGAGCAACTGAGCGATGCCTTCCAACGCATAGTACTCGCACTGCAAGGGCACAAGCAGTTCCGTCGCCGCGCACAAGGCGTTCACGGTCAGCAGTCCGAGGGAAGGGGGGCAGTCTATGAGAATGAAGTCATACTCGCCATCCACCTGCTCGATGAGTTCGCGCAGATAGTATTCACGGCCGAACTTGTCCACCAACTCGATTTCAGCGCCCACCAGGTCCTGAGTCCCCGGCAGGATGTCGAGGAAGGGGACCCCGGTTTCGTAGATTGCCTTATGGATGTTCTTCGGTTCGAACAACACCGTATAGACATTCTCCCGTTTGTCCCCCGGGTAGAAACCCAGCCCGCTGGACGCATTGCCCTGGGGATCGCAATCCACCAGGAGAACGCGCTTTTCCATCACGGACAGGGAAGCCGCCAGGTTGATGGCGGTAGTGGTCTTGCCCACCCCGCCTTTCTGGTTCGCAATCACGATTCTTCTCGCCACAGGACCCTCGCTTTCGAGCTGCACTTGATGCGTTCGAGATAAAGTCGTTTGTTTCACGTGAAACATTCCTTTCCGAAAAACAGCATGTTTCACGTGAAACATCGTCCTCTTGTCGCTTCGAATGTCGTAGGCTGAATAAAAAACAAAGGCAAGAGACGAGGCTTGGAAAAGGAGAAAAGACACAAAAAAGGGCGGCTAAAGCCGCCCTTGATGATCGTGATGATCGAGGTGATCGCCGCTATTTTCCGTAGTATTCGTTGTACCATTCGATGAAATTGCGGATGCCTACCTCAATGGTGGTGTCGGGCTTGAAACCGACATCATTCTGAAGATCGGAGACGTCGGCCTCGGTGGCGGGGACGTCGCCGGCCTGCATGGGCATGTAGTTGAAAATAGCCTTCTTGCCGACCACTTCCTCGATGACTTCAATGTAGCGGGAAAGCTCGACCACGGTATTGTTGCCGATGTTGTAGATCTGATAGGGGACAGAGCTGGTGCACGGATCGGGCTTGTCGCCATCCCATTTGGGATTGGGCACTGCCGTCCGCTTCATGACCCTGACCACGCCCTCGACGATGTCGTCGATGTAGGTGAAGTCGCGACGCATCTTTCCGTAGTTGAAAACGTTGATGGGCTTGCCTTCGATGATGTTCTTGGTGAACAGGAAAAGAGCCATGTCGGGGCGGCCCCACGGTCCATATACCGTAAAGAAGCGCAGGCCGGTGGTGGGCATGTTGTAGAGGCTCGAGTAGGAGTGGGCCATCATCTCGTTGGACTTCTTGGTGGCCGCATACAAGCTCATGGGGTGGTCGACGCCTTCATGGGGATTGAGCGGCATCTTGGTGTTCAGGCCGTACACGGAGGAGCTGGAGGCGTAAACCAGGTGTTCGACGCCGTTGTGGCGGCAACCTTCCAAAATGTTGAGGAACCCGACGACATTGGAGTCGATGTAGGACCTGGGATTCTCGATGGAGTAGCGGACGCCCGCCTGCGCGGCCAGGTTGACCACATGGGTGAACTTCTCGGCCTTGAACAACTCGCTCATGGGTTGTTCGTCCTGAAGGTTGATGTTCACGTGCTTGAAAAGAGGGCTTTGCTCAAGAATTTTGAGACGGGCCTTTTTCAGGTTCACATCATAGTAGTCATTCAGGTTATCAAGACCGACGACTTCATGTCCCTCGGCGGTCAGTCGTTTGGAGAGATGAAAGCCGATGAAGCCTGCGGCTCCGGTCACGAGTATTTTCATATGAACGATCCTTATACCTGGTTTTAGCCAGGTGGTTTACTTGCGATGCATGGTGCGGAAGCGGACAACGCACGCCGCACAAAGCTCATACTCTACTTACAGCCCTAAGGGCAAGTTTTCATAACTTCGCATTGCCGCTTGGGTCGACAAATCACCTGAAAACCCAAGACAACATAAAAAAGTGGGAAATTACGCATAACATACTGGTATACAAGGGGTTACTTACTTTAGCCACATTTCGGCGGACAGCGATTTTCCAAGGAAAATCGACCTCACGTCCGCCGCGGACGTTCTCTCGCGTCAAAACGAAAATATGCGCGAATTTCACCCATATGGGCAAAACGGCCGATCACAGCCGCATGTTGGCGATATTATCAATGGCCATCTGCTGTTCGTGGGGGAGCATTTCGACAAAACGGGACATGGGCGGCAGCCGATGCACTATGACGTTTTGCAAAAGATGCGTGACGGACTCGGGATCGGCGTCGGGAAGGATGACCCGGATAGTCTCCGCGCCGAAACAGATGATATGCGGAGTGTGCCACAACTCCCAGCCGCGCCAGAACATGGAGGCATCGGGTTGGAGCGCGCCGTCGATCAGCGCGGCCATAGGCCAGTAATTGATCGTTCCCGGGGGCCACTTCAGATGAGCCTGGAGATTCTTGAGCACGGAGCGTCGTCTGGGATCGGCCTGGCCGCCGAGATCAAGTCCCAGCTCCATGTAGGTCATGACCACCTTTGCGCCGGGTTTGGTGAAGCGCAGGAAGGATGACCAGGGCGCGGGGAAATTCGGCGTCACGCCGGACTGCGTTTGCGCAGCGGGCTGCGGAGCCTGGGTGGAGTGGGAGGGGCGGGAAACGGGACGGCCGCTCCCGGGTTGGGCGGCAGGATGCTGCTGCGCGGCCGCCTCCCTTGTCCCCGCGGCCGGACGCGAGGAAGACTGGAGGGGCTGCGAAGCGGCTGGACGCTCGGAAGGGCGCGCGGATTCGGGCTGCGCCTCAACGGTCAGCCCGCCGGGAGCGTAGACGAACTCAAGCCCGGATTCGAGCCAGGGCCGGAGCGATTCGCGCACGTTCAGTCGAGAAGAAGGTGATCCCATAGTCTCCATGCAACTTCGGTCTTGGGCAGTTGCGGCCACTGTTCCTTACGGCCTTTGGCGTCCATGACATACATCTCGTTGGTGGCCACGCCGAAGCCGCTGCCTTGGCGGGAGATGTTGTTGGCCGCAATAAGGTCGAGATTCTTGCTTTCGAGCTTTCTCGCCGCCTCTCCGCGAATGTTGTCCGTCTCGGCGGCGAAGCCGATCAGCTTCTGCCCCTCGCGCTTGGAACCGCCCAGCGTCTTGAGGATGTCCGGGTTGGTCTCGAACTGGACGGTGATGCCCGCTCCGGCCGAGGTCGCCTTCTTGAACTTGGTATCGCCGAAAGGCACAGGGCGATAATCGGCCACGGCCGCGGTCAGGCAAGCCATGTCCATATCCGGCCAAAGGTCGGTGCACGCCTCAAACATTTGCAGGGCGGTGGTCACGGGCGTCACGGTCACGCCGCAGGGGAAAACGAGGGAAGTCGGCCCGGCCACAACGGTCACGTCCGCGCCCCGCAGGTAGGCGGCCATGGCCACGCACGCGCCCATGGTGCCGCTCGACGGGTTGGACCAGAAGCGCACGGCGTCCCACGGCTCGCGGGTGGGGCCAAGAGTGACGAGCACCCGCTTGCCCGCCATGTCTTGCGGAGCCAGCGCCTTGAGGGTCGCGACGAGAATCTCTTCCTGGGGCGCGAGGCGTCCGGTGCCGGTGTCGCCGCAGGCGACCGAACCGTCGTCCGGCGTCACCCGGATGTAGCCGAGCTCGCCGAGCATGTCCCAGTTCCGCCTGGTGGCCGGAGCGGCCCACATGCGCGGGTTCATGGCCGGGGCCACGATCCTGGGCCCGGCAAAGGCGAGGGCCTGGCAGGAAAGCATATCGTCGGCCAGCCCGAAGGCGAGCTTGGCCATGGTATTCGCCGAGGCGGGGGCGATGAGCAGGGCGTCCGCGGCCTGTCCCGGCTCAAGATGACCGAAGGCCGTATCCGCTCCGGGAGCTTCGTCGAACATGTCCGTATAGACGGGCGATGCTCCGAGCGCCTCGAAGGAGAGGGGCGTAACGAACCGGGCTGCGGCCTTGGTCAGGGTGGCCGAGACCATGCAGTCCGCCCGTTGCAGGGCGCGCGCCAGATCCAAGGCCTTGTACGCGGCGATGGAGCCCGTCACACCGAGGTGGACGCGCTTGCCCATGAACCCGGCGAATTCATAATGAGGCTGCATGTTACTTTCTCTTCACGTCGCCCGAGTCCTTCACTTCCACCGCGAAAATGGTAGTGGTGGCGGAGGCGAAGGAGTCGTCGATCTCGATAACGCAGCTCTTGTTGTACTTCTCGAAGGTCAGGAACTGCACGGAGCTGGCCTTGTTGTTGGAAACCAGACTCCAGTTGTCCTTGGTCATGTTGTTGATGAAGTATTGCACCAGCTCGGTGATTTCGACCCGGCCCTTGAACTTCATGATCGCAGCGCGAAACTTGGCGTTGTCGAGCTTGTAGGACCCGTCGTTCACGTAGTCGATTTCCTTGGGGATCATGATGTCGTCGAAATCGAGATAGTAGTCCGGCTCCTGCTGCTGTCCGGCGGACACCTGGGGCGACCCGGAAGTGGAAGAGCTGGTTCTGGCGGTGCAGGCGGCCAGCGCGCCGACGATCAGCAGTGCCAAAAGAATTTTGGTGAAAGAGCGCATTATTCTCCCTCCGGGCTGTGCGTGTGGTTCATTCTCTCAATCAGGACGCGGCGTGCCTGAGCCGGTCGATCTTGTCCTGAAGGTATCTTTCCATGTCCCGCCGGTCCTTGCGCAACCGGACGAGTTCGCTCTCGAGTATCTGAAGCTTTGCCTTGATATCCGAAGTGTCGAAGGTCAGCTTGAGGGCCATTTCCTCAATCTCCGCATCCTTCTCCTCTAGCGCCTTGGTCTGCTCGATTATTTCCTCGGGCAATACGGCAGGGCCGGAGGGCAGCTGCTTGATGCGTTTCTGACTGCGGGCGAGAAGCACGAAGGCGGTCTTGAGCTTGTGAATGTCTTCCTGCTGCCGCTCAATGGTCGCCTTCTGATCCGCGATGACCTCCATGCACGAGGTGACGCGGGAAAGGACATCGTTGAAGGTGGCGGCCAGATCGGAGAAACCGTCCATGGACGCAACGGGCTGCCCCGCGCCCGAGGGGCGGGTGTCTACCTCGATGGTCCGGGGAAACTCGCTGTGCAGCCTGTCGTCGATCTCGCTGGTAACGAGACCGTCGCCGTAGAGTCGGGATATGCGCTCGAAGACGACCACGGAATCCTCCGGGTACTTGGTCACGCGTCCGACCTTCCGGCCCCCGAGAAAATCCTTGAACAGAGCGGCGTACCGGCGCGCAGTCGGGGCGGGGATGCGGGTGAGTTTGGCTATCTCAGCCACGGAAAGCCAATTCATGGATATGAAATAACATGAATTCGGCCAAGATCAAGCCCCTGCCGCCGAAAGCTCCCTTTGACCCATATACTGCCGATATCATTGAAAAAGAAAAAGATTCCGTTGAAATTCGAGGTGTTGTACAAAACGAATCGCACAAGGAGATTGGACATATATTTATGGAAATACCCGAAGATTACCGCCTGTCGAGCTACGATTACGACCTGCCCGAGGACCGCATCGCCCAGGAACCGGCCGAACGGCGCGACGGCTCCAGGCTGCTGGTCCTCAACCGCGAGGACCGCTCGCTGACCCCGACCCGATTCACGGACCTGATCGATTTCCTCCCGGAAGACTGCCTGTTGGTGGCCAACAACTCCCGCGTCATCCCGGCGCGCGTCTTCGGCCACAAACCCACCGGCGGCCAGGTGGAATTTCTGCTGCTCACGCCGCTGCCGCTCATGCAGCCGGTGGAGAAGGGCGACTGGTTCACGGCCGAGGCCGAAGGGCTGCTGCGCGCCTCCAAGGGGCCAAAGCGCGGAACGACCGTGTCGTTTTCCGACGACTTTCATCTTACCGCCGTGAAGGCGGGCGAATTCGGCCGCTGGAAGGTGGAGCTGCGCTGGAAGGGCGACCTCAAGGCGCTGTTCGACGCCCTCGGCCATCTGCCGCTTCCGCCCTACATCAAGCGGCCGGACGGCAAGGCTGACCGCGAGCGGTACCAGACCACCTATTCAGACACGTCCAGAACGGGCTCCGTGGCCGCTCCGACGGCCGGACTGCACTTCACCCCGGAATTGCGCGAACGGATCAGGGCCAGGGGCATCGAGTGGGCCGAAGTGACCCTCTACGTCGGCTACGGAACCTTCAGCCCGGTGCGCTGCCCGGACATCCGCGACCACCGGATGCACGCCGAATACATCGAGGTTTCCGACGCCACGGCGGAGGCCGTCCGCCGGGCCAAGGCCGAAGGACGCCCCGTCATCGCGGTGGGCACCACCAGCGCCCGCACGCTGGAAGGGATGCTTCGCGAAGCGGGCTCCATCCGCCCGTTCCACGGAGAAACGGACATTTTCATATCGCCGGGCTATACTTTCGGAGTGGTCGACGGTATCCTCACGAACTTCCATTTGCCAGAATCGTCGCTCATCATTATGATCTCGGCTCTTGCTGGTAGAAAAACCATTCTGGATGCATACGCGTTCGCCCTGGAAAACAACTTCCGTTTCTTCTCCTACGGGGATGCGATGCTCATCCTGTAACTACGGCAACATTTTCTCATTATTAACAGAACTGGAGTAAACATGTCTCGAATTGAGGTCCAGGAAGATCGGTGCAAGGGGTGCCTGCTCTGTACCACCGTCTGTCCCGTCGACATCATCGTCCAGTCTGACCGGTTCAACGTCAGCGGCTACAAGGTCGCCGAGGTGCCCGAGGCCGACAAGGACAAATGTACCGGCTGCGCATCCTGCGCCCAGATCTGCCCCGACGTGGCGATCAAAGTGTACAGGACCCCAAAGAAAAAAGGGGATAAGTAGCATGAGCAAGACATCAGAACGCATCTTCGTCAAGGGTAACGAAGCCATCGCACGCGGCGCACTGGCCGCAAAGTGCAAGTGTTTCTTCGGCTACCCCATCACTCCCCAGAACGACATTCCCGAGTTCATGTCCTCGGCCATGATCAAGGCCGGAGGCGACTTCGTCCAGGCCGAATCCGAAGTGGCCGCGGCCAACATGCTGCTCGGCGCGGGCGCCACCGGCGTCCGGGCCATGACCTCCAGTTCCTCGCCCGGCATCGCCCTCAAGCAGGAGGCAATCTCCTACATGGCGGGCAGCGAAGTCCCGGCGGTCGTCGTCAACATGACCAGAGGTGGGCCAGGCCTGGGCGACATCGGTCCTTCCCAGGGCGACTATTACCAGTCCACCCGAGGCGGCGGGCACGGCGACTACCGTCACTTCACCCTCGCTCCCGGCACTGTGCAGGAAGCCTACGACCTGACCATCCGCGCCTTCGACATCGCCTTCGAACACCGTACACCGGTGCTCATTCTGGGCGACGCCATTCTCGGCCAGATGAAGGAACCCATCGTTCCCTGGGAACCCGAGAACGTCGACGAAAACGCGGGCGGCGACTGGGCCATCAACGGACGCACCGGCGGCCGTGAAAAACGGCTCATCAAGTCCCTCTTCCTCGAAGAAGGCGCCTTGGCCGGACAGAACAAACTGCTCAAGGCCAAATACGACTCCTGGAAGAGCATGACCGAGGCCGAGCAATTCGAGACCGAGGATGCCGACCTTATCGTCTGCGCTTACGGCTCCATCGGCCGCATCGCCAAGTCCACGGTGCGCAAGTTCCGCAAGGAAGGCAAAAAGGTCGGCCTGTTCCGGCCCATCACCCTGTACCCGTTCCCGGAACAGGAACTCAAGGCGCTGGCCGAGCAGGGCAAGCGATTCCTCACCATTGAGCACAACCTGGGACAGATGGTCGACGATGTCCGCCTGGCCATCAGGACCATCGCGGACTCCGACTTCTACCCCGTCTACCCCGGAAACCTGCCCACCCCGGATGAGCTGGAGGAGCCGATCCTCAACTGCCTGGAGGGTAAATAAATGACCGAAATGAACGAAAAATTGGTCTTTGAAAGGCCCGAAAGCGTCATCGACCGGCCCACCCATTACTGCCCGGGCTGCCATCACGGCATCGCCCACCGGCTCATCGGTGAGTTGCTCGACGAAATGAACCTGGCGGAAAACACCCTCCTGGTCACCTCCATCGGCTGCTCCGTCTTCCTCTACAACTACCTCAACGTGGATGCAGTGGAAGCGCCGCACGGCCGCGCACCGGCAGTGGCCACCGGCGTAAAGCGCTCCCGGCCCGACAAATTCGTCTTCACCTACCAGGGTGACGGCGACCTCGCCTCCATCGGCATGGCCGAAATCATGCACGCCGCCAACCGCGGTGAAAAGATGTGCGTCGTCTTCGTCAACAACACCGTCTACGGCATGACCGGCGGCCAGATGGCCCCGACCACCATGATCGGACAGATCACCACGACCACTCCCGCCGGACGTTGCCAGACGCACGAAGGCGCGCCCATCCGCATGACCGAAATCATCGCCTCCCTGGGCGGCGTGGCCTTTGCCGCGCGCGGCGCGCTCAACTCCGTGGCCAACATCAAAAAGGCCAAGAAATACCTGAAAAAGGCGTTCGAGTTCCAGCTCAACAACACCGGATTCGGATTCGTCGAGCTGCTCTCCGGCTGCCCCACCAACTGGAAAATGACCCCGCTCAAGGCCAACGAGCGAATCGAAAAGGAAATGATCCCATACTTCCCCTTGGGCATCTATAAAGACGTTTCCGAGGAAGGGGGTGTCTGCTGATGCGCTATATCGATTCCATCATCGCGGGCTTCGGAGGCCAGGGCGTCATGCTCATCGGCAACCTCCTCGCCTACGCGGGCATGAAGGACGGCCTCAACGTCACCTATATCCCGGTCTACGGCCCCGAGATGCGCGGCGGAACCGCCAACTGTACCGTGGTGCTCTCCGAAGAGGACATCGGGTCGCCCATCATCCTCCGGCCCAAATCCCTCATTGCCATGAACCGGCCGTCCCTGGACAAGTTCCAACAGCGCGTGCAGGACGGCGGCATCCATATCATCAACTCCTCCCTCATCGACATGGAGCTGGCCGATACGGAACGCCTCAAATGCTATGACGTGCCGTGCAACGAGATCGCCGACGAACTGGGCAACACCCGCATGGCCAACATGGTCGCCATCGGTGCCTTCGTCCAGGCCTCGGGAATCATCCCCCTGGATGCCCTGATCGGCTCTCTCGAAAACGTCATATCCCCGCGCTACCACAAACTCATCCCGGCCAACGCCGAAGCCATCAAGGCGGGCGCAAAGCACGTCGCCTAGATACGCGGATAGCCATTCACATCAAAAAGGCCCTGTCGTTCCGGCAGGGCCTTTTTGCGACCTAGCGGCCAAAGCGCAATTGGGCGAAAAAGCGGCACCTTGCCAAAATAACGCGCATGGCATTGAGCAACATTCAATTATCCGGTATGCCGTTATAGGTGCGTCTTCTCTGGTCAAGCCTAATCAGGAACGATGACGGCGTTACCGATAGCCGTCCAAAACGGAATGCCGCCTCTATTTGATGCCAGGGCAATAATCCGCACGGGCTGAGCCGAAACACGGAGTTTCGATTTTTGCGGCCCTCGGGACTCATTGTAGAAGGCGTCGGGGAATTCTCGCACCAACAATATCAATAACAGAAATAAGGAGCCCCTATGAGATGCGTTCTGTTTTTTATCGCCGCCATACTGTGCTTCGCACAGGGCGCAATGGCCGAGGACGGACCGATCACCGCTACGGAAATCGTCCAGCGTGAAAAGAAGATGTGTACGGATTTTAACGATGGGAAATTTCACTCCACCGAGCAAACCATTACACTGTATGACTTCACCGGCGACGGCCGCCCTGAGACTATTGTGGATGCGTCGCAATTTTCCTGCTCGACATCCCTCACCATGTGGGGCGGCACCGGCGGCACCTTGTTGTGGGTCGTTGTGGACGGAAAACCATACGAGTTTCTTGCTCACGGATGGAAGGTCGTGGACATGGACGGAACCAATGTTCTTTTGCTGGCGGTGCATCCTTCGCAGTGCAGCGATAACGTCGTTCCCTGCTATCGCGCTTATGTCTGGAGCAACGGGGCATTCCATACAACACGCTGATTGGGGTGCACTATAGACACACCCCCAAAATTCTCCCGTATGGGGCTCATCCTTTCCCTTCCGACACTTTTGCAGTCACCTCGCGAAAGAAATAGAAGAATCTTCACCCTCAAACAAAAAGGCTGTCCCAAGAGGGACAGCCTTTCCAACTTGCACTGTGCGCACCTGCCGAAGGCACACAAAAAGTTTTGGAAGGGGAGTCCAGAGGGGAAACCTCTTTCAAGAGGTTTCCCCTCTGGCCGCCGGAGGCATTCTTATTAATAACTCGGGATATCTTCCTGCTTTTCGGTCAACAGGAATTCGCCCTTGAGTATCCATTCCTTGAGCTTGTCGGCCACTTCCAGGGACATTGCGTGGGAGGTAACCGGCACGGTAGAGGTCTTCTTTTCATTGACCGTGATTTCACCGCTGCGCAGTTCCTCAAAGGTCACGCGGGTGACCTCGCGGGGGATGCCGTTGGGATAATCGTAGCCATAGTCCTTGACGGGCATGGATATGTCGGCGTTGGACACGCCGGCGAACCAGGCCATCTCCTCGTTGAGCATGGGGATGGGAATACCCACGCCGAGCGCCAGGGAAACGCCGTAGCCGATGATGGACTGGGCGCGCACGTAGCGGGCTTCCATCTTCTTGAAATCGCCCTTGAGCATGAGAGTACCGGAGCCGCTTTCGGGGATGCCGCGTTCGTTGCGCTTGGGCTTCTGGACGTGCTGTGTGCCCTCGCCGATGACGTAGCCGATGCCGCCGCCCAGGAAGATTCTCGTGCCCAGGCCGATGGTCTTCAGGTACGGATCGTTGAAAAGCGGGGAGAGCTCGCCGGAGGTGGCGTAGTTCACGTTCGACGCGTTCGCCTTGAGGGGGCCCATGTACGTGTAAATGGTCCTGTTGGTGAGGTTCACGGCCGCGTTGTAGTTCTGGTAGCAGTTGCGCGGGTTGAGCATGACCGCATTGGGCAGGTCGGCAAGGGTGATATCCTTGTCCAGTTCGCGCCGCGGGTAGCAGTCCGTGCCGTAGGCCTCGGCCCGCAGATGCACGGCCTTACCGCGCAGCAAATCCTCCATGACGTGCGCTCCGCCATAGGCGAAGCGTCCGGGATGGACCTTGTTCAACGGATCGTCCTCGGCGGACTCTGTGGCCCCGAGATACGCGTCCACGGCGGCCAGGCCGCTGTAGCAGGGCACGTTGTTGAGCCACAGCTTGGAAACCTTCATGACCGGCGGCTGCTGGCCTATGTTGAAGATCAGACCGGAGGAGCACATGGGAGAGAAGGTGCCGGTGGTGACGACGTCCACTTCCTGAGCGGCCTTGACCTTCCCTTCCTTCCTGACGATCTCGACCATCTCCTCGGCATTGACGACCACGGCCTTGCCCTGGCGAATGCGTTCGTTGATCTCGCTGACCGTCTTGTTCACTTTGAATTCTGCCATTTGTATCCTGCCTTCGCCCCCTCGCGCGAACAGCGGCCGGGGGTGTTGTTCCGTGCTTGAAGTCAACCTCTTGTAATCCAAATTCGCCGGAAGGAAAACCGACTTGTTGATCTGCCCGGAAAGCGTCTGTTGATAACTCCAAAATAAGAGGAAAACTCCTTGTTTTCCTCATGTTATCAACAGATGTTCGAGCAACGGTAGAAAACGGTGTTTCGAATACGTCAAATAAGGGAAAAAATGGCGGAAAAGCTTGGCTTCCGGCCCATTTTGGAGTATAGAATCACATTAATTTCGGGAGTTTTTTTAGACTCGTTTTTTTGTTTTTATAATACTTAAATTTCAACTAGTTACAAAAAACACCATCACATCGTGAAAGATTCACTACGGCAACACTTCCTCCAGACCTGCACGGACGAGGAATTAAAGCGCTGGTTCGACCCTCTGTCCTTCGACTACTCCGAGGAAAACAAACGGCTCACCATCGGTTTTCCCCATTCTTTTTTCGCCAAGTGGTTCGAGTCGGACATTCAGGACAAGTTCGAGGCGCAGCTCAATCTGTTCCTGGGAAACGGCTACGTGGTCAGCTACAAGGACAGCGAATCCGCCGACCGCTCACGCGGTGTCCAGGTGGCCGACGTGGTCAAACGCATCGACTTTCCCTTCGGCCAGGAATTCACCTTCGACACCTTCCTGATAAACAAGAAGAATTATTTCCCCATCGCCTCCGCCAAGGAGGTGGCGAAGCAGACGGGCTCCCTGTTCAACCCGTTCATCATTTGCGGGCCGGGCGGGTCCGGCAAGACCCATCTGCTCAAGTCCGTGGCCAACGAGATCAGCAAGAAGCACGACTATTCGACCATCTTCATGGGTTCCCTGGAGGAACTAAACTCCCTGTACTCAATCCGGTTCAAGGGCGACCCGTTCAAGGCGCGCAACCACCTGTTCGAATACAATTTCCTGTTCATCGACGACTTCCACAAGATCAAGGAACATCCCCATTTCCAACAGGAATTGGTTAATATATTCAATCACTTCTACGACAACAAAAAACAGATGGTCCTAGCCTGCCGGGAGAAAGTCACCAGTTACGACTTCCTGGACGACAACCTCCAGTCGCGTCTGGGGTGGGGGCTGATCGTCACCCTCAAGGAGCCCGACCTGGAAATTCGGGTCGGCTACATCCAGCGTCAGGCCCGGGCCAAGCGGCTGACTCTGACGAAGGAACAGGTGCTTACGCTGGCCCAGCGGTTCACGGACTTCCGTTACCTGCAAGGTATCCTGCTCAAGCTTTTCGCCTTCAAGGAACTGGTCAAGCAGGACCTCTCGCAGAAGGATTTTGAACACATCCTGGCCAACACCGAGGAAAAGACCACGGACGACCTGACGCCCAAGAAGATACTCAGCGTGGTGGCCGAGCACTTCAGCGTTCACGTGAAGGACCTTACGGGCACCAAACGGCACCAACATATCGCCCACGCCCGCCAGGTGGCCATGTACCTTTGCCGCCAGATGTTGAACACATCCTACCCGGCGCTGGGCAGGGCCTTCGGCGGAAAAGATCACTCGACGGTCCTGTACTCGGTCAAAAAAATCGATCAATTACAGGAAGATGACTTCGAATTGAAACAACTGTTGAAAACGTTGAAGAATAAATGTCGCATGTCGTGACAATTGGCGGATTGAACCGATTCACGCACTTTCGGTTCGTAAATGATAACAAACAGTGTGCTTAAAAAAATCAATAAAAATAATGACTTGATTCCAAAAGGAACAAAGGAACCGAGGTAATAAATCTCAATCAAGGAGATATTTTTTATGTTTCTGAAAGTGAACCGAGATGAAATCATCGAAGGACTCCAGAAGTCGGCGAACATCATCCCGGCCAAAACCGGTGCAGCCTTCCTGCGGACCATCTGGCTCCAGTGCGAAAACGGGAACCTGAACATCATGAGCACCGACTCGAATCTGGAGTTCATGGGATCGTACCCGGCAGCCCTGGAAGGGGAAGGTTTGGCCGGCGTGCAGGGGCGCGCCTTCTACGACCTGGTGAAGCAGCTCAGATCCGATCAGGGGGAGCTTACCATCCATACGGATGACGCGAATCAGAACGTGCTGGTTGAGCAGAAGGCCAGAAAGTACAAGTTCCCGGTCAACGATCCCGAGTGGTTCCAGAAGTTCTCCTCCTTTCCCGAGGACGGCACAGTCTACTGGTCCGGCGATTTCCTTCATGAGATCATAGACAAGATATCCTTCTGCATTTCCGATGAGGACTCCATGGAGGCCATCGCGTGCATCCACATTGTTCCGCGCGAGAAGGACGGCAACAAGATCGTCGAAGTCTGCGGCCTGAACGGGCATCAGTTCGCCATGCTCGATTTCGTCAACGACGACATTTACGCGATGCTTCCCGAAGAGGGCGTGCTGATCCAGAAGAAGTATCTGTCCGAACTGAAGAAGTGGCTGACCGCCGATGAGATCGAGTTGGCCATTTCCAACAAGCGGCTCTTCTTCCGCACCGGGGACAAGCGGGAAACCTTCACCTTGCCGCTGTCCTATTACCAGTATCCGAACTACAACAACTTCCTGGCCAGGCTGAACGACGACAACGTCTCCACCCTTGAGGTCAAGCGCCTCGACCTGGTGGACGCCCTGTCCCGTGTGGCCCTGTTCAATACCGACTCCAACCGCTGCGCCTACTTCACGTTCGGCGAGAACGAAGTAACCGTGTCCGCGCAGGGCCAGGAGACAGGTACGGCCCGGGAGTCCATCGACGCCGTCTTCTCCGGCGACATGGAGCGGATCGCCTTCCCCACGCGGAACCTGATCGAGATACTCAACCATTTCAATTCCGAGACCGTGAAATTCACGCTCACCGGCACCGAGGCCCCCTGCGGGCTGACCGGAGTCGACGACAAGGATTACATAGTGATCGTCATGCCCATGATGATCCAGGAAGAGACCTACTATACCGAGGAAAACGCATAAATGAGCGAGAAACAGTACAACGCCGAGTCAATTACCGTTCTAGAGGGACTCGAGGCCGTTCGGAAACGCCCGGCCATGTACATCGGGTCCACGGACATCCGTGGCCTGCATCATCTGGTCTACGAAGTTATCGACAACTCCATTGACGAGGCCATGGCCGGGTACTGCGACAAGATCAAGGTCACCCTGCACATGGACAACTCCTGTACGGTCACCGACAACGGCCGCGGCATCCCTGTGGACATCCACCCGAAGGAAAAGGTTCCTGCGGTTCAGTTGGCCATGACCACGCTGCACGCGGGCGGCAAGTTCGACAACGACTCCTACAAGGTCTCGGGCGGCCTGCACGGCGTGGGCGTGTCCTGCGTCAACGCCCTGTCCGAGTTCATGGAGACCACGGTCAGGCGTAACGGCCGGACCTACCGCATGAAGTTCGAACGCGGCCACGTGGTCGGCGAGCTGGAGGAGATCGGACCGTCCGATTCCACCGGCACCACGCAGCGGTTCAGACCCGACGAGGAAATTTTCGAGGTCAATCAGTTCGAATACGATGTTCTGCGCAAGCGGTTCCGCGAGCTGGCCTATCTGAACTCGGGCCTGGAGATCGAGTTCAAGGACGAGAGGTCCGGCAGTGCCGAGAGCTTCAAGTTTGAGGGCGGCATTACGCAGTATGTCAAGGACATCAACACCAACCTGAACACCATCGGCGAGATAGTGCACGGTGTCGGCGAGTCCGAGAACATGATTGTCGAATTCGCCCTTCAGTACACCTCGGGCTACAAGGAAAACACCTACACCTTCGCCAACAACATCCGGACCATTGAGGGCGGTACGCACCTGGCGGGCTACAAGACGGCCTTGACCAGGGCCATCAACAACTACGTCCAGAACGCCGACCTGCCGAGGAAACTGGTCAAGAAGCTGACCGGCGACGACGTCCGCGAAGGCCTGACTTCGGTCATCTCGGTCAAGCTGCCCGATCCGCAGTTCGAGGGCCAGACCAAGACCAAGCTCGGCAACTCCGAGGCCGCTGGTCTGGTGGCCGGCGTCATCTACGAGAAGTTGAACACCTTCTTCGAGGAGAATCCCAAGGAAGCCCGGTTCATCATCGAGAAGGTCGTGGACGCGGCGAGAGCTCGCGAGGCCGCGCGCAAGGCTCGGGACCTGGTTCGCCGCAAGGGCGCCTTGTCCGACAACGCGTTGCCCGGCAAGCTGGCGGACTGCCAGTCGAAGAATCCCGCCGACTCCGAAATCTTCATCGTTGAGGGTGATTCGGCAGGCGGCTCGGCCAAGCAGGGCCGCAACCCCAAGATTCAGGCCATTCTTCCCCTTCGAGGCAAGATTCTGAACGTGGAGAAGACCCGCCTGGACAAGATGCTCGGAAACAAGGAAATCCGGGCCATGATTACCGCCTTCGGCATAGGCATAGGCCATGAAGAGGACGAAAAGGACTACGACAAGCTGCGCTACCACAAGATCGTCATCATGACCGATGCCGATGTGGACGGCTCGCACATTCGTACCCTGCTCCTGACCTTCTTCTTCAGGCAGTACGAAGAGCTGATCCACCGAGGCCATATCTACATCGCCCAGCCGCCGCTGTACCGGGCGAGCAAGGGCAAGTTCGAACGGTTCATCAAGGACGACATCGAGCTGGACAACTTCCTGATCGAGCGCATCGGCGGCGACCTTTCCGTGAAGACCGAGAAGAACGCCGTGCTGGAAGGACAGCGGCTGATCGAGGCCATGGAGAAGATTCGCTTCATGCGCGTCCGGTTCAACGAGGCGGAAACCGTGGGCATCGCGCCCGACCTGTACATGAAGCTCATGGAATTCCCGGAGCGGATTTCGTTCACCTATTTCGAAGAGCACGATCCCGAAATATTCAAGAAGAATTTCGAGACCAACGGCTACAAGGTCGAGATAGAGACGGAACACGACCATGAGCAGGATAAGGACCGCCTGTATCTCGCGTTCGAGAACGACAACGGCCATCGCACGCGCCTGGCCATGGAGTTCTTCCATTCCAAGCTCTACAGAACGGCCTACAAGACCTATGGAGAGCTCAAGGAGGCTTGCGGCGGGTTCGAGTTCGCCCTGGACATGAAAGAGGGCGAGAGGGTCGTTTCCGGCATTTTCGCGCTGTATGACGCGGTCATCGAGGAAGCCCATCGCGGCTGGCAGATCCAGCGCTACAAGGGTCTGGGTGAAATGAACCCGGAACAGCTCTGGGAAACGACCATGGACCCGGAAAACCGGACCATGCTCCGTGTGACCGTCGAGGACGCGGCTGCGGCCAACGACATATTCATCGACCTTATGGGCGACAACGTGGAACCGCGCAGGGAGTTCATCGAAAAGAACGCCCTGGCCGTCCAGGATCTGGATATCTAGTCAAGGCTTCGGCGGGAGTCGGGGAGCCGCGAAGAGGCGGACCCGGCCCTTGTTCAGAGGCTAGGCGAACAGCCGACGGATTTCAGTTTGCGAAAAACCAGCGCCGCCGATGTGTGTCCGGGCGAACCGGCCCGGCGGCGAGACAAAAGTTTGGGAGATTCCCGGCCCCCTTTGTCAAAGGAGGTCCGGGCAGCCGGAAGCAGCCCCTGCCGGGGACCGGCATCCCAGGAGGCAAGTAAGGAATGAGTGATACAATCACCATCGAAAGCGAACTCAAGAAAAGCTATCTTGAGTATTCCCTGTCCGTCATCATCGGACGCGCCATCCCGGACGTTCGCGACGGGTTGAAGCCGGTTCACCGGCGCATCCTGTACGCCATGTACGACCTGGGCAACTACCACAACAGGGCCTACAAGAAGTCCGCCCGCGTGGTCGGTGACGTCATCGGTAAATACCACCCGCACGGCGACTCCGCGGTCTACGACGCGTTGGTGCGTATGGCGCAGGACTTTTCCATGCGCGACATGCTGGTCGACGGCCAGGGCAACTTCGGTTCCATCGACGGCGACTCCGCGGCCGCCATGCGTTACACCGAAGTCAGAATGGCGAAGCTCTGCTCGGAGTTCCTCGGGGACATCGAAAAGAACACCGTCGATTTCTCGCCCAACTACGACAACACCCTTCAGGAGCCTTCCGTCCTGCCCACCAAGGTGCCGAACCTGCTGCTCAACGGCACCACCGGCATCGCGGTCGGCATGGCCACGAACATCCCGCCCCACAACCTAGGCGAGCTGATCGACGGTTCCATCCACCTGCTGGACAATCCCGACTGCACCATCGAGTCCCTGATGATGCGGGTCAAGGGACCTGACTTCCCCACAGGCGGCACCGTATTCGGGGGCCAGGGACTGATCGACGCCTACACCACGGGCCGAGGCTCCATCAAGATTCGCGGCGTTGTGGAGATCGAGGAAGCCCGCAAGGGACATAAGGAAGCGATCATCATCAGGGAGATTCCCTACGCGCTCAACAAGTCCACCCTGGTGGAAAAGATCGCGGCGCTGGTCCATGAGAAGAAGATTGACGGCGTAGCCGACCTGCGTGACGAGTCCGACCGCAAGGGCATCCGCATCGTTCTGGACCTCAAGCGCGGGGCCATTCCGGATATCATCATCAATTCGCTCTACAAGTACACGCCGCTGGAAACCAGCTTCGGCATCAACATGATGGCCGTCGTCGGCAAGCGGCCCATGCTGCTGAACCTGAAAGAGGTTCTGAGGCACTTCCTGGAGCACCGCCGCGAAGTCATCATCCGCCGGACCAAGTTCGATCTCGACAAGTGCGAGAAGCGCGTTCACATCCTGGAAGGGTTGCGCATCGCTCTCGACAACATCGACGAAGTCGTCAAGCTGATCCGCGCGTCCAAGTCGCCCGACGAGGCCCGCGACGCGTTGATGGTCCGGTTCGAGCTCTCCGAGATTCAGGCCCGGGCCATCCTCGACATGCGCTTGCAGAAGCTGACCGGACTGGAACGCGACAAGCTTCTGGAAGAATTGGCCGAATTGATGAAGAAGATCGAATACTTCAAGTCCATTCTGTCCAACGAGGACGTGCTCAAGGGCGTCATCCGTGACGAACTTTCCGAGATCAAGGAAAACTACGCCACACCGCGCAAATCCGAGCTGCTTCAGGCCGATCTCGACTCCATCGACATCGAAGACCTTATCCCGGACGAGGATACGGTCATCACCTTGAGCCGCCGGGGCTACATCAAGCGCACTCCGCTGTCCAACTACACCGCCCAGAAGCGCGGCGGAAAGGGCATTGCGGGCGTGCAGACCGGCGACGGGGACTTCATCCACACCTTCATGCTGACCACCAACCATCAGCATCTGGTGCTGTTCACCAACTTGGGCAAGATGTTCAAGATCAAGGTCCACCAGGTGCCGGAAGGGTCGCGCTACGCCAAGGGCGGGCACGTCAACAACCTCCTGCCCCTGGAGAAGGACGAGCATATAGCCACCTGCCTGTCCCTGCGGGAGTTCGACGACGACAGGTTCTTCCTGTTCGTTACCCGCAAGGGCATGATAAAGCGGTCTTCCATCGGACTGTACGGCAACTGCCGGACCACCGGCATCCGGGCCGTGAACCTGCGCGACGGCGATCAGCTCATGACCGTGCGGGAGATCGAGCCGGACGTGGACTGCATCCTGGCCAGCCGGGACGGTTCCGCGATCCGCTTCAACATCAACGACGCGCGTCCCATGGGACGCGCGACCGCCGGTGTGAAGGGCATGGCGTTGCGGCCCAATGACGAGGTTGTGGCCTGCGTCGTAACCGGCGATTCCGAGCGCGATCAGATTCTGACCGTGTCCGAAGGCGGCTACGGCAAGCGTACCTCCATCGATCAGTACCGGGTCCAGACCAGGGGCGGAAAGGGCATCCTGAACATGCGCTTGACCAACAAGACCGGCAAGGTCGTGGGCGCGCACATGGTCAACGAGTCCGACGACGTGATCCTGCTCACTTCCCAGAACAAGGTTATCCGCATGTCGGTCGGCGAAGTCAGCCAGACCCGCGGCCGCGCCACGCAGGGCGTTCGCCTGGTGCGCATGGACGCCGAAAACAAGGTTGTTGGATTCGACCTTGTCATGGATGACGACGAAGACCTGACCGAGGTCCAGGCCTAGAGGGCTATGCGAACCATACTCGTGTTGATACTGCTGGCCGCGGCGGCGTTTGCCGCCGCGGCCTGCTCTTCGTCCTCCACGCCCGGCCGGGAGGACATCGAGCGGGCGCGCGAATCCTATTCCAAGGGGTTCTACCTCGAAGCGGAAAAGGATTTCGAACGCTATCTTCAGGTGGAGCCCCAGGGCGCGCATCGCAAGGAGGCGTGGGACCGGCTGGCCGAGATTGCGGTGTCCATCAAGGGCGACTACGATCGGGCCGTGGTCCTGCTTGAAGCCATGTACCTTGAGCTGGGCGACGACCCGGATACGGCCTGGAAGATCATGTTTCAGTTGGGTGAGGTCTATTCTGAGCTTGGCAATACGGCAAAGGCTCTTGAATCATTTGAAAAATGTTTGAATCACGCCCAGGACAACCCCGATCATGTCTACAGGACCCAACTGCGTATGGCGCGGCTGTACAGGTCCATGGGCAGTTACGACCTGGTGGCCGCAACCCTTGAGAACTGCGCGGATTCCGCTGCGGACGATGAGGCCAAGGCCAAGTGCATGTATGAGCTGGCCCAGAGCTACACCTTCATTTCCAGTTGGTCCCAGGCGTCCAAGACCTTGAACGCGCTGCTCAGGCTCGGGAAAATATCCGACGAGACACGGGCGCTCGCGATCTTTCTTCAGGCCGACATAGCCGAGAACGACCGGGATTACGCCAAGGCCCGGGAGCTGCTTGAATCCATTCTGGAGACCTATCCCAACCCCAAGGTTGTGGAGACCCGGCTGGCTCATTTGCCGGTTGTGGAACCGGAGCCGCTGCCCCTGTTGCCGCCCCGGCAGTAGGCCGGTCGCGGGGGCAGTTGGTGTGCGTTGACGGCGTTTCGCTGAAAATTTGAGAGTGACCCGTGAAGATCGCCTTGTGCACCCCGTTCAAACCTTTGGACAACGCGTCGGTTTCCGGCGACGTGACCATCGCCCGCGATCTGCGTGATACGTTGTCCGGGCTTGGCCATGAAGTGGTCTCCGTGCCGTTTTTCCCCGCCAAGGAGATATGGAAGCATCCTTTCAGTTGGCCCGGCGCGTACCGGGCCATGGGGAGGATGACCGAGGCCGCCCGGGGATGCGGGGCATGGCTGACCTACGGCACTTACTACAAGGCGCCGGACGTGTTCGGTCCTGCTTGCGCCGCCAGGCTGGGGATTCCCTACGCGCTTTTCCAGGCCAGTTACGCCGAGAACCGGGGCCGAAAGGCGGCAACATGGCCGGGCTTCCGCCTCAACAGACGGGCCATGCTCCGTGCCGATCATATCTTTTGCAATCGTTTCAATGATCTGAAAGGGTGCGCCAAGTTGTTGCCCCCAGACCGCTATACCCATGTCCGGCCCGGTCTGCCTGAGGGCCTGCTTGCCCGCGACGGGGCTGCCGGAGCCGCGCTGCGCCGGGAGTGGGGGGCGGAGAACGCACGCGTGGTGGTCACTGCGGCCATGATGCGCGCCGGGGTCAAGGCCGAGGGCGTGCGGTGGGTCTTCAAGACTTGCGCCGATCTCGTGCGGCAGGGGAGGAATATCGTCCTCGCCGTGGCTGGAGACGGTCCGCGCAGGCCGAAACTGGAGTCCGAGGCGCAGGCCCTGCTCGGGGAGCGGGTGCGCTTTGTGGGGCTGGTGGACCGCGAGCGGCTCGGCGGCTTTTTCGCCGCCGGCGACCTGTTCGCCTTTCCGGGGCTCAAGGAGAGCGTCGGCATGGTCTATCTGGAGGCGCAGCAGTGCGGTCTGCCCGTGGTGGCCACGGACGACGAGGGCGCGCCCCATGTGGTGGCCCACGGCCGGACCGGGATCATCACCCCGGCGGCCTTGGAACATTTCACCCGGGGCGTGGATGAGCTAATCCGCGACCCGGAGCGGTGCGCGGCGCTGGCCGACAACGCGCCGCGATACGTAAGCGAAGAACACAACGCGCGGCGCAACTACGGCCATGTAGCCGAGGTTCTGCGCCGATTGGCCGAAGCGAGGGCCTGAACGACATGACCACCTATTTCTGTATGCGCCACGGGTTGACCGAATGGAACCGGCAATGCCGCATTCAGGGCAACACCGATGTCCCGCTTTGCGATGAAGGTCGAGAAATGGCCCGCAAGTGGGGGGAAGCCCTGGCCGGGGAGGGGCTGGATTGCATCCTGACTGGGACCCTTTCCAGGGCCAGGGAAACGGCCGATATCATCAACGAGGCCTTGGGTCTACCCGTGTTCGAGGACGAACGGCTCGGGGAACAGGATTGGGGCCGGTGGACCGGCCTGACCAAGGAAGAGTTGAAGGAGATGCGCAAGGAGGTCCGCAGGCAGGAATACCAGGGATTCGGCTTTCGCCCGGACGGCGGGGAGAGCCGCGACGAGGTCCTTTTCCGCGCCTGCGACGCGCTCATCGATTTCTCTGAAACACATTCAGGCGAGTCCGTGCTGGTTATTACCCACAACGGGGTCCTCAAATGCCTCGCCCACGCCCTGTCCGGCTCGGACTTCATGCCCGACGATGCGGTGGAATACCTGCCGTACCGCCTGCACCGCATAGAATGCGTTGAAAACGAACTCGCCCTGGGCGAGCTGAATATGGAGCTGTAATGCGCATCGTCTTCTACTGCCAGCACGTGCTCGGCGTCGGCCACATGTTCCGGTCCCTGGAAATCGTCAAGGCCCTGAAGGATCACGAGGTTGTCCTGGTTACGGGCGGGGCCGAGGTGGATTTCGATCCGCCGGCCAACATGACCAGAGTCCAGCTTCCCGGATTGATGATGGACGCCAAGTTCACCCGCTTCATTCCCCTGGAAGAGGGGGCCGAGGTGGACGAGGTCTTGGTGCGCCGCCTGCGTCTGTTCAAACAGATCATGGCGGAGCAGCAGCCCGATATTTTCATGGTCGAGCTCTTTCCCTTCGGGCGCAAGAAATTCCGCTTCGAGCTGTTGCCCATCCTCAAGAAGGTCCGGAAGGGCGAGTACGGCAAGTGCCGGTCGGTCTGCTCCGTGCGGGACATCCTGGTGGAGAAGAACGACATGAAGCGGCAGGTGGAGCGCGTCCACGGCTACCTCAATCCCAATTTCGACCACGTCCTGGTGCATTCGGACCCCAACCTCGTCAGGCTCGACGAGACCTTTCCCGGCGTGGACGGCATCGTTCCCGAAGTCCATTACACCGGCTATGTGGCCCGCAAGCCCGATCCGGCCGAGACCGAGCGGCTCGCCGCCGAACTCGATCTCGGCGATACGCCCCTGGTGGTCGTTTCCGTGGGCGGCGGACATATCGGCCGCGACCTGTTGCGCGGGGCCATGGCCGCTTCGCCCATCCTTCAGCGGACCCACCCGCACAAACTGGCCATGTTCACCGGTCCCTATGTCGAGGAGGACGAGTTCGCGCGTCTTCAGGCCCAGGCCGAAGCCTTTCCGCACATCACCGTGAAACGCTTCACCAAGCGGTTCCTGGCCTATCTCGATCTGGCCAGGCTGTCCGTTTCCCTGGGCGGCTACAACACGACCATGAATCTGCTGGCGACCAACACCTTCGGGCTCATGTACCCCTTTCTTCAGAACCGCGAGCAGAACATGCGCGCCCGGCGCATCGAGGAAAAAGGCGGCCTCAAGGTCATCACCGAGGATGATCTCGGCGCGGAGCGTCTGGCTTCGCTCATGCGGGAGAGTCTGGACAGGAAGGCCGCGCCCCTCAATCTCAACCTCGACGGAGCCGCCAATTCGGCCCGCATCCTGGAAGCGGTGTACGCGGCCATGTAGCTCCCCGTCCGGGTCAATTTATCCTCGCCAGAAACCGCGGGCAGGGGTACCATGCCGACAAGCAAAGGAGACTACATGCTGCTCAAGGATAAAAAGGCTCTCATTTTCGGTGTGGTCAACGATCGTTCCATCGCCTACGGCATAGCCCGGCAAATGAAGGAACACGGCGCCCGCCTCGCCTTCAGCTACGCCGCAGACCCCATCGAACGCCGATTGGCTCCCATCTGCGAGGAGCTCGGCGGGGAATTCATGTACAAGTGCGACGTCACTTCGGATGAGGAGATCGCGTCCGGCGCGGAACTTGTGCGCGAGAAGTGGGGCGGCGTGGATATTCTCGTTCACTCCATCGCCTACGCCAACCGCGAAGACCTCAAAGGCCGGTTCATCGATACCAGCCGCGAAGGCTACAAGATAGCCCTGGACGTGTCCTCGTATTCCCTGGTCGCCTTGTGCCGCGCCTTCGAGCCGCTTTTCCCCGTGGGCGGGTCCGTCCTGACCATGAGCTACTACGGCTCCGGCAAGGTAGTGGCCAACTATAACGCCATGGGCGTGGCCAAAGCCGCCCTGGAAGCCTGCGTGCGCTATCTGGCCGTGGACCTGGGCGAAAAGGGCGTGCGCATCAACGCCATCTCGGCCGGGCCGGTCAAGACCATGGCCGCATCGGGCATCTCCGGCTTCAAGTCCATCCTCGGACGCATCGAGGAAAAAGCTCCCCTGCACCGAAACATTTCCATCGAAGACGTGGGAAAATGCGCCCTCTACCTCGCCTCCGACCTCTCGTCCGGCACCACCGGCGACGTCGTTTTCGTGGATTCCGGCTATAATATTATGGGCGTTTAGAGCCGGGGCGTTGCCCCGGACCCCGCCAGGGAACCTTTTGAAAAAGGTTCCCTGGACCCTCCAAAACTTCTTATCGCGCCTTTGGCGAAGGGGCGAGTTGAGGGGGAAGCCATGGGTTGCCTACAAATATGTAGGCAACTAATGTATAAAATTGTTTAGTGTTTCCGCGAAGCGGCAGAAAAAGTTTAGGAAGGAAGAGGGGATGGGGGTCCGGGGGAAGGGGAGAAGGAAAGCCCTTTTCAAAGGGTTTCCTTCTCCCCTTCCCCCGGCCGCCGGAGGCCGCCCTATAAGCACTAGGCCACAAAAAGCCGCGGCCGGACAGCGGATTTCCGTGACTTGCGTCTCCGCTGTCCGGCCGTTGCCGGAGAGGACCTTATCAGGTCTGATACGGAAGCGAGCAGGTGATTCGCTTCCGCTGAAAAAAGAGATTAGACGAGTTGGCTGATGGCCACGCTCAGGGCCATGGACACGCCGGTCCAGAAGAGGAGCTTGATAAGACCGAGAGGGCCGTTGGCGGCGCGGCACAGCTCGTTGCTCCAGGGCTCGCCCGTGGAATCTTCGGGCTTGAACAGATAAACAAGCGGGTTCATGTTGGACTTCTTCATCTTTTCGACCTCTTTGAGTATCCCGTTGCAAGTTGACCAACTTGCTTTTCGTCCTATGCGCTAATGGGTGATCTGGTCCAATAACGATGCGTGAGCATATGCATAAGGATTCCTTATGGACAGCCGGAAAGGTCGGGCGGACGGGATGATATCGGGTCCGAGCGATAGCGATTGCCCCTTTTGGGGCGGGCGGGTATGAAGAGCCCATGGAACTCTACCAGCTTAGAACGTTCGTGGCAGTGGCGGAGGAAGGCAATTTTACCCGTGCGGGCAGGCGGGTACACGCCACCCAGCCTGCGGTAAGCGCGCATATCAAGGCCCTTGAGGAAGAGCTTGGCGTGCGGCTTTTCGACAGGGTGCCGCGAGGCGTCGAGTTGACCCAGGCCGGGGCCGAACTGGTGCACGACGCCATCGAAGTGCTGGCCGCAGCCAACGCGCTCAAGGCGCGGGCCGTGACCCTGGGCGGCGAGGTGGCGGGCCAGGTCGCGCTCGGGCTGTGCACCGATCCGGCCTTTCTCAAGGCCACCAGCCTTATCGACCTCATGAGCGAGCGTTTTCCCAAGCTCAGCCTGAAGCTCATCCAGTCGCCGTCAGGCGTGATATTGAGCGGTATCCGGGCACGTACACTGGACGCGGGGTTCGTCTTTTCCGGCAATCCCTATCATGATCTGGAAAGCATCAAGCTGGCCGAGCCGAGATATTCCATCCTGGGCGCGGCGCGGTGGCGCGACGAACTGGCTGTGGCCGATGCCGAAGCGTTGTCCGCATTCACCTGGGTCATGCCTGCCAGTCACAGCCCGTTTCGAGAGCTGCAACTTGAAATATTCAATAAGTACGGGATCGTTCCGGCGCGAACCATCGGTGCGGACTCCGAAGAGGTCATCCGCGCCCTGGTGGCGGACGGCAAGGGGTTGGCCCTGGTGCGCGAGGACGAGATGAAGGCCATGCTTGATAACGGGCAGGCCGCCGAGTGCGTCCTGGTGGGGCGGCATCCGGTTGAGGTGAATTTCGTGTTCCGCAAGGGAGAGGACAGCCTGCCTTCCCTGGCCGCCATCATCGAGCTGGTGCGGCGGACCTGGGAGCGTTGACGAGACCGGCCCGGCCTACGGGTGCCCACGCGGTTTGTTTTCTTGAGGCGTCCGGAGCGGACGCGGCTATTCCTAGACCAATTCCCAACACCGTTTGACGCGGTCGATGACCGCGCGCATGACCGGGTCTTCGTCGTGCCGCCTGAGGTAGACGAAGTTCGCCTGGATGGACAGCTCCTCGAAAGACAAGGTGTGCACGGGCCTGCCGATGCGGTTGGCCGCCTGGATTTCGTTCTTCCTGAGGAACGAGATGCCCTTGCCTGCGGCCACGAGTACCCGGATGACTTCGTCGCCGTCCACTTCCAACTGGATTGAGGGCTTGATGTCGTGCGCCTTGAAAAAGGGGTCGATGAGCTGCTGCAACGGGTTGTCGGAGGGGTCCATGATCCACGGCAGATCGGACAGCCCGGACAGCCCCAGGCTCATGCGGTCCTTCCATATGTCGGGCACGGCCACGAAAAAGCGGGTCTTCTCAAGGGGAATGGCGCAGAGTTCGGGATACCTCGGCTCGCCGAAGATGAACCCGCAGTCGAGCTGCCCGTCGCGGATGGCGCCCTGCACGGAGGTGGACGCGCGCTGCTGAATCTGAAGGACGATCCTGGGGTGGTCTTCCCCCAGGGATGTCAGCAGGGGGACGATGCGCAGGTATTCGGCGTCCGTGTTCAGGCCTAGGGACAGATCGCCCACCAGTTCGTCGCCCATGCTCCGGGCCTCCAGCTTCAGCTCCCGGGCGGCCTTGAGCACGTTCTCGGCCCGGTGCTTGAGCCGTTCCCCGGCCTCGGTCAGGCGCATTCCCTTTGGCGTCCGGATAAACAGCTTGGTTTCAAGCTCTTCTTCCAAGGATTTGATGTGCGCGCTCACAGAAGGCTGGCTGGTATGGAGCCGGACCGAGGCGCGTGTCAGATGGCCTTCCTCGGCCACCACCACAAAAGTCTTGAGTTGGTAAAGTTCCATCTGCAATCAGCCTCCTTGATGTGCTTCATAATCATATCCGATCAAGATCAGATATGCCATCAGAAAATCCGAATGACTGCATCAAACAAAACAATTGGATTGATTTCGACAACATCCGTAGATGTGCAGACATGGAAGACCGCCTGACAGGTGGCGTCAATCAAGGAGCAAAGCTATGAGCATGGACAACGATACCCGACTGGCCATGATGCATATGCGCAACGAGGCGCACCGTTACGAGGAAATCCGTCCCCGCCGCAACAACAGCAGGCGCGTGCGCACGGTCACTTCGGCTGTGGCCGCCTTTGCGCTGCTGCTGTTCACCCGGGGCTTCTAGATCTTTCCGGGAGCGTTCCGCTCCCGCATACTCAGCGGGTTAGAGCCGCTCTTGTCTGGGGTTTGTTCATCCTTTCCTCTCAGACAAGAGCGGCTCTTTTATGGTGCGCTGAGCAATGTATTCCTATCGGCAATCAAATCCATGAGGAAATGGGGGATTGGTCTTCGGCGCGCTTCGGGCCGCGAGGCCGTGATGGCGCGTGGAGGCCGGTCCGTCTTGTTTTGCGTCCACTCCGGCGGTCGCGCGGAAAGCGGGCACCTTCGGCGTTGTCGTCTGAAAGAGGGCGCGGGACAAGGTGCGGCGGTTGATGGCCGAAGCGGATTGCTGCGTTATTTCACGGCCACCCAACTGGACAGGACGGACACGAGAGTCACGGCCCCGCCGAGGATGAGAAGCTGGTCCATGGGGAGGAACTGGAGTTGGATGAGGAAGGGCGGGAAGTTGAGGGCGTCAGCCATGGCCGAGTGGGTCGCGGCGAGCAGTCCCAGGCCGAGCCCCGCGCCGAGGATGCCCTGAATCAGGCCTCCGATGAGCAGGGGCCAGCGGATGTAGGAAGGGCTGGCTCCGACCAGGGCGAGAATTTCCACCTCGTCCATGCGGGTGAGCAGGGAGAGTTTTATGGTGTTGTGGACCACCAGGGCGACCACCAGGCCGAGGAAGCCCAGGACCGGCCATATCACCGTGCGGGTCAGGGTGCGCCATCCCTGGGCCAGGTCGGCCTGGAACGGGGTGTAGTTGACCTTGTCCACGCCGGGCATGTCCTTGAGCGTGGAGAGCAGGTCGGCGGCCCATCCTTCGCGCTGTGCCTCGGGCGGTACGGCAAAGGCGGCCAGGCCGGAATAGGGCAGGGGGTTGTCGTCGGCCAGGCCGGAGAAGTCGCTTGTCTTGCCCAACGAAGCCGCAAGCTCGGCCAGCGCGTTCGCGGGGGTGAAGGTCTTGAAGGCGGCCAGATGGTCCATGGCGCGGATGGTGTCCCATTCCTCGTTTACCTGGGCCGGGTCTGCGCTGTTTTTCCAGTATATCTGAAATTCCACCCGTCCCCTGGATTTGAGCAGCTCCTGGTCGAGGTTGTGCACGCCGAGCAGGATGAGGCCTGTGAGCAGCGTGACCATGGCCACGGCCAGAAGGGTGAGCAACTGGGCGAAGGGGTGGAGGCGCAGGTCGGTGACGCCGCGCAGCGTCAGGCGGAGGAACGGTCCGATCACAGCTCCTCCCCGTCGAAATCGTCTTCGAAATTCTCGTCGAACGGCCTGTCGTCGACAGGCTCCCCTTCTATGGTGATGCGTCCGTCCTGGAGATGGAGGATGCGCGCGTTCGGCACGCATTCGAGAACCTCGGTGGAGTGGGTGGCCATGATGACGGACGTTCCGTAGGTGTGGAACTGCTTGAAGATTTCCATGAGATGCATGGTCAGGTCGACGTCGAGGTTGCCGGTGGGTTCGTCGGCCAGGATCAGTTCGGGATTGGCGACCATGGACCGGGCAATGGCCACGCGCTGCTGTTCGCCGCCCGACAGCCGTTCGCACAGGGAATAGCTCCTGGTCTCAAGGCCCAGCGCGCGGATGATGGCGCGCACGCGGCGTTCCAGGTGCGTGCGCGGCATACCCCGCACTTCGAGCGCCATGGCCACGTTGTCGAAGACCGTGCGTTCGGGCAGGATCTTGAAGTCCTGAAAAACCACGCCCACTTTGCGGCGCAGCTTCGGGATGTCGCGCTTCCGAAGATGGTTGAGCTGGAAACCGGCCACCGAGGCGCGGCCTCGGGATACGGGCAGGGCTCCATAGAGCAGGCGCAGGAGGGTGGTCTTTCCCGCTCCGGAGTGCCCGGTGAGGAAGAGAAATTCGCCTTTCTCCAAGGTGAAGGAGATGTCCTTGAGAGCCCAGTAGGACCCGAAATTGTAGGACAGGCGTTCCACATTGACCATCATGTTGCTTTATGTACCCGTCTCACCCGCGTTTGTACAGGACCGGAAATGGAAACGCCGCCCCGTTCCTGACGGGAACGGGGCGGCGTATGAACATCGCGTCGGTGGAAGGGTTAGCCTTCGACCTTGACGTAGGCCTTCACGGCCGCACCGCAGATGGGACATTTGTCGGTGGGCTCGCCGTCCATGGTATGGCCGCAGACGGAGCAGATGTAGAACTCGGCGTCGGCGAACTTTTCCGGGTCTTCCAGGGCCTCGGAGTACAGTTCGGCATGGATTTTCTCGGCCTCGTTGGCAAATCCGAAATAGCGCAGAACAGCGTTCTCGCCCTCGGCCTTGGCGTCTTCCATCATCTCCGGGTACATCTTTTCAAATTCGTAGGTCTCGCCGGAAATGGCGGCCTTGAGGTTCTCCTCGGTGGAGCCGATGCCCTTCATCAGGCGCAGGTGGGCGTGGGCGTGGATGGTTTCGGCGGCGGCAGCGGCGCGGAACAGCTTGGCGACGCCGGGTTTGCCTTCGGCCTCGGCCTTGTCGGCAAAAGCGAGATACTTGCGGTTGGCCTGGGACTCACCGGCGAAAGCGGCTTTCAGATTTTCCATGGTCTTGGTCATTTGTTTCTCCTGTATGGTTTTGTTTCGGTTCTCGGACCGATTGAATGCGTGGAAAAAGTAGTAATGATTCCTATTTCAAAATGCAAGCAAAAAAAGCATTTGATTGAAGGCCGATGACCGCCGCTGATATTTCCGCATCGTAACGGCCGCGCGGAGCTATTCCGATGCGTTCAGCACCAGGGCGGAAACCTTGTCGCAGGCCTTGTCGTCGGGCACGAATGCGGTTTCACCTATGGCGACCACCGGGCGCATTCCTATGAGGGAGTTGAGCAGGTAGGCGTGGCGGTACGAGTCGAGGGAGAGCATGGGGAGGCGTGCGGGCTGTATGTCCAGGGCGTCCGTGGCGAGTTCGAGGGTGATGGAGCGCAGGCGGTACTGGGAGTCCGGGCAGACGAATCGACCGTTTTTTTCAAGCACGATCGCGCCGGTGGCGGATTCAAGGAGGTTGTCGCCGAAGTCGAACAGGGCGACGTCGTCGAAGCCGCGCGCCCTGGCCCGGCGCAGGGCCAGATGGAAGAACATGTAGCTGGTGGTTTTCTGGCCGTTGAGGGTGGAGACGTGGCGGTCATCGCAGATGCATAGCCGGTAGGCCTTGTATGGTTTGGCCTCGTAGGGCACGGCCATGATGACGGGCGAGGCGTTCTCGCTTTCGATGGGATAGAAGATATTGACCCGGGCGGTCCGGCCCGGGAGGCCGTTGCGCTCCAGCACCTCGCCGATGACCTGTTCGAAATCCACGGCGGCGTAAGGGATGCCGTAGTCGCGCAGGGAGGAGAGGATGCGGTCAAGGTGTCGGCCGAGGTGGCAGATTTCCCGGCCGTTGTAGTAGAGGGTTTCGAAGAAGCCCGCGCCGTAGCGGAAGGCCGGGGAAGCGGGGTCCTGCCGGACGCCTTCCTTGGAGTAGTCGCCGTTGTGATAAAATATCATGGTTTTCCCGGTGAAAGAAATTTTTCGGCTTTTGCCAGTGTCTCCAGATACTCTTTGGCCGGATCGGAGTCCACCACGATGCCGCTGCCTGCGTAAAAGTCCAGGCGTTCCGTTTGTCCGTCGAAGACCGCCGTGCGGATGGCGATGGAGGAATCCATGTTTCTTCTGTCCCGGATGACCGCCATGGAGCCGCAGTACACGCCCCGGACGTGCGGCTCCAGTTCCTCGATGATCTCCATGGACCGCTTCTTGGGGCAGCCCGTGATCGAGCCGCCCGGAAACGCGTCGAAGAAGAGGTCCAGGCAATCCCTGTCGGCCCGAAGCGTTCCGCGTACGTCCGAGTACATCTGCAACAGGTTGTCCACCGCGAAGACGGATTTGTGGTTCTCCACCCGGACCGAGCCGTATTCGCTGTTCGCGGAGATGTCGTTGCGGATCAGGTCGACGATCATGGACAGCTCGGCGGACTCCTTGTCCGAACTCTTCAGCAGGTGTTCGGCAACTTTCCGGTCGCCTTCCAGGCGGGCAGTGCCCTTGATGGGCTGGGACAGGATTCGGCCGTCTTCCACACGCAGGAACCGCTCCGGCGAGGTGGACAGTATCCGTCCGGAGCCATAGGGAAACCATGCGTAGAAAGGCGCGGGATGGTGGAGGCGCAGGGCCAGCAGCAACGCCAGGGGATCGAGTCCCGGACAGCGTCTGGTGAAGCGGGTGGTCAGGTTGAGCTGATAGGTGTGGCCGGACAGGATGCGCTCCAGGGTCTCGCGGACGCCCGATTCATATCCGGCCCGATCCAGCGAAATTTCGAGAGGCGATTCCGGGAGTGCGGGCATGACCGGCGCGGGGGCGCAATCGGGAGTTCGTTCCAGGCGCGCGGCAAGGTCACGGACCAGGTTGGCGGAACGGCCCTGGATTCGGACATGGCCGTCATCAAATTCCATGGCCGCCGCGTATTTTCTGAGGTGCCCCAGGGGGCCGCTGCGCTCCTTGTCCGACGCTACGCCGCGCAAAAGCATTCCGTATTCGTAGCCGATAAAACCGAAGGCTGGACCGGGGGTGCCGAAGCAGAACGACTTGGCGTCGTCAGGCGTGGTTTCGCCGGTGAAAATCAGTTCGTCCGTGGGCTCAACGCCGATAAAGGACTCTGTCCGCGCGGGGAAGCCGTCCGAGGAGAGGAGCATGTCGGTGCCCTGCGAGCGGGCCAGCTCCCCGGCTAGATGGTCGAACCGCTTTCGGCTAGCGGAGACCGAGATGGTCGAGAGCGAAGTCAATGAACCAGCCTCCGTCGCGGGAGAGAAAGGATTCGGGATGGAATTGGCAGCCGATGACCCGGCGCGTCCTGCTGCCCAGGCACATGATGATTCCGTCCCTGTTGGTCGCCAGGACGTCCAGCCCCGCGCCGGGGGCCGTCACATGCAGTGAATGATATCGGGCCACCACGTGTTCCGCGCCGTCCACGGACACGACGTCGGTCTTGCCGTGCACGCAGCCGCGAAGCCTGCCCGTGCTTCCGCCGAACCGTTCGTTGATGATCTGCATACCCAGGCATATCCCGAGGATGGGCTTTCCGGCGGAGAACACCCGGTCGTAGCCGCGGTATTCGGCGGGCGCGCCGGGGCCGGGCGAGATGACGAGCAGGTCGCGGCCGTCAAGATCGGCGTCCGCCAAACGGGCGTATGGCGTCACTTCGACCGCAGCGCCCGGCACGGCGTCCGCGAGCAGGTGCTCCAGGTTCCTGGTGAAGCTGTCCTCGTTGTCGATGAGCAGGATGTTCATGGCGTGCGGTCTGCCCGATTCGTCCGCGTGCGCGGGCGGGACGGAAGCCCCGGTTGCGGGGCTCAGGCCTTGTCCTTCACCTGGCGGAAGAATTCCTGGAGAAATTCCGGGCTGGTCCGCGTGTGATTCACGTCCAGCCGGTCCAGCAGGATCACGAGATTG
The DNA here is from genome assembly GCF_028532725.1 of Desulfovibrio sp. Fe33. NCBI lineage: Bacteria > Pseudomonadati > Thermodesulfobacteriota > Desulfovibrionia > Desulfovibrionales > Desulfovibrionaceae > Desulfovibrio > Desulfovibrio sp. Fe33. The sequence continues at coordinate 158,940 of NZ_JAQKGU010000001.1, forward strand.
CCGCGCGGCGTGGTTGTGGAGGTGAAATGAAGCGCGTGGGTGTCGCCGTCTGACGCGGTAACGGTGAATATCCAGGTGTTTTCCTTCCGGGTCCAGTTGGCGTCGGCCCCGTCGGTCTCGTCGACCAGGATGGACAGGAATCCGGCCAGGGGGAGCCTGCCGGGCACGCCGAGGAATTCGCCCTGATCGTTGCGGATGACGATGGGCGTGCCCAGAAAGGCGTCGGACGGGCGCTCGGGGGAGGGCTGTTCGTCCTGCTCCAGGGCGTAGGAGTCCACGTCGCCCTCGGGGCCGCGCACGTTGACGATTTTGCGAGCCCGCATTTTCGGTTCCGGGGAAGGTTGGGCTGTGGCGGCGGTTGCGGGCATGGCATCGGATGCGGCGTCGGAGGCGGAGGCCGCCTGTGCCGGGGCGGTCCGTTCGAGTATGCGGGAGAAGAAGGCCTTGTTTTCGGCTTCGATCTCAAGGAGCTTTTCCAGGGCGGTCTCGACCTTGCGCAGCCGGTGTTCGGCCTTGGCCTGGGCCGTGGCCAATCCGGCCATGCCCTGCATCATCTGTCCGGCTGTGGCGAAAAAACGCTCAAGGTATTCCTGCGAGACTCCGGCCGAGACGGCGTCGGCCTGGTCCGGGGCGGTTTCGTCGTTCCGGGCGCGGCGTTGCCGGGCAGGGCGGTCTTCCTTGAAGTGTTCCTTGAGGACCTTGTAGGTCTCGTTGACGGACATGCCCTTGCCGAAGCAGTCGCGGATCATGAGGCAGACCTCGCCCGCCTCGGGCTTGAAGCGGATGGGCTTGCCGCGGGTCAGCACCGGGATGAAGCCGGGGAACTTGCGCCGGTAGCTCTTGATGGTGGTCTCGGAGACGCCGCAGAGCGCGGCCAGATCCTTATGCGTATAAATATCTGCCATGATAGCTGTTCATCCTCGGGTTTATGAGGGCGGTGTCTCTGGTGGCCAGGGCGAGACGCCGGGGCCGGCTGCGGAACCGGGCGTCCCAGACACAGGAAACCGTCTTCGGGCGTATGTTTTCGGTATGAGTGAGCGTGTGCGTTTCGCCAAGCCTGACAACCACTTTTCGGGGCGCGGAACCAAATGCGAGTCTGATCACCTGTCCTCCTTGTGTGGAAATCGTCACCAATCGTCACCCTTGTAAACAAAGGAAAATCAAGGAACGAAACTTACCGGTTTACTATCTGGAAAAATTCTAGACGTCAAGAAGAGCACGCGGTGCGGACCGCTCATCGACACAGCGCGTCCGAGCCGCGGACACGGTTACTTGGTGCTGAAGGAAATGTTGGCCACCTCGCTCTTCTTCACTTCGGTCAGCGTCCGGTCGTACCGGTCGTCCAGGACGAAGAAGGAGTAGGCGTCGTGCTTGTCGGTGCCCAGGTAGAGGTTGGCGTCCTCGAAGACCCACTCCTTGCCCCGTTTGTTGGTGATGGTGAAGTTGTGCGGGTCCTTGAAGACGATGGACTGCCAGTTCATGAGGTCCCGGAAGCGGGTCAGGCTGACGACCGTGGAGGAGCGGCCGTTGAGCTTGCCGGTGAGGTAGATCCAATAGTTGCCCATTTTTTCCAGGCCGTCGATTTCAAGGGTGGAGCCGTTGGTCAGTTGCATCCGGCCGACCGGACCGTCCGGGATCGTTTCCTTGATGGTAATCGAAGAAATGGGCTGTCCGTCGGCCGGGGCGGCGGATTCTGCGGCGGTGGCCTCGTCGGGAACGGGAAGTTGCGCGGCCTCGTCTTTCGAGGAGCAGGCCGCCAGGGCCAACGCGAGCATCAGGGCAAGCAGCAGGGTTCGCATGTGTCCTCCATGGGTGTTTTGCCCTTTGGTTTTAGCAGGGAATGAATCGGGAATCCAGGCTTGTATGCGTGCCCGTCCCGTCGGGGCGCGAGGCGTGGAACGGTGTCGGGACGTGGGAGGGACGGGGGGGCTGTTGCTGCATGGAGTCCTGTGGTATTCATCGCGCCATGAGAGTAGGAAGGAATGTCCGGGAAATCGTTTTCTTTGCCATGTTGCTTGTCGGGGGCACATGGCTGCTCATTCGCGTGGACGCCTATGAGGCTCTGCACGACTGGAGCCGTGCGCTGGAACGATGGGAGCTGGATGAACTGGTCCTGACCCTGTTCGGCGTCCTGGTCTGCCTGGCTTTTTTCGCTTTCAACAGGGTCCGGGAATTGAAGAAGCGGGCCGCGCTTCTGGAGGAGTCTCGCCGGGATCTGACCAAGGCCCACGAAGAGCTGCGCTCCCTGTATCAATCCCGTGAGACCTTCCTGACCACTGCCTGCCACGAGCTCAAGAGCCCTCTTGTGGGCATCGTCAACGCCCTGGAGCTCATGTAACTGTCCGGCGACGACGACGAGCGCCGTGAACTGGTCGGGTTGGCCGGAATCTCGGCGAGGAAGCTTGGGCTTCTGGTGGACGGGGTGCTCGAATTCTCGCGGCAGGAATCCCGGTCTCCGGCCAAGGTTGTTTTTTCCCCGTTCGAACTGGTTGAGTCCGTTCGGGACATGTCCCGTCTTCAGGCCATGAGCGAAGGGCTTTTCCTGACTGCCCGGGTGGTCTCGGGAACCCCTTCCCTGGTACACGGCAGCGAGGCGGTCCTGCGGCTGGTGGCCCTGAATCTGGTGGGCAATGCCGTGCGCTACACCAAGGAAGGCGGCGTCCATCTGGAGCTCGGCTACGACCGTGAATCCGGCGGCGAGCTGGTTCTGACAGTGTCGGACACGGGCCAGGGGATTCCCGCCGAAGAATTGGAAACCATTTTCAACCCCTATGAGACAGGCTCGGGAGGCGGAGCCGGGTTCGGCCTGGGGCTGTCCATCGTCAAGCGCAGCGTGGAGCGTCTCAGGGGGGCCATCTCCGTGGACAGCGCTCCGGGCGAGGGGTCGCGGTTCACGGTCAGGCTTCCGGCAATGGAAGCCGAACATTCCTGACCGCCCGGTACGGTCCGCCGGAGAAAATGCAATCGGCCCCCGCGCGACCATTCGCGCGGGGGCCGATTGTGTATTGGGAGGGTGTCAGTAACGTTTCAGGCCGTCTTCCTCGCCCAGGTTGAAGCGGCCGATGGCCTCGTGCAGGGATCGGGAGCCGTCGGACAGGCTTGCGGCGGTGGCCGCGACCTCTTCGGCCGTGGAGGCGTTTTGCTGTACCACGGACTCCGACTCCTGGATGGCCTTGGAGACCTGCGCGATGCCCTGGCTCTGTTCGTTGGCGGCGGCGGAGATTTCCTGGATCAGCTCGGCCGTGTGCTGAATGTCCGGGACCATGCGTTTGAGCAGCTCTCCGGCTTCCTCGGCCACGGCCACGCTGCTGGACGACAGCTCGCTGATGCCCGCCGCGGCCGAGCCGCTGCGTTCGGCCAGCTTGCGCACTTCGGCCGCCACCACGGCGAATCCCTTGCCGGCCTCGCCTGCCCGCGCCGCTTCGATGGCGGCGTTGAGGGCCAGGAGATTGGTCTGGCGCGCGATTTCCTCGATGATGCCGATTTCGTCGGCGATCTTGCGCATGGCAGACACAGTGCGGGCCACGGCCTCGCCGCCGGTTTCGGCGTCCGTCGAGGCCTTGGAGGCGGTGACTTCGGTCCTGCGGGCTATGTCGGCGGTTTGCTGAACGCTGCCGGACATTTCCTCCAGGCTGGCGGCGATCTCCTGGATGCCTGCGGCCTGCTGGTTGGCCCCCTTGGAAAGGCTGTCGCTGGCCAGGGAGAGCTCCGAACATCCCTCGGCCACCTCGCCGGAAATGTCCCGGATGTCGTGGATGGTGTTTGCGAGGGTAGCATTCATCTCGCACATGGCCGACAGGATGATGCCCATTTCGTCGCTGCGCATCTCGCAGGTCTGGCTTCGCAGGTCGCCCCGGGCGATGTCCGAGGCCAGATTGGCGCATTGGATGATGGGCCGTTTCACGGATCGCTCCACGACCCAGAAGATGATGACGATGGGCACGACCACGACGATGAGCAGGCCCACCCCGACGAGCCACGCCACGGCGGACATCATGGCCTGCTGGTCCGTGATGTCCATGGACAGGAGGATGACGCCGATGGCGTCGCCCCGGTAGTCCTTGACCGGAAACACGGCCACTCCGTCATGCCCTTCCACTTCGACCTGGGCGGCCTGCATACCGCGCCCCAGGAGGGAAGAGTCCGCCAGCTCCTGGGCCGCCGCGTTCTTCTGGCCGTAGATGAGCACGAACTTGCCGTCCTTGACCGGGTTTTTCGCCGGGTCCCGCAGCCTGGTGGTCACCGGGAGCAGTTTGGCGTCCATGTAGAGGAGGGCCTTGACGGCTCCGGCTCCTTCCATGGTCTTGAGGATGTTGTCGAATCCGAGCAATACCTCCACGGAGCCGAGATGAGCCCCGTCCTGCCCTGTGACGGGGGCGAGGCCGCGGATGGTGAAACCGCCCCGGCCCGGTTCGATGCCCAGGACCGGCTTGCGGGTTTTGTTCACGTCGATGACCGTATTGCGGAATCCTGACAGGTCGTCGGAAATGTCGACCCACTCGTCGCCCTTCTTGGCCTGCTTTTCGCGCCAGGCGCGCAACAGGCTGCGGGCCGTGGGCAGATGGAAATGGAGCTGGAAGCTCTGGCCGATGTTCTCCTTGTATCCCGCGAGCACGGGCGCAAGGGACGCGCGCAGCCGCTCCCTGGCTTCCTGGAGCACGGGATCGGTCTCATCGTCCATGTTCCCCCGGTTGGCCAGGGCGTATGCGTCGACCACTTCGGGCATTCGGCTGAACAGGGCGGCCTGTTGCAGCGCGCTTTCCGAAATTTGCGTGATGGACTGGCGGACATCCTCGATTTTGCCTCGCAGGATCAGGGTCACAAAGGAGTTCTCCAGGTCGGCGAACTGTGATTTGAGGACCAGATACCCGCCTACGAGCATAACCAGGGCCATGCCCAGCAGGGGCAGAAAAAGTTTGGCGCGGATACCCATCGGAGCTCCTTGGTGAATCGTTTAAGCGTGTAGGCCTCGTTCATTTTTGGTGCACCGCAATACAATGGGCAATTATTTTTCCGAAGGCCGCGCCGGTGCGGCCGATCGCTTCGAGCGAAGGCTGGCGGGGGCCGGGAGCTGTCGGAGGCTGCCAAAAGATGAATAATATCGGAGGATGGTCCGTTTATTTATTTTCACTTGTGGGAATAAAATCGCATATGCTATAAATTTATCATTCGGCAATTATAAATGCGAGGTGTGCATGAAACGATTCATAACGAAGTTATTGGCGTGTTGTGCTCTTTGCGCCTTGGCTGCGTGCGGCAGCGCCCAGTCGGAAGAGGGGGAAGAGATGAAACATTTCGATGCCAAGGGAAAGATGCCCTCGGCTTTCACCGTGGCCAGCCAGGAGGAGTTGCGGAAGACGCTGCCTTTCGATGACGCGCGCGACTTCGAAGAGGCCAAGAAAGGTTTTATCGCCGAGCCGGACTACAAACAGATCATGGCGGAAGACGGCCACGTGGCCTGGGACATGGGCAGTTACGCGTGGCTGTTGAAGGATGTGGAATACGATTCGATCCATCCTTCGCTGCAAAGGCAGGCGATTCTCAACATGGCCTACGGCCTGTTCGAGGTCGTGCCAGGCAAGATATATCAGGTGCGCGGGTTCGATCTCGCCAATATCAGCTTCATCAGAGGCGATACCGGCTGGATCGTCTTCGACCCGCTGACCTGCAAGGAAACCGCGAAGGCGGCGCTCGACTTCATCAACGAGAAGGTCGAAAAGCTGCCCGTGGTGGCGGTGATTTATTCGCATTCGCACGCCGATCACTTCGGCGGCGTGCGCGGAGTGGTGGAAGAGGCGGGCGTGCTCGGCGGCAAGGTGCCCGTCATCGCGCCGGTGGGATTCCTGGAGCACGCCTGCGCGGAGAACGTCTACGCGGGCAACGCCATGAACCGCAGGATGTACTTTCAGTACGGGGTGCTGCTCCCGCACAGCCCCTTCGGCCATGTCGATCAGTCCATCGGCAAGAACACGGCTTCCGGGACCACCGGCCTGATAGCGCCCACCCGTTACATCAGGAAGGACTTCGAGGAGCTGACCGTGGACGGCGTGCGCATGGAGTTCCAGAACACGCCCGGCACCGAGGCTCCCGCTGAAATGAACACCTGGTTCCCCGACCTCAAGACGTTCTGGGCCGCGGAGAACATCACGGGCACCGTTCACAATATCTACACCCTGCGGGGCGCCCTGGTGCGCGATGCGCTGTTGTGGTCGAAGCACATCAACGTCGCCCTCTATCGGTACGGCCAGGATGCCCAGGTCATGTTCTCGGCGCACTCCTGGCCGCGCTGGGGCAATGACCGCATCCAGGAAGTGATGCGCGCCCAGAGGGATGTCTACGCCCACCTGAACAACGAGGTTCTGCATCAGGCGAATCTCGGCGTCACCATCAACGAAATCCACAACGTCTACACTCTTCCGGATTCCCTCAAGAGGCAATGGGCGGCGCACAGCTACCACGGCTCCGAGGAGCACAACAGCCGCGCCGTCATGAATCGCTATCTGGGCTACTGGGATGCCAACCCGGCCACGCTCATGCCGTTGTCGCCGGAAGATTCCGCTCCGCTGTACGTCGAGATGATGGGCGGCGCAAAGCCGATCATGGAAAAGGGAAGGGAGCTCTTCGGGCAGGGCAAGTATTTCCTGGCGCAGGAGATACTGAACAAGCTGGTCTATGCGGAACCGGACAACGCCGAAGCCAAGGACCTGCTTGCCGACGTTTTCGAGCAGATCGGCTATCAGAAGGAAAGCCCGAGCGTCCGCAACAGCTTCCTGGCCGCGGCCTTCGAATTGCGCAACGGTATGCCCTCCGGAACGCCGCCGTCCACCACCGGCCCGGACATGATCAGAGGTATGTCCACCGAACTTTGGCTGAACTCCCTCGCCATCAGCATGGACAGCACCAAGGTCGCGGGCAAGGATTTCGTCATCAACCTGGTCACGCCGGACAATGACGAAACCTACGCCATCGAGCTCAGCAACTCGGTGCTGACCAACATCAGGGGAGAGTTGTCCCAAAATCCCGACCTGACCATCACCGTCAACAGGGCAGACCTGGAAATGGTCATGGGCGGAGCCTCCACGTTCGACGAACTCATCAAGGAAGGCAAAGCGGAATTCAAGGGAGACAGAACGCCGTTCGATCTCCTCCGTGGCTCCATGGTGAAATTCACGCCGGACTTTGAACTGATGCCCGGAACCTTGCCCGAAGGCAGGGAAAAGCCGGACAACAAGCACCCCATGCAGATGCCTGAACTCGGCAACACGGCGGGAGGTTAAACCGAACGGGCGGTGTCCACCCGTGAAAGGATGGCGGTTCCGGCCTGCCGAAGCAGGCTCCGCCATCCGGCCCCTTCATTCACATCAGGACCGGCACGGCTTTTCGTCGTGCCGGTTTTTCAACCCCAGATCCTGCGCCGCCCTCATGGGCATCGATACCTTCAAGGTCCGCTCCGCAGCCGATTTTTCCCGCTTCTTGACAAAAGAGCCCCGGTTTTTTTATTTGTATATACAAATGAAGTGTGACCCAACTCTCTCCACCTACTTGAACAATTGTCTGTATTTTACGGCCAACTCCTTGGCGCGCACCGTTGGGCGCATGGCTGAAGAGGCGTTTGGGGATACCGGAATATCTCCGGCCCATGCCTTTTTGATGATGTTGGTGAACGAGCGCCCCGGCCTTACGCAGAAGGAGTTGACCCAAGTCTTGCAATTGGCCCCGTCCACGGTCACGCGATTTGTGGACAGCCTTCAGCGAAAAGGGCTTGTGGTGCGGGAATTGGAAGGCAAGCTCTCCAGGGTTTCGCCCACCGATGCCGGGCTGCAATTGAAAGGCCCCATCGCCAAGGCTTGGAAATCTCTCTATCGCCGCTACAGTGAGATTCTCGGGGAGGAGGAAGGCAAGCACCTCACCGCTATGGTGAGTAAGGCGAACCGCACATTGGAGGAAGGCGGTTGAGTCTGACGTTTTTTCCAGGGTTAATTCCCTGAAGACGACAATCAGGCGTTGAAAGCCGCTTTGCGGCGATAGTCGGGTGATTTCGCCTCCGGCGGGCAAGGGTTCGCACCCTTGCATCCCCGGTATGCGCCTCCGGCGCGGTTTTTTTCCCGCTATGCGGCTTCCTGCGGCAAAAGCGGGGAGTTAAACATATAAGTTTTTTTAGGTTGTCATTTGTATGTACAAACAACGGGGTGCAGCATGACGAAAATCAACATCGGCGACAACGCGTTCATTTTGCCTGAACCGCTGGGCATCGTGGGAACGCATTACGAGGGGCGGCCCAACTTCATGGCGTTGGCCTGGATGACTCGGGTAAACTATCAGCCATGTCTGATGGCCATCGCGGTCAATAAAAACCACGCCACCAGTCTGGGGATTGCCGAGACCGGTGAATACTCCATCAACATTCCTCACGAGGGAATGCATCGTGAGACCGATGTCATGGGGCTTCTGTCGGGAAAGCAGGTGGACAAATCCACGTTCTTCGACATTCACTACGGCGAACTAGAAAATGCGCCCCTCATCAAGGAATGTCCTTTGTCCATGGAGTTCAAGGTGGTGAAGACCGTGGAAATGGATACCAACACGATCTTCATCGGTGAATTGCGGGGAGCCTGGACCGAAGAGCGTTTTCTCACAGACGGGTTTCCCGACATAGAGAAAGTTAAACCGATCATGCTCTCCATGCCGGACAATCACTATTGGGCGGTGGGCCGTAAGATCGGCCGCGCCTGGCATGACGGCAAGGAGCTCAAGGACCGCGTAAAAACGGGCAGGTAGCGATTGGGTGTTTACAGGGTCGCAAATATCTGAGACGTATGCAAGTATTTGGAACTCGAATACGCATATCCCATTGGAACTCCGCATGATCGCCACCATCTCCTGTGCCGCCCTCATGGGCATCGATGCCTTCAAGGTCCAGCTCGAAGTCGACTTTTCCCGCTCCGGTATGCCCTGTTTCACCATGGTCGGCCTGGCCGAAGGGGCCGTACGCGAGGCCAAGGAACGAGTTTTCTCCGCGTTGAAGAACTGCGGCTTCAAGGTGCCGCCCGCCCGAATCGTCGTGAACCTGGCTCCGGCGGACGTGCGCAAGGAGGGCAGCGGCTACGACCTGCCCCTGGCCGTGGGCATTCTCTGCGCCATGGGCGTTATCGACCGGCAGGCCGTGGACGGCTGGTTCATGGCCGGGGAATTGTCCCTGAGCGGAGAGCTCAAGTCCGTGCCGGGCGTCCTGCCCCTGGCCCTTGCCGCGCGCAAGGAGGGCGGACGCGGCATCATCGTGCCCGAGGCCAACGGCCGCGAAGGCGCGGTGGCGGGGGATTTACTGGTACTCGGAGCCTCGGACCTGGGCCAGGTGGTGCGAATGCTTCTGGGCGAGGAGACCATCAAGCCCGCCGAGGTGGACATCGACACGCTCTGGAACGAGCGGTCCCGCCATTTGAACGATTTCGGCGAGGTCAAGGGCCAGGAGCACGCCAAGCGGGCCATCGAGATTGCCGCGGCGGGCGGGCACAATATGCTTTTCATCGGTCCTCCCGGTTCGGGCAAGACCATGCTCGCCAAGCGCATTCCCACGGTGCTTCCGCCCCTCGGTTTTGAAGAGGCCCTGGAGGTCACCAAGATATACTCCGTGGCAGGGCTGCTTCCGGCGGACCGGGCGCTCATGGTCACCCGGCCCTTCCGCACCCCGCACCATACCATTTCGGATGTGGGCCTTGTGGGCGGGGGCCGCTACCCCCAGCCCGGCGAGACCTCCCTTGCGCACCGGGGCGTCCTCTTCCTCGACGAGATGCCCGAGTTCAAGAAATCCGTGCTCGAAGTTCTGCGCCAACCGCTGGAGGACGGCGAAGTTTCCATCTCCCGTTCCCTCATGACGCTCAAATACCCGGCCGACGTCATGCTCGTCGCCGCCATGAACCCCTGTCCGTGCGGCTATCTGTCGGACGAAATGCACCCGTGCACCTGCACGCCCCTGGCCGTGCAACGCTACCGGAGCAGAATCTCCGGCCCGCTGCTCGACCGCATCGACCTTCATGTGTCCGTGCCCGCCGTCCCCTACGAGAATCTCCGGCAGGCCCGTTCCGAAGTGGACTCCGCCACCATGCGCGGCCATATTCTCTCGGCACGGCGCATCCAGGCGGAACGATACGAAGGCCGACACTTCAGCCTCAACGCCGAGCTGGACGGCGCGGCCCTGGAAGAGTTCTGCGCCCTGAGCGAGGCTGAACACCGTTTCCTGCGGCAGGCCGTGGAAAGCCTGGGCCTCTCGGCCCGCGCCTATACCCGCGTCTTGCGCATATCCCGCACCATCGCCGACCTCGCCGGAGACGACACCATCCGCGCCGATCACCTGGCCGAGGCCATCAATTATCGAAGCATGGACCGCGAAGGCACCGCTTGAGGGTGCCTCCGGCGGCTGGGGGAAGGGAGGGAAAAACCCTTTGAAAAGGGTTATTTCCCTCCCTTCCCCCAGACCCCCATCCCTCCCTTTTCCCAAACTTTTTGTGTGCCTTCGGCAGGCGCGCACTAGCACGGCTAAACTAAACTGACCCAACAGGTTCAGTTTAGTTTCTGCTTGTTTTTCATTGGATGCCTTGAAAACGTGAAATAGTGTTTCTCCGCGAAGCGGCGATAAAAAGTTTAGGAAGGGAGAGGAGATAGTGGGTCCGGGGGGAAGAGGAGAGGGAAAGCCCTTTTCAAAGGGTTTCCCTCTCCTCTTCCCCCCGGCCGCCGGAGGCAAAAAAAGTCCCCGCACTGTTGTGCGGGGACTTTTTCATTCGATCATCCGTCGGGGGCTAGACACCGGACAGGCGGTTGGCGAGTTCGGTGCCGTCCTGGGCGGCGGGGTTGGCGGGCAGGGGCATGAGGACGCCGTATCCTTCGGCCGCCTCGTGGAAATCCTCTTCGCTCATGGTGGTGATGACGGCGGTGAGGGTCATGGCCGAGACCATGAGGATTTCGCGGACCAGGTCGAGGGGCTTGTGGTCGGGCAGGTTCTCGTCGATGACCACGAGCGCCGGGGACTTGGCGGACACCCATTCCAGGGCAGCGGCTCCGGAGGAAGCCACGTCCACGTCCTGTCCGGTCTTGTCGGCCAGGGCCTTGGAAAAGGCAGCCAGCTCGTCCGGGCGGGTGGTTGCCAGCACAATGGACATGTTAGTGTCCGCCGCCGCAGGTCTGCTCCACGGTGAAGACCGGCAGGGAGTCATGCAGGAACGCCTCGATGGCGGCGTGCACGGTGGGTGCGCCGGAGCCGTGGTAGACCTGGATGCCGACCTGGTTGAAGCCCATGAGCGGGCGCATACCCATGCCGCCGGAGATGAGGGCCTGGACCTTGTTGTCGGCCAGGTAGTTCACCGGGGCCATGCAGCCGCCCTGAACGTGGGGGCAGCTCGGGACCACGGAGACCTCTTTCACTGCGCCGTCTTCGATGTCGACCAGGGTGTACATGGCGCAATGGCCGAAGTGGGCATCGATGGAGGCGTCCATGCCGCCGGGAGCGGCGGACGGAATTGCAATACGCGTATTCACTGTAAAAACTCCTTACAAATAAGTTAATTGCATGTATCCAAAAGGGCCAGGACCCCGGCCCAGGACGTCTTGAGGGTTTCGGAAAGCTCCGGGTTGTCGGTCTCGGTGAGGACCTTTCGTTCGAGCATGGCGTCGACCACGGCGCGGTCGTGCGGGAACCGTCCGGCCAGGGTATAGCCCTTGCCGACGCTCCACTTTTCGATTTCTTCGGTCATGTCCGGGTTGATGTCCCATTTGTTGACCAGCACGGCGACCTTGGTACGGAAGCGGTCGCAGAGTTCGGCCACGCGCTTGAGGTCGTGCAGTCCGGACGGGGTCGGCTCGGTGACGATGACGGCCAGGTCGGTTCCGGCCATGGAGCTTATCACCGGGCAGCCGATGCCGGGAGTGCCGTCGCAGAGCACGAGGTTGAGTCCCTGTTCTTCGGCGATGGCCCTGGCCTGCTGCTTGAGCAGGGTGACCAGGCGGCCGGAGTTTTCCTCGCCGGGGAAGAGCTGGGCGTGGACCATGGGGCCGAACCGGGTGTCGGAGACGTACCATTGTCCGCAGTGCTTTTCCGGGAAGTCGATGGCCTTTTCCGGGCAGAGAGCGACACAGACCTTGCATCCTTCGCAGGCCAGGGAATCGACCTGGTAAACGTCGCCCGCTTCGCGCACGGCGTCGAACCGGCACAGCTCGGCGCACTGGCCGCAGCCGATGCAGCGATCCGGGTCGATAACCGCCTCGTGGCCGGAGTTGAAGGCTTTTTCCGACTTGAGCTGCGGGTCGAGGAGCAGATGCAGGTCCGGGGCGTCCACGTCGAGATCGCAGAGAATGGCGTTGTCCGCGAGATGGGCGAACGCCCCGGCGATGGAGGTCTTGCCCGCGCCGCCCTTGCCGCTGATGACTACTATTTCGCGCATGATTCGCCTCCCTTTGCCGCCGCGGCGCGCATGTGTCCGCGCAGATCGACGAAGGTTTGCTCCAGTTCGGTGAGCGCGTCCGCGACGACCTCGCCTCTGGAGTAGGCTTCGGCGATGTCGCGGGAGTAGGGGATTTCGGCCCAGACCGGGATGTTGTTCTCGCGGCAGAAGTCGCGCACGGCGGTATCGCCGAGGTCGGACCTGTTGATGACCGCGCCCATGGGCTTGTTCAGCGGGGTGAAGGCTTCCCAGGCGAGCTTGAAGTCATGGAATCCGAAGGGGGTGGGCTCGGTGACGAGGACGATGCAGTCCGCGTCGGTCACGGCCGCGATGGCCGGGCAGCTCACGCCGGGAGGGGCGTCGATGATGATGTCGCCCCGTTTTTTCAGTTCGGGGAAGAGGTGGCGGATCTGGCGCATGAGCGGCGGGCTCATGGCCTCGCCAACGCGCAGCCGCCCCATGACGAAGTCGTGCCGCCCGGCGGTGCCCTTGCAGATTTCGCCCAGTTCGCGTCGGCCCGGGAAGAGCGCGCCCTCGGGGCAGACGGCCAGGCAGCCGCCGCATCCGTGGCACATTTCCGGGAAGACGAGCAGGGTGTCGGCCATGACCGTGATGGCCTTGAACTGGCACAACTCGGCGCAGGCCCGGCATCGGGTGCACTTGGACTCGTCGGCCTCGGGAACCTCGATCCATGCCTTGGCGACGTCGGTCAGCTCGGGCTTGAGGAAGAGGTGGAGGTTGGGTTCCTCCACATCGAGGTCCACGAGGGTGGCGGGTCCGTCCCAAAGGGCGGCCAGGGATGAAGACACAGTGGTCTTGCCCGTGCCGCCCTTGCCGCTTGCGACGGCGTAGATCACTTGTTGCCTCCGGCCTGCGCATTGGGGGCGTCGGCCATGTTGACCTGGCCCGCCATGTATTTCTCGACCGCTTCGCGAACGGTCATGTTGTCCACGTCCTGGCCGATGCTGATGCCCGCGGCCTGAAGGGCGGTGAACGCCTTGGGGCCGACGTAGCCGGTCAGCAGCACCTTGGCTCCGGCGTTGGCCACGTTTTCGGCGGCCTGGATGCCCGCGCCCTGGGCCATGGCCTGGGAACCGCCGTTGTCCACGTACTGGACCACGGTCATGGTTTTCGGGTCCACGATGGCGAAGCCGCCCGCCCGTCCGAAACGGGGATCAACGCGGTCGTCCAGGGTGGGGCCTTCGGTGGTTACTGCTATTCTGCTCATGGTTGCGTCCTTGATTTGCTGTTGTGTTCCGGAACCTGCGGCGGCTCCGCGGCCCTGGCCCATTCCTGCGCCTTGGCTCATTCCTGCGCCCTGACCGCCCATTCCGCGGCCCTGGCCCATACCCATTCCGCGACCCATTCCACGGCCGCGGCCGCCCATGCACCGTCCGCCGCCGCCTGCGCCGCGCGGTCCGGTTCCGTCCATTCCTGGCATACTGTCATCTCCAAGTGTTTGGGACGATTCGCCCCGTGACTTTTTGGGGCATTCCCAGGCGTCACCGGCAAGGGTGTAGTGGCCGCCATCGATACGGATGGCGTGCCCCTCGGCCAGCGCCGTGGCAACAATGTGCCGCGCCGAGCCGAGAACCCTGCCGAAAGTGGCCCTGGATACGCCCATGGCCTGTGCGCCCTCCTCCTGGGTAAGCCCCTGCGCGTCGGCCAGCCGAAGCGCTTCCAGCTCTTCCAGGGTCAGGGTCGCGGTCTGCAACTCGTGCATGGGGATGCCCTGCGGCTTGTAATGCGTCGCACCGGGTTCCTGCTGCACGGTCCGCCTGATCTTTCGTCTTCCCATTGGCCCTCACTCGTATGAACAGTTACACAAATGAAGATACGCTCGGATGTTGAGGAGTCAAGAGCAAAAATGAGCATATGCCCAAAAAAATATTCGGCGGCAGCGAACGGGGAAGGGAAGGGGGGAGGCTGGGCGGAGTGCGGGTAGAGGTAAGCGGCGGCCCGAGTTGCCATTATCAGGCCTGGGCCGGGCGTTCGCATGGACAAGCGGTTCGAGCGGGTGTATTCACCTGGGCCATGCGAACTCCTGCGGATAGGCTCCGCCATACCATACTCTTCGAGGTCATCGGCCTCGTCACCTGTACGCCCCTGGCCTCCTGGGCGCTCGGCCGCGATTTTTTTCGCGTGGGCGTCATGACCATGATAATTTCTCTTACAGCCATGGTCTGCAACTACTTGTTCAACCTGGCTTTCGATCACGTGCTTGAAAGCTTGGGCCATCCGGTGAATGTGCGTCCGCCCTGGCTGCGCGCCGTGCACGCCGTGCTTTTCGAGGCGAGCCTCATGCTGCTGACCGTGCCCTTCGTGGCCTGGTGGCTTGATCTTTCCCTGTGGGCCGGGTTCCTCACGGAAGTAGGTTTCGCCGTCTTTTTCCTGGTTTACGCTTATATATACAACTGGGCATACGACGCGTATTTTCCCATGCCCGTCGCATCCACGGTCAAAACGACAGGAGACTAGCCATGTTCGGCGTCCATGACTTCCTTCTTTTCGTCCTTTCCGGTCTGCTCTTGAACATCACTCCGGGCCAGGATGTCTTTTATGTCGTCAGCAGGGGCGCTTCCCATGGCTGGAAGATGGGTTCCGTGGCCGCCTTCGGTGTGTGCACGGGCTGTTTCGTTCACGTTTTCGCCGCCGCGCTGGGGTTGTCCGCCATTCTCGCCACCTCGGCTATGGCCTTTACCGTAGTCAAGTACGTGGGCGCTGCCTATCTTATCTGGGTGGGCATCTCCATGTGGCGCAAGAACGGCAACGGCGGCGGCGAGGAGAATGATGAATTCTTCCGGGTGAAGGCGAGCAAGGTCTACGCCCAGGGATTTTGGACCAACGCCCTCAACCCCAAGGTGGCCCTGTTCTTCATGGCTTTCCTTCCCCAGTTCGTGTCCGTGGACGCCCCCAACAAGCCGCTCGCCTTCCTTCTGCTGGGCATGGTCTTCACCTGCACCGGCACCCTGGTCAATCTCGCCTATGCCTGGTCGGCCGCACGCGTTTCCGCCAAGCTCGGCAAGAACGGCTCTTTTGGCACCTGGGCCAAGCGCGCCGCAGGCACACTGTTCGTCGGCCTGGGCATTCGGCTGGCCATGTCCGATTCCGTAAGCTAGTTCTGTTTTTCCGTTTCTCGTTCGATAACCGCCGCCCTCACTTGAGGCCCGGCGGTTTTTTTCGAGTCCAGAATTCACCCCTTCACTCGCGGCGGCCCACCACAGAACGAAACGCCGCGCCGAAGGCGCATATATGGGATGCAAGGGTGCGAGCCCTTGCCCGCCGGAGGCGAAATCATCCGATCATCGCCGCGAAGCGGCTTCCAACGCCTAATTCTGTCTTCAGGAAATCAAAAGAGCGGGAGCCGCTTTGATCCCGCCTCCGCACTCGCGGCGGACCACCACAGAACGAAACGCCGCGCCGAAGGCGCATACATGGGATGCAAGGGTGCGAGCCCTTGCCCGCCGGAGGCGAAATTACCCGATCATCGCCGCGAAGCGGCTTCCACCCCTGTATTTTTCCCCTCCTTCCATGAACAACAGCCAGGCCGGGAGGAATGCGCAGCCTCCGGAAACGGGAAGCCCCGGTCTCGGGGGAAGAGACCGGGGCTTCATCATCAAGAGGAGGTAAGGCAGAGGGTGTGACTATCGGTTATCTAGGCAGGTTCGTAGTAGCACCGCTTGGGTGAAACCACGCTCCCTTCTTCCTTGAGGGTCTTTATGGCCTTGGAAACTTCTTTGCCGTCCACATCGAGAACTTTGGCGATGTCGCCGGGACGAACCGGCTTTCCGGCTTCCCGCATGGCTTTCAGAACTTTATCTTTCATTGAAATGCTCCCTTGCTCATTTGATATCAAGAATCATTCCTGATTTGAAAGGAGTTGTCAACAGGAAATCGGCGTTGTTGCCACGGCACGGGCAAAAAGGTAGAAAAGAAGACAGTCCCAGGCTTTTGTCCGTTGTTTCCGATCCTCCAGCCAAGGAGCCCCATGATCGAATCAGCCACCATGTCAGGAAGGGGAATCCGCCACGGAATCTACTGGCCGCATAGGCGGTTGGAGCCGGAGGCGTTGTCCCGCGCAGCCGTCCGCGGAGGGCAGAAAGACGTGTCGAGCCGGTTCCGGGCGGTGATCTTCGGGTGCATGGCGTGCCTTGCGCTGGCGGGGTGGGCCGTTCCGGCATGGAGCGCCGAGCCGAGGAAGCCTGTCGGGGAACGGGTGCAGATGGCGTGGAAGGGGGACCTTCCGCAGCTCATTGAGAAGCGCCGTCCAATCCGGGTGCTGGTGGTCTACAACCGGACCAACTTCTTCATGAAGGAAGGCGAGATGCGGGGCCTTGAAGCGGACAATATGCACGCCTACGCCGACTATCTGGGCAAATCCCACGGGAAGGATAAGGTTCGGGTTGTTTTCGTGCCGGTGCCCTTCAATGAGTTGTTTTCGGCTCTGCGGGAGGGGCGGGGAGATATCGCGGCGGCCGCCCTGACCGTGACCGCCGAGAGGGAAAAGGAGGCGGCTTTTTCCGAGCCGTACCGCACCGGGATTCGGGAGATCGTTGTCGGCGGCCCCGGGAGCCGGGAACCGGCATCGGCTGAGGCGTTGTCGGGCCTCAAGGTGACGGTGTTGAGGGGATCGAGCTATGCCGAACACCTGGCGGCCCTGAATGCGGCCCTGAAGAAGCAGGGGAAAGCGGCGGTGCGCGTCAGGGAGGCCGACGCCTACCTGGCCACCGAGGACCTGCTGGAGATGGTCGCCAGGGGGATGCTTCCCTACACCGTGGCCGACGAGTTTTTGGCCAGGCAGTGGGAAAAGGTCTATCCCGATTTGCGATTGTATCCTGACGCGTTTGTCCATTCCGGCGGCGCGCTCGCCTGGGCCGTGCGAAAGGACTGTCCCGAACTGCGCAGGAGTCTTTCCGAATTCGCCGCCACCGTGCGCCAGGGGACCCTGCTCGGCAACATGCTCTTTAAGCGTTACTACGAGGGGGACGGCGGCTTCATCGGGGACCCGACCGCTCCGGTGGAGATCGGCAAGCTTCGGCCCATGGCCGACCTGTTCCGCAAGTATGCGGAGATGTACGATTTCGATTGGCTCAAGATCGCGGCCCTGGCCTACAGGGAGTCGCGTTTCGACATGAGCCTGAAAAGCCGGGCCGGGGCGGTGGGCGTCATGCAGATCAAGCCGTCGACCGCCGCCTGGTCGGAGGTGGGCATTCCGGATGTGTCCACCCTGGAGAACAATATCCACGCCGGGGTCAAGTATCTGCGCTACCTGACGGACAACTATTTCGCGGACGCGGCTCCGGACGCGAGGATGGATTTCGCCCTGGCCGCGTACAACGCCGGTCCCAACCGGATATCCCAGGTGCGGAGGCGGGCGGAGGAGATGGGGCTTGATCCCAACCTCTGGTTCGGCAACTCGGAGTGGGCCGCCTACGACCTCATCGGCCGGGAGACCACGGCTTATGTGGCCCAGGTTTTGATGTGCTACGCGGCCTACAAGGGGGCGGAGGACGTCCTGAGCAAGCGGCGCGAAGCCCGGTGACGGGGCGCGCGGCGCGAGTCCGGGCGCGGGGATCGCGTCCGGGCGCATGACCAGACCCCGGGCGGCGGGCCGTCCGGGAGCGGCGAGCTGTATCCGAACCGGGTCAGGACCTGGGGCGGGGGGCGCGCGGTTTGGCTTCGTTGACCTTCAGGGGGCGTCCGGACATCTGATAGCCGTCCAGGGCCTCGATGGCCGCGGCAGCGTCCGCGTCCGCCATCTCCACGAATCCGAAACCGCGGAAGCGGCCGGTTTCGTGATCCTGAATAAGTTTTACGGAAGAGACGGTGCCGTGGGACGCGAACAGGTCGCGCACGTCGTTCTCGGTTGCGCCGAAGGGAATGTTGCCGACATAAATGCTTTTCATGACGATGAGGCTCCAACAAAAGTAATCCAGCGAACGGGGAAGGTTGCCGATCTTGGGTCTTCGTGCCGAGGGCTCGAAGGCTGTTCTTCCCCGCACCATTTCCGCGTCCCGGCCCCTCACGGTTTCGCCGCAGGGAGTGCGGGATTACCTTAGCCATTACGACGAGTTGCATTTTTCGTCAACAGGGTGGAGCGTTTTTTGCCGGTCCGACCCCGTTCCTTTCCCGGAAAGCTAATGGGGGCGCGGCATGGCGGGCAGGAACCCGTCGTCCATAATCCTTGAAAAATGGCGCGATTTTCCTTACACCGTGAACATCCCGAAAACAGACTGGAGGGGAACGATGAAGATTTTGGTTGTCGGTTCCGGAGGCCGTGAGCACGCCCTGTGCTGGAAGCTGGCTCAGAACCCTAAAGTGGAGACCGTCCTTTGCGCCCCGGGCAACGGCGGCACCGCCCAGGTGGGCGAGAATATAGACGTCAAGGACGACGACATTCCGGCCCTGGTGGCCCTGGCCAGGGACGAGGAAGTCGACCTCGTGGTGGCCGGACCCGAGCTGCCGCTGGTGCTCGGCCTTGAAAACGCGCTCAGGCAGGAGGGCATCCCCTGCTTCGGCCCCAACGCTTTTGCCGCCAATTTGGAAGGCTCCAAGGCGTTCTCCAAGAACGTCATGGCCGAGGCGGGCGTACCCACCGCGCCTTTCCGCGTGTTCGACGAATACGAGGACGCCGTCGCCTTCATCAGGGAGAAGGGCGCGCCCATCGTGGTCAAGGCCGACGGCCTGGCCGCGGGCAAGGGCGTTGTCGTGGCTTCCACCGAGGAAGAGGCGCTGGAGGCCCTGGATCAGATGATGGTCAAGAAGGTCTTCGGCGCCGCCGGGGAACGCGTGGTCATCGAGGAGACCCTCAAGGGCGAGGAAGCCTCCTTCCTTTGCTTCTGCGACGGCGTGAACTACGCCATGCTCCCGTCCAGCCAGGACCACAAGGCCGCCTTTGACGGCGACACCGGCCCCAACACCGGCGGCATGGGCGCCTATTCCCCGGCCCCCATCCTGCCCAAGGAAAAATACGCCGAGACCGCCGAATTGTGCATCAGGCCCATCCTGCGTCACCTGGCCGCCAAGGGCGAGCCGTTCAAGGGCGTGCTCTACGCCGGACTGATGTACACCGAGAACGGCCCCAGCGTGCTCGAATACAACGTCCGTTTCGGCGACCCCGAATGCCAGCCCCTGCTCATGCGCCTGGAGACCGACCTGCTTGAGATCATGTTCGCCTGCATCGACGGCAAGCTCGACCAGGTCGAGGTTCGGTCCACCCCGCAGACCGCCTGCGGCGTCGTCATGGCCGCCGAGGGGTATCCCGGCTCCTATCCCAAGGGCATGGAGATCACCGGCATCGACGAGGCCGACGCCATGGAAGGAGTCAAGGTCTTCCAGGCGGGCACCCGGCTGGAGAACGGGAAGATCGTCACTTCCGGCGGGCGCGTGCTCTGCGTCACCGCCCTGGGCGACGATCTGGCCGCCGCACGGGAACGGGCCTATGAGGCCGTGGCCAAGGTCCGCTTCGACAAGAGTTTTTATCGCCGCGACATAGCCGCCAAAGGCTTGAAACGCGCCAAATAATCTGGAAGAAAGGCAAGGGGGAAACTTTTTCGGAAGTTTCCCCCTTGCGCTCCCCCTCGGAATTTTCGGCGTTGCGCCGACGGAAGGGGGGGGGCCGGGAGCGGATGCCCGGCCGGATTGCGCAGGGGCGCGAGCCCCGGGATTTCGTAATTATAACAGGACACCTTCCGGCACGCCCTTCATGGAGCGACCCCGAAAACGCCTGGCGGGGGAGAAGGGATGAGGTCGGTGGAAGTGGAGAGGGAGCCCCGCGACAAGGGTTTCCCTCTCCGCTTCCTCCGGCCGCCGGAGGCGTTGAAGGAGCATGAAGATGCCGCAGGTTGTTATTTTCATGGGGTCGATCTCGGACGAGGAAAAGATGCGTCCGTGTTCGGACCTTCTCAAGGAGCTTGGCGTGGACCATGTGTTCACGGTTTCGTCGGCTCACCGCACGCCGGAGCGCACCGCCAGGCTGGTGGAGGAATTCGAGGCCGACGGGGCGCAGGTGTTCATCTGTGCGGCGGGCCTGGCCGCGCACCTGGCAGGCGCGGTCGCGGCAAAGACCACCCGGCCGGTGCTGGGCGTGCCGCTGTCGGCCTCGGCGCTGGGCGGCATGGACGCGCTGCTGGCCACTGTGCAGATGCCTCCGGGATTCCCGGTGGGCACCCTGGCCCTGGACAAGGTGGGCGCGAAGAACGCGGCCTGGCTGGCGGCGCAGATTCTGGCCCTGCACGACGAGGAACTGGCCGCAAAGATCAGGGCCGCCCGCGACGGGTTCAGGGAATCCGTGGAAAAGGCGGCGGCGTCCCTGTAGCCGGTTTCCTGGAACCTTTCGCCGGAGCGGCAATGCGGCGCGCCGGACAAACCCTGCGGCCCGGCCGTGCGGTTCGTCCGGCGTCCGCGCGTTTGAAGTCGGCGGGCGTCTTGCCCGGCACAGGGCTTTCACGTAATGATCCGGGACAGGCATCATGACGACATCCACGAAGCAGCAAAGCGCCGGTGGGGCGCCGGAATACAGGGCGGGCAAGGCCTCCAGACGGTTTCTCAGGAACCTGGTCTGGGTGCTGGTCATCGGCGGCCTGTTCCTCGGCGGCCAGGGCGTGCGCTATTACCTGCACTACGCCCAGCTTGAGCGGATTCGCGAGGAGACCGACAAGCTGTACAGGTCCGTGCTCGGACCGGATATCGGCGGCTCTCCCTTCGGTCGGCTGCAATTCGAACACGGCAAGCTGCTGGCGTCCCGGCGCATAGGCCTGGACCCGTTGGCCGTGCTGGCGGGCCTGAGCCTGCCCGAGAGCCAGGGGGTCCGTGTGGACATGGTGGATCTGACCGGCTCCCGTGGACGGGTGCGGGGCTTTTTCAGCGGCGACGAGGCCGGATTCCTGCGGTACGCGGAGAAGCTGTCCGACGACGACCGATACCTTTTTTCCGTTTACAAGATAGTCGAGCTGGGCGGTGGCGTATCCTTCAGCCTGAACGTGGAGCCCAAGTAGCATGGCCCGGAAACGCGCAACATATCCCTGGAGCGGCTGGCCTCCTGCCTCGCAGGAGCGGCTGTTCAAGTACGTTCTGTTCATGGCGGCCGGGGCGTTCTTTGCGGTCTTCGTGGGCGCGAATCTGTTCACCGGCTCGCTCGGCCAGCAGATCAAGGAGCAGAAGGCGCAGTACGGGCTGGTGGTCCCGCTGGTGCAGGAGATCCACACCCTTCGGGCCGAGCAGGGGGATTTGGTCCAGTTGTCCCCCGAGGACGCGGTCCGGCGCATTTTGGACGACCGGTCCCTGAACGATTACGTGCGATCCATTTACGCCACGCGTCCGGCGGAGAATCAGGAAGGGGTGCGGGTGGCCCTGGAAGGTCTTACCGTCATAATGCTCGCGGATTTTTTGCAGGACGTGCGCGACAGGGCCGGTCTTCAGACGCCCGAGTTCAAGTTGACCCGCAACCTTGAGGAGCCCCGCCTGGCCGACCTGCTCCTCGTGTTGGCGAGGTAGTCCATGGCCGCGCCCAATTCGAAACACTCGTCACTTCCCGGCCGCATTCTGGCCCGTTTGGTGCTGATGAGCCTCGGGTTCGCCCTGGGAGTGGCGTTGTTCACGCCTTGGGGCAAGGTATGGGCGTCGGCCCTGACCCGTCTGGATGCGAACATGCCCGCGGTGGGGCTGACCTGGAGCTCCATCGACCGCGACGGGCCGTTCGGCTTCCGGGTTCGCGATTTCAAGATTTCAGCGGCCCAGACCCCCGGCAGGCTTCATTTCGAACACGCCTATGTGACGGTGGGCTTGTCGCCCTTGGCCAGGGTCAGGCTCGACACCGGCGGCGCGCAGTGCCTCCTGGAGCTGTTTTCCAACGGGGTGTTCGATTTCGAGGGAGACATGGACCTGACTTACCTGCTCGGCAACAGCGACCTGAAAGGGGTGGTGCACGCCTCGGGCAGCCTGTTCCTGCCCGAAGGGGCGCGGCTGCCCAGGAAAGGCTGGATGGACGTGCGTTCGGCGCAACTGGTGCTGCCCGGCGGCAAGGTTATCGAGGACCTCGCGTTCACCTCTGAAATCGAGAACGTGAACATGAACGTGCGCGATTTTTCCATGCGCCTGCCCCTGAACTACAAATCCTCGGGAACGGCCGTCATTGATCCGGACGATTTCTTCCGGACGCGGTTCGATCTCAAGGGGGACATGACCGTGGGCAGAGAGACTTTCCCCTACGAGATGCGCGGAACCCTGGGCGAAGCCATCTGGTAGGTCCCTGTTTTCAAAACGCAAATCGTCTGTTACAGCAATCCCATGAAGATCGCCGTCATCCATGAAGACGCCGAGGTCCTGCTGGCCGGTTGCGGTTCGCTGCTGTCGTCCATGGTTTCCCTCGGGCATGAGGTCAACGCCGTGGCTCCGGCCGGGGGGCCGGACGTCGCCGACGGTTTCGAGTCCCTGGGCGCGGAATACGCCATGTATCCCCTCGCGCCGGGCGGACTGACGCCGGTGAGCGACATCGGCACGCTGCTTCATCTCAAGCAGGTCCTGTTCCGCATCCGGCCCGATCTGGTCCTGTCCGCGGGCCTCAAGCCGATGGTTTACGGCTCCCTGGCCGCGCGCATGGCCTGGGTGGGCGAGGAGAAGAAGGTCTTCGCGTTGGCGGACGGGCCGGGGACCGCCTTTGCCGACGGCGGGCTCAAGGGGCGGCTGTTCTCCGCTCTGGCCAAACCCATGCTCCGGGCCGGGTTTCGTTCCTGCGACGGAATATGCTTCCGCTCCGGCCGGGCCGAGTCCTTTTACCGCGATCTCGGCGTGCTCCAGCCGGACGCGCGGACCGTGGTCGTCGATGGCGACGGACCGGAAAGGGACCCCGCCGTGCTCGCCTTCATGGGCCTGACATCGATCGATTGATTGTACAATCGTGTTGGCAGCGCCTGGCTCCATGGTGTAGCCTTGGGTCGCGTGCTTCATTGAAGGCGCGCCCTGAACGCCAAATGCAAAGGAGCGGACTCATGAACATTTCCCGAATTCTTCTTCCGGTCGACGGTTCGCGGCTGTCCGATGCGGCCGCCGACATGGCCATCGAGCTGGCCGGGAGCGGGGGGACCGTCATCCTGCTCAACGTGCGCCGGACCGTGCCCACGGCCCTGGGGCAGCCCAACGCCAACGAACTGCTCGAATACCTGAACCGGAACGCCGAGGACATCATGGCCCATTACCGCGCCAGGCTGTCCAACGCCAAGGTGGATTTCCAGGAGCTGGTCGTGGGCGGGGACGTGGCCGACGTCATCGCCAACGTGGCCGACAATGAGCGTTGCGACGTCATCGTCATGGGCTCCAAGGGCAAGTCCGACCTGGAAGGCCTGTTCCTCGGCTCCGTCACCCACAAGGTGCTCCAGATCACGTCCAAGCCCGTGCTGGTGGTGAAGTAGTCCTGCGGGCTTTCCCGCGCAGGCTCGAAGGATATGCCGACAATGGATGGGAAATTCAGCCTTCGGGGGCGTTGCCTGGTCTGCCTTTTGGCCTGTTGCCTGTTTGCTCCGATCTTGTGGCCGCGTCCGGCGGCCGGATTGGAGCGTGTGGTGGCGGTTTCGGATAGCTGGATGCCCTACACCGGTGAGCCTAATTCCAACCGGGAGGGCTACGCCGTTGAGGTCCTGCGTTCCGTGCTCGAAGAGCGGGGATTCAACGTGGAGTACCGCGAGCTGCCCTGGAAGCGGGCGATGCATGAGGTGTTGTCGGGCCGGGCGGACATTCTCGTCTGCGCGACCCGGGACAATCTTCCCGAACTCGTGTTTCCCGGGACCCCTTTGGGGCGGGCCGACCTGTGCTTCTTCACATTGGATCGGGATTGGCGGTTCGCCGGTCCCGATTCCCTGGCCGAAGTGGTCACCGGATTCGTCCAGGGCTACGATTATCCGCAGTGGTTCGAGGATGACTTGGGCCGCCACCCCGGCCGGTTCCACGCCCTGCACGGCGGGGACGCCTTTGCCCGAATGCTGGCCATGCTCGCAGAGGGCCGCGTCCAGACCATTCCCGGTTGCAGCGCCGTGGTCGATTATTACGCCCGGCTGGCCGGTCTCGAAGGCAAGGTATACATGGCCGGGTGCAGCCGGGACGGCTGCCATGAGCTGTATTTCGGCCTGTCTCCGGCCAACCGTCCACGGTCTGTGCTCCTGGCGGGCATACTGGACGAGGGAATGCATATTATGCGCACCACCGGCCAGCTCGATCATCTGCTCCTCAAGTACGGCCTCAAGGATAGGGTCGAGGTCCGCTGACCGGCCGCGAAGACGAAAGTCAGGCGTTGAAAGCCGCTTTGCTGCGATAGCCGGGTGATTTCGCCTCCGGCGGGCAAGGGCTCGCACCCTTGCATCCCATATATGCGCCTTCGGCGCGGTTTTTTTCCCTCTTGGGGGCGGCCTGCCGTGAAAGCGGGGAGGTAAAATGATAGTCCATAAAAAAACCCCGCATCCGAAGATGCGGGGTTGTAGTTGGCAGTCCGGTTGGCGTTACTGGCGCATACGGCGGCTCACAAAGGCCAGGCCGACGAGGCCGAGGCCGAGGATGGCAAAGGTGGACGGTTCCGGAGTGGGAACCGGGCCGTTGGAGACAACGGTCAGCGCGGAGCCGGCGTAGGTGGTCGCGTCTTCCACGGTGGTCCAGCCAAAGAGGTTGAACTCCGGATCGGCGACCCATCCGTTCTCAAAGGCCCACCATAGGAAATTCCGATAAGTCACTTCCCCATAGCCCATGTCTTCAAGGGTTTGCAGCACGGTAGAGCCGTTGTAATCCATTCCCGCCAGGCTCTCCATGTCGAGCAGGCCGAGGCCGCTCGTGAAAGCGAAGGTGTAATTATACCCCATGTAGGTAAAGTCCTCAACAGAGGCTTCGGGGTTGACCAGGACAAACACATCGTTGTTGCGCGCAGGGTTGAAGGGGTGGCTGTTGTCGGTTTCAAAGAACATGAATTCGAGAACAGTGTTGAAGGAGGCCTCGGAACCCGTGACCGGGTCGATCCCCTGCAACGTCAGGTTGGCGGCCATCATGCCGCCTTGGAGGAAGTAGTCTCCGCGAATGGACCTGTTGTCGTGATACATGTGGTTTTCGATTTCGGCGGTGGCGCCGGTGTTCAACGTGCCGGTCTTGGTGATGAAGCCGATGGAGCTTTGGCCCTCATCGCCCCAGCTCAAGGAGTTCACGACTTCTCCCGATCCGTTGGTAAAGCTGCTGGAAGTGAGGCCGTCCTGAGTGCCTTCCTGGTTCCAGTAATCATAGAATTCGTAGGAAATCGTGTATTCCCACTGGGTGATCTGAGCGGCGGAAGCCGGGTTTGCACAAAGTATGGCCAGGCATAAAGCCATGAAAATCTTGAAGGGGGCGGATGTCATTGCGAGTTCTCCTGCATGTTTTTGCACGGCCATTAGCATAAGACATGCCAGAAGATAACACCTTGAAATAGAAAGCTTTATTATAAAACAAAAGCTTGGCAAATTTATTTTGTGTAAATATTATCGACAAGTTGCGTCTTTTTTTAACACTTTTCACCCAACGCAAGGGAGCGCCCAGGCCCACCGTATTCCCCGCACTCCCTGTCGCGCGGTTTTTGCGGCCCGGCCCGGCCTTTCCGCGCCGGAAACGATTTTCGGGACATTTCTGTTGATGCCGCACCGAAAAAATGGGTAAACATCTATCCATATCATTGTGCAAAGCACCGGCATTGCCCGTTTCGGCCGACGGCCGCGCACAGCGGGGCGAACGGCCTGTTGCTCCAACATTCAAACCGGAGGAGTCTTATGAGTATCCCTGTTTTCAATTGCAAAAACGCGGACGACGTGATGAAGGCGGTCAAGGATTACAACGTCAGCTTCATCCAGTACTGGTTCGTGGATATCCTCGGCACCCTCAAGAGCTTCCAGATCACTCCCAACGAGCTTGAAGCCTCCTTCGAGGAAGGCATGGGCTTCGACGGTTCGTCCATCCTCGGCTTCTGCCGCATCGACGAATCCGACATGGTGGCCATGCCCGATCCGACCACGTTCCAGATCTGCTCCTGGCGGCCCGCCGAGAAACCCGTGGCCCGCATGTTCTGCGACGTGGTCAATCCCGACGGCACGCCGTTCGAGGCCGACTCCCGGTTCGTCCTCAAGAAGGT
Organism: Desulfovibrio sp. Fe33; assembly: GCF_028532725.1. NCBI lineage: Bacteria > Pseudomonadati > Thermodesulfobacteriota > Desulfovibrionia > Desulfovibrionales > Desulfovibrionaceae > Desulfovibrio > Desulfovibrio sp. Fe33. The sequence goes on from NZ_JAQKGU010000001.1 coordinate 185,502, forward strand.
CATGGCCCAGGCGGCCGAGAAGGGCTACACCTTCTACGTCGGGCCTGAGCTCGAATTCTTCCTCTTCGCCGACGACCAGGACACCGAGACCCTGGATTCGGGCGGATACTTCGACGCGCCGCCGCTCGACCTCGGCAACAACATCCGTCGCGACATCATTTTCGCCCTGGACGCCATGGGCATTCAGGTCGAGTACTCCCACCACGAGGTGGCCCCGTCCCAGCACGAGATCGACCTGCGCTACCAGGAAGGCATGAAAATGGCCGACACGGCCATGACCTATCGCGTGGTGGTCAAGGAGACCGCCCGCAAGTTCGGCTGCTACGCCACCTTCATGCCCAAGCCGATCTTCGGCGAGAACGGCTCCGGGATGCACGTCCACCAGTCGCTTTTCAAGAACGGCCGCAACGTCTTCTACGACGCCAACGACGAATACCATCTGTCCGCCGAAGGCAAGTCCTACATCGCGGGCATTCTCAAGCACGCCCCTGAATTCGTCTGCGTGACCAACCAGTGGGTCAACTCCTACAAGCGGCTGGTCCCCGGCTACGAGGCCCCGGTCTACATCGCCTGGGCGCGGCGCAACCGTTCGGCCCTGGTCCGCGTGCCCATGTACAAGCCCGGCAAGGAGAACGCCACCCGCATGGAGCTGCGCTGCCCGGATCCGGCCGCCAATCCGTATCTCTGCTTCGCCGTCCAGTTGGCCTCCGGCCTCAAGGGCATCGAGGAAAACTACGTTCTGGCGGACCCGGTTGAAGAGGACATCTTCGCCATGAACGACCGCCAGCTCAAGCGCAACCGGATCAAGGCGCTGCCCGGCTCCCTCTACGAGGCTGCCATGAACCTTCAGAGGTCCACGCTGATGAAGGAAATCCTCGGCGAGCACCTGCATTCCGCCCTGGTCGAGAACAAGCTGGCCGAGTGGGACGAATACCGCACCCAGGTCACCGAGTACGAACTCGACAAGTACCTGCCCATTCTGTAGGCGGCCTCCAGCGATAATTGAAAACCCCCGTGAGCGCAGGCTCACGGGGGTTTTTCATTTGAGCGGCCGGGAAATGGGCCGCAAACGGCTTGGCGCTATTCCAGCCAGCCGAGGACTTCTTTCTTGGACGGGGCCTTGCCCACCACCTTGACCTGGCCGTCGATGACCACGGCAGGAGTGGAGAAAATGCCGTATTTGGCGATCTCCTGGAAGTCCTTTACTTTTTCGATGTCGGCGGCGACGCCCGCTTCGGCAACGGCTTCGCGCACGGTTTTTTCGGCCTGTTCACACTTGGGGCAGCCGGGCCCCATGACCAGAATCTTCATATTTTTGCTCCTATGGAATCGGTTAAATAACGGTGTTGAAGAGATAGCCCACGATCAGGATGCCGCAGCCCACCACGGCGATGAAGGCCGCGATGAGGCGAGGCTTCAGGACCTTGCGCAGAATGACCATCTCCGGGAAGGAGAGGGCGATGACGGACATCATGAAGGCGAGGGTGGTGCCGAGGGCGGCTCCCTTGCCGAGCAGGGCTTCCACCACCGGGATGATTCCGGCGGCGTTGGTGTACATGGGGATGCCCAGCAGCACGGAGAGAGGCACGGACCACCAGGATTCGCTGCCCATGATCGAGGCGAGCCATGCCTCGGGCACGTATCCGTGGATCAGCGCGCCCGCCGCGATGCCCAGCACCACGAACTTCCAGACCCGGCCCACGATGTCGCGCACCGAGTCCAGGGCGTAGGCGAAGCGCTGTTTCCAGGTCATGGGCGGAGTGTCGGCGGCCTCGCCTGCGCGGATTTCCCGGACCCAGTCCTCAACGTAGGATTCCAGGCGCATACGGCCCATGATCCAGCCCGCGATCACGGCGATGGTGATGCCGGTGACGAAGTACAGGGCCGCGACCTTCCAGCCGAGCAGGCCGTAAAGCAGGACCAGGGCGATTTCATTGACCATGGGCGCGGCGATGAGGAAGGAGAACGTCACGCCAAGCGGTATCCCGGCCGTCATGAACCCGATGAACAGGGGAACGGCGGAGCAGGAGCAGAAGGGCGTGACCACGCCGAGCAGCGCGGCCAGGACGTTGCCTGCGGATTCACGCTTTCCGGCCAGGAAGGAACGGGTCCAGTTGACCGTGACGAACGAGCGCAGGATGCCCACGCCGTAGACCACCAGCAGCAGGAGCATCAGCACCTTGGGCGTGTCGTAGACGAAGAACTGCAAGGCCGCCCCGAGATGGCTGGCCGGGTCGAGCCCCAGCAGGGAATAGGCGAACCACTCGGAGAAGGGCAGCAGTTGCCGATAAAGGACGTACCAGGCGGCCAGGGCCGCGACTTGCAGGAGCAGGACGCGGACAAGACCGCCTTGGTCTTTGGGCGATTCGGCCTCGGCCTTGGGCTTGCCGCACCCGCAGGCGCAGGGAATGTTGTTCAATTGTTTCGACATCGTCACCTTCTCTTGGCTAAATCGCCAAATGTTGTTTCAAAAAAAATATCACCCGCCCCGATGGCTGGCCGGGACGGAGGCGCTTCCTCCGTTCCGGGGCGAGATTTCCCGACAATCCGGCCGAAACCGCGTGGCGGCTCCTTTAACCGGTTACCTGTCCGCCTTGAGCACGGACTCGATGCAGTGGAAGAAGTCGAGAACGCAGGGAACGCGGAGGCGGTAGTAGATGTGCTTTCCGCGTCGTTCGTCCTCGACGATGCCCACCTTTTTCAGCACGGCGAGGTGTTTGGACACCGTGGACATGTCCGCTCCGACCAACTCGCGCAGGTCGCAGACACAACGCGCCCCGTGCGACAATTCGTCTATCATCATCAGTCTCGACGGATGGGCCATGGCCTTGACCACTTTGGCCCGCGCCTCGAAACAGTCGGCGGGCAGAATTTCCTTGGGCATCGTTCCTCCACGGTCTACACTTGGCAATATAGCCAAATGTCCGGCCGCGTCAAGGGGGCCGCGAGGGGGTGGCGAAAAAAAATGCGCCAAGGGCGCGTACAGGGGGGGCAATCGTTGCCCGCCGGAGGCGGAATCCTCCGGCTATGGCCGTGAAGAGGCTTTCGGGCCTCTTCTTATTCTTCAGGGGCGAAAGGGCTGGCTTCCTCGAAAGGAGGTTTAGTCGCGAGGGGCGATGGAGGCTTTGCCGTGGCTGAAGACCAGGCGGTGCGGCTCGTTGCGGATGACGTGGTCCAGCTCCACGTTCAGGGGCGTGAAGCTGGTGATGGCCCCGCCGTTGGTGGTCACGGTGACGAAGACCTTCTGGCCGGGCTTGGGGTTGAAATAGACCATGCCCTCGCCGCGTTTCTGCCAGTTGCTTTCCAGGGTCTTGCACCCGCCCGTGAAGGTCTTTGGGATGAAGGGAGTGACCGCGTAGACGGTCTTGAAGGTCACGCTTTTGAGGGTGCCGTCGGCGTTGTTACCTACCACCAGGACTTTGCCCACGGTGGCGATGGCCTTGACTTCGGACTCGCGGGCCATCATGGCTAGGTAGTCGGTTTCGGCCCGTGCGGGGATGGCGGCGGCAAGAAAAATCAATATGGAAAAGAGGGTGCGGAGCTTCATTGTCATTGGTTCTCGAAATGTTGAGCTGTGGAAACGGATGCACCCTAGCCCAGATGACGGACAGGCGCAACAATGTGCAAAAGAACGGTGCACAGGCTGAAGAAAACGGTTCGTCATTCCGTCATTCCGCCTCCGGTCGCCGCGCCGGTGGGGCAGGCCCGTATCGACAAGCCCGGCTTAATCCGGTACTTTTGTGATGACCTGGGAGGTCCCATGGAATATTTCAACTCAGTGGAAAACTTGCAGTGGCTCATCTGGCTGGGCGTGGGCGTGTTCTTTCTCATCGCCGAACTGGTAGTGCCGGCCTTCATCGTGGTGTTCCTGGGACTGGGTGCGCTCATCGCCGGGCTCACGGCCTTTTTCGGGGCCACGGTTCCGACCCAGCTCGTGGTTTTCGGCGCTTCCTCCGTGGTCCTGATTCTTCTGTTCCGGAAGGTCATGGCCAAGACCTTTTCCGGCGAGAGGGCCGAGGACGAGGAGCGGGACATCATCGGCGCGGTGGCGGAAGTGGTTGAACCCATCCGCCCGCCCCAGTCCGGCAGAATCAAATTCCAGGGCTCCTTCTGGAGCGCCCGGAGCAACGAACCCGTGGAGCCGGGCTCCATGGTCCGCATCGTCGCGCGCGACGAAAACGACGTGAACGCCTTCGTGGTGAAAAAGGAGCAGTGAATATGGACCCCGCAACCATGACATCCCTGGTCACGGCCCTGGTTTTCGTCCTTCTGGTGATCGTCCTGATCATCAAGACGGCCGTGGTCGTGCCCCAGAAAAGCCAGTTCGTCGTCGAACGGCTCGGCAAGTACGCCAAGACCATAGGCGCCGGCCTGCATATCCTCATCCCGTTCATCGACCGCATCGCCTACAAGCGCTCCCTCAAGGAGGAGGTCATGGACGTTCCGGCGCAGACCTGCATCACCCGCGACAACGTGTCGGTGACCATCGACGGCGTGCTCTACATCCGCGTCATCGACGCCAAGATGTCCGCCTACGGCATCGAAAACTACTACATCGCCGCGTCCCAGCTCGCCCAGACCTCCCTGCGTTCGGCCATCGGCAAGATCGACCTCGACAAGACCTTCGAGGAGCGCGAGTCCATCAACGCCTCCGTGGTTCAGGCCGTGGACGAGGCGGCCCAGGAGTGGGGCATCAAGGTCATGCGCTACGAGATCAAGGATATCACTCCTCCGGGCACCGTCATGGCGGCCATGGAAGCGCAGATGAAGGCCGAGCGCGAGAAGCGCGCTGAGATCGCCACTTCCGAGGGCGACCGCCAGTCCCGCATCAACCGGTCCGAGGGAATGCGCCAGGAGGCGATCCAGATTTCCGAAGGCGAGAAGCAGAAGCGCATCAACGAGGCCCAGGGGCGGGCGCAGGAAATTCTTCTTGTGGCCGACGCCACCGCCGAAGGCATCCGCAAGGTGGCCGAGGCCGTCAACCTGCCCGGTGGCGCCGAGGCCATGAACCTCAAGGTCGCGCAGCAGTACATCGAGGAATTCGGCAAGCTCGCCAAGACCAACAACACCATGATTATCCCCGCGGATCTCGCGGGCGCGGGCGGCATGGTCGCCACCGCCACGGAGATCATCAACACCGCCATGCGCCGGGGCAAGGGCGGGACTGCTCCCCAGGTCCCTGGCACGCCCAAGGCCGGGTAGCGGCGCGGACGCCGGAATTGCGGCGGCCCCGTTCGGAATACCGGACGGGGCCGTTTTATTTTTGTGGATACGGTCCGGCGGCTTTGAGCCGTTCGAACCCGCTTCAGTCGAGGTCCATCGCCCGGCCCGCGTCCAGCGGGGCTATGCCGAGGTGGCGGGCCACGGTCTGGCCCACATCGGCGAAGGAGGCTCGCAGGCCCGCGGAGCCGGGCAGGACGGCCGGACCGAACAGCAGTATGGGCACGCATTCGCGGGTGTGGTCGGTGCCTCTCCATGTGGGGTCGCAGCCGTGGTCGGCGGTGACGACGGCCAGGTCGCCGGGCTTGAGGCGGGGAAGAAATCCGGCCAGGCGCGCGTCGATCCGCTCCAGCGCGGCGGCGTATCCGGCGGTGTCGCGGCGGTGGCCCCATTCAGAGTCGAACTCCACGAAATTGGCGAAGGTCAGGGAGCCGTCGGGTGCGTTGGCGGCTTCGGCCTCGACCAGGTCGAACAGGGCGTCTGAATCCGGGCCCTTGACCGCTTTGGTGATGCCCCGGTGGGCGAAGATGTCGGCGATTTTGCCCACTGAGACGACTTCGCGCCCGGCGTCTTTGAGGCGGTCTAGCAGGGTCTCGCCCGGAGGCTCCAGGGAATAGTCGCGTCGGTTGGGCGTGCGGGTGAATCGTCCCGGTTCGCCGACGAAGGGGCGGGCGATGACCCGGCCTATGTTGTAGCCGTCGAGCAGGCCGCGGACGAGTTCGCACAGGTTCAGGAGTCGTTCCAGGCCGAAGGTTTCCTCGTGGGCCGCGATCTGGAAGACGGAGTCCACCGAGGTGTAGCAGATGGGCTTGCCGCTTTCCATGTGTTCGGCCCCCAGGTTGGCGAGAATCTCCGTGCCCGAGGCCGCGCAGTTGCCGAGGATGCCGGGCAAGCCGCCCTGTTTGATGATCGCGTTGGTCAACGATTCGGGAAAACTCGGATACTGCGGCGGGAACACGCCCCAGTCGAAGGTCACGGGCGTTCCGGCCAGCTCCCAGTGCCCGCTTGGGGTGTCCTTGCCCCGGCTGACTTCCCGGGCCGCCGCAAACCTGCCGCGCAGTACGGAAGGGGCCAGGCCGGGCGGCACCTTGCCTGTGACGAGCTCGGCGGCCAGCCCCAGGCCGAGGGAGGTCATGCAGGGCAGGGCGAGCGGGCCTTCGCGCACCTCCTTCCGGTCCGCCTCGCCGTGCGCGCAGGCTTCGGCGATGTGGCCGAGGGTGTCGGCTCCGGCATCGCCGTATCGGTCTGCGTCCGGGGCCGCGCCGATGCCCAGGGAGTCCAGGACCAGAATGAACGCGCGCGGCATCAGCAGGTTCCCTCCATTTGTTTTGCGGTGATCCGTTCCCTGATGACGGGCCTTTCCTCGGGCCGCCGCTCTCCGACGGCCACGGCCGCCCGGATGCTGTCTGCGGCTGTTCGCGCCTGCTCTTCGGTCCGGGCGTGGACCACGCACAAGGGAGTTTCGGGCGTCACCGGGGCGCCGATGCGGGCGAAGCCGCTCATGCCCACGCCGTGGTCAATGGACTGGTCGGCCCTGGTGCGGCCGCCGCCCATGCCCACAAGGGCCATGCCCACGGCACGGCAGTCCATGGCCGTGATGAATCCTTCCGTGCCTGCGGGCACGGGCAGTTCCACGGGCGCGATGTCGAGATGGTCGTCCGCCCGCTCCACAAAATCGGCGGGTCCGCCCAGCCCGGATACCATGCGCCCGAAGCGTTCGGCCGCCGCGCCGGAAGCCAGCGCTTCCTCCATTTTGCGAGCGGCATCGTCCATGTCCCGGGCCGCGCCCTCCATGACCAGCATTTCGCCGGCGCAGGCCAGGACGACCTCGGCCAGCCTGGGCTCCCGCGACGCGCCGGTCAGGAACTCCACGGCCTCGCGGACTTCCACGGCGTTGCCCACGCTGCGCCCCAGCACTTCGTTCATGTCCGTGAGCAGGGCGGTGGTCGGCACGCCCGCGCCTTCGGCCACGGTGACGATGGACCGGGCCAGCTCGCGCGCGTCATCGTATTGCCGCATGAACGCGCCGGAGCCGAACTTCACGTCCATGACCAGCCCGCCCAGTCCGGCGGCCAGTTTCTTGGACAGGATGGAGGCGGTGATGAGGTCGATGGATTCCACGGTGGCGGTCACGTCGCGCACCGCGTAGAGCCGCCGGTCGGCCGGGGCCAGGTCCATGGTCTGGCCGATGATGGCGCACCCCGCATCCCGGACGACCTTGGCGAACCGTCCCAGGTCCGGGGCCGTGTCATAGCCGGGAATGGCGTCGAATTTGTCCAGCGTGCCGCCCGTGTGTCCGAGGCCGCGCCCGGAGATCATGGGCACGAACAGTCCGCACGCCGCGGCCAGCGGCCCGAGGATGAGGCTGACCTTGTCGCCCACCCCGCCCGTGGAATGCTTGTCGGCCACGCCGCGTTTGATGCCGAGAGACGGCCAGTCGAGCACCCGGCCGGAGTCGCGCATGGCCTCGGTCAGGCCGACCCGTTCGCCGAGGGTCATGCCCCGGAAATAGACGGCCATGGCGAACGCCGCCACTTGGCCTTCGCTGACCGAACCGTCCGTGATGCCGCGCACCATGGCCCGGATTTCGGTCCTGTCCAGTTCGAGCCCGTCGCGTTTTTTGCGGATCACTTCCTGCGGTATGAACGTCATGAGGCGCTTCCTGCTCCAGTCCTCCCCATACCTGCCGACCGGCTTCTCCGGATGCGGCCTTGGAAGGACGGGCGTTTGGTTCGTCCCGGTTAAAGGCCGAGGTGTTTTTTCACATCGTCGAGCAGGCTGCTCGCGCCGAAACGAAGGGTCCGGGGGGTGGCCCAGCCTTCGCCCAGGATGTGGTCGGCGAGGAAGAGATAGCCCGCCGCCTGGTCCGCCGTCTTGAGGCCGCCGGACGGCTTGAAACCGAGCGGCCGCTTGACCTTCGGTCCCATGTCGCGGATGGCCGAAAGCATGACCGCCGCCGACTCCAGGGTCGCCCCGCCCGGCACCTTGCCCGTGGACGTCTTGATGAAGTCGGCTCCCGCCTCGATGGCGTCCCGGCTGGCTTCGCCGATGATCTTCGGCGACTGGAGCTGGCTCGTTTCCAGGATGACCTTGAGCAGGACGTCCTCGCCGCAGACCTCACGCACCTGGTGGAGGAGGGCGATGGCCTGGTCGCGATGCCCGGCCTTGTACCGCTTGTACGGCAGGACCACGTCTATTTCCTGCGCCCCGGCAGCCACCTGCGCCCTGGCCTCGGCCACGGCGTTCGCCGCATCGGGCAGGCCGTGGGGGAAGTTGCAGACCGTGGCCACGCGCACGCCGGTTCCGCTCAGTTCGGACAGGGCCAGCGGCACGAACTTGTCGTACACGCAGACCGCGGCCACATGCCCCTTGGGCGTGACCGCCCGCGCGCACAGGTCGCGAATCTTTCCGTCGGTGTCGTCCTCTCCTAGGGAGGTCAGGTCCATGGAAGCCAGGATGCGCAGGGCGCATGTCTCGTCGGCTCGGGCTTTTTCGGCCTCAAGCGTCAGTTCTTTCAATTCGTCGTTCATCGTTTTCGCGGGTTGAGGTTGTGCGGCCCGAAGGACTCGGGCAGCAATTCGTCCACGGTCATGGTCAGCAGCGGGCCGCGCTCGTTGCAGGCGCGGACGATCGTGTCCGGCCCGGCGAATTCCCGGATTCGCTGTCGGCAGCCGCCGCAAGGGGTGCAGGGTTCGTCCGAGGGGCCGACCACCACCAGTTCGCGGATGACGCCGCCCCCGGCCAGCACCATAGCCGATATGGCCGATTGCTCGGCGCAGCAGCCCAGCGGATAAGCCGCGTTCTCCACGTTGCAGCCGGAGAACGTCCGGCCCTGCTCCGTGACCAGGGCCGCGCCCACCGGATGGCCGGAATAAGGCGCGTAGGCGTTGTCGCGGGCCTTGGTCGCCATTCGTATGAGCTCGTCTGTTCGGGTCATCTAACGCTCCTCCGCGCAGGATATGCGGTCCGCATCGGATCGTTCTCCCACCCTCTGGCCGATCTGATTCGGGCCATGGCCCGGGCGGCATGAGGATAAACCGGATCGGGATTCCGTCCGCCGTGAGCCGGCTTGTGTCTCGTGCGTGAATACAGGTTATTTGTCCATGATTTCAAGGTAGTCGGTAACCTTGAGCCTGCCGGAGACGATGTCCGCCCTGGCTTGGTCGACGCGGGCCCGCATCTCCGGGGAGATCAGGGTTTCGTTGTATTTGTCGAGCGCGTAATCCACGCCGCCTTCAGCCAGGCCCAGAACCTTCACGCCGGGTTTCCAATCGCCGTTGCGCGCGTCGCGCATGGTTTGGAGCACGGCCAGGTCCACGCGTTTGACCATGGAGGTCAGCACGCTGCCGGGGTGGATGCAATCCTGGTTGGAGTCCACGCCGATGGCGAATTTTTTCATGTCGGCGGCGGCCTGGAGCACGCCCATGTTCGACCCGCCCGCTGCGGCGAAAACGACGTCCGCGCCCCGTGCGAACTGGGCGCGAGCCAGCTCGCCCGCCTTGTCGGGATCGCCCCAGGCGTCGGAGGTGGTTCCGGTCATGTCCTCGAAAATCACGATCTTCCCGTTCACGTAGCGCGCGCCTTCCGCGTAGCCCAGGGCGAACTTGCGGATGAGCGGCACGTCCATGCCGCCCACAAAGCCGATCTTGCCGGTTCGGGACTTCAGGGCCGCCACCATGCCTACCAGGAACGCCCCCTGGTGCTCCTTGAAAATCACGGATTGCACATTGGGCCCGTCCACCACCGAGTCGATGATGACGAATTTGGTGTCGGGGAAATCCGGGGCGGCTTTTTCCAGCGCCGGGGCGAAGGGAGTGCCCATCACCACTATAAGGTCGCAGCCCTTGGAGGCGAACTTGCGCAGGGCCAGCTCGTACTGGGATTCGTCGTTAGGTTCGAAGTCCTGATACCGGGTGCCGGTTTCCTTTGAGAATTCCTCGGCTCCCTTGTGCGCGGCCTGGTTGAAGGCGTTGTCGAACTTTCCGCCCAGATCGTAGATGACGGCGGGATTCAGGGCGAGCGCGGTGGCCGCGGACAGCGTCAGGGCCAGGACAACCAGGGTGGGCGTGATCAGAGTGCGGAACATGCTTCCCTCCAAACGGTTTCGCGGGAAATTCCCCTTTCCCCGCAACGGCGGCGGCCGCCGGACGGCCCGGCCTCCCGCAATGCAGCGGGACGGTATGTGACAATACGTCATCAAGGCCGGGACGCCAACCCGAAGATGATTGGCAGGGCGGAAGCGGCCGTCGTTTCGGGCGGCTACGGGCGGGGCTTGAAAAAACAGCGCGTCCCGCAAGAGGATTTTGCGGGACGCGGCGTCGGCATTTCGCGCCAGACTAATTGAAGATGTCGCTGATGGCGTCGCGGATGCTGCTTTTGATCTCGTCCTTGGTGGATTCCTTGGCGTCCTGGCCGATTTCCTTGGCGTCGTCGCCGAGGCCCATATCGCCGTTCTGCTGCGGGGGCTGCTGCATCTGGACCATATGCGAGTTCTTGGGCAGCTTGTAGTAGGAGGCGTCGAGGCTCTTCTTGGAAATCCTGGCCAGGCGCATCTCGTTGCCGTAGCGGAGGATGCCGCCGTAGCCCATCTTTTTCGCCTCGTTCAGGGAATCCTGGAAAGACTGGCCCATGGACTGGGTCAGCGCCTCGGACATGGCCATCCACGCCTCGGTGAGCTTCTTGATGTCGGCGTCAGAGGACATGACCATTTCGTCGCGGCGGAAGATCTTGCCGTTTTCGAAGATCACGGCGTTGTACACCGTGCCTTTGTACCCGGCCACGGTCTCGGTCTTGCCGGTCTTTTCATAGCGCACTTCGTAGTCCGGGTCGGAATCGCCGCCGCCGAACATGGAGGTCATGCCGCTGGAGGACATGCTCGAAGCCATGGCGCCGATATCGTACACCTGGCACTGGCCCTCATCGCAGTTTACGGAATAGACCTTGCCGTCGGTGAGCAGGGTGTAGGTCGTGGGCGAGGTGTCCATGCGGACGTGCTTGGCGTCCCTGGTGCAGATGGTGACCATGGCCCCGTCGGTATAGGTGTATGTGGCGACGATGTCGGACGCTGCCTGTGCGGCTGCCGGCATCGCCAGGACAAAACAGAGTAGAAGGGCTATCCTGCGCATCTTTTTTTCTCTCCTCGCTGTGTTTTCGGAACGGTTCCCGAGCTTTTCCCTCTAAAATCAGAATACGGCTCCTGATAGCATAATATTGTTTGCATTGGGTAGTCGGCTCACAGCTTTTTTGCCCCGCAATTTCTGCGGGGGGGGGCCAAGGGAAGCCTGTCCCTCCTCGAGTGTCTCCGTAAAGAAGTGAAGACGCTCGACGGAAGTTCCGTCAAACGTCTTCAAGGGTGATTGGGTCGTTTCTGATTCAGTTGCCGCCGCTTCGGCTGCCTGCGACGGCCTTAATAAATCGGGCAAGGGGAATTCTGCTCGAAGGGACTAGAACCATTGCGCTTAAACCGGCTATTCGGGTGCGCGTTTCGGGGCTACCCCCTTTAGGAGACCAGCGACTTCAATTGCAGTTGGTCGCAACCCGTCTGCAACCCGGTCAATAGTCGACCAAATAGAGTCCCTTGTCTGCCAAGTCGCCTTTGAAGCCGTTTCGTTCGACCAACAAGAACGTTTTTCCCTTCCTGGCAACCATGGGGAAATCATCCAAATCAATATTGGGGTCGGTGGGCCAATGCGTATTCCCGAAATGCCGGGCGTCGGTGTAGAAGGCGCGGAATTTCACGATAAGCTTGTTCCTCCGATAAGCCCGTTTGTCGCTATCCCTCGGCAGCAGGATCAGCACCGGAACGCCGTTTTGTCTGGCCTCGCGAACTTCTTTCATCGCGCGTGCAGTCTTTGCGTAGCCGCTGTCCATGTGAAGGTGTTTGCCTGCGTAGGCAACAATGGGAATGGCAAGGAGCAAAAAGAGCAGCATCCGTATTTTCCGATCATCCAGGCTGAACGGGAGCTTCAATGTTGCCGTCAATTGTCTGAAGCGAGGGGCCGACAAGAACAATATGATGGTGATCAGCGCCAATTCGAATATGGCACTTAGGTATCGGGGGAGAATTTGTTCAGGCCGGTGAAAGGGGAAAACGGAGGTGATGGCGTAGGCGTGTCCAATGAATCCGAACAGGAATGGTATGGCCGTTATATAGACGCTTCGCCACTTCCGGACTAGTGCCAGGACGGCCACGCTGAAGGCCGTATAATAAAGCGCTGCCGAACAATTGGATGAGTATTTGAAGTATACGAAAAAGTTGGCCAGGTATTGGAGTAGGGTATTGGATTGTGATTGCCAGGATCGGGGGGCGATTTGGGCGGCTCGAATCGGGTGGTGCGATAATTGGACAAGCTCCAGCCTGCCGAACGACGAGCCCGCCAGAGCGTTGAACAGCATGGTCTCCATGGCGAAACATGCCAGGAAGATGCCGAGAAAAAACAGGATATTGACAAGCCGCGATTGTTTGTCCTTCGAAAACATGTAGATAAGGACAAGAAATGAAGGAAGGTAGTAGACGATTGTAATTTTGGCTCCGTAGGCAAGGAAAAGGAACAGGGCGCTGGCCAAGAGGTTCAACCCGTGCCTGTTGTCCCGCCATCGAACCAGAAAATAGAGGGCTCCCAATAGAAAAAGTAAAGCCGTTCCCATGGGCAGAAGCTGTGTCCCCTGTCGCAGCATGGGGCCGGAAAGAATGACAAGAATGCCTGTAGCCAAGCCAACGCGCCACGTGCGTAATCTCTCCACCAGCAGAAAGCTAAAAATGGCCGAAAGGGTGGAGGCAATGAAAGGCCAGATATAGTAGCCGGTCGGTTCTGTCCCACAGCACTTTGCAACGAGGGACAAAGGAATGTTTATCGCCCATCGGCATGTGTGGTGATTGAGTCCAAGAGGAATGTCGCCGAAGAGGATAAATTGCTTGATCAGCGACCACTTGTAGATGGCGTCGCCACCAGTTTCGACAGTGTCAGACGCAAAGTAACGGAAGAGGAAGGAAAAAACGGCGAGAAACAGTAGGCAGCCATAAAGAAGAAAAGGGCGGTTTTTATTGTTGATTTCAGTGATTGTCGAGTCTTGCATTGGTACCTTTCAGTTTTCCTCATTCGTCAACAGATGGAGAAGAATGGGAGGGGGCATTCCCATTCTGTGGCATTATTCGAAACAAAATGAACTATAAAGAAAGCCGACACTAGCCTCAAAAAGGATTGTTTATGTCTGCACGCGGATATGATCGAAATGTATTGTATATCAAACAGACCCTACCTTACTTGTTGATAATGTAGATCCCGAATAGCCGTATTATTTTTTGATCCTTCCGCCACCGGATTCGGATTAACCAACGCCGAATGGATTTGAAAGAAAAAAACGTATGTGATTTGCCGGAGTCCTTTTTGTAAAATCTTTCAACTTCGGAAGTTTTTTTCTTTCCATTAATGGACCATCTGACAGCGCCATTTTTTTTGAAGTAAGAGATTATTAATTTGTCAAATCCTGTTTTGATCGCCATCTTGCTGACAAATTCATCTTTATTTATATTCTCTCTATACTTGTCATATGTTTTGTTGGCGTTGTGCTGCGTGTGTTTTGCGAAGAGATCTCGACAAACTGCCATCTTTAAATTGTGTTTGAACGCTTGGTAAAAGAATAGGTAGTGTTCTTGGGTTTTCATTTCAGAATCCCAACCAAACGTTTTAACCGAATCTGTTTTGGCGATGAAAAAGTTCATCATGCAGTCAGTGTAAGCAAAATTGGGAATGTAAAATTCATTTACATCCATCATGAGCGTGTCATCTGCCTCCATGAATTTGGCGATGAAGGCTCTTTCGGAATACTTGCCTGTTTCAAGTTTGTATTCATCCTCCAGCCATCCGCCTAAAATGTCGAGGTCGTCTTTTTCCAGGATGTTAATTGCACTGTCAATGTCACAGCGATTATCAAGTATGAAGTCGTCATCGCAGTAAAGGAAATATGGGGTCTTGACTTCTTTCAAGAGCCTGTTCCTTCCATCCCCGCTTCCTATATTGAATTCGTAGGTTTGGTAATTGGTGTTTATGTCCGGAAAGTTATGAACGACCGATGCGTTTTTCCTTATAGTCTCATCATCGCTATCGTCGCCAATCAAGACTTCTGCAAATCTGATTGAATGCTGTTTTTGATAGTCGGATGTGGATTGTAAGAATCTTTCCAACATGTCGGGGCGGAAAAATGTTTTGACTATGATTGATAGATTGTTAAAATTATTCATTTTTCTTTAATAGGCTCGCTGTTGTCCGAAGGCCGCGCTCTTTCCTCGAGTCCGTCTGCGTCGGAGCAGGCTGCGTTAGTGCGAATAAATAATAACTATTGTTTATTTGTATTGTTGTGTTGAGGTGCGCAAAGACGTTATTCCTCGTTTTGCTGAATGGCAAGGTGTTGTATTAAATAAGTTCACATAGTTATTGTTGATCCAGGGCTATGCCGCCAGGTGGTTTTGAACTTACAACAGCGAACGGTTACATTCCGCTCTTGGGGGATATCCACCAAGAGCAGGGCTGGATGTGGCGGCATATGCTTTTCTTTCAGCCCTCCCCTAGAAATGGGGGGGTACCCCCTCAGTGTGACCAAGCTTCGGCATCCTGTTGAACGCCGTATCCAGCCGGTCCACGACGGACATCTCGCGGGGCTCCACAAAGCTCAGCCCAGCCAGCTTGCTATGGATGGAACGCAGGGGAGAGAGTGCTTTGTGGGTGACCTTGTCCTTGCCCTCGAAGCAACGCTTCCACGTGTCGGCAGCGGCCTTGGCGACCTCATCGAAAAGCGTGTCGCCGAGTTCACTTACTTCGTTCTGCAAGCCATGCCCGACGACGTTATCCGTGGGCGGGACGAGCTTGAAGAATTGCCACCGGAAATCCAACCGACTGCGAACGTAATCCGCACTGACCTGGGAACTCCCGATAAGGCTTTTCCCGCCGGGATGTTGAGATATCCAGCCACGCACAGCCTCGTCGTGGCGGCTGAGGGATTGCTCCTTTGCGGCCAGAAAGTCGTCGCGGATGGCGTTCAACTCGATAACTATGTCGTCGGCCATATCTTCAGGGATGCCCCAGCCGCCGAGAAAGCGGACGCCGGTCCGGTCCAGGAGGTTAACGGCGCGAGCCTTGAGGGTGCCGAAGATGCGCAGTTCCTTGGGATCGCAAATCTTCTTGCTGCCAAGCGAAGCAAGCTCCTCCGGCGGCAGTTTCGCACACTGAAGTCGGCGGGCGTCAGCTTCTTGCGGGCAGTCCAGATGCTTACGTTCAGATTCAGGGCCATGAGGTTGTCGAAGACGGTGATATTGGTATCCTTCATGATGCTTTCTCCTTTTGATGGGGGAATATGCGTTGTGCGAGTTCGTGCAGCACGGTCCGGATCTCAGGTGAGGCACGATATCCAAGCGCACGATCAAGCGCGTAGGTGACGGGCTGGATGCCCTGCCTTGCAAGGGGTTGGAATCGGACAGTCAAATCTGCCCAACGAATCAGAGTACGAGTGGAGAACGTCACTTCAATGGTGTCGCGAAAGCTTCCGTCCGCTTCACCCATGAAGAGCTTGCGCACCTCGTTGGCGAACTCGACCATCTTGGTGCGCACTTCCGAGGGAAGCCCCCGAACTTTGTGGAACAGCAGTTCCCGTTCCGCCTTGGGGCTTGGATAGCCAATCTCGCACAGCCAGAAGCGATCCATGAACGCCAGGTTCTGCCGAAGCGTCCCTTGATAGAGACCGGTCTCGTCCGTACCGCCATTCGTATTGGCGGTAGCGGTGAACCGGAACAGAGGATAAGGCTTGATGATCTCACCGCCATTTTCAGGAATGCACAGCGGGTCGCCGTCGAGGATGCCATTCAGGCCAGCGGCGGTTGCCGGATCAAGCAGATCGATCTCGTTCAGCAGAAAGAGCCCGCCAAATCTCATGGCGAGTGCAAACGGTCCGTGCTGGAAGGACATATTCGAGTCCTCCACGGTCAGATGTCCGACCAGGTCTGGGAACTCCAGCCGTCCATGGCCGGTGATGTCGAACACTGGATAATTTAGCTTGGCCGCAAGTTGCTTGATAAGGCTGGTCTTGCCACTCCCTGCAGGGCCAAACACGTAGAGCGGATCGGATGAATCCATGAACCACACTACGGCATTCCGGCTGGAGTCATGGAACAGGTATTCCGGGTTGATGCCAGGGGTGAACGAAGACGAGGACGCAAAGCCGCGCACAGTACGTTTGGATTTCTTGCCACTGAAGACTTCGCCAGCATCATGGTCAGCAGGTTGCAGAGTTTGTAATTCTTTCAAAATATCATTCATTGTTTTCCTCCTTAGAATGAGAAAACCCCGGCCCTGCATGCGCAGAACCGGGGTTGGACCAACTGAACTATTTATGCCAACTGGCATGTTAATGATATGTGTAGCCGCCCGCCTCCTTAAGCTTTGCCGCTTGGTTCAAAAGGGTTTGCATTGGCAACGAACTACAGGCGTCTGTCAAAGTAAGCCCCATATCAAGTGGGCAATTTGTTTTTGCTCCATGCGCGAGCAAGAGTTGAACAAGTTCGATATCGTTGAGCAAAACAGCCTGAAAAAGTGGTGTCATTCCGTCACGGTGCACATCGTTCACGTCAACTCCCTCAGCAAGGAGGATCTTGACGTTTTCAATCGCTCCAGCTGATGTCCCATAGCCGTCTCTACAGCATCCTGGCCATGGGCGATCTGCGGTGTTGGAAGCGCAATTCAGTACCGCATAAAGCAGCGGTGACAGCTCTCCATATTCAGTCGGAATCCGTTGGTTCATGTCAACGCCTCGCTTGATCAACAGCTTCAGCAAAATGGGATTACGATGAACCAAGACCATATGAAGAGCGGTATGTTTGAGTTGACCCTTATCCGTAATCAGCGCCTCAGGGAGCAAGCCTTTCGGGATGTGACGCATGGGTGTCATCAATGTCTCGGCTGAGATGGGGTTGTCGTCACGGCTCAGAATGGCTTCAGCAACTTTATATCTGTTGCCCCAGGCTTCCTGTGCCATGGTCTCATAAAATGCATTGCTTTCCAGTACAGTGCGAAAATTGAGATTGATTCCTTTCGTGATGTATTGAATGGCCCGATCACAGTCATGGTCCTTGATGGCTGAACATAGTTTGTTGTTGTCTGTCGTGTAGGCTTTTATGATGGCATCAAGCTGCCCTTTGTATTTTGCTTTGCTATCTGTTTGCGCCTCAGGAGAAGCGACAATTTCTGGAATCCAATCGCCGAACAATCCCTCGAAACGGCGTCGTCCGATTTCAAGAACTCGTCGTCGATACTCATTGTCGTCGAGATCATGTTTGGAGAATTCATCCTGTCTGACGGAAACATCCCAGAGTGCGGCACATTGGTCATGCCATTGGGACCAAGATTGCATTTTCTTGATATGTAGCCAGTACTTGTGACGGGACTTTCCGGAGCTTTGTTTGAGCGAAAGCAGATAGCATGCCGTGGAATGTGTCATCTCAAGTATAAGGGGCATGAGTTTTCCAGCCCGATAGCGGGCATTGCAAAATGCTTCCCAGAGAAGGTCGTACCCGCCTTCCACGTCATTGCTTTCGATGGCTTTGAGGCCGTCCGTAAAAGGAAGGCTGAACGAGTGAAAGCCGCCTTTGTCTGGCGCGGTTCTTAGATCATGAAGCCTGGATGTGGATGGCGTGCCTTTACGTCCATAAGGAGGAAGTACTTTCAGGCATTCGACAAACTGTTTCTTCTCTTCTTCATAAGGTGCGAACCAAAAACGTTCTTCATGTAGCTCAGCGATTATTTTTAAAGGTGGCTGTCGTTCTTCCACTTGCTCAATGATGATCCGCTTAGCAATTTTAGTACGGTTATAGAATGAAGCCTCGGCATGAACAGGCATGTCGATGAATGTCCGTATGCATTGAGTGAAAGAGCTTCTCACAAGCTCAAGATATGCCGTTTCAAAAGAGTCCCATAGCTCGTTGGCCTGCTTTTCGTATTCACGTGAGAGAAAGCGGCGAGCGTTGTCCACAGTACTGGCTATGATAAGTCCAGTCCTCAGGGAGCAGCGGAGTTCTTGCGTAACTTTCCCAGAGAGGTACTGGGCTTCGGCCATGGCAAGAATCGTCGCCATTGATGGAGAAGAAGATCCCATTTCCCATTTGGCAATAGTCTGTGCTTCTTTAATTATATTGTCGTTGGAGAGCCAGAAGGTCTCCTTATCCATTTGGGCTCGGCGGCACCACCAGTTCAGGAAGCGGCCAACTGCTGATTTCCCCTTGCGAGGCAGAAACCATGTTGGGGTACGTGGGAGAGGTGTTTCTACAGGACCGCCGCAGATGCAACTGGTGAACGCAATTCTGAAAGCGGTATGTGCGAGGATTTTCGAAAGATATTCTCTGAAAAGCGATTCCCATGCCTGCTTCGAATCAACCCAATTGGTGCTGGGAAAAGCCATACGCCGACACCAGTTCGCTTCGTGCAGAAGTTCTACGCAGACAATACTGAGGATGATTGATCGAATATCCTTGTGGCCGAAAAGCTGAGCCATCAGAATTTCGAACTCATCATGTCCCACTATGGCCTCGTCTCTAAGAAAACGTTCGAGTTGCTTTCTCTGAGAGCCTCCGAGGAAGTGCTGTAAATCAGAAGCCTTAAAAAACGTTTTGATGGCTGACGCGACAGGGGAGTAGTATGTTCGTTCTTGTGTCATGGTATTCGGGTTGACGGGCGGACTGTCTCCAGCCCGCCCGAGTGTGATTATTCTTCGTCGCCGATATAGCTGTCGTTGTTCGGATTGTGGGCGTCGGCCCAGTCGTCCATATCGGCATCATTGTTGGGGTTGTTGATGTCCGACCAAATGTCGAGTTCTTCCTGGCTCATGTTCGAAGTATCCATAACGTATTCTCCTTATGCTTGAAATGGTTCTTACTTGGCTTTTTTGTTGGGATTCTTTTGCGTTCCGCGATTCCCTTGCACCTGATCGTACTGACGGTTGGTGCCTTTACTTCCTTTGTTGGAATTGCTTTGATTCGCTTTGTTGTCTGCCGGTTTCATAAATCCTCCTTGGGGTATTTTTATCCTCCTTATCCATTGAGACGAGTGGTGGCGAATATCCGGGCGGACAATATTTTTCATTAAGCAGAATGTGAGGGCTTAACAGGACTACGCAGCAGGATTCAGTGGCTTGTGAACCTTGCCGATGTACAGCCGTTCGTGTGCTCTGCCAGCCTGTTCGCACTGCTCCAAAGCTGCCTGCGCCCGGAGTTCATCGCCAGTTAATAAGGTCAACTTGTCCACCAACAAGGAGCGGTCGAGCGTCCTTCGGCCTGCTACGGTTGCGACCCGGAAACGGTGGTCTCCGGTTGAGATCCAGTCCTGTGTTCCGATCAAATTGTATGTCTGTCGGATACGTTCTTCTGCATCTGCGATACGTCCTTCCAAAGCGGTCTTTCGCTCCTTAAGCATGGCAAGCTCTTCCAGCTCCAGACCGCAAGCGGAATCCGAGGGGATGCTCGCCGCCTGAAACTTCGGGCAGTCCGCGTTGACATTACACCAGTCGCACAAGGGATGGAACCCCCGGCAGTAATCCAGGTCGTTCAATCCCAGGTTGTCGGAGTGCACGTCTTCCGTAGTACGCCATATGCCCACAGCTGTTTGCAGACATATCTCCAGCATGGCCTCATCCGGCAAATATGGCCCGAATGGTCTGACCTCGGCCATGGAGATGGATAACACCTAGGCCTCGATGTCCACATTGTCCGGGAATTCGGGGAGCGCCACACTGAATAGGCCTTGAATTATCTGCGGGAACGTGACCGATTACAGGCCAGTGCCAGGAGCGGAAAAGCACGGTTCGGTCCAACAGGACTTGAGCAGCCCGACCTGGCCGTACAATTGTGCCTCGTACGACGCATACAGCGAATCTGGGATACGCTCATTGCTCTTCAGTTCCAGAACCCGCATGGCAGGCCGCTGCACGCCCCATACCAGGGTGAAGTTCAAATGTGCCTTGATGGGAACGCCATCGTGCTCGACGCCGATTTGAAGCAAGGAGAGCAGCTTCACGTCACTAGCTGTAAGAGCCTTCTCGATCTCATACTCCTGCCAATGGCCTCGCGGTAGGACAAGCTGACGCCCAAGGATTTCGGCTAGTTCCTTGGTAGCTAATCTATTTATGGCGGATGCGGCGGGAATAGAGGTTATGCCAAGCTTGCTAGCCACAAACGCCCGTATGCACTCCATGCCCTTGCCGATGTCGGACATGCCTATGTACTGGCTGCGATCCCCAAGCTCACAGGCCGTTTTTTGTTCGGCATGCGTCAGAAGGCCTTGGGTCAGCAGCCGTATCAATCCTTGTGCTTTTGTGTCGTCAGGCTGCATCTGCGTACCTCCACCAGACTTTGCGGGAGCCATTCCACTGGAATCCGGCCTTGCGCAGAAACTCCTTCTTGGAATGGGTGTCGCCGGTTGCTAGCACGCACTGCTTGCCGCCATTGGCCGTACCCTTCCGGTATTGTACGCCATCAAGACGAGGAAGATTGACAGCTCCAAGGGGATTATCCTTTGGCATTGATTTTGGCTGTGTAGCGGGTGAATTTATCTCGTGATTGCGGGGCGAAAAACCGGTGTTGTGCGGCTCTCTTTGATGCGAGGCCAATTTACCATCATCGTCACTTTCCGTTACGATCCCGATCAAAGCCGACAATCCATATCGACGGGCATAGGTCATAGCCGATCCGTATCCTTGGGGATCATTCTTCGGCCGCGGCATGGTCAATAACGACGCCTGCCATTGACCTGTTTCAGCATGGACGATCTTGGTAACAAAGCCGAGTTGATTAGCATCAACCGACACAGGATACTGGGTCAACCAGACGCCGTGTTCAAGCAGAGCCTCGCGGCACGCATTCATGACCGAATGAAGCGTGGCGTAGCGGCTGTTTGTGAATGTGTTTTCAGCATCTTTGAGTGCAGGTGATAGACTTTGCTGGATCTGAATCATTGCCTCAGCCAATTCCGTGATTTCTGGAGAGCTCATCTGCAGTTCCATCGAAACCTCCTTGATAAGACAAAAGCCCTGTGCCGCGATGGGCAGCACAGGGGCAATGTGGTGATTTGGAAAATGAAACTAAAAATATCGAAGTTCAGTTTGATAATATATGTTTCAAATAAATTGAAAAGCATACAGGGTGAAACCACAGGTCGAGCCCAAAGTTCCTGCTATCATGTATAGTCAATAATCTCTTTTAGCTGGACGGCTAAAGCGATATCGGATTATTGGATATTGTTTAAGTCGAAGTATTGTTAAGGAAGGCCGTATGAAGAATGCTAACACTGTGCCGGTATATGTTGAAACACTGGTAAATATTTTTAACTCCATGCAAAATGATAACGGAAGGGAGATCTTGTTGGCACACCTCAAGCAGCTTGACTATAGAGAAACTGCGGGCCTGTGTTTAAATATGCAAGGAGAGTTATTCTTTGACGATAATGTTTGCAAGGAGACTCTTTGCAGAGCCAAAACGAGAGACGAGGTCCAAGTTATCATGGATCTATTTGTTAAACTGTTCAAAGCAGCAGATGCGCTTGGCCGGTCCGTCAGTGAGCTAAAAACTATTAAAGAGGCCGCTTCAGAGGATGTCGAGTTGTCAATTAATATTGGACCGCTGGGGGCTGATGAAGATCATAAGGTAATATCGAACTGCTCCACTTTCGTTTCTGGAATAAAAGACTTCTACGGTGAAATCACTGGCGATGGAGGAATGCAATTTGGAACTCCAACCTATGAAACTGAATAAACTGCCAAAGGAGGCCCTATGTCACTTCCTGAACAATTGATAGCCGAAACCTGGACCTCAAAAGTCGCCCGCAAGATCTTTCCCCTCCTTGTTTGGTATGCCAAGGCTGGCAGGTCTCTTACATATGGAGAGTTAGATGCCGAGGTAGTAAAGCGTGGCTGGAGTCACTCTGTGATGGCGGTTAACTACGGGAAACCCGCTGGCACAATCGGTGACGTACTGATTGATCTCTCTGAAGAATGGAAAGAAGAAGTGCCCCCGCTCAATGCTATTGTAGTGAATGCAGCGACGGGCCTTCCTGGGTCAGGAGTCAATTACTACCTCGAAAGATATTGCGAGCGCGATGACATTCCTGACCTAAATAATAGGGAAAGGCTCTCTGTCGTCCAAGAAGTTCACGCTGACGTGTTCGCATATCAGTATTGGGATGATGTTCTTGAAGCATGCTCCCTTAAACCCCTTAAAAGAGGTCCCACAAGTACACGGCTTAAAACAAATGCTTCTCCCGCACGGGGAGGGTGGTCGAATGAAGGCGAAAGCATAGAACATAAGCGGTTGAAAGAGTATTGCGCCAGAAATGCGGCATCGTTTTTTGAACTTGATGATATCGTGAACGTCCACCAGGAGTATCAATTTGCATCAGGCGACAAAGCGGATGTTGTTATTGAAACCGAAACATCCCTGGTTGGGGTTGAAGTGAAATCCAGGATTTCGAACGAAGCGGATTTAAACAGGGGACTCTTTCAATGTATCAAATATCAAGCCTTGCTGCGTGCAGAGCAAAGAGCCATGCGACGCCCTGCTACGGCGTGGGCGGTGTTGGTCTCCGAGCGGGAGTTGCCTACCTTGCTGGCCAACCTGGCAGATACGCTTGAAATCACGTGCTATGTGAAGGGGAAATAGGGGGCGATTTCGGGACACCTATTTGCACCCCTGTCTCGACCAACCGGGCAAGCCCTTGAGCATTCACTTTTCTCATTCGATGTACTATGCCATTTCAAATGTTATCAATTTTAACAGGATACGAAGATGACCGCGTTGGAACAACATGTTTTTCTTAAGAAAATGGAGAAGCGCCTCTGGGAGGCTGCTTGCAAGCTCCTGCCTTCCCTGGATGCGGCTGTGTACAAGCACGTCGTGCTCGGGTTGGTCTTTCTAAAATATGTCGGCGACAGCTTCGTGCAACGGCAGGAGGAGCTGAAGGCTCAGTTCGCTGATCCTGATCATGAGTACTTCCTCGATGACGACCTGGAAGATGAAGAGCTGTTGAATGACGAGCTGGAGGAGCGCGACTACTACACCGAAGCCAACGTGTTCTGGGTGCCGGAGAAAGGGCGCTGGTCCACGTTGCTTGAATGCGTGAAGCTCAACCCTGGTTCCAAGCTGCCTTGGGGGGCTGAATTCAAGAGCGTGGGCAGCCTGCTTGATGATGCCATGGATGCCATCGAGAAGGAGAACCCGGTCCTCAAGAATGTATTGAACAAGGACTTTGCGCGGCTTCAGGTGGAAAGCTCCAAGCTGGCCGAGGTCATGGACCTGATCAACACCATCCCATTTGAGCACGAAAGCCTGAAGGCCAAGGATATCCTGGGCCATGTGTATGAATATTTCCTGGGGCAGTTCGCGGCGGCGGAAGGCAAGAAGGGCGGCCAGTATTATACGCCGAAATCCATTGTTACGCTGATCGTCGAGATGCTCCGCCCGTACCAGGGCCGCGTATATGACCCGGCTTGCGGTTCAGGCGGCTTTTTTGTTTCCAGTGAGGAATTCGTCGAGGCCCATGGCGGGAGGGTCGGCAACCTGTCCATTTACGGCCAGGAATCCAACCCGACCACGTGGAAGCTGGCGGCCATGAATATGGCCATTCGGGGCATTGAGTTTGACTTCGGCAAGGAGCCTGCCGATACGTTTGGCAACGACCAGCACGCCGACAAGCGCTTTGATTACATCATGGCGAACCCGCCGTTCAACATCAGCGGCTGGGGCGCAAACAAACTGGCCGACGACGTGCGCTGGAAGTACGGGGTGCCGCCGGACAGCAACGCAAACTTCGCGTGGATGCAGCACATGATCCACCACCTTGGCCCCAAGGGGAAAATGGCCCTGCTGCTGGCCAATGGCTCCATGTCCACCGCGACCAATGGTGAAGCGGACATCCGCCGTCAGATTGTCGATGCGGATCTCGTGGAGTGCATCGTGGCTCTGCCTGGACAGCTTTTCACCAATACGCAGATCCCGGCCTGCATCTGGTTCCTGAATAAGGACAAATCCAACGGACAGAACATCGAGACGTTGAGGGACCGTACCGGCGAGGTGCTGTTCATTGATGCCCGCAAATGCGGCTACATGATCGACCGCGTATTGCGCGACTTTGACCGCGAGAAGGACATCCTGCGGATAGCGCAGACCCTGCTCAACTGGCAGATGGGCGACAAGGCAGAGACGCCCTATGCGGACGAGGCCGGATTCTGTGCCTCGGTCGAATTGAAGGATATCCGCAAGCATGACTACGTGCTGACGCCGGGCCGATATGTCGGCGCTCCCGAGGAAGAGGACGACGGCGTCCCATTTGAAGAAAAGATGGCGGCTTTGACCTCGACACTGTTTGAACAGATGGCCGAGGGGCAGCGGTTGGATGGCCGGATTCGAGAGAATCTAAAAATATTAGGATTCGGTGATTGATATGCCCCCAAGAACATACGCTGAAATAATGTTCGAGGAGGGGACGACCACTGGTCAAGGTTTAACCCTCGAAGGTAAGAACCGTGCAAAGGAAGCTTACCAAAAAGCGCACGATGTACGTAAGTTTGAAATAGATCTTTACTGGAAAAGAGCCCTTTATTTTTGGGCATTTGAAGGTGCCTTTCTGACTGCATACGGCATTATCCTAGCTAAGGGTACGGACGTTGATGGCCAGTTCTATTATTTAGCAGTCCTTAGCCTCTTTGCTCTTTGCTTTACATATTTATGGAGTCTTGCCTTAAAAGGAAGCAAGCAATGGCAGGAAAACTGGGAGTTGCATATTGATTTTTTGGAAGAATGCTTCTCTGGGAATTTATACAAAACCGTCCTATACAGAAAGGAAAAGAAAGGTAATTTTTATTCTGTAAGCCGTATTAACGAACGAATAACCTATTTGTTCATGCTCATTTGGTCTACGACATTTGTTGGTTCTCTTCTAAAAGAACTTGTCCCACATGAAGAGTGGGTGTGGGGTATGGTCCTTTTGCTAGCACCCGTTTATCTGGTCGCGACTCTGCTTTGGATCTGGGATCCATATTCATTGAGGACCAATCTAACCGGCTGGATACAGCCTTTATCCGATGACATCGAATGCATTTACAGAGAAGCAAATGCGAATACCGTGATAGCGCCCGTGGAAACAAGCAGTGAGTAATTACAACAACTTTCAAAAAGCAACTCAGCCTATCTCAGTTTATTATGCCGATTAACAATGAACGCCCTCAGGGTGAATTGCTCGTTTATCAAGGCAAGGGGCTGGCTAAACCGCTTCAGGTGAGGCTTGAGGGCGAAACCGTATGGCTCTCTCAAAAGCAGTTGTCGGAATTGTATGGGGTGTCCGTCCCTACGATTAATCACCACATCACCAATATTTTCGAGGAAGAAGAACTGTCTCCTGAGGCAACTATTAGAAAGTATCTAATAGTTCAAACCGAGGGAGGGCGAAATGTTAAGCGGCTGATTGACCACTACAATTTGGACATGATCATTGCCATTGGCTTTCGGGTCCGCTCCAAGCTGGGCAGCCAGTTCCGAAGGTGGGCGACAGATCGGTTGAACGAATATCTCGTCAAAGGGTTTACGCTGGATGATGAACGTCTCAAGGGCGTATCTGGGGGCGTTGACTATTTTGAAGAGCTGTTGGCGCGGATACGGGAGATTCGAGCCAGCGAGGCCCGTGTTTACCTGATGGTTCGCAACATCTTTTCCTTGGCGAACGACTACCGGGAGGGCGAAAAGGAAACCCAGCTCTTCTTCGCAACGATGCAGAACAAGATGCACTATGCCGCCACTGGGCTGACTGCGGCAGAAATCGTCAAGAACCGAGCTAATGCGGAACTGCGCGATATGGGGCTGACCAATTACAAAGGCTCGCGGGTGCTGAAAAGGGATGTCGAGACGGCCAAGAACTACCTCGACGAAAAAGAGATCGACACCCTCAACCGTATCACGGTGATGTTCCTGGATCAGGCGGAATTCCGTGCCCAGCGTCGGCAGAATATTTTTATGGAAGACTGGCAGGGTTTCCTCGACAAGTTCCTGGGTGATGTGGATCTCCCCGTCCTTGAGGGAGCGGGAAGCGTGCGCCACAAGGACGCAGTTGCCCACGCAAAAACGGAATACGACAAGTTTGCCGAGAAGCGGCGTCTTGAGGAGCAGCTGGAGGCGGACAAGGCCTACATTGAGGACTTGAGGGCTTCTGCCAAGGTTTTGGAGCGGGAACGGAAGGCGGGGCGTGATGGGAAGTAAAGAGCAAAAAATTCTGAAAAAAAGAAATGCTGACAACGTTCAGCAGTATACAATTGGTGACCTAATTAAATTGGGTATTATTGAGAAACCAATGGATGGAAATCATGGAGGAATTCATCCTAAGGGTGATGATTTCGTTTCTAGTGGCGTACCATTCGTTGCAGCTTCAGACATAAACAATGGAAGCCTCTCCTTTCGAACCTGCAAATACATAAAACAAAGTCAAGCAAGTCAGTTGCGAAAGGGATTTGCTGAAGAAGGAGATGTTCTATTAACACACAAGGCTACGATTGGGAGAACTGCAATTGTTCCCAAACATAAATATCCCTTAATCGTGCTAACCCCTCAAGTGACTTACTATCGGGTTAAAGATCAGTCTAAGCTGTCGAACAAATTTCTCAAGTACTACTTCGATTCGGCGGAGTTCCAGTCTATTCTTGGAAACTGGGCAGGCGGAGGTTCAACTCGTGCTTATTTAAGCATAACGAATCAGCATGGCTTACCTGTAACTCTCCCCCCTCTTGAAACCCAGAAAGCCATTGCCCACATCCTCGGCACGCTGGACGACAAGATAGAGCTGAACCGGCGCATGAATGAGACGCTGGAGGCCATGGCGCAGGCGCTGTTCAAGAGTTGGTTCGTGGACTTCGACCCGGTCAAGGCGAAGATGGAAGGCAGGCAGCCCGAAGGCATGGATGCGGAAACAGCGGCCCTCTTCCCCGACAAGCTGGTGGAGTCCGAGCTTGGCCTGATTCCTGAGGGATGGCAGGTCGGTAGTCTTAAAAAAGTTGCAACGCTTGAGACTACAACGGTTAAGCCCTTCAACGAACCGGGCAGGACCTGGGAGCACTACAGTATCCCCGCATTTGATACTGACAAATTGCCGCTAAATGAGACAGGTGGCGAGATAAAAAGCAATAAATATGCAGTTCCACCTAATTGTGTTTTAGCATCCAAGCTCAACCCTCAATTCCCAAGAGTTTGGCTTCCTAAAGTGCAAAGAACAGAGTCGGCAATTTGCTCAACGGAATTTATGCCTTTTGTCCCAAAGGAGTCCTCTGATCGGCCATTTTTATATGAGTTGTTTCGGTCTTCAAGGATGCAAGAGGTGATAATCAACAAAGCAACCGGCTCAACGGGAAGTAGGCAACGAGTTAAGCCCAAAGAAATTGCAGTTCTTCCTATTGTTGTCCCAACTCGTTCGGTCTTAGAGGCCTTCAATCTTTTAGCTCTACCTTTGCAAGACAAAGAGGCTTTAGCTATTGAGTCCTCTGGGCATTTAGGCAAAGTCCGCGATACGTTACTCCCTAAATTGATGTCCGGTGAACTTGAGGTTTAATAATGAGCTGGAAGGATAAATATCACCTTGCACGTAATCTAGACGCTGTACTTTTTACGATAGCTGAAAAGTGCTCTCTGGAAGGGAATCAGGAAATCGCAGAAGTTATCAGGAAAGCTAGGGTTGATTACACAGAGCCTTATTTCGACGATTTCGCAGGTGGGCACTTGTATAGTTTCAAGTTCAATATCCCGCAGTCTGTGTATCGTACAATTTACGACAGGCAGGAAGAGGTAGAAAAGTACCTTTCTGAAGCCTTGAGCAAGTTTTCTCGTAATGATCGAGAATACGTGGAAAATTTGTCTATCCTTGCTTACGAAGAGTACCAGCAACCTGTAGCCTCTAAAAGCAGAACAAAACCGATACCAGCCGTTGCAAAAAGCAGAATCTGGAAAGAAGGAAAATACCGCGTCTTTTTGAGCCACAAAGTTCAATACAAAGTTCAAACAGCCAAGCTTAAGGCCGAGCTGGCAGCGTACGGGATAGATTGCTTTGTGGCCCATGAGGATATCCATCCAACGAAAGAATGGCAGGAAGAAATCGAAAATGCGCTCTTTTCCATGGATGCGTTCATAGCTTTGATGACGGATAACTTTTCCGACAGTGCGTGGACAGATCAAGAGGTTGGAGTGGCTTATGGACTTCAAGTTCCCATGATCGCGATAGATTTGGGAAAGACACCATATGGCTTCATAGGAAAATTCCAGGCTCTTCGTTGCTCATGGGAAGAAGCGCCCAAAAAGATTGTACCGTTACTGATAAATGAAGAAAAAGTGTTGGATGCCTATATTGGCGTTGTTGAAAAATGTTCATCATTTAATGAAGGCAACACCCTCGCACAATTACTTCCTCATATTGAACAATTATCACTGGCCCAGGCAAACCGGCTGATTGAAGCTTTTAACGCCAACAGTCAAGTCAGCGGGAGTCACGGTTTTCAGGGAGAGCATCCAGATGTATACGGTCCAGGACTTCAGAAAACTCTAGAGCGTATAACCGGTGATAAATATATCAAAACTTACAGTAAGATAGAAAAAGCCAGTTCTTAAGCTCAAAAGGGAATAGCGCTATGCCCGATATCAACGAAGACGCTCTCGAAAAGCTCGCCATCAGTTGGTTTGAAGAGGAAGGCTACACCAGCGTTCACGGCCCCGACTTAAACCCCGAGGTGGACGGGAGCGGAGCGAGAGCTCGGCTGGATGACGTGTTGTTGCTGAAGCCCTTGCGTGCGGCAATAGAGCGGATCAATCCCCAACTCCCGGCGGGCACGGTCGACGAGGTGCTCCACCTTGTCCAGAAGCTGTCCCACCCGATCACGGTCAAGGCGAACCAGGCATTCCATCGGCTGTTGCGCGAGGGCGTGGAGGTCAGCTACAAGCGGGACGGGGAGAATATCGAAGACAGGGCGTTCCTCATCGATTTTCACGACGTGGACGCCAACACGTTCTGGATTGTGGATCAGCTCACGATTCGGGGGAGCAAGGGCAATCGTCGTCCCGACCTGATCGTGTATATCAACGGCCTGCCGCTGGCCGTCATCGAATTAAAATCCATCGTTAAAGAGAACGTAGGCGTGGACGAGGCCTTTCATCAGCTCCAGACCTACAAGCACGAATTAGTGGACCTTGCCATGTTCAACGAGGCGCTGGTGGCCTCGGACGGTATCCAGGCCCGCGTGGGCTCCCTGACCGCCAATCGTGAATGGTTCCTGCCGTGGCGAGCGGTGAAGTCGGAAGAGGACCGCCCGTCCTTCGAGTATGAACTCAAGGGCATTGTGAAAGGCTTCTTCGACCGGACGCTGCTCCTGGAATACATCCGCGATTTCGTCCTGTTCGAGGCCGACGACTCCAGCACGATAAAGAAGATCGCCAGTTATCATCAGTTCCACGGCGTACGCCAGGCCGTGGCCGCAGCCGTGAAAGCGGCCTCCGAACATGCACCGAACGAATTGAAAGGACGCGGCGGCGTCATCTGGCACACGCAGGGTTCCGGCAAATCCATCTCCATGTGCTGCCTCGCCGGAAAGCTCATCCGCCATCCCGATCTGGCCAATCCGACCCTCGTTGTCATTACGGACCGAAACGACTTGGACGGACAGCTCTACGAGACGTTCTGCAAGGCAGGAGACCTGCTGGCAGACAGTCCAATACAAGCGGACGACCGGAGCGAACTCCGCCAAATTCTCAATGAGAAACAGTCCGGTGGCATCGTGTTCACCACCATCCAGAAATTTTCCCTCGACAAGGACGAGACCAAATTCCCGGTCCTGTCCGACCGACGAAACATCATCGTCATAGCCGACGAATGCCACCGTTCCCAGTACGGGTTCAAGGGCAAGCTGGATGAAAAGCGAAACGCCTTCGTTGCCGGGTATGCCCAGCACATGCGCGACGCCCTGCCTAACGCCACGTTCACCGGCTTCACCGGCACGCCCATAGCCGAAGAGGACAAGAACACCCAGGCGGTATTTGGCGAATACGTCAGCATCTACGACATCGAGCAGGCCCAGCTTGATGGCGCGACCGTCCCTATCTTCTACGAAAGCCGTCTGGCCAAGCTGGATCTCAATCAGGATGAGTTGCCGCTGATCGACGAAAAAGTAGACGAGGTAACGGAGGATGAAGAGACTTCTCAGGCCGAAAAAACCAAGGGCAAGTGGGCTGCCCTGGCCAAGCTTGTCGGCGCGGAACCGCGTATCCGGCAGGTAGCAGAAGATCTGGTCGACCACTTTGAAGCCCGCCTGGAGGTCGTGGACGGCAAGGCCATGATTGTCTGCATGAGCCGTGATATCTGCGTTGAGATGTTCAATGCGCTCGTGAAATTGCGTCCGCAGTGGGCAGGAAACCAATTGGCTGACGGCACCTATGATCCCTCGGACGGGGCAATCAGGATCATCATGACGGCCAGTGCATCCGATCGGCGAGAGTTACAGAACCACCACTACAGCAAGACCCAGAAGAAGGCGCTGGAGAAACGGTTCAAGGACCTGGATGACCCGTTGAAGATCGTCATCGTCCGCGATATGTGGCTGACCGGCTTCGACGCGCCGTGCGCACACACCATGTACATCGACAAGCCTATGAAGGGGCACAACCTCATGCAGGCCATCGCCCGCGTGAACCGCGTGTTCAAGGGCAAGCAAGGCGGTCTGGTTGTCGACTACATCGGCATTGCCAGCGAGCTGAAAAACGCGCTGCACACCTACACCCGAAGCGGAGGGCGTGGAGGTCAGCCGACTATTGACGTGTACGAGGCCTTCTATGTGCTGAAAGAGAAGCTCCAGACGGCACGCGACATCTTCCACAAGTTCGATTACTCAGCCTACAAGACCAAGGCTGTCGAGTTGCTACCCCCTGCTGCGGACTTTGTCGTCGCCACCGAGGAGCGCAAGAAAGAGTTTTTTGATGTCGTGGTAGCCATGACCCGCGCCCAGTCCCTTTGCGGTACCCTGGACGAAGCTGTGGCTATACGGGATGAGATCACCTTCTTTCAGGCCGTGAAGATCTTCATTGACAAAACGACAGCCACCAAGGGCAAACAAACACGGCAGGAGAAGGACGCGATCCTGAATCAGCTCCTCGCTCGCGCCGTGGTCCCCGAAGGCGTGGACGACATCTTCGCCCTGGCAGGCCTCGACAAGCCGGATATCTCCATTTTGTCCGAAGAATTCCTCGACGACGTCCGCAATATGGAGCACCGCAACCTGGCCGTCGAATTGCTCGAAAAATTGCTCAGGGGCGAAATCAGCGCCCGTTCACGCCGCAATACGACGCAGGAGCGCAAGTTCTCCGAGCGGCTCAAGGAATCCCTGCTCAAATACCGCAACCGCGCCATCGAGACCGCCCAAGTCATCGAAGAACTCATACAGATGGCTAAGGACTTGAACGAAGCCCTCAAGCGCGGCGACAAGCTCGGCCTCAATCCCCGCGAGCTGGCCTTCTATGACGCCCTGGAAGAAAACGAATCCGCCGTAAGGGAGTTAGGCGACGATGTCCTCAAGAAGATAGCCAAGGAGCTGACCGAAAAGCTGCGGAAGAACGTGACCGTTGATTGGCAGCACAAGGATTCCGTCCGGGCGAAGATGCGGAACCTAGTTCGCCGGATTCTGAAGAAGTACAAGTATCCGCCGGATGCTCAGAAAGAGGCAGTAGCTGAGGTACTGCGACAGGCCGAGAGTCTGGCGGATGACTGGAGTGAGGCGGCGTAGAGGCTAGGCATGGCTGACATGAAGTGCCCCTGACAGCTCTTATTGATGGAATCTATAATCTAGATTTTGAACGTTCACTTATACGTTGTGATTTATTCTGGGATACTAAGGTTTCTTCTCTGTATTTTCCTGAAGTTAAATTCTACCGAAAGAGTTTGGCTTATGCTGCAATAGCATGAAGCCTCCCCCATTTGTGAGCTGCTCAAAGTGAGCAAGGGAGAGGCTTCATGAAGAGCAATTCAAGCCTATGTCATACGAAATTGGACTGTAAGTATTACATTGTCTGGATACCGAAGTACCGACGAAAGGTATTGTTTGGGAAACTGAGAAATTATTTGGGAGATGTGTTCCATAAGCTGGTAGCACAGCGTGAGAGAAAAATACTGGAAGGGCATTTGTGCGTTGATCACGTACATATGTATATCGCGATTCCTCCCAAATATTCCGTGTCGAAAGTTGTGGAGTACATAAAAGGCAAGAGTGCGATCCACATAGCGCGAGAAGCAGAGGGTCGGGCAAAAGTGTTTGCCGGGCAGAGCTTTTGGGCACATGGATACTATGTCACGACAGTCGGCCGCGATGAGAAAGTGATAAGGGAGTACATCCGCAGGCAGGAGCATGAAACAAAGCGGATGGAGCAATTGAAATTCCGCCTTTAGGCGGTGCTTAAAGTCGCTTTGAGTTGCTCACAAGTTCAAGACCCGGCTTTGCCGGAGGGGCATGACTTTTCTCCGTGAAAACGTCTTCAATTTGATCCCGAAGCAAAAATTTTTTTCCAGTACGGACTCCAACATCTTCTCGAATTCAAACTCAGGACAGCAAGGACTAGCACGCATGATAACCTCATTCCCATCAGTGGCTACGCTATATCCTTTTTGAGTAAAGAGCTTGGTAACCTTAGGGTAAGTTGACAGTATATTGACTTCGTTCAAATCTTCAGGAAGTTCGTGTACATCATGTAGATACTGATCCAACAACTGCCAATAGTCATCGATGGCCTCGATGTACGAATCCATGGAGACTTCATCAGTCAATAACAAAGCGTCATAAACGTAATCCTTCGAGAACTCATGGATGGTAGTAAGAGTGTCGGCAAACTCCTGAGTAAAAAGAATGGAGCATAGCTTGCTTCTGTACTCGGTGCATGCGTCATGCTTATATTGGTGAATAAAAGAGGAAGAAGCTTGCGATCCTAGCAGTGAAATGGATCGTATCAAATCTTCGAAAGTCTCGGAGTCAATATCTTCCAGTAATGATTTGATATGTTTAATAGCCTCAGTGGCACGAGCATATCTTTGAGGCTCCTCTGCCATTGCCTTCCGCCGCAACTAGCTCATATGAAAAAAGTCTTTCGACAGAATATCATCATACAAATCGATGGATGAGGTCGAGTTCTCAGACATAAATGGTTCTCCCCAAAAGGCTTGCGAGGCGTCCTGTCTCCCTAAAAACTAGTGCTATCCTAGTTCAAAACGGCCAAAAAAGAAAAAGGCCTTGCGAAGAATTCTTCGTAAGGCCTTGATTCCTATGGTGCTCGGGGACAGAATTGAACTGCCGACACGGGGATTTTCAGTCCCCTAATTTATGTTTCACTCGGCTTAACTTTTTATCCCCCAAAATGGACTATAGCCCTTGTCATACGTTGATTTGTCCATTATATGAATTTCACGTTCCATCACCTAGCACAACCTTGTCTCACCTCCAAAATGGGGGACAAATGGGGGACAAAAGGTGGCAGACATGAAAGAGAAATGGAAAAGCACTTCGTTCAAGGGCGTGAGATACCGGCTTCACCCCACCCGCAAGAATGGCGTTCAGCGAGATCGGTATTTCTCCATCAGATTCTACGTTGACGGCAAGCGCATCGAGGAGGGGTTAGGTTGGGCTTCCGACCCAAAAGAGAAGTGGTCGGCAGAAAAAGCATCCCGTGTCCGTGCTGGACTCCTGGCCGCCGCCAAAAGGGGGGAAGGCCCCCGCACGATGAATGAACAGCGGGAGAAGGCCGAGGTAAAGCGCCTCGAAGAAAAGAAGGTTGCCGAGGCCGAAGCACGGCGCAACGTCACATTCAAGTCTTTCGCCGAGGACCAGTATTTCCCTGTCGCTCTGCCCACCTGGAAGTCGGAAACGGGCCGCAAGCATGAAGAGCATTGCAAGACCTGGCTCTACCCGCATATGGGCGACGTATCATTGCGCGAGATCACGATTAGCCACGCCAACAGGGTCAAGTCCGCCATGCTCAAGGCTGGACGCGCACCGAGGACCATGCAAGCGGTTTTCCGCACTTTCAGCATGATATGGACCTCGGCCCGTGATGCCGGGATCGTGGAGGGCAAATGTCCCACCACCCTCAAGTCCTTCAAGCTGCCGAAGATCGACAACGAAAAACAACGATATCTATCCCCGGAAGAGGCCGAGCGTTTGCTGGCCTGTGTACGCGCAAAGAATGAACAGGCGGCGGACATGGCTCTGGTTTCATTAGAAAGCGGCTTCCGTTTCGGGGAGATCGCCGCACTAACTTGGGGGGCGGTTGACCTTGAAGCCCGAACCCTTCTCGCCATGAACACCAAAGGCGGGAAAGATCGAGTTGTCCCCATGACCGAGCGGTTGCATGAACTCCTGTCAGGCATGGAACAGAGCGGCGACGGCGAACTTGTGTTCCCAACCGGCCTTGGCACCAAACACGCGCAAGTCCCCACCGCCTTTGTCCGGGGCGTGGCCGACTCCAAGTTGAATGAAGGCGTGACCGATCCGAAGATGAAAGTCAGCTTTCACGTTTTGCGGCATTCCTACGCCAGCCGTCTTGTCAAACAGGGGGCGGGCCTTCTCCATGTCCAACGGCTCTTGGGCCACAGTACGCCGGTCCTGACCACCAGATATTCCAAGCTGGCGAGCGAAGACCTGACCAACGCGGTCAAGGCCATGGAGCGGGGCGAGAAAGCCGACGCCGCCGAGAAGAGAGGCCGGGGTAAAGTCGTTAACATCAAACGCGCAGGAGGTGAGTGATGGATTCAAAACACGCACGTGCACAACTTTTCCAGCTTCTCTATGACAAAAACAAGACCGGCATTGCCAAGTTTCTTAGAAGACACAGCAACTCTTTGCCTCCAGAAAGTTTTACCGACATTGCCCTATTTTTTGAGGGTGGGTTGCGCCGTAAAGGAGGGCGAAAGGCTGCCGATGGTGTTAACAAATTGGTGCTTGCTCAAGAGTACGGGAAAAACCTAGCTCTAGTCGGGACAGTGTTCCGCAATGACACAGAGGCAAAACGTGCCGCCGCAGAAACATTAGGGATGGAACACAAAGAGGCTCGCGCCCTTTCTGGCTATATGAAGGATGATCCAAAATTTCAAAGTTGGGTAAACCAAGAGAGGCAATTGACCAGCGCATGGCTGGCAACCTTGAAAAAGATTGAATCCAAGGGCCCGGAGATCACCCGTGAAGAAATCGAGAGTTATTTGGCTGATTATGTACGGAAGGCCGTAGCGATCGACCCGGACGGCTATTGTGTCCCCTCTGTCCAAATGTCCGATGGGGAATGTGTTTCAGTATCTCGCAAGACTCTCGGCCTCTGACCTGATTCAATGAATAAATTCATTCGCAATTTATTCATAAATACAATCACAATTTCAGTGTGTTAACAGTCACTCTATAGCCCGTAATCAAACGGATGAAGGAGTGATTATGCATCCCGATCAGATTCAAGAATTGGAGCGGACCCTTCCGCCGATCATTGCCAGAACCGCAGTCCACCAACTCACCGGGGGGCTGATTTCCACCGGACGTTTAGCGAACCTGGATAGCCTCGGCCAAGGCCCGAAACGAATCCGGGTTGGTCGCAAGGTCGCCTATTTGCGTTCCGACTTCACGGCATGGCTTGCCAGCCGCACGTCCGAGGCGGCGTAGATGCCCGCTCCTGATCCCTACATTGTCGCCGTTGGCGCAAAGCTGTACCAGCTCCTTTGGGACGGCCATTCAATGGCTCAGGCCGTGAGTATGGCCCAGGAGTTTGCCAAAGCTACAGGGCCAGAAATCCCTTTTGAAGACCTGCTCAACATCGCCCAAGCGCAGATGGAAATTGTAGCAGCCGAGCGCGTCAGCACCGTCAGCAATCAGCCCAATTCGTCAGCGCCGTCAGCATCGTCAGCAGCATCAGCGCACGTCATCTCCGCGTCAGCAGATCGTCAGCACTTCGTCAGCACTTCGTCAGCAGATATCAGCGCTTTCGTGGATGAGTTTATCGCGCAATCTACTGGAACATTTACAACTTCCGAGTTGTGCCAGTGGTGCGGGTTGACTGATCGATTACAGCGCAACGCCGTCAGCTCTAAACTCTTAAGAGAAAGACAAAAGAACAAGATAGAGCGCGTTGGGTCGCGCTCTGGCAACTGGCGACGGGTCGAGAGCGAATGTGAAGCCATCAACTTCATGGCCGATGAGGAAGACCCCGTTGATATCCGGCTGCCCTTCGGACTCCATCTCATGGTGGAGTTGATGCCGGGTAACATCGCCATTGTTGCCGGTGAGCCAAACGCGGGAAAGACCGCCTTTTTGCTGAACGCCGTCCGCATGAATCAAGATCGTATGGAAGTTCATTACTTCAACAGCGAAATGGGCGCGCAAGAACTGAAAAAGCGCCTCAGCAAATTCGATTGCCCCATGTCTGAGTGGAGATTCAACGCATGGGAGCGCACCGACAATTTCCACGACGCAATCAGGCCCGGAAAGGGAAAGCTGAACATCATCGACTTCCTGGAAGTCTCTGAGGACTTCTTCAAGGTTGGCGGGATGCTCAAGGCCATCCACGACAAACTGGACGGAGCCTTGGCTATTGTTGCCCTGCAAAAGAACCGGGGTACGGACCTCGGCCTTGGTGGTGGTCGCAGCCTGGAGAAACCCCGCCTCTACCTGGCCCTTGAGCCGAACAAGCTCAAAATCGTGAAAGCCAAGAACTGGAAGACAGACCGCAACCCCAACGGCCTTGAAAGACGCTTCAAGACTGTCAACGGCTGCGATTTGCGCCCGCAAGGAGAGTGGCAACGCAACAGTGCTGAAGATGCCGCCTAGGGGCTTTTCACGGCACCGTAAACAGCCAAGGAACACAGTGATGACAACAAAATCTACCGACACCCCCACCCCCCGGAAAAAACGGTTGCGCTTGACTTCGATTGAGAGCGTCCGCGCATACCTCGCTGGATGTCTGACTCGGCTTGAAAATGGCGAATTGGACGAAAATCAGACCAAGGCCCGCGCATACGTCGCACAGACGCTTGTGCGGATCATGGAAGGCAGCGACTTGGAAAAACGAATTGCGGCGCTTGAGGCCGCGCAGGAGGGACGATGAAGATGAAAACACGCCTGGATAAGTTGGAACGTGTCCAGGAGGACAAGCAACCCCCGGCACCCTCTATCGTGGGTTTTGCAACGGCAGACGGATTTTCCGTCAACGGTCAGGTGTTCGCCAGCGTAGAGGATGCCCAGGGCGCATATCCGGGTCACACAGGCCCGATCGTGGTGGTCAACGTCGTGGACGGCAGCCGCCCCGCCCCGGAGGTTCCCGATGAAGCCGCGTAACATCCATGCCCGCCTTGAACGTCTTGAGGCCCAGGCCGTGCCGCAAGACATGCCCCGTTTTTGGATCACCCCCTCATGGTGCGAGCTGACCTACGCCGAGGGTCGCCCTGGCGAAGTATTCCACCGAAAGGCAGACGAAACCCAAGAGGCATTCATGGCCCGCGTGGAGGCTTCGACCGATTGCCCCTGCCTTCACGGGTTTAAGCGCCTGACCAATGGCGAGTGGGAGCGGATTGCCCAAGAATACCACGCAAACAACGCAACGCATATCAACAGCTAATAGACTGAAATAAAGGAGAAATTCTATGTTCACACGAGAAGTCAACGGATCGGCTGCCCGCGTCGTCGGGCCGACAATGAACGGGACTGTGCAACTCCCTGACCTGCTTGCATATGAGCAGGACGGCACCGTCAACGCTACCCAAAGCGGCATGGAAATCGGCCCTCTCGGAAGCCTCTTCGCTTCCATCCTGGCCGGGGTGCCCTCCGACGTGGGCCAGACCGCCGAGGACCGCGCACGCCGCCACCAGAAACAGTTTGCCAACCTGACTGATACCGATTCCAGGTATGAGCGCGATGCTTGGCGCGGGATCTACGACGCAATCGCCGCCACCAGCGCCGAAGTGATGACACCGGCCTTTACGAACGCGGGCAGGACTGTCCGTGACCGCGACTTGATTCCGGAGCGGGCAATGGCGCGTGGAGTTGAAACCATTGTCACCGCCCTGGACGGCTTGAGCGAGAAGTTGCGAATCCTGTTCCTGGCTGGACCTGGTAGGCGTTTTGAGGGTGTCCAGAATGTGCTCGTCAACGCCGTGGCCCTGCCGGTGGCCGAGAATTATGAGGCGCTGCGTCGTGAAATGCGAGCGGCCGAGGTCCGTGCCCTGTTCCGCGAGAAAAAGACCAAGGGCGAACAGGCGGCGTTCCTCAACGCCCTGAGCCTCAGCGAATCGTATGAGGGCTTGGCCGCACTTGCCGATGACCCTATGGGCCGCCCTCTCGCCCCGGAGTTTGAGCGAAGCACCCGCACCGCCCTGGCTCATAAGATTGACCCTGCCCTGAAATTCTGGCTCGACACTGAGCCCGGATTGCTTATCGGGATTGCCGGGCGCATTGACACACTCGTCGAGTTGATCTTTCAGACGGCGTGCCACTCGGTTTTGCAACGTCGTGGGAATCAATCCATCAAGTTCAACCGGCCCGACTGCGGACGCATCGCACGGGCCTACACTGAAAGTCTTGTGGAGGATTTCGACTTGGCGGCATAGTCCACCGCCCGCGCTTCTCCTCCGTGGCATGGGGCCGGTCCTGCTAACGCTAGGCTGGCCCTTTCTTTTGGGTGGCGGTTTTTTATTCAAATGGGGGACAGATGGGGGACCACGGAGGGAGGAAAAGAAAAAAGGCTCACAGATGGTTCTGTAAGCCTTTGATTTCTATGGTGCTCGGGGACAGAATTGAACTGCCGACACGGGGATTTTCAGTCCCCTGCTCTACCGACTGAGCTACCCGAGCAACCGGTCGAGAAGTGGGATTTACCGAAATGGGACGGGGTTGGCAAGTCCTTTTTTCAGTATATTTCAGCTCTCTTCTTCCGGGTCCGCCCCCATTTCAAGAATGCTGGCCGCGTAGGCGCGGCGCAGGGCTTCCATGTATTCGACGTCAACCGGGCCTTTCCAGGTGGTTATCTCGGTATATCGCTTGGGAATTTTCGCCTCGTCAGGGCGGTAGCCCATCTGTAGCCGCAGACGCCAGCGCATTCGCTGGACCCGCTTGCCGATGTCGTCCAGGGAGCCGTTCAGCTCGCCGTAGCCGACCGATGTCAGGGCTTCGGCCAGGAGGTCCTCCTTGTATACGCCTCGCGAGAACATGCAGCCGACCATGCAGTTGAGCACGATCCGCTCCCGGCCGTCCTTGAGCAGGAACCCCAGGGCCTTGTCCACGTCCTTCTCGTCGTGCTTCTGGTCGTAGGCGTAGCCGCCAGCGTCCAGGTGGGAGTGGCGGAAGCCCAGCCCCTCGGCCACGAAGAAAACCTCGCCCGTGGCGTAGCCCGCCATCTCCTGTCCCAGGACGCAGGCAAAGTCCTCGCCGCCGTATACCCGGGCGCATTTCATGGTCCCCTGGGCCAACAGCCGGTAGAAGTCGTTCTCAGGCCGGCCGAGATGCTCCACGGCCCGCATGTATGTTTCGGAGTCGCCCCACTTGAGCGGCTCCAGCGTCTCCTTTTCGGTGATGACGCCCTTTTCCAGCGCTTCGGTGGCCCAGGCCAGGGCCACACCCGCCGACATGCAGTCCAGCCCCTCCTTTTCGATGACGTCCAGGATGCGCAGGACCTCGGAGGCGTCGGTCACTTCGAGCATACCGCCGCAGGAGAATATGGGCTCGTAGTCATAGCCCACCTGGCGGTAGAGATACTGGTTGTTGGTCTGGAACTGTTCGCGCACGAAGCCCACATGGATGCAGCCGACAGGGCAGCCCGCACAGGCCGCGTTGCGCAACAGGGTGTCGTCGGCAAAGGTCTCGCCCGAGATCTTGACAGCGTCCGGGCTCGAAGTCTGTTGCAGGTTCTTCCACGGCAGGGATTGGAGCGCGTTGAGCGGGTTGATGTTCACCGCCGTGCCCAGGCCGTGGTATTTGGCCATCATCTCCGTGGTGGTCAGTTGCTCGTAGATGTGCTTGTAGAGCTTGGGGTACGCCTTGCCTTCGGGCAGAGCGAAGCCCCGGTCGCCGAGGATGCAGATGGCCTTCAGGTTCTTGACGCCCATGGCCGTGCCGCCGCCCATGCGTCCGAAGTGGCGGAAGGTGTCCACGTTGATGCAGGCGTACGCGGAGAGGTTTTCTCCTGCCGGGCCGATGCGCATGATGGAGCGGCGGCCCGAGCCGGGAAATATCTTGCGCAGCACGCGGCCGGTCTGGAGGGCGTCGAAGCCCCGCAGATACTCCACGTCGCGGGTTTCCACCCGGCGCGACCCCACGCACAGGGCGGTCAGCCGTTCGGCCTTGCCCACTATCACCAGGGCGTCCAGGTCCGCGAAGCGCAGGGACAGGGCGGATTTCCCGCCCGCGTAGCTTTCGGTGTACTGGTTGTGGTAGGGCGAGCGGAAGGCGCAGCAGGTCTTGCTCATGAGCGGGAAATAGCCGGTCAGCGGGCCGATGGCGAAGATCAGGGGCTGCTCGGGGTCGTCCCAGTCGCGGTCGACGAAGCCGTATTTTTGGAAGAGCCGGGCGGCCAGGCCGGAGCCTCCGAGGAACTCGTCCCGGCCGGGGATGTTCTCGATGTTGGTCCTGCCCGTGGTGAGGTTGACCACCATGACGCGGAAGAAGTCCCTAATCATCGCTTTCTTCCTCCTTCGCCGACGCGCGCGGCAGCTCGACCATTTCGAGGCAGTCGTGGGGGCAGTAGGCCACGCACTGGCCGCAGTGGATGCAGACGTACGGGTTGACCTGGTGGTCCAGGAAGATGGCGTCGACAGGGCACGCTTCGGCGCATTGGCCGCAACGGATGCACAGGTCTTTTTTCTGGATCACGCCGCCGTCCCTGCGCTGGGAAAGGGAGCCGGTCGGACAGGCCGCCGCGCAGGGGGCGGGGCGGCAGGCCAGGCAGACGCGCGCTTCGAAGCCCGTGGTCAGCCCGCCCGAGGACGAAATGCGGATGCCCGCCTTGTTCCAGGAAAGAACCTTGTGGACCTGTCTCGCACAGGCCAGCGAACAGGAATGGCAGCCGATGCATCGTTCCATGCGGGCTGCTCTGAGAGCTTTCATCGTCATGCCTCCGGGCGGGGAAAGTCGGGTTGGAATCACTCCGTGGTTTGCAGAATATCCTGTTTGAGCGCCCACAGAATATGATTTTCGATTCGGCCGGAATCCAAGTGGGGCGCCGCCTCTGAAACCTTGCGTATCAGGGTTGCGGTGTCAACCGGCTTGCGGGCGAAAAAGGCCAGCCTGCGGATCGTTTCGAGGTCGATGGCGGTCTTCAGTCCGGCGTAGAGGTTGGGAAAATCACGGTTTCTGTAAAATGCTTCGCCCGTTCGCCCGATGACCAGCTTCACGCCGTCCTCCAGGGTGCGCGTGGGGTAGCCTGCGAAAAGCTCGCCGTATTCGGGGGCCAGGGGATGCGCCAGATCGCGCAGCGGCGCGGCTTCGACGGGTTCAGCCCACAGGCCGTCCCACAGGGCCGCGTATTGGGCGATGACGACCGGCCAGTCGAACAGGCGGCGCACCCGTTCGCGTCCGGCCATTCCCAGGGAACGCCTGAGTTCCGGGTCGCGGATGAGCCGATTCAGCGCGTCGGCCAGGGCCGGAACGTCCACCGCCGTGGCTTGGGCCAGGGCCAGATGGTAATGGTTGTCGAAATTCAGCGGGGCGGACAGGTCCACGTCGGGCGTGCGTCTCGGCCCCATGGTCGGGACGAGCAGGCCGGTCACGCCGTCCTCGACGATGTCCCGGTAGCCGTCGTAGTCGGAGGCCGCCACGGGCAGTCCGAAGGCACCGGCCTCCGCCAGGGTGATGCCGAAGGTCTCCTGCGGATTGTCCGCGATGGACACGAAAATGTCGGCCTTGCGGAACAGCTCGCGCTTGCGTGCTTCCCCGGGCCGGAGCACCACGCTTGTCGGAATGCCCGCGTTGGCGGCCAGGTTGGTCAGGGTGTCCAGGACATGGGTTTCCCGTTCGGCCCATCCCGCCAGAATCAGCTCCACGGATTGCGGGTCCAGACCGTCACTCACCAGTCGGTGCAGGGCGCGCACCAGCGGCACCAGGTCCATTTTGGAGTGGTGGGAGATGCGCCCGAAGACCAGGATGCGCACCGGGCCTTCCTCCGGCTTGTTGCCGGGGGAACAGGCGTCGGCGTCCACGGCCAGCGGGATGCGGGCAAGGGCCGGACCCGGGTGCGTGGTCTCGTCGATGCCGAACCCCTCGCGCAGTTGGCGGAAGTAGCCCTCCACGACCCGTTTGCCCGCCTCGGAAGTGCAGACGATGGCGTCACGGCGGGTGGCGCCGGGCCACAGGTGTTGCAGGAACGCCTTGGGATAGCCCGCGTAGCTCAGGGAGTGGATGGGGCCGGTGATCGGGAATATCCGTTCGCTCAGCCGGTTGCGCATACGCGCCAGGTACGGCTGGCTGGTGATGCAGTCCGACAGGTGAAAACAGTGGTAATGCGCGTTTGCCAGTCTGCCGGGCAGTTCGTCGCGGAGCATGAGGCGCACGCGCGCGTCCTGCACCAGGCCGGGCGCGGTCGCTTCCAGGTGCTTCTTCAGCGGGGCCAGGGCGCGGTCGCCGGGTAGGAAGAAATGGTACTCGTCGTAAGGGTCGGCTCGGAGCAGCGCGTCCAGAAAGGCCGTATTGGCCACGGTTCGGCCCAGGATCGGGCCGCCCTCGAAAAAGGGGTCGAGCGTTCCCCAGATGCGTTTTG
The DNA here is from genome assembly GCF_028532725.1 of Desulfovibrio sp. Fe33. Classification (NCBI taxonomy): domain Bacteria; kingdom Pseudomonadati; phylum Thermodesulfobacteriota; class Desulfovibrionia; order Desulfovibrionales; family Desulfovibrionaceae; genus Desulfovibrio; species Desulfovibrio sp. Fe33. Next base: position 228,523 of record NZ_JAQKGU010000001.1, read on the forward strand.
TTCCTGTCATGTCTAGGTCAAAACCGTTCCCGGTGGGTTTGTCAATGGCCGGTCGCATCCGTCGGCGGGCAGACTTTGCCGTCCCGATTGCGGACTTTGTCATCACATACGAAAATTTAAGCTGTTATATCGTGCGGTTGTATTGTCTACGGAAGACCTTTTCCTTTTCGACACATGGCATGGCCCCGTTTTTGCTCAAACTTTTTTGCGGCGGAAGAGTCCGCCAAAGTTTTGACGTCGCAAAGGAGCGTGACGCAGATATGCCTAGACAGTCGATGAAACGCGGCAGGCGGCCTGAACTCATGTGGGGCCTCGGGCTTCCCGAATCGGTCGTCCGACAGATCGAGGAGGGGGTGGGACCCGGCTTTCATGTGCGCAACTTCGCGGATGGGGCCTATCCCGTGACCCGTGAGCTGGAGCAGGAGGAAAAGCCTTCCGCCGCCTGGATTCCCTGGTCTGTCTGGTCGGGCTTTCCCGAGGCCCGCAGGCAGGAATATCGCGATCAGGACGAGACCCAGCGTATCCTTATCCGCGACAACGGGGCGGACCTCGAAATGGACAAGGTCCTGGCCGAAGGGTTTCTCACCGTGGTGGATCTGCCCCTGACGCGGCCCAAGGTTCAGGACGTCATGTTCCGCGCCCGGGAGGTCAAAAGCCTCTATTCCGACATCTACCGGATGACCGAGGAAATCCTGCTCGAGCGTGAGCTTCTGGCCCGGAAGACCGATCAGCTCATGTTTCTCAACAAGCTCATGACCTCGGCCACCGAAAGCCTCGACGCGGGCACCATCCTGGCCAACGCCAAGGAGTCCCTCGGCCTGATCCTGCCTGTGAAGATGCTCAACGCCGCCTTCTGGAGCACCGGCGCGAACGAGGGCGCGGATGTGGAAATATTTCTCAACGGGAAGATGCCTCCGGCCGTGGAGTCCGCCTGGATCGAACAGATAATGGCTTCCGTCGGCTCCATGGGGGCGGGCGCGGTCAACGGCTTCCAGGTCTCTCTCGTGGACCCGGCCCGCAGGCAGGAGTTCTCGCTGGCCCCCGATCAGGGCAGGCTCGTGACCATGCCGCTCGCCGCCGGGCAGCAGACCTTCGGCTGCCTCGCCCTGCTTTGCGAGTCCGGATACAGGCTCGGCAAGGATCAGGTCGAGACCCTGCGGTCGGCCGTCAACCATATCGGGCTCGCCCTGCGCAACGCGCTGGCCTTCAAGGAGGTCAAGCTCAAGGCGGACCGCGACGGCCTGACGCGGCTCTACAATCGCCGTTCCTTCGACGAGCGTCTGGTCTACGAGATCAAGCGCCGCTCGCGTTATCATCACGATCTTTCTCTGCTCATGGTCGATCTCGATCATTTCAAGGTGGTCAACGACACCTACGGCCACAAGGCGGGTGACATGGTCCTGCGCAAGGTCGGTGAAATCCTGTCCACCGAGTTCCGCACGACCGACCTCGCGGCCCGTTACGGCGGCGAGGAGTTTGTGGTTCTTCTTCCCCATACCAGCGAGGAGTGCGCCTGGAAGCTCGCCGAGCGCGTGCGCTCCGCCATCGAGAGCTGTTCCTTCTGTTTCGAGGGCAGGGGCTTCGCCGTCACCGCCTCCATCGGCGTCGCCTCCGTGGAGGGCGCTTCCCTTTCCTCCACGGACGACGATCTCGTTCTCAAGGCCGACAAGGCTCTGTACCAGGCGAAGAACAACGGCCGGAACATGGTCGTCGTCTCTGGGCACAAACAGCCGACCGCCCGCAACGCCGTGCAGTAGGGCGGCCTGAAAACGCCATGACGGCCCCGTCCGGAGTTTCTCCGGGCGGGGCTTTTTCATTGTCTTCGGCGGAGCGGGAAAAGCATGGCGCGGCCGCATTTCCCGTCCCCCTGTCAAGTTGATTATTTATACCTCTCAAGCGCTTTTCCCATACATTCGTCGACATTTCGGGGGCGGTGGAAAAACCGGGCCTATACTCCTCCCAAACACTTCAACAGGAGGATTTATCGTTATGGGAGGAACCGTAAGTTTGATCGGAAGCATTTTCGGAGGGCTGAGCAGCATAATGGCAGCCGATGCCTCCGACAATTCGGATTCGTTGGAAGAGGAGCGCCGGGCCCGGGAGAACGAGCAGAAACAACAGGAAGCCGACGAACGCCGCCGGGACCGGGAAAAGGTTCTGGAAGCGCGGCAGTTGGAATCCCGGCGCGAGGCCGAAAGCTCGCTCACCCTCGGTTCGGCGTCGCTCAAGGGCGATCCCGAAGTATCCGCCAAGACCCTGAAGACCAAGCTGGGGGAGTAGCATGGACAGAACAGAATTGGCCCGCTCCCTGCTGAAACGCTTCTCCGGTTTGGAGGAGGCCCGCCGTCCGTGGGCGGGGGCGTGGCAGGAGCTGTCGGAATACATGCTGCCCCGCAAGAACAGCTTTGTCGCGTCCGGTTCGGGCGCGGCGTGGCAGGGACGCGCGGGGGACGAGCGCATCTTCGACTCCACGCCCATGCACGCCCTTGAGCTGCTGGCCTCGTCACTGGGCGGGCTGCTGACCAACCCTTCGCTGCCCTGGTTCGACATCTCGGTGAAGGACCGGGCAGCGGGCGACGCGGACGAGGTCCGCGCTTTCATGCAGGAGTCCCGCGAACGGATGGTGGCGTTGTTCAACAGCGAGGATACCGGGTTCCAGGCGCACGTGCATGAGCTTTATCTGGACGTCGCCCTGCTCGGCACGGCGGTCATGTACGTCGAGGCGGACCCCACCACCGTGGTCCGCTTCTCGTCCAGGCCGCTGGGCGAGGTCTTCGTGGCCGAGTCCGCGCGCGGTCAGGTGGACACCGTGTACCGCCGCTACGAGCTCACGGCCCGCCAGGCGGTCCAGGAGTGGGGCGCGGCCTGCTCGGACGAGACGTTGCGCAAGGGCGAGGACAGGCCCGAGGAGCCCGTGGAAATCCTGCACGCGGTCTTTCCCCGGATGGATCGCGATCCGGGGGGATTCGGCTCGGCGCATTTCCCTTACGCCAGCGTGTACCTGGAGGTGAAGAGCAGCCATGTGCTTGAGGAGAGCGGCTATCTGGAGATGCCGTACATGGTCCCGCGCTGGGCCAAGGCCGCCGGCGAAACCTACGGCCGGGGGCCGGGGCAGACGGCGTTGTCCGACACCCGGGTCCTCAACGCCATGGCCCGGACCGCGCTCATGGCCGCGGAAAAGATGTCCGATCCGCCGCTGATGGTCCCGGACGACGGTTTCCTCGGCCCGGTTCGTTCCGGTCCGGGCGGGCTGTCCTACTATCGGGCCGGGTCAACGGACCGCATCGAGGCCCTGCCTGTGAATGTGGATTTACGGGCCGCCGAGGAGATGATGAACGGCCGCAGGGAGTCGATCCGCCGCATATTCCTGTCGGATCAGATCGCGCCGGAAGGCCCGGCGGTCACGGCCACCGAAGCGGTCATCCGCCAGGCGGAGAAGATGCGCGTGCTCGGCCCTGTGCTGGGCAGGTTGCAGACCGAGCTTCTCAGCCCGCTGATTCGGCGGGTCTTTCGCATCATGCTGCGCGCCGGGGCGTTGCCGTCCTTCCCCGAGGGGCTGTCCGCGGATGATCTCGAAGTCCGCTACACATCGCCCGTGACCCGCGCCCAAAAACAGTACGAGGCCCAGGGACTTTCCCAGGTCATGGAATACCTTTCGCCGCTGGTGGGCGGGCAGGACGCCTTCGGGATCATGGACAACTTCGACACGGACCGGGTGGCCCGGCATGTCGCCGAGCTGTTCAACACTCCTTCCGACTACCTCAAGTCCGAGGAGCGTGTGGCCGAGGGGCGGGCGCAGAAGACGCAGGCCGCGAGTTCGGCGCAGATCACGGCCACCGTGGCCGACGCGGCGGCCATCGCCAAGACGCTGTCCGAGATCCGCATGGACAATCCCAGCGTGCTGTCCGGCCTGTGGTCCCTGCTCATGGGCTCAACCGGCGTCGCTGCCCCGCCTTCGGCCGCCCCCGGCCCCGGGGCCGGTTCCGACGCGCAGGAGGCTCCCCATGCCTGAGGCCAGCCCGCTTGAACTGCATCGGGCCTACATGCGGCTTTTCGATTCCGCCGACGGGCGCGTGGTCATGGCCGATCTGGAGCGGCGGGGCTGCTTCATGCGGTCCACGTATTCCACGGACCGGGGGCGGACCGAATTCAACGAAGGCCGCAGGTCCCTGGTCCTGCACATGAAACACATGCTTGAACCCGACAACTTCATCGAGAAGGAGAACAACCGATGATCGAAAAGAACGTGAAGAAATGGCAGATGACGCTGCCCGAGGAATGGACCGTCCGCCAGATGGGCGAGGACGGCGTCGAGGCCGATATCCCCCTGCGCGACCATCCGGCGCTCGCCAAGTACGCCACCAAGGACGAGGCCGTGAAGGCCCTGGTCCATGCCCAGCGGATGCTCGGCAAGACGCCGGAAGGATACGTGCGCGTGCCCGGAGAAGGGGACACTCCCGAGGACCTGGCCGCCTTTTACGGGGCGCTGGGCAGGCCCGACAAGCCGGACGGCTACGAGTTCCCGGACATGGAGCTGCCGGACGGTTTCCAACTGCGCGAGGACATGCTCGGCGGCTTGCGCGAAAAGGCCTTCGAGCTGGGGCTGACCCCCAAGCAGGTGGCCGGGCTGTACCAGTGGTTCCTGCCCCTGGTCCTGGACACCCATCATTCCATGGAGGCCGAGGCGGCCAAGCTGCGCGAATCCGAGTTGCAGTCCCTGCGCAGCGTGCACCGGGGCGACACCCCGTCCCTGCTCGATTCGGCACTGCGCGCGGCCGAGGCCGTGGGCGGCGAGGAGCTGCTCGCCGCTCTGGACGCCACCGGCGCAGGCAACCGCGCGGCGGTCATCAGCGCCTTCGCCAAGATCGCGCCCCTGGTCCTGGAAAGCGGCCTGCGCGGCTCGGCTCGCGGCTGGGGCGAGGACCTGAGCATCGAGCGGCTGCGCGAGATGATGCGGGACCCGCGCTACAAGGACCCGACCAAGCGTGACGCCTCCTTCGTCAAGAAGGTGAACCAGGGCTTCGAGCTGCTTTATCCCGGTGATTACGTGCCGGGAAGCAGGGTCTAGAATCCGGCCTTTTTCAACCGGAGAAAACAACGGGCCGGAGGCATACAGCCTCCGGCCCGAAAAATTTCCGAACCCGGTGGGGGAAAAACGGGCCGATTACGCCTCGTCTGCCGCCGCTTCCAGGTCGTTCAACAAAGCGTCGAGGTCCAGGCCGTAGCGTTCGGCCGCTTCGGCCACGGTATCGAACAGGGCCCGGCAGAGCAGGCACTCGCCCGCCTGTTCGTCGCGGGAGTGGAAGACCGCGTCCGTGGCGGGATGATGCTGGACCACGTCCAGAAGGGTCATGTCCGGGGAGATGCGGCGCGTCACGGGAGTTCCTCCATGGCCCGCCTGAGGGCGTCCGGGATATGGGGGACCAGTTCCCCGATTTGGGAGGCCGGGGTGGGCCGGGCCGCTTCGCCCGCGTACCGGTTGGCCTGAGCCGCCACCTGCGCGGCCTTGGGCGTGGGCAGGCCGTATTCCATCAGGGCGCAGGCCATGCCCGTGACCGTGTCGCCCGTGCCGCCCATGGCTTCCATGGCTTCGACGGACGGGCCGGTGATTTCCGCCAGGACGCCGGTGCGGTCCGCGATCCGGTCCGTTCCTCCCTTGACCAGCAGGCAGGCCGCCGCGTTTTCGTGGCTGTACGCGCGTTCGATCAGCTCGGGCGCGCGATTCTCGTCCTGGAGGATGAATCCGCGCGTGTAGAAGGGGTGCGGAGCCGTCTCGTCCGCGAGAAAGGCAAGCTCACCGGCGTCGGGCGTGAACAGGGCGTACTCGCCCGCAAAGCCGCTCATCTTGGCTGCGTACATGAATCCGGCGTCGGCCACGAGGGCGGGCGGCCCGGCCATGGCCTGGGCGGCCATGAGCACCTTGTTGTGCCAGTCCACATCGGGTTGCAGATAATGGAAGGCGAGCGTGGAGCAGGCGCGCGACGGCAGGACCTCGGTCAGATGGCGGTATAGTTCCCGGCTGCCCCGGCCGAGCCCTTCGTCCCCCACCAGCATGGCGTGGGGCGGTTCCGTGCCGAGAAAGGCGCAGGCCGAAGCCGCTGCGGCCAGCAGCGCGGGCGTGCCCCGGTCGGGCGGCAGGGCGCGTCCTCCCACGGAGAGCGCGCCGTTGGCCAGGAGTGCGGGCGCGTCAAGCACGGGGACGGCCGGATCGGGCACTGTGCCGACTATGATGAGCATAAGCGCAGCATCTCCGCGTGGGCCAGCTCCAGGGCGTAGCCGCACAGGGTGTGGCCGATTTCCCTGGGAGCCGGGGCTTCGTCGAGGGTTAGGCCGATGAGCCGGGCCGCGATGTACGGCACGTCCGGGCAGCCGCCGCCGGACACGTTGACGATGGTCCGGGTGGATTTCTCGACAGTCAGTTTCATGTTGGCGGCGCGGACCATGAGGTAATCGCCGAAATCCTTGACCTGGTACAGGTCCACCGGGGCGAGCAGAGGCCCGGTCACGGGCACGGTCTCCAGCGGCACGGTTCCGGCTTCGGCCAGGGTGCGCAGGATGTCGAGCTTCTCCATGAGCGGGAATTCCACCACCAGGTCGCACCCTTTCTGAATCTCGGGCGGCGGCCCCATGACGCGGATTTCCCGGCCCGACTCCTTGAGCAGCTTTTCGGCCCGGATGACCTCGCTGGTGTGCTCGAAAACGAGCAGGCCCCGGTCCGCGCGCGATTTGGGGCGCGGGCCGGAACCCTTTTTTCTGAACAGATCGGCCAGGGCCAAATCTAGCTCCCGAGCAGCTTGAGGCGGTATTCGCCGTCGTTCTCGGTGATGGATTCAACCTTCCAGCCCTTGCCCTGTGCGGCGCGGGCGACGTTTTCCTTGGAAGCCTCGGTGTCCACTAGGACTTCGAGTTCGCCGGAGCCCATGGCCGTTATCTTGGCCAGGGTATCCAGTACCGGCTGGGGGCAGGAGAGGCCCCGTGCGTCGAGTATTTCACTCATGATATCCCCCTAAGCAGCTTTTTTGCGCATGGTGAAACCGATGAACAGGCAGACGGCCAGGCCGATGAACACGGCGGCGATGCCGTGCGGGCCGACGCCGTTGGGCGAGCTGGCCAGGCCGAAGTTGTGGGCGAAACCGGCACCCACGATCATGCCGAGCACGAACACGGCGGCGTCGCCGTCACCCTCGCCCGCCATGAAGAGCTGTCTGCCGGGGCAGCCGCCCGTCAGGGCGAAGCACAGGCCCGCGAGGACCATGCCCATGAAGTTCCACAATCCCTGGGTGTGGGCCACGGGCTGGCTTGCGAAGCCCATGTGGAACTGCCCGAGGATCAGGTTGACCGCGAAGGCGGCGACGAGCAGGGCGATGACGCCCGTGAGCAGATGCACCTGTTTGAACAGGATCAGGTCGCGGAAGGCCCCCATGGTGCAGAACCGGCTGCGCTGGGCCAGGATGCCCACCAGCAGGCCGACGGCCAGGGAGATGAACAGGGGCGCGTGCATGGCGCCGGGACCCTTGAGGCTGTAGAAAAGCACCCCGGATTTCGGCTGTTCGGCGACCTGCGGGTAGAGGAACATCAGCACCAGGAATCCGGCCATGATGATCGGCATGAGCAGCCCCACGGATGCGTAGGTCTTCTGGCTTCGGCCCAGGTTGTATCCCTGGCGGAAGAACAGGGTGCCGATGCCGATGCCCACAATGAGTCCGGCCAGGCCGAGCAGGGCGTTCAGGTCGCCGCCCGCCAGGCGCAGGATGGCGCGCCACGGGCAGCCCAGGAAAACCAGGGCCCCGATCATGGCGAACACGCCGAGGACGAAGCGGACGATGGGCGCGGAACCGGCCCTGGGCCGGAAGTCCTTGCTCACGAGGGCCGCGGCCAGTGATCCGAGCACGAAGCCGATGATTTCCGGGCGCATGTACTGGACCACGCCGGCCCTGTGCAGCCCCACGGCTCCGGCGATGTCGCGTTCAAAGCAGGCCACGCAGATTCCCATGTTGCCCGGGTTGCCCAGGTATTGCAGCAAAGCGGCAAGCCCCCCGATGACGAGCCCGACGGAAATGATGCCTTTCCGCGAGGCAAAAAAATTGGTCATACCTCCTCCTTGCATAAGGTAAATGAAAAAACTCCCCCAATTCCGACATGAAACATAGAGGAATACGACGGCTTGAACCAATTCTTTCTATGTGTGTAAAAAATCGGGGCTATAGATTTTATGGATAGTTGGAAGGAGGAAAGACGGCGGAGAGGAGGGTGGTCAGGGTGTCCGATGTTCGATGCCGGACAGGGTCTCGCGGAAGGTTTCGATCTGCGGCCCCCCCAGGGAAACGGCTTTGCGCGCGGCCTGGAGCGCCTCGTCGCGGCGGCCGAGTTCGTTGAGCACGAAGGCCAGGTTGTTGAAGGCGATGCCGCTGTCGGGATTGGCCTCGGCGGCCTTGCGGAAGGCGTCGGCGGCATCCTGCGGCTCACCCCCGGCGTAGCGGGTGTTGCCCAGGCCGATCCAGGCGTCGTGGCTGTGCGGCCACCGGGCCGTGGCCGCGGCATAGGCTTCCTCGGCGGCGGCGCGTTGTCCGGCCCGCTCGAGGCCCACGGCTCCTTCGAGCCACGGTTTCTTTTCGGCCACGGCGGGCAGCCGGGACGGCGGCAGCACGAGCAGCCCCCAGAAATCCGGTCCCCAGGTATTCTCGAAGACCCGCCAGGGGGTCCGTTTCGTGCGGGTGAGTCCGGAGTTGAGGATGACCTCGCCGGTCTCCCGGTCCAGGCCCACGGCCACGGCGTAATGCCAGACGGGATACCAGGAAAGGCCGAGGTTTTGCAGGACGACGACAGGAACGCCTTCGGCCATTTCCGCGGACAGGTCGTCCGCGCCGTGGATGACGTAGGCCATGCGCCCGTGGCGGCGGGCCGCGGTGATCATGTCGGGCTGGATGCTGCCCTTGCGCGACGGCGTGTAGACCTGTGAAGCCAGGTCGTCGGGGTGTGCGGGCAGGCCGCTCCAGGTCATGGCCATGGCCAGGGCGGCGGGGCCGCACTGGTATTCTTCCTGGGCGTAGAAAGGCACGCCGTGAACGCGGGTCAGGGGATCGCCCGAGGGCGAGGGGGGCATGACGCCGCCGTAGAGGCTGCATCCCGTTCCCAAGAGGAGCAGCAAGGCGAGACAGGCGGCGGCCGGAAGACCGCCGCCCGAAGTCCGGTCAGGCATGGAGGCGGGCTAGTTCGCCTTCTTTACGAACGGAAATACGTCCGTGGCTCCCGCCATGTCCGTGATGAGCAGGATGATGAAGACCAGGATAGCCGCTCCGACGAGGACCCCGAAGAAGCTGCCGCCTGCGGGCATGTCGCCCACCTGGTCCGCGATGCGGTTGAGCTCGGCGTCGGACAGGGCGTCGACGCGCTGCTCGACTTCGGCCACGGTCAGCCCCTTGTTTTCAAGGATGCGGCGTACGTCGTCGCGCTGCAACTGCGCTTTGATGAAGGCGCGGTTTTCCACGTTGTGGGTGGCGGCCATGGACGCCTCGGTGGAGACGAGGCCCGCTCTGGCGGAAGCAACGTTCAGAGTGAGCAGGCTAACTACTACCATCAGACATACTAATGAGCTGAATTTTTTGTACATTTTGGAAACCTCTCCAATTTGTGGGGTGTCAGCGACTTTTCAATAATTACCGCATTAGGTGGTTTTTGGCAATTGCAAGGATATCCCGCGAGAGTACGCGGCTCTTGACACGGCTTGCCGATCTCCTGCAAGGAACGGCCATGCACAATCTCATAGAGCTGAACAAGAACGACCTTGAGGCCTTCGTGGCCGAGGACCTGAAGGAACCGCGCTACCGGGCGGAACAGATATGGCAGTGGCTTTGGCAGAAGCGCGTGCGCGACGTGGAAGCCATGACCAACCTGTCCAAGCCGCTTCGCGAAAAGCTCGCTTCCATGGCGGTGGTTGTCTGGCCCGAGATAGCCAGGGTGGCCGAAAGCAGTGACGGGACCATCAAATTCCTGCTCAGGCTCGGCGACGGCAAGCTCATCGAGACCGTGCTCATCCCCATGCAGGACCGCTATTCCCAGTGTCTTTCCACGCAGGTGGGCTGCGCCATGGCCTGCACCTTCTGCAACACCGGACAGCTCGGCTTCGAGCGCAACCTGACCTACGGCGAAATCATGGGTCAGATTCTGGTGGGCCGCCAGTACCTTGAGGATCACGGCATGAACCCCCTCAAGAACCTCGTGTTCATGGGCATGGGCGAGCCGCTGCTCAACCTGGACACCCTCATCAGGGTCCTGACCGATCTGCCGTGCGAGCGCGGCCTGTCCCTGTCCTGGCGGCGGTCCATGGTTTCCACCGTGGGCTTCCCGGACAAGCTCAAGATCCTGGGCGATCTGGAGATAGCCCTGCCCGCCATTTCCCTGCACGCTCCCACCCAGGAGCTGCGGGCCAGGATCATGCCCAAGGCGGCCAAGGTCCATCTCGACGACCTCATGGCCGCGCTCGAAGCCTATCCCATGCGGCCGCGTGAGCGGATCACCTTCGAATACCTGCTGCTCAAGGACGTCAACGACTCCATGGAGCACGCGGATCAGTTGGCGAAGCTCATCGACCGCAAGAAGGGGAAGATCAATCTTATCGCCTACAACGCCACCGAAGGGATGCCCTACGGCGCGCCGGACCGGGAACGGGTCGAGGCGTTCGAGAAGCGGCTGTGGGACCACGGTCTGACCGCCTTCATCCGCCGTTCCATGGGCGCGGACATCAAGGCCGCCTGCGGCCAGCTCAAGGCCGACACCATCGGGAAGGGCTAGCCGCCCGGTCAGCGGTCCAGGCCGTGCTTGCGGCGGATGGAATTCACCAGTTCGGTGCGGGTCTTCATGAACTCGTCGAATTCCCTGAGCACCTTGGGGTGAGCGATGGTGGACAGGTGGTAGTCTCCCGTTGCGCTCGGCAGGCCGGGGTCAAAGACCAGCTTGTCCTTGTATCCCATGTCTTCCAGCAGCCGACTCGCCACCATCAGGTTGGTGTAGACGCCGTCCACCCGGTTCCTGAGACCTTTGCCCAGCAGGCCTGAAACGGAAATGTTCTCGGATACCGTCAGGGAATCTTTGACGTCGGGCGGAATGACCAGCCAGGGCTTGAGCCCGGCGATGATTCCCAGGGTCTTGATGGCCTTTATGCCCTTGCCCAGGTTCTCGGGCCTCACCAGAATGCCGTCGGTGTATTCGCAGACCGGCACGGAATAGAAAATCTTGATTCCTTCGCGCCTGACTTTGTTCCAATCCTCGGAGTCCGGGAATTTCAGGTCCAGGGTGCGGGTGTCCAGGAACTCCTGGTAGAGCCGTTTCACGGGCAGTGGAACGTATACCATGTTGTAGCCGCGCTCTATGGCGAAGGAGTCCAGGATGTCGCGGGCGAAACCCTCGTAGTCGCCATGCTGGAAGGAGCCGTACGGAGGGTAGTCGATGCGCTCCACGCCCACGGTCAGGCAGGGCCGTTCGGCCTGCGCCGGCCCGGCGGGATGGAGCAGAAGACAGAGGATGAAGAAAAGCAGGACGGTTCGTCCGCAGGGAACGCTTTTCAATCGTTCGGACACGGCCCGTGAGGCGGGGAGAGGGACTGGACGGCTGGGCATATGTTCTATTTTGGGTTTCTTGATCGGCCAAGGCTTGGGTATGGGATACCCTTAAACCCGGCGGGTGACAATGGCTCCCCTTCCAGTATATGTACCCGCCATGGATACGCAAACCATCGCCTACGCCTTCGGGCTGACCCTGTTCGCCGGATTGTCCACGGGCATCGGCTCGGCCATCGCCTTTTTCGCCCGCCGGACCAACACCAAGTTCCTTTCCCTGGCCCTGGGGTTCTCTGCCGGAGTCATGATTTACGTTTCCTTCGTGGAGATTCTGGTCAAGGCGCGTGCGGCCCTGGCCGCCGAGTTGGGCGATGTGGGCGCGGCCTGGGTGACGGCCCTGTCCTTTTTCGGGGGCATCGCTTTCATCGCGTTCATCGACAATTTCGTGCCGAGTTACGAGAACCCGCATGAAATGCACTCCATCGAGGAGATGGAGGAGGGGCTGGAGAATCTGCCCCAAAACGAGGCGCACGATTTCGACCGGCTCAAGCGCACGGGCGTGTTCGCGGCCGTGGCCATCGCCATCCACAACTTCCCGGAGGGGCTGGCCACCTTCACCGCGGCCCTGACCGATCCGGCGCTCGGCCTGGCCATCGCCGTGGCCATCGCCATCCACAACATACCCGAGGGCATAGCGGTCTCCATTCCGCTGTACTACGCCACGGGCGACCGCCGGAAGGCGTTCTTCTATTCCTTCCTGTCCGGCCTGTCCGAACCCGTGGGCGCGCTTATCGGCTATCTGGTTCTCCTGCCTTTCTTCACCCCCGTGGTCTTCGGCGTGCTGTTCGCGGGCGTGGCCGGGATCATGGTTTTCATCTCTCTCGACGAGCTCCTTCCGGCCGCCGAGGAATTCGGCGAGCACCACCATTCCATCTATGGACTGGTGGCCGGGATGGGCGTCATGGCCCTGTCGCTCCTGCTCTTTTTGTAGAAAATCCGCGTTTCGCCGGTCCCTGGCTTCATCCGGGAACGCCCGGAATCCGGGGGTTGCCATCCCTCAACTACATATGTATGGGTAGCGCCAGCCGCCGAAAAGCTGCGGAAATCATATATCAGGAGTGCATCATGGCAGCCACCGTGGACGAAATTACCATCAATTATTCCGAAGACAACCAGCTCATCGTCAAGGAGCTGGACAAGGTCATCCTCTCCAAGGGCGCCTGGACCACCATCGTGTTCCGTTACCAGGAACTCAACCGGGCCAAGGGCGAATACGGCCCGGACAAGTATACCATCCGCCGCTACCAGAAGGTGGACGGCACCTACCGTCCCAAGTCCAAGTTCAACATTTCCTCCCAGGCTCAGGCGCAGAAGATCGTCGAGGCCCTGGGCGGCTGGATCGAGTAGAGGCCTTCCGTCTCATGTTCCTGGGCGCGCATATGTCCATCGCCGGGGGCCTGCACATGGCCTTCGAGCGGATCACGCGGGTGGAGGGCACGGCCCTCCAGATATTCACCCGCAACCAGCGGCAGTGGAAGGTCCCCGCGCTGACCGAGTACGACGCGAAACTGTTCGCGGCGGCCTGGTCGCGCTGGGGCGATTATCCCGTCGCGGCCCATGACTCCTATCTCATCAATCTCGCCTCGGACAAGGAGGACCTGCTCAACCGCTCGGTCCTGGCCTTTGCCGAGGAACTCAGGCGCATCGAGATCCTGTCCGTGCCGTTCCTCGTGACGCATCCGGGCTCCCACCTGGGCGCGGGCGTCGAGGCCGGGATACGGCGCTACACAGCCAACCTCGACCGGGCCATCGAGCGTTCCGGCACGGAAAAGGGCATGGTCCTGCTGGAGACCACCGCCGGACAGGGCACCAACCTGGGGTCCACCTTCGAGGAACTGGCGGCCATCATCGAGGCCTCGGCACACTCCGAACGGCTCGGGGTCTGCTACGACACCTGCCATACCTTCGCCGCCGGGTACGACATCCGGACCCCGGAAACCTATGCGGCCACCTTCGACGCCTTCGACCGGATCATAGGCCTGGATCGCCTGAAGTTCTTCCATCTGAACGACACCAAGAACGAATTCGGCTCCCGCAAGGACCGGCACGAGCACATAGGCAAGGGCGAGATCGGCGTCGAGGGCTTCCGCAACCTCATGCGCGATCCGCGCTTTGCGGACGTTCCCAAGACCCTGGAGACCCCCAAGGCGGAGGACCTCCAGGACGACATCCGCAACCTGGCCCTGTTGCGCGAATTGGCAAAATAGTCTTTCATACCCGCAATACCGCCCCGGACCGCGCTTCGTTCCGCGCGAAGCGGCCCGGACAGGCCGTGCGAGGGGGCGGGTATCCAATGGAGGCAATCCGCTTGCGCAGACTCGACGCCATCATATTCGACTTCGACGGAACGCTGGCCGACGTGCCGCTGGACTTCGACTTCATGAAGACCAAGATCGCGGCCCTGGGCGAGGTGTTCATGGACGAGCGCCCGGTTCCGGACGGCACGCCCGCCCTGGAATGGCTGGACCGGCTGTCGGCGCAGGTCATGGAGCGCGACCGGGACGAGGGCATGGAATTCCTGTCGCGCGGGCGGCTGGTCATCGCGGCCATGGAGCTGGACGCGGCCCGGGACGGCTGCCTCTATGAGTTCACCCGGCCTGTGCTCGACGACCTCAAGGCGCGCGGTGTGGCCCCCGGCGTCATCTCGCGCAATATTTCGGCGGCGATCAAGAAGGTGTTCCCGGACATCGAGGATCACTTGCAGGTGTTCATCCCCAGGGAAAGCGCGGGCCGCCTCAAACCGGACCCGGCGCATTTGCTTCAGGCCCTTGAGCGCATCGGCGTCGCCCCTGAGCACGCCCTTATGGTGGGCGACCATCCCATGGATGTGGAGACGGGCAAACGGGCCGGGGCCATGGCCGCCGGCGTGACCACCGGGCGCATCGCGGCCGAGGGGTTCGCGTATCTCGAACCGGACTTCGTGGCCACGGACGTCGCCGCTCTCATGAGCGAGCTGAAAGGGGCCGGGTTGATCTGAGCCGCCCGCTCCGAAGGCGCATACAGGGGATGCCGGGGGGCGAATCCTTGCACGCCGGAGGCGAAATCGCCCGATCAATGCCGCGAACCGGCTTTCAACGCTTGATTTTTCTCTTCAGGAAACAAAAGAAACAGTCCCCTTTCTAAACTTCGCCCCGTCGTGCTAGGGTGCAGTTTGTTGAACCTGCAACAAGGATGTCTTTCCATGGCTTCGAAGGTCTATTTCTGGAATTTGCGGGCCTCGTCCAAGGCCCCGTTCGGCAAGAGGATGCGCAGCCTGCTCAAGGCCGCCAAGGCCGACAGGATGATCGGCGAGGGAGACCTGGCCGCCGTCAAGCTGCATTTCGGCGAGGAGGGCGTGACCGGCTTTCTGCGCCCCTTGTGGGTCAAGCCCATTCTTGATTTCATAGGCGAAGCCGGGGGCAAGCCGTTTCTGACCGACGCCTCGACCCTGTACGTGGGCCAGCGCGGCGAGGCCGTGTCCCACTCCATGTGTGCGGCGCGGCACGGCTGGGACCCGCTGGTGCTCGGCGCGCCCGTGGTCATCGCCGACGGCCTGCGCGGGGAATTCGAGACCGCCGTGCCCATCAAGGGCAGACACCTGGACGAGGTCTACATCGCCGGGGCCGTTGCCGAGGCGGATTTCCTGGTCTCGGTCAATCATTTCAAGGGGCACGAGCTGGCCGGGTACGGCGGCGCGCTCAAGAATATCGGCATGGGCGCGGCCTCCAAGAAGGGCAAGATGCAGCAGCATTTCTCCACCGGCCCGATCATCAACCCGGACAACTGCCAGGCCTGCGAGGCGTGCCTCCGCGCCTGCAAGACCGGCGCGCTCTACATGGACGAGACCACCGGCAAGGTGGCTTTGGACCCGGAAAAGTGCGTGGGCTGCGGCGGCTGTTTCGTGGCCTGCCGCCATGGCGGGCTTGCCGTGGACTGGAAGGTGGGCGTGCAGGACTTCCTGGAGCGGATGATGGAGTACTGCAAGGGCGTGTTCGCCACCAAGCGCACCCCGTGCCTGCATGTCAATTTCGTCATGGACGTGGTGCCGGACTGTGACTGCGTGGGATTCACCGACGCTCCCATCTGCCCGGACATCGGTGTGCTCGTGAGTTTCGACCCGGTGGCCGTGGACCAGGCCTCCATGGACCTTGTCAACGAGGCTCCGCCTCTCTATCCGAGCCAGCTTCCCTTTGGCGTCATGCCCGGACAGAACAAGTTCCTGGCCATCCATCAACACGTGCCCGAAGACTTCGGGCTGGCCTATGCCGAGGAACTCGGCCTGGGCTCCCGCGAGTACGAGCTGATAAGCCTTTAGGAAACCGCATATGAAAAGCCCCGGTCCGGCGTGAATGCCGAACCGGGGCTTTTTGCGTTATGGCCGGGGAAACTGGCGGAGCACGTCGCGCAAGGCGTCTTCCAGCTCCGGAAATTCGAACTCGAAGCCCGCCCTGGTCAGCCGGTCGGGCAGGGCGAACTGGCCGGAAAGCAGCAGCTCGTCGGCCATTTCTCCGAAGAGGAGCCGCAGGGCGAAGGCGGGGACGGGGGCCTTGTAGGGCCGGTCGAGGATCGTGCCGAGGATGTGGGCGAACTTGCGGAAGTTGACCGGAACCGGGGCGCAGAGGTTGTAGGGGCCGTTTGCCTCGGGGTTTTCCAGGAGGAAGCGGATGGCTCTGACCTCGTCCCGGAGGTGTATCCAGGAGACGCCCTGGAGGCCCGTTCCGGGGGGGCCGCCGAGATAATATCTGAATGACGGGAGCATACGTGGCAGCGCGCCTCCGTTGCCGAGCACCATGCCGGTGCGGATGACGCAGCGGCGGACGCCTTTCTTTTCGAGGCCCGCCGTGGACGCCTCCCATTGGCGGGCGACATCGGCCAGGAAGCCGGTGCCGGACTCGGCGTATTCATCGACGGGCGTGGAGCCGCGCGGTCCGTAATAGCCCACGGCCGAGGCCTGGATAAGCACGCCGGGCGCGGAACCCGCCCGCTCCACTGCCTGATTGATGCGCTCCCCGGCCTTGAGCCTGCTTTCGAGGATGCGTCGCTTGCGCTTGGCGGTCCAGCGTCCGGCGGCGATGTTTTCCCCCGCCAGATTGACGACGGCCGTGTCGGGACCCAGCACGTCGGTCCAGCCGCCATTGTCCCAGGGCATACCGATGACGCCCCCGTTTTCGAATACGGCGGCGACCTTGCCCGGATTGCGCGACAGGATGAGTATTTCCCATCCGTGTTCCCGCAGTTCCCGGACCAGTTCCCTGCCGATGAAGCCGGTTCCCCCGGCGATGATAGCGCGCACGTTTTCCTCGCTTTGATGGCAATTGGCCTACAGTCGGACCTATCCGCTGAGCAGGATATCACTTGTCGGCCGTTTTTGCCAGACACTAAAAAATATTAGGTGGTTGGAGAAGCCCGCGTGAAGGATGTCACTCCACGAGCAGGATCGGCGTGTCGGTTTCCATGAGGCTTTCCGGCAGCTTGATGCCCCATCGCCGCAATTCGTGGCGGCTGAATATGAATTGTCCAGCCGTGGGAGTCACCGGATAGAGGCTGCCCGGCTTCGCGCCCGCGAGTATTTTCAGGATCAGGTCGGCCGCCGCCTCGCCCTGCGGCCTGGCGGAATTGACCAGCCCGCCCACGGCCTTGCCCCGGCCCACGGCGAAATCCCAGTACCCGAAGATCGGCAGCGGCGTGTTGGCCGATGTCCAGGCCATGACTTCCTCGCTCGGGACGTAGTGTCCTTGCTCGTCGGTCAGGTTGTGGTAGAGCCCCATCAGGATGATGTCGTAGCCCTGTTTTCTGGATTGGAGGATCGCTTCACGCCATTGCGCGAAGGAGCAGAGGAGCCTGACGTCGGCGACCACGTCTCCGACATGCAGTGAGGTCCTGTCCTTGAAGACCGAATCCAGGATCACCCTCGCGGTCTGTCCGGAGTCGAAAAGCAGCAGGCTCCGCTTGAGCGACGGTCCCAGGATTTCCTTGAGGAACATGAGGGACCGCTTGTACAGCGGGCGTTCCAGGACGCCGGTCGCCGACTCAAGTCCGCCGAGGTATTCCCTTGGGTTCTGGTTCACGCCCAGGAAGACCACCGGGATGCCGTTGTCCATGGCCCGCCGCCCCAGGAATTTGACCGCGTTGTCGTCCGCCAGGACAAGGACGTCCGGGCGTTCGGCGTCGATTTCCCGCCAAACCAGTTCAGCGGCCGCCTGGTGCGTTTCGGGCGGCGTCCGTTTCGTGTCGAGATAGAAGAAGGCGAGCTGTGCCGTTCCCTCAAGCCTGTCCCGCAGGGCGTCGTTGTGTCCTTGGACCCAGAGATAGTCTGCGTGATAGCTGTTGACCACCGTCACCAGGGGCCTGCCCGCCTCTGCCGGGCGCGGTGTCAGAAACAGTATGCAGCAAAAGGCAGCAAGGATGAAACGCACGGGCAGTCCTTGTCGGTTTCCGGGGGGCGCGCATTATGCGGGTCCTTGAGGACACCATTATCATACCTTGATTGTCTGAACAATATCCGGGGCGGATCGGAGCATCCCCCCTGGGGGCAGCGGCCCGCCCGGCGCGGCTCTCCGGCATCAGGCGTCGTGCAGCTCGACGATGAAGACCGTCCCCTTGGGGTGGTTGGAGGCGGCGCGGACCATGCCGCCGTGGTCCGAGATGATGGACCTGACGATGGTCAGTCCCAGGCCTGTGCCGCCTTTTTTCTCGGTGTAGTACGGCTCGAACATGCGCGAGGAGTCCTTGGGCAGCCCCGGGCCGTTGTCGGCCACGGAGATGGTTACGGTGCCCGCGTCCGTATCGTGCGTCGCGGTGATCTGGACTTCCGCGCCACGGGTGTCCTTCAGGGCCTCCGCCGCATTGGTGAAGAGGTTGATGAGCACCTTGCGGATGCCTTCGCGGTCGAAGGGAAATTCGCCTATGGGCGTGGAGAAGGAGAGGTCCCAGCGTATCCGCCGGTGGGTGTTGGCGAACATGGCCGTGACCTCCTCCAGGAGCGGGGCGAGCTGGTCGGGCCGGGGCTGGACTTCGGGCAGCTTGGCGTAGGCCGAGAATTCGGTGACCATGTTCTGGAGCCGCTCCACCTGGTTGACTATCAGGCCGGTGCATTCGTCAAAGGTGCCTTCGCCGATGCGTTTGCCATACTTGCGCTGTAACCGCTGGGCCGACAGCTTGATGGGCGTGAGCGGGTTCTTGATCTCGTGGGCGATGCGCCGGGCCACTTCGCGCCAGGCGGCGAGCCGCTGGATTTTTTCGAGCTCGGTGATGTCCTCGAACACGGCCACGTGGCCCGCGTTGCGGCCGCCCACGTTCTTGAGCGAGACCACGCTGACCAGGACCTTGATGAGCTTGCCCCGCACGGGCAGGTCGAGCTGGCGCTGCCAGACCCCGCCGGGCTTGTTGGAAAGCTGGGTCATGGCCTCCTCGACCATGTTGGAAAAGTCGTCGGACAGGAGGCGGAACGGAACCTTGCCGATGAGAAATTCGCCGGGAATGCCGAGGATGTCCTCGGCCGCGGTGTTGACCGTGCCGATGCGGCCTTCGGCGTCCATGGAGATGACGCCGGAAGTGATGTTGTTGAGTACGGTCTCGATGTATTGGCCGCGCCGTTCCAGTTCCTGATTCTGTTGTGCCAGCCGTTCATTGGCCTGCCGCACGGAGTACTGGCTTTGCTCCAGGTCTTCGGCCATCCGGTTGAAGGACTGGACCAGGAAGCCTAGCTCGTCGTCCGAGCGGTCCTCAAGGCGCACCGACAGGTCGCCCCGCCCGATGCGCTCCGTGCCCGCGGCCAGCGCCTGGACCGGCGCGGAAAGCTCCTTGGCCAGCCGGAACCCGAACCAGATGGCCCCCAGGATGATGAGCAGGGCCATGACCCCGAGGGTCAGGTAGAGGTTCATCTTCCAGGGGTACTTGCGGGTCTTGAGTTTCTTGTATTCGTCCAGGCCGCGCACGATCTGGTCGAGCCGGTGCAGCAGGCCCTGGCCCACGGTTTCGCCGACGACCAGATAGCCCGTTTTGCCCTCGTCGACCGGGGTCACGCCCAGGACGAGGTCCGAGCCGGGCTTGGGAATGATGGTCGTCCAGGAGCGCGGGTCGGCGCGCAGGGACTGCCAGTCGATCTTCTCCTTGATTTCGGGCCAGGCCTGGCTCCATTGGGCGGTGGCGTGGGTGTTCTGCTCGTTGCCCTCGGGAGTGATGACGCCCACCAGGCTCAGGTCGTATTCGTCGAACTTCCGGTTCAGGTAGCGGTCCATGGCCTTGCCGCCCCAGGCGAACTGGGAGTCTATGATGTCCTTTATCATGACCGCGCCGCGCCGTTCGAGACGGTCTTGGGCAGAGCCGTAGAAGGCGCGTCCGAGTTCCAGGGCCTGCTCCATGGACTCCTCCACCTGGCCCTTGAACCAGTAGTCCACGGAGGTTTGCACGAACTTGACCGAAACCAGGTAGATGAGCGCGGTGGGGATGAGCGAGAGGGAGATGAAGGCGAGCACCAGCCGTGTACGCAGCTTGGAGCCCAGCACCCTGCGTCGGCGTTCGAGAATCAGCCGCACCGCGTTGCGGGCCACGTAGAAGAGCATGGCCAGCAGGAAGACCACGTTCAGGATGAGCAGGTTGAGAATGAGATAGTAATCGCCGCTCAGATACTTGAGCTCGGCCCAGGTCAGCCCGGCGATGAGCACGATGAAGACGAGGGCGATGATGTACTCGCGCCGGTGCCGCCTCTGGTCCCTGCGGCTTGTGGAACTGATGCGGATCGGGTCGGGCGTCACGGGTCGGCCCTCCTAGAAGGTGAAGTCCAGCTGGAAGGCGTTGTCGGCCCCGGCGTCCCAGGACCAGAAATAAATGAAGCGCATGAACCCTTCGGGAGCTCCTTCCTCGTTCATGGAGGTGTGCAGGCGCAGGGAGTACTTTTTGCCTTTGTCGAGCAACGCCCAAGAGCCCAGGGTGGCCTCGATGGTTCCCCATCCCTCGTCCAGCAGCTTGCCCAGGTCCCTGTTGCGCAGGGGATTTTCCCTGCCCGGCAGGGTCATGACGAATTCCCTGGTCAGCGAGTCGAAGCTCAACCGGCTCTTGAAGTGGACCTCGGAAATCTTCCGGTTCAGCCAGTAGTCGCTCGGTTCCAGCAGGTTGACCTCGCATTGGAGCACCAGCACGGCCCCTTCCTCCAGCTCGCCCTTGAGGATCGGCTTTTCCTCGACCACGATGCCGAATTGCGCGGTGAGCCGCCCGTGCACGTTGGCCAGGGTCGGCGCCACCAGGCTCAGGCTCTGGGCGAGGGCGTCGCCCGCCATGAGGAGGGCGGTCAGGAGGATGAAGGCCGGGAGCAATCCGGTCCGGGAACAGTCATGGGTGCGCATTATCCTTGAGGATGTATCAGCACCCGTTTTAAAGAACAAGTGTTCAAGTCTTGTCTTTCCCCGTGCGGGCGCGTTATGGCTTGGACAGGAATCCATTCGCCAAAGGAGTCTCCCGTGCAGAAAGAACTGCTCCTCGCCATCGGCGACGACCGCGCCGCCTCTTACAATCTCCGGTTTCTCAAGGATGTTTTCGAATCGTTCTGCGATCTCAAGCTGACCTTGTTCTATGCCGCGCCGCGTTCCGCCCTGTGGGACTTGCAGGACGCCGGGATGCCTCCCTCGGATGCGGCGGTGGAAGAGCTCGTGGCCCACAAGAAGGGCAAGGGCAAGAAGGCGTTGCAGGACGCCGAACGGTGGATCGCCGAAATAGCCGGATGCGACGGGGGCAACGTGCGCACCAAGGTCGTTCATTCGCGGAAGGGCACGGCCTGCGAACTGGTGGCCGAGGCGCGCGAAGGGATGTACGACGCCCTTGTTCTCGGCCGCAAGGGGTTCACCTGGTTTGAGGAGGTGTTCGAAAACTCCGTGTGCCATGAGCTTCTCTGGCAGGATATCGATTTTCCCATCTGGGTCTGCAAGCGTCCGTCCCAGCCGCCGCGCGGCAATGTTCTTCTCTGCCTGGACGGCTCGGACCCCTCCCTGCGCATGGCCGATCACGTCGGCTACATGCTCGCCGACGAGCCCCGCCACTCCTTCACGCTTTTCCACGTGGCCCAGAAGGGGTACGGCGACGCCAGGGCCGCGCGCATCTTCGACGAGGCGCTGGCTATCCTGGCCGAACACGGCGTGCCTGACGAGCGTATCGAGATAAAGATGGTCACCGGGAGCAACCCCGTGAAGGCCATTCTCAAGGAGGCGAGAGCGGGCCGATACGCCGCCGTGGCGGTGGGGCGGCGCGGCGTGGGCAGCCAAACCCGCATGGAGCATCTTTTCCCCAGCACCGTGTGCGTCAATCTTCTGCGCCAGTTGCAGGAGACCGCCCTGTGGATCAGCAAATAGGGAAGGCTGGAGCCGACGCTTCCGCATGGGAAAAAATGCGCCCCCGCCGGACCGTCCGGCGGGGGCGTTTCATGCAACAGGCGTAGCGAGAGTGTGAGATCGCCGCCGTTTAGTCGATGTCGATAAGAGCCTCGTAGACCTTGCCGACCATAGCGTCGTTGGGGGTCAGGGTCTTGCCGCCCGGGGTCCACTTGGCCGGGCAGACTTCCGCGGGGTGGTCGATGAGATAGGTGTTGGCCTCGACCTTGCGGACCAGCTCGTCGGCGTTGCGGCCCACGTTGTAGAAATTGATCTCGGAGGAGACCAGCACGCCGTCGGGATTGATGACGAAGGTGCCGCGCAGGGCCAGGCCGGTGTCGTAATCCCAGACGTCGAAGAAGCGGGAGACCTCGCCGGTGGGATCGGCGGCCATCTTGAACCTGACGTTTTCCAGCATCCGCTCGTCGGCTCTCCAGGCCATGTGGGTGAATTTGGTGTCCGTGGATACGGAGACCACCTCAGCGCCGAGTTTTTTCAGGTCTTCGTGGCGGGTGGCCAGGTCGGCGAGTTCGGTGGGGCAGACAAAGGTGAAGTCCGCCGGGTAGAAGAACAGGATGGTCCATTTGCCTTCCTTGCGCAGGGCGCCGAGATCGACCTCGGTGAAGCCGCCCTCGGCAGGATCGAAGGCCTCCATCTTGAATTCGGGCACGGGCTGGCCCACTTTGGCGAAATCAGGCATGGTGTCGTTGGTATCGAATTCATTGCTCATATTGACATTCCTCTCATTCTTTTGCGGGGCTTGATATTGTTGTAGGAATGATTACCGTTTTCAATAAACTAGATTCGTCCCGCGCCTGCGTCAAGAATTTTTTTGCCTTTTTCTCCGCTTGGCCCGGCGGGGCGGGGTAGTGTATACCGGGACTTCCCGCGGGGCCTCCAGGTTCGGGCGTCCTGCGCATGAACGACAAAACAAGAAAAAGAGAGCGCATATGACTTTCGGCTTCACCAAGATACGGGAAATGGAAATCGCGGAGCTGGCCAGCACCGCCGTGGTCTATCGCCACGACAAGACCGGGGCGCGCGTCCTGTCCATGATGAACGACGACGAGAACAAGGTCTTCGGCATTTCGTTCCGCACGCCGCCCGAGGATTCCACGGGCGTGGCGCACATCCTGGAGCATTCGGTTCTCTGCGGTTCGGACAAGTATCCGGTGAAGGAGCCGTTCGTGGAGCTGCTCAAGGGCTCGCTCCAGACCTTCCTGAACGCCCTGACCTTCCCGGACAAGACCTGTTACCCCGTGGCCTCGGCCAACGTGCAGGACTTCTACAACCTCATCGACGTCTATCTCGACGCGGTCTTTCATCCCCGGCTGACCGAGAACACCCTCAAGCAGGAGGGGTGGCACTACGAGCTGGAATCTCCCGATCGGGACATGACGTACAAGGGCGTGGTCTTCAACGAGATGAAGGGCGCGTATTCCTCGCCTGATTCCGTGCTCTATGAGCAGTCCCAGCACTCCCTGTTCCCGGACATCACCTACGGCCTGGATTCGGGCGGCGATCCGGCGGTCATCCCGGACCTGACCTTCGAGCGGTTCATGGCCTTCCATCGCGACCACTATCATCCGTCCAACGCCTACGCCTTCTTCTACGGCGACGACGACCCGGAAAAGCGGCTGGAGATTCTGGACAAGGTCTTCTCCGAATATGAACCCATCGACGTGGCCTCCACCCGCATCCCCCTTCAGGAGCGGTTCACCGAGGCCCGGGCGGTGCGCACAGGATATCCGGCATCGGACAGGCTGGCCAAGGGCATGTTCACGGTGAACTGGTTGCTGGCCGAGACCTCGGACGCCAACCTGAACCTGGCTCTGCACATCCTCGAGCACATCCTCATCGGCCTGCCCAGTTCGCCCCTCAAGAAGGCCCTGACCGATTCCGGCCTGGGCGATGACCTTGCGGGCGTGGGACTTGAGGCCGACATGCGCCAGATGTCCTTTTCCGTCGGTCTCAAGGGTATGCATCCGTCCAACGCCATCAAGGTGGAGTCCATCGTCTTCCACACCATCAAGGAGTTGGTGGAGAACGGCATCGACGCCCGCGACATAGAAGCCGCCGTGAATTCCGTGGAGTTTTCCCTGCGCGAGAACAACACCGGCTCGTATCCGCGCGGCCTGTCCCTCATGTTCCAGGCCCTGTCCACCTGGCTCTATGACGACGGCGAGGGCGAAGGCGACCCCCTGGCCCTGCTGCCCTTCGAGAAGCCGCTTGAAAACATCAAGACGTGGATCGCCAACGGCGACAAGATATTCGAGGAGCTGCTGGCCCGGCTGTTCCTGCACAACCCGCACCGCACGACCGTGCTCCTGGAGCCGGACCACAAGCTCGCCCGTACCCAGGCCAAGGCCGAATCCGACCGGCTCAAGGCGGCCAAGGAAGCCATGACCCCGGAGCAGATTCAGGCGGTCATGGACGAGGCTGCCGAACTCAAGCGGCTTCAGGGAGCGCCCGATTCGCCCGAAGCCCTCAGGACCATCCCCCGGCTTTCCGTGGCCGACCTGCCCGCCGAGAACCGGCCCATTCCCACCGAGGTCCGTGAGCTCAACGGCCGCAAGCTGCTTTTCCACGACCTGCCGACCAACGGCATAGCCTACCTCGACTTCGGTTTCGACCTGTCCGTCATTCCCGACGACCTGCTGCCCTATGCGGGCGTCTTCGGCCGGGGCCTGACCGAGTCCGGCACGGCCAAGCGCGATTATGTGGACCTGTCCCAGCGCATCGCCCGGACGTCCGGCGGCATCTGGGCTCAGCCCTTCGCCTCGCCCGTACGCGATTCGGCCGAGGCCGCGGCATGGCTGTTCCTGCGCACCAAGGCCACCGGCGACCGCATCGCGCCCACCTGCGGGATCGTCGCCGAAATCCTGACCTCGGCGCAGCTCGACAACAAGGAGCGCATCTCGCGCATCGTGGCCGAGGCCCGCGCCAGGGCCGAACAGCGGCTCGTGCCGTCCGGCCATATGGTCGTGGCAACCCGTCTGCGCGCCGGGACCCACGCGGCCCACGCCATGGACGAGGCCATGACCGGCCTGACCAATCTCCTGTTCCTCCGCGATCTGGAAAAGCGCGTCGAAGAGGACTTCCGGAATGTTGCCAAGGACCTGGAACGGTTCCGCCGACTGCTTCTCAACCGCGATACGTTGATCGTCAACGCCACCATGGACGCCGACCTCTTCACCCTGGCCGAGCCCGAGGCTGCCGCCGTCATCGACGCCCTGCCGGACAATGGCCCGGTCCGCGTCGAGCGCGTGCTTCCCGATCTCCCGGCCCGCGAAGGCCTCGCCATTCCGGCCCAGGTCAACTATGTGGGCAAGGGATGCGGCCTTGAGGGCGTTCAGCTCACCGGCGCGGCGCAGGTGGTCAACAAGCTCATCCGCACCGGCTACCTCTGGGAAAAGGTCCGGGTTCAGGGCGGTGCCTACGGCGCGTTCTGCATCATGGACCGTCTTGCCGGGGCGCTGGCCTTCGTCTCCTACCGCGACCCCAACGTCGCCGATACGGTCAAGGCCTTCGACGACCTGGCGGGTTATCTCGAAACCGTGCACATCGACGCCGACGAGCTGGAAAAGTCCATCATCGGCGCGATCGGCGAAATCGACGCCTATCAACTGCCCGATGCCAAGGGCTTCACCGCCATCGGACGTTATCTGACCAACCAGGACGACGAGTACCTGCAAACCGTTCGCGAGCAGGCTCTGGCCGCTTCCGAAGACGACTTCCGGCAACTTGGCGAAGCGGTGCGGGTCGTGGCCGAAAAGGGCCGCATCTGCGTGCTCGGCGACAGCCTCGCCATGGAGAACAGCGGTCTCGATCTGGTTATCAGGCAGGTGTTGTAGCGCGCCTCCGGCGGCCGGGGGAAGGGAGGGAAAAACCCTTTGAAAAGGGTTGTTTCCCTCCCTTCCCCCGGACCCCCATCCCTCTCTTTTCCCAAACTTTTTGTGTGCCTGCGGCAAGCGGGAAGGAAGGTCGTTGGAAACGTCGCGTTTGCGGCGTTTTTTTTTAGTTGGGGAGGGGTGCTGTTCGATAATTGGGGGAAAAGGGAAGGGGACCGGTGGGCAAGAGGAATGGGCGGGGTGGGTTTTGTTATTTTGCGAGATGCGCGCGCAGTGCGGCCAGAACCGCCGGGTGACGCGTGGTCTTGGCCATGGCGCAGGCCTTGCTGGCCAGTGCGTCGCGGTCGGCGAGGGTCCGCCCGACATTGGCGAGCAGGGTCTTGTAGCGGTCCGCCATGGGTGCGGACCCTGCCCTGCGCAGGACGCGTTCGCAGTCCCGGTAGGCGTCGGGCCCGGGACAGAGAAGGGTGCGGAGGTAGGCCACGGGCGCGGCCTCGGCCGGTCTTCCCTCGGTTTCGAGGCGGCGGACGAGGGTTTTATAGCCGGTGTCCCACAGGGGCTCGCGTTCGAGCAGATCGCGCAGGCGGGATTCGTTCGCGTCGCCGAACTCGTGGTCCAGTTCGCGGGCGCGGGATTCGGGAAGGCGGACGATGAGGTCGAGCCACGGGGTGAAACCCGGTTCGAACCCGTCCTCCAGAATCAGGCCGCAGAGGTCTTCCCCGACGTCGCGGCAACGGGACCGGAGCAGGCGGAGGTTGGCGGATTCGTGGTCGAAACGTCCCTCCGTGCCGTGGGCGCTGTGGTGGACCACGCTTTCCGGGATGACCGAGAAATGGCCGCCGCGGCGGTTGATGCGGCAGCAGAGGTCCACATCCTCCATGCCGTTGACGAAACCTTCGAAGAAACCGTTTTCGGCCCTGAAGAGCGGGGCGGGCATGAGCAGGGCCGCCGCCGTGACGACGCCGAGTTTGCGCCGTTTCATGACCGCCGGGTGGGTGCGGGGGAAATATTCGTAGAGGTGCCGGAACTCCATGTTCATGGAGGTCGCGATGCCCAGGTGCTGGACCCGGGCCGAACGCACGCCGCCGTCTTCCGGGAAAAGGAGCAGGGGGCCGACCCCGGCCAGCCTCGTGTCGGACTTGAGGGCGTCGAGCAGGGGCGGGAGCCAGTTCCCCGTGACCGTGGTGTCGTTGTTCAGAAAGAGGAGCAGGTCGGCGGAACTGGCCGCAGCGCCTGCGTTGCAGGCCTTGGCGAAGCCGAGGTTTTGGCTCAGCCGGTGGTGGACGAAGCGCTCGCCGAACAGCGTCCGTCCCAGGACTGGCGCGGCCTCGGCAGTGGCGTCGGTGGACCCGTTGTCGGCCAGGATGACCTGGAATCCGTCGCCGGGGGTATGCTCGGCCAGGGAGCGGAGGCAACTTTCGGTTAGGCTCCAGCCATTCCAGGCGGGGATGACGATGGACAGGGTGAACCGGGAGTCGGCCATATGCGGTTTAGCCCATTTCGGGCTCAGACTTCCAGGCGAAGAGCGGAGTGAGCGGCTTCATGTTGACGAAATCCACGCGCACGGCCACGAACGCGCCCAGAGCCGGGGGCAGGAGGCGGGCGTTGATCTGATTGGACATGCCGACGGGCTTCCAGGTCTTCATGGGACCGGCCAGGACCGAGCGGGCCAGGGTGGGCCGAAAGTCCGTGGCCTTGTGGATGAGGTCCTGCATCTCGCACCATGTGAACCAGTGCGCCTTGCTCAGGGAGGAGCCGGAGCCGCGGACGTTCATGCAGTAATACAGGGAATTCTTGTTCAGGAAGCCGACGAGCAGCCCCTTTTCGGCCACGCGGGCCGCTTCGACCAGCATGGCTTCCGGGTCCTCGGTGAATTCAAGCACGGACCAAACCAGGGCGTAGTCGAACTCGTTGTCGGAATAGCCCATGTGCTCGCCGCGGCCCACGCTCAACGTGGCCCGGTTGCCCAGCCGCTTGCGCGCTGCCCGGATCATTTCCTGCGACTTGTCGATGCCGGTCACGTCCAGGCCCATCTGATACAGCGGCTCCAGGAACAGCCCGGTGCCGCAGCCTATCTCCAGGAGCTTGCGCTTGCGCCGGGGCCATCCCGCCAGCATCGCCTGCAACAGTTGCACCTCCCGGTCCAGGGCGTAGCTCCCCTCCGGGGTGTCGAACCATGCTTCGTA
Organism: Desulfovibrio sp. Fe33; assembly: GCF_028532725.1. Lineage (NCBI taxonomy): Bacteria > Pseudomonadati > Thermodesulfobacteriota > Desulfovibrionia > Desulfovibrionales > Desulfovibrionaceae > Desulfovibrio > Desulfovibrio sp. Fe33. The sequence continues at coordinate 256,515 of NZ_JAQKGU010000001.1, forward strand.
TCTGTCCGGGTCCCAGGTCATAACGGCGTCCTTGTTCGTTTCGTCCTTCCCTAAAAGTATGACCATCATGGCCCCCTCTGTAAATAGAGGGTTGGGGAAAGTTGAACGATACGAACAAAAGCGCGGCTTCGGCACCCGGGGGAAAATTCTCCCTCCGCCGGTCCTGCTGTCCGCGACTAGCTCCTTCCGCGCCGTCCTCCCGGCCCGTTGCCGAAGCCGCGCCCGCGTCCGAACCCGTTGCCTCGTCCGCCGCGCCCGCCTCGTCCGAAGCCGCGCCCGGGGCCGCCGGTCATGGGGTCTTCGCGGAGGGAGGCCACAAGCTTGCCGAGGATGATGCGCAACTGTTCGCGCTCCTCGTTGTCCAGGCAGTCGAATTGGCCGTCCATGCCGTCCCGGTCGGGACCGAGGTCTTTTGCCGCGTCCGTGGGGGAGATGATGAAGCTGCGCCGGTCGTCCTCGTTGCGTTCCCGGAGAATGAGCCCCCGGTCTTCGAGCTTGCGCAGCAGCTCGCTCAGGGAGGAGGAGCGCACGTCGAGGATTTCCAGCAGTTCGCCCTGGGGCATGGGGCCGTTTTCGAGCAACAGGGACAGGACCCGGTGCTGGGCGTGTTGCGCCTGGTCGAGGCCGTGGCAGGCCCGGGCCATAAGCCGGGAGGCCAGGCGGAAGAGCCCGGCCAGCTCGGCGTTGTTCACGGGTTTGGCGGGGGAGGTCATGCTAGCCCATCCTCGCCGCGTAGGCTTCTCCGCGCGGGCAGGCCGGAGCGCTCAGGGGGCAGTGCTGCTCGCACAGGGGGCAGACCCCTGCGCCGGGTCCGAAGCCGTCGGCGGGACCTTCGTTCATGGCTGACCTGAACGCGCCGCCCCGGCCGGGCTGGAACCTGTTCAGCCCCATGCCGCACGGCCCGCGTCCCATCCGGCCCTGGCCGAATCCCTGCGCGTAGCCCTGCCCGCCTTGGGTGAATCCCTGTCCGTAATTCTGTCCGCCGCCCTGTCTGAAGCCTTGCCCATAGCCTTGTCCATAGCCCGGTCCATAGCTCTGTCCGCCGAAGTCCTGCCCGGAACGTCGGAAGCCTTTGCCCCGCCTGTTGCCGAACCCTCCGCCGAATCCGCCGCCGAATCCGCCGCCGGGTCCGGCGCATCCGCGCTGGCCTCGGCCCTGTCCGCGGTTGCCTCGTCCATTGCCTCTGCCGCCGTCGAAATTGTTGTTCCAACCAAACATGGTCTGCTCCTTTGTTTGCGAGTGAGGCACCTGATTATGTAGGTACCTTCCTTTTACTCCCGAATATAGCGTCCCGTTCCGGCGTGTCAAGATGGAAAGGTACCTTCCTATTTTAAAAAGAAGGGGGTTAGACAGTGATTTCTAATGAGATCAGTTGGTTATGCGCAAAGAAAAAAAGCGCGGCACGCAGGTGCTTCCGAGGAAGAGGCTCAATCCGTTTGGATATTGTAGGCCTTGAGCTTGCGGTAGAGGGAGCTGCGTTCGAGTCCGATGGCCTTGGCGAGCTGGGATATGTTGCCGTCGAATTCTTTGAGCTTGGCTTCCAGGAAGCGGGCTTCGAAGTCGGCGCGGGCCTGCTTGAGGTCGGCCGGTCCCTGGTTGATGAGGTCGTCCAGGCCGGCGGATTCGGCGGCGGGGCGCGTATCCTGCGCCGGTGCGCCCGGGGCGGGCTTGAACTCGGGGGGCAGCCGGTCCGGGGTGACGGTTTCCCCCGCGTACATGATGAACATGCGCTCCACGAAATTTTTGAGTTCGCGGACGTTGCCCGGCCATGGGTACTGCTTGAGCACGGCGACGGCCTCGGGCGCGAAGGCGATGGGTTTGAACCCGTGCTGGCGGACCAGGGTGTTCACGAAGTCGTTGATGAGCAGGGGGATGTCCTCGACGCGGTCGCGCAGGGGCGGCAGTTCCAGGGGAAAGACCTTGAGGCGGTAGTAAAGGTCCTCGCGGAAGTTCCCGGCCTCGATTTCCCTGGCCAGGTCCTTGTTGGTGGCCGCGATGACGCGCACGTCCACCTTGATGGTCTTGCGTCCGCCCACATGTTCGAAGGCCTGCTCCTGAAGGATGCGCAGTATCTTGGCCTGGGTCTTGAGGCTCATGTCGCCGATCTCGTCCAGGAACAGGGTGGACCCGTCGGCCAGTTCGAACTTGCCTTCCTGGGCCTTGTTCGCGCCGGTGAAGGCCCCTTTTTCATGGCCGAACAGTTCGGATTCGATGAGTTCCTCGGGGATGGCCGCGCAGTTGACCGCCACCATGGGGCGCTCGGCCCGGGAGGACTGCTCGTGGATGGACCGGGCCACGATCTCCTTGCCGGTGCCGTTCTCGCCGGTGATGAGCACCCAGGATTCGGTGGGAGCGACGCGGCCGATAACCTCCCTGAGGGAGGAGATGGGCATGGACTCGCCGGTCAGGGTGACGGGCTGCTCCGAGGATATGCGCGTCTTGAGCGCCTGGTTTTCCTGGCGCAGCCGGGAGAATTCCAGCCCGTTGCGCGCCGAGACCACGACCTTTTCCAGGGAGAGCGGCTTTTCGATGAAGTCGAAGGCCCCCTCCTTCAACGCCTTGACCGCGGTTTCGATGGTCCCGTGGCCAGAGATCATTATCACGGGCAGCCCCTCGTAGTCGCGGGAGATGACCCCCAGGCATTCCAGGCCGTCCATGCCGGGCAGCCAGATGTCCAGGAATACCAGGTCCGGGATGTCGGTGCCGAGCAGCTCCAGGCCCTGTTCGCCGGAGTCGGCCTCCTCCACGGAAAAACCTTCGTCTTCGAGAATGCCGCGCAGGGAGAGGCGGATGGACTCCTCGTCGTCGATAATCAGGATCTTTGCGGCCATGGCTGCTCCCTTGCAAGGTGGTGGGGACGCGGTTGCGCCTTCCCGAGTATAGATGACCCGGCCCGATGATTCAAGCCGGTCCCGGCGTTACACGGGGGATGTCGGAAAATCCCAGGTCTTTTTTCCGAGCCAGTTGTAGGAGCGTTTGCCGTGGACCATGTCGCCGAGCGGGCCCGCGCCGAGTTTGATGAACCGGCTGATGACCCCGGCCCCGAACCATCTCATGGCCCGGAAAAGACACCAGCGCAGCCTGTCGGACCCGTTGAGTTCGGGAAGGATCATGCGGTGAAGCCTTTCGCTGTAGGCGGCGCTGGCGTCGCCGCCGTCGGCGAGCGCGTCGGCCACGGCCCGGCCCGCATACATGCCCGTACACATGGCGTAGAAGATGCCTTCGCCGAAGAGCGGCTCCACGAACCCGCCCGCGTCTCCCGCGAGCAGGGCGCGGCCGTGCGCCGGATCGTGAAGGTAGCTGCCGTAGGGCAGGGGATGGCCCCGCTGGCAGGAAAGCGCGGCCGGGGCCACGCCGAGCGCGTCGAGGTAGGCCCGGAACAGTTTGGCGAAGTGGGTGTCCCGGTCGCGCAGCCCGCAGATGCCCAGGAGCACGTTTTCGCCGTTGGGAAAGACCCAGCCGTAACCCGCGTCCAGAAAGCCGATGTACAGGATCGGGGCGTTCACCCGGACCGGGAAGTCCCGGGCCGAAATCTTGACTTCGATGGTCGCGGCCGTGAGCCGCCGCATACGCCGCTGGTCCACCTCCGGGAAGGAGGCGCGCACCACGGAGTGCGCCCCGTCAGCTCCGATGACGTATTTTCCCCGGAAGGTCTCGCCGTTCATGAGGAGCACTTCGCCGCTGTCCGGGTTGCAGCCCGCCACTTCGGCCTCCTCGACCACCGTGGCTCCGGCGCGGCGCGCGTGTTCCAGCAGCCTTGCGTCCAGCGCGGTCCGGTCGATGAAGTGGAACGGGTAGGACAGCTTCCCGTCGGCCAGGTCGGCGGAGAAGGTGCGGATGGAGTATCGGTCCGACACGTGCCGGAGGATTCCGGCCTCGTCCAGCGACCGGGGCGTCTCGCCGAACAGGGCGTTCAGGATCTGCACGGACTTCCACGTGAGCAGCCCGCCGCAGAGTTTGGAGCGGGGGAAGGCCGCCTTGTCGAAAACCGCCACGGTGCGGCCCTGCCGGGCCAGTGTCAGGGCCGCTGCGCTGCCCGCCAGAGAGCCGCCGCAGACGATGGTGTCGTAGGTCTTGTTCATGTCGTTCGCGTACCCGGAAGGGCGATCACATGGTATTAATCATGGATGAGGGGGTGCGCCCCTCCTGCTTCATCTTCTGGTAGGCGCGCAGGTCCTTGTCCAGCTTGTTCAGCAGGGCGGCCACCAGGTCGCGCCGCTGGGCGCGGCGGGCCGGGGTGGAAAAGGTGAACCCGTCGGCCAGGGCCACGTGAAGCTCGTAGACGATGTCGGTTCCGGGTGCGATCTCCCGGTAGCTGTCCTGGGGAGAGGCGCTGATCTTGACCTCCCGGAAGATGGAGTTGCGCGCGTCGATGTATTTCAGGATGCGCGCTATCTCCCGCTCGGAGTAGTCTCTTTCTCCCAGCCCACCGGCAAACTTGAGCTTCTTGGCGGCGGTATTGGAAAACACGGATTCGCCCTTGCGGACGATGTCGAGGTTGAAGAAGACGTAGATGACGGCCGCCGCGGCCAGGATCAGGAGGATGTTCCTGGTCCATTCGGTCGATTTGTCGCGCCGTCGCTTCCCGTTCATGCGTTCCCCCCTGCAAAGCCGTGTTTCGCGTGAAACGGTATACTATGAAATCCAGGAAGAAAAAAGTCTTGCGTGCGTCGAGAAGCCGGAGAAGCCCGGTCGCCTTGACAAAAACATGGGCCGGGGCCAAATTCCACAGTGGTGAAACCATGACCGAACCTATGGAGAACAGCAAGATAGCCGCCCTGGTGGAGTTGGGCATCCTGTGCCGAGGGGAGCAGGTGCCTCCGGCTGGTTCCGGTCATGCCGATCCCGGCCCGCACCGTTTTTCGGATCATGTCCAGTTGTGCCGTTTCGAGAATCCCGCCTTCCGCCGCCCGTTCGGCGACCGTTCGAGGGAGGCCTTCGCCCCCCTGCCGCCGGACACGACCATGGAGTCGGCCGTCAAGGCCACCCGTCTGGTTGTTCTGCTCGGGGCGGCCGATTCTTCCGAGCTGCGCATGGCGCTGGCCTTCAGGGGCGCCGTGGTGGTCATCTTCGAGCCGGACGAGCGCGTGCTCATCCAATTCCTGGAACGGTTTAAGCTGGCCGGACTGAACCGGCCCAATCTTTTTTGTTTCACCGGCGATCCGCGTTCCTTCAATCCGCCTCTCCATGAATTGTTGCCCGGCGACATGTTCCGCATGGGCGTTCCGGCCTTCTTCCTGACGGAGCGGGTCCGCGAGCTTTACGGCGACTGGGCGCGCCGGGTCGTCGAATATCTGGAAACCCTCCACTACCGCCACGCCATTTACGGCCTGTCCGGCCAGTCCCTGTCCCGTTCCCGCCCCCTGAGGAACATTCATCGGGGGCTTTTGTACGACCAGCAGGTTCATATCTATGAAAACGTGCCCGATTATCTGAGCGCGTCGTCCATCTCTGCGCTGCGCAAGGGGCTATGCGGGGTCGATGCGGTCCTGGTGGCCGCGGGGCCGGACCTGCCCGCCCGGTTCGACTATCTCCGGCGCGTCCGGGACCGGGCCGCGATCATCTGCGTGAACAACGCGGTCAAGCCGTTGGTCGAGGCCGGTATCAAGCCGCATTTCGTCGTCATCAACGATACCTCCATCGCCTCGGGACAGGTCTTCAGGCACATCCCGAAGCTGCCCGAGACCATTCTGGTGGGCCACAGCCTTTCCGACCTGGGCGGCGACAGGTTCCGCCGGAAATACCTGTTCGGCTCGTTTCTGCCGCAACTCTTCGGCCCTCGGGATGACTTGCGCCTGCACGGCTCGGTCATATCCACGGCCTTTTCCCTGGCGAGGCATCTCGGCTGCGCGCGTTGCGTGTTCATCGGGGCTCAACTGGCCTCGGATAATCCCTGGGGCCTGGGCTATTCCAAGGGAACGCTGAAAGACGAGGTCGAGGCGGGCGGGCGGCCGCTGACCGGAGAATTTCCCCAACTCGTGCCCGTGGACACGCCCTTCGGGGAACGGCTCTACACCACCCTGAACTTCCTGGACGCCGCCTTGTGGCTGACCGAGGAAATCCGGGTGTCAGGAGTGCGTTGCGTGAACACCTCAAAGGCGAGCATCCTCTATGGCGAGGGCATCGAGTACGAGGAGGAGCCGGAGCCGCAGGGCGCGCCGCCGTCCATGAAGGATTTCTTCCGGGTGGAGCCGCCCCGTGTGGACCGCGAGGGCGCGGTCCGCTGGCTGCGCGGCGAGATCAGGCTGTGGTCCAGCGTGCGGGAAGCCGCCCGGGCCTTGCTGGCCGACGACAGCCCGGCCATGACGGCCAAGGGCATGGCCATCCTCGACCAACTGGACGCCAACAACGTCACCTATCTGACGGAACGCCGCGACGGGTTTCGGAACGATCTGTTCTACCGGTTGGTTTTCGAGGGGGACGAGGCGGACCGGCGCAAGGGGCTGCGTCTCTACTTCCGCAATGTCTTCGCCATGAGCGGCGAGTTCCTCGGCCTGTTGCGGCAGGCTCTCGAATCAGTCTAAAGGTCGCGGCGGCAGGCCAGCGGCATACGCCAGCCCGTGCCGAAGGAGCGCGGGGTGAGTTTTATGCCGGGCGCGGCCTGGCGGCGTTTGAACTCGGCGATCCGCACCAGGTTGAGGACCTTGTTCACCGTTTCCTCGTCATAGCCTTCGGCGATGATCTCCCGACGGGACTTCTGGTGTTCGACGTGCAGGGCCAGGATGCCGTCCAGCACCGCGTAGTCGGGCAGGGAGTCCTGGTCCTTCTGGTCCGGCTTGAGCTCGGCGGACGGCGGCTTGGTGATGATCGCACCGGGGATGTGCGGGGCCACCTCGGCGTTGTACCATCTGGCCAGGTTGAATACCCCGGTCTTGTCCACGTCGGAGATGACCGCGAATCCGCCGGACATGTCTCCGTAAATGGTGCAGTATCCCACGGCCAGTTCGGACTTGTTGCCCGTGGTCAGGAGCAGGGCGCGGAACTTGTTGGACAGGGCCATGAGCAGGTTGCCCCGGATTCGCGACTGGATGTTCTCTTCGGTCGTGTCCTCCCCATACCCCGCGAACGGTCCGGCCAGGGTCTCGTCGAACGCCCGCATGATGGGCTCGATGGGCAGGGTCAGGGTCTTCACCCCGAGATTTTTCGCCAGTTCCAGCGAGTCGTCGATGGAGCCCCGGCTTGAATAGGGCGAGGGCATGAGCACGCAGGTCACGTTTTCCGCGCCCAGGGCTTCGGCGGCGACCACTGCGGTCACGGCCGAGTCGATGCCGCCGGAAAGCCCCACCAGGGCGGTGGAGAAGCAGCTCTTGCGCACATAGTCGCGGGTGCCCATGACCAGGGCGCGCCAGGTCTCGGCCTCGCGGCGGAAATCGTCTTTAGAAACGGTGTTGGCCGACGGATCGGCGGTGTCCACGAGGAGCACGTCCTCCTCGAATCCGGCGGCCCGGGCCAGGAGCGCGCCGTCCGGGGCGAAGGCGCAGGACCGGCCGTCGAAGACCAGGTCGTCGTCGCCGCCCGTCTGGTTGGCGTAGATCAGGGGCACGGCGTATTTGCGGGCCACCGCGCCGAGCATGTCCTCGCGGAGCTGCTGCTTGCCCAGGAAAAGGGGCGAGGCGGACAGGTTGAGGATGACGTCGGGCGCGCCTGCGGCCGCTTCCTCAAGGGGGTCGCGGGCGTAGGTGCGGGCGTCCCAGTAGTCCTTGTCGTTCCAGGCGTCCTCGCAGATGGTCACGGCCAGGGTCAGGCCGTTGTGCCGGATGAGATTGGCCTCCGGGTCTCCTGCTGGCGCGGGCTCGAAATAGCGCGCCTCGTCGAATACGTCGTAGGTGGGCAGGAGGGTCTTGCGAACCGTCTGCCTGATCGTGCCGCCTTCGCACCACAGGGCGCAGTTGAAGACTGGCTTGCCCTGGCCCGTGCGGTTGCGCTCCACCGATCCGAGGAGCAGGGGGGGGCAGTCCCGCAGCTCCGCGGCCAGCTTGTCGGCCCGTTCGCGGGCGCGGTCCACGAATCCTCCGTAGAGCAGAAGGTCGCGCGGCGGATAGCCGGTCAGGGCCAGTTCCGAGGTCAGGCAGATTTCCGCGCCGAGGTCCTTCGCGCTTCGCGCTGCGGCCAGGATTTTGACGGCGTTGCCGTCGATGTCGCCGACAATGGGATTGAGTTGCAGGACGCCTATTTTCATGGGGCCGTGATACGCCAAAGCCGGACTCCGGGCAACCGTTTACCGGCCGGGAGCGCGGGTAACCAGTGGTCTGCCGGACGGTTGTGGTGTACGGTGCGGCCATGCCTGAGCCGCTTGTCTTCGCCCACCCCGAGCCCGCGCCCGCGTCCACGCGGGTCTGGCCCGTGTTCCTGCCCTTTGCGGGCTGCCCGCACCGCTGCCTGTTCTGCGCCCAGGACCGCCAGACCGGCCGGGACGGCGCGGCCCTGTCCCGGGTCCTGTCCGAGCTCGATCGCGACCTGGACGCGGCTCTGGCCGCCGGACGCGGTCCCTACGAACTCGCCTTCTACGGCGGGACCTTCACGGCCCTGCCCGCGCCGTGGCCGGAAACCTTTCTCGCCCTGGCCGCCCGGTACAGGGAACGCGGCCTGATTACCCGCGTGCGCTGCTCCACCCGGCCCGACTGCACGGCTCCCGACGTTCTCGACCGCTGCCGCGCCCTGGGGCTCGACCTGGTGGAGCTGGGCATTCAGTCCTTTGACGACGCGGCGCTTGCCGCCTCCGGCCGGGGCTATGACGGCGACGCGGCCCGGCGCGGGTGCGAGCGGGTCGCGGAGAGCGGGCTGGCTCTCGGCGTGCAGCTTCTGCCCGGCCTGCCCGGCGACCGCGAGGGACTCTTTCAGCAGGATGTTCGGGAGGCCGCCGCGTTTCGGCCCGAGACCGCCCGCCTCTATCCCTGCCTGGTCATCGAGGGCACGGCCCTGGCCGAGGTCTGGCGGCGGGGCGGCTATGTCCCCTGGACCGTGGACCGGGCCAAGGCCGAACTGGCCTCGGCGCTGCCGGTCCTGTGGGGGCGCGGCGTGCGGGTCATCCGTCTCGGCCTCGCGCCGGAGGGAACTTTGGCGGAATCCTTTCTGGCCGGACCGTGGCACCCGGCCCTGGGCCAGTCTGCCCGCTCCCTGGCTCTCCTCGGGATCATCCGGGAAAAGGCCGCCGCCCTGGGCCGCGCGCCTTCATCCCTGGTCGCGCCCCGCCGCTACCAGGGCGAGTTCTTCGGCCAGGCCAACGAGCTGGCCCCGGCCTATGCCGCCCTGGGGCTGCCCCGGACGGCTGTGCGTTTCGCCGATACGGAGTATTTTTCCCTGGCATGAGTGTTGCAAACTTCGCCGGGAATCGGTTACTCGCTGAACAATCGATTGCGGCCGTTTTGGCTTCCCAACGAAGCGGAGCGCTCAATACATCGGGAAAACAGGTAAAATTTGCCCTTGGGGGCAAAGGTGCAGCCACACGCTGAAGTGGGGAGTCAGATGTCAAATTCACAGAAGGTCCTGGTCGTCGGCGCCGGTTACTGGGGTAAGAACCTCATCCGCAATTTCCATGCCCTGGGCGCGCTCGCCTGCATCTGCGACAACAACGAGGTCACCCTGGCTGCGTTCCGCAAGCAGTATCCGGGAGTGGAGACCTGTACGGACCTGGCCGAGGGCCTGGCCCGCGAAGATGTAAACGGCGTGGTCATCGCCACCCCGGCCGAGATGCACTACAAGCAGGCCAAGGCGGCGCTTTTGGCCGGCCGGCACGTCTATGTGGAGAAACCGCTGGTTCTGAACGAGGACCACGCCCGGGAGCTGATCCATCTGGCCGAGAGCCGCAACCGGGTGCTGATGGTCGGCCACCTGCTGCAATACCACCCGGCGTTTCTGGCCATCAAGGCCCTGGCCGCGGCGGGCGACCTGGGGCGGATCAATTATATCTGCTCCCATCGCCTCAACCTGGGCAAGATCCGGCGCGAGGAGAACATCCTCTGGTCCTTCGCCCCCCACGACATCTCCATGATCCTCTCCCTGGCGGGCGAGGAGCCCGAGTCGGTCATGGCCGTGGGAGCCAACTACCTGCATGAGCACATCGCGGACGTGACCACCACCCACCTGGAATTTCCCTCGGGCCTCAAGGCGCACATATTCGTCTCCTGGCTGCACCCCTTCAAGGAGCAAAAGCTCGTCGTGGTCGGCGAGAAGAAGATGGCCGTGTTCGACGACACCAAGCCGTGGCCCGAGAAGCTGGTTCTCTATCCCCACGAGGTGCGCTGGGAGAACAACACCCCGATTCCCCACAAGGCCAACGGATTCCCGGTGAAGCTGTCGGACTCCGAGCCCCTCAAGCTCGAGTGCGAGCATTTCCTGGAGTGCCTGGAGAACGGTCTGACCCCGAACACCGACGGGCAGGAGGGATTGCGCGTGCTCAAGGTGCTCAACGCCAGCCAGCGTTCCCTGGATCGCCACGGCGGTCTGGTCAGCATGGGCGCGAAGACCGGCGATGACGCTCCCGAGAGCGAACCCTTCGTGCACGAGACGGCGGTGGTGGACGACAACGTGAGGCTCGGCCCGGGCACCAGGGTCTGGCATTTTTCTCACATCATGCCCGGCTCGGTGATCGGCCGGAAGGTCAACGTGGGCCAGAACGTCAGCGTGGGGCCCAATGTGAGCATCGGCGACGGCTGCAAGATTCAGAACAACGTCTCGGTCTACTCGGGCGTGACCCTGGAGGAGAACGTCTTCTGCGGGCCGTCCATGGTCTTCACCAACGTCTTTAATCCGCGCGCCGACATCAGCCGCATGAGCCAGGCCCGGCCCACCCGCGTGGGCAGGGGGGCGACCCTCGGGGCCAACTGCGTCATCGTCTGCGGCAACGACATCGGTCCCTACGCCCTGGTCGGCGCGGGCGCGGTGGTCACGCGGCCGGTCCCGGCCCACGCCCTGGTCAGGGGCAACCCGGCCCGGTTCGCCGGATGGGTCTGCGACTGCGGCGTGAAGCTTGAGGACAACCATTGCCCCGAGTGCGGCAAGCGGTACGACTTTCCCGAAACCCCCGAGGCGTGACCGGGAGGGAATGGGCATGATTCCCTTCATCGATTTCAAGGCGCGGCGCGTCCGCATCAAAGCTGAAGCGCGCGCGGCCCGGCCGGAGCGGAAGGCGTAGGCGGACCGCATGGACGCGCTCAAGCTCGTGACCGTGGTGGGGGCCCGCCCCCAGTTCATCAAGGGAGCCGCCTTGTCCCGCGCGTTCGCCGCGCACAACGCGGCGGGCCGGGGACCCGGAATCTCCGAGTTCCTGGTGCACACCGGCCAGCACTACGATCACGCCATGAGCCAGGCCTTTTTCGACGAGCTGGAGATAGCCGAACCGGACGTGAATCTCGGCGTGGGCTCCGGCCCGCACGGGTCGCAGACCGCGCGTATGCTCGAAGGGCTGGAGCGGGTCCTGGCCGAGCGCCGCCCGGACGCGGTGGTGGTCTACGGCGACACAAACTCCACCCTGGCGGGTGCGCTGGCCGCGGCCAAGCTGCGTCTCCCGGTGGTCCATGTGGAGGCCGGGCTGCGAAGCTTCGACAAGGCCATGCCGGAGGAGATCAACCGCGTCCTGACCGATCATCTTTCGACGTTGCTCTTCTGTCCCACGCGAACCGCCGTGGAGAACCTGCGGCGCGAGTCCCTGGCCGGGGGCGTGTCCCTGGCGGGCGACGTCATGTACGACTCCATTCTGTACTACCGGGAGCGGGCCATGGCGGGGGAAGCGCCCTTGTCCGGCCTTGCGCCGGGTGAGTATCTCCTGGCCACGGTGCACCGCGCGGCCAACACCGGCGGGCGCGAGCGGCTGGGGGCCATCCTGGCCGGCCTGGGCGACATGGCCCGGACCGCGCCCGTGGTGCTGGTTCTGCACCCGCGCACCAGGGGGGCCATGGAGTCGTTCGGCCTGGCCGCGCCGGACGGTGTGCGGGTCGCGCCGCCCCTGCCATACCTGGCCATGGTCCGGCTCCAGGCCGAGGCCATGGGCGTGGTCACGGACAGCGGCGGTATGCAGAAGGAAGCGTTTTTCCTGGGCAGGCCGTGCCTGACCCTGCGCGGGGAGACCGAGTGGCCCGAGACCGTGGAGCTTGGGGCCAACACCCTGGCCGGGGCGGACCGCGAGGCCATGGCTGGGTGGCTCGAATCCCTGGCCCGGGGGGAGAGGGCGGTTCCCGTGGACGCCCGTCCCTACGGCGACGGGCGGGCGGCCGAACGCATGGTCGAAATTCTGGTCAATCATTTCCGCCGGGGCTGATCCCGGTTCAGGCGCGAGGCGAAGTTTCATGAAGCGCATTTCGGTGGTCATTCCCAGCTACAACCACGCCCCCTATGTCGAGGCCTGTCTGGACTCGGTCTATTTCCAGGATTACGAAGACCTGGAGATGATTATCGTGGACGACTGCTCCACGGACGGGTCCGGGGATATCATCCGCAACTGGATGGACGGCCTGGACCGGGACATGACCTCCCACGCGGTCCGCTACGACGCGGAGGCCGACGCCATCCTGCGGCGAGAGCACAAGCGGTACGGGCGCGGCCGAACGGTGGTGTATTTGCAAAACCCGGAGAACCGGGGCTCCACGGCCACCTATAACCGGGGCTTTCGGGCGGCCACGGGCGAATACTGCGCCTTTGTGGTCTCGGACGACATCTGCCACCCGCAGATGTTTTCCACCCTGGCCGCGCCGTTGGACGCGGACGAGGCGGATTTCGTCTACTCGGACCTGTTCATCGTGGACGACGCCATGCGCGTTCAGCGCGAATTCCGGTTGCCGGACTACGACTTCGACACCTGTTTCTGCGACTGGTATCTGTGCGGGGTGGCCACCCTGTACCGCCGCTCCCTGCACGAGCGGTTCGGGTACTATGACGAGACGGCCATGGCCGACGACCATGAGTGTTACCTGCGATTCGCCATGAACGGGGCGCGCTTCAAACACGTGCCCAAGACCCTGTACTCGGCCCGGACCCACGACCACCGCCAGGTGGGGCTGCACGGCTCCGAGAGGTTCAACGCCCTGTTGGAGCACTCCAAGTCGCTTTGTCTCGAGGCGAGGCGGTGGCGGGAGGAAAACCGATGAGCGGCGGAACAGACGGATGGGCGGCCGGACCGCAGGCGGTCCTGACCTTTGACACGGACTGGGCGCCCCAGTTCATGGTCGACCGTTGCCTGGACATTCTCTCGGAAGGCGGGGCCGGAGCCACGTTCTTCTGTACCGGGCCGTATGATTTCCGGGGCTTGGATCGGATCGAGACGGCCCTGCATCCGAACTTCCTGCCGGATTCTACCCAGGGCGCGGACCCGGAATCCGTCGTCTCCTGGCTCAAGTCGCTGTATCCTGAAGCCATCGGTACCCGTTCACACCGTTATTTCTGGCATGTGGGGCTTCGGCCGGTGCTCCTGCGCCACGGCCTGCGCTACGACTGTTCGCAGATCATGCCCGGCCAGTCGCATCTGGGGCTGGCCGAACACCTGGGCCTCAAGCGCGGGGCCACCTGGTGGAGCGACAACATGCACCTGCGCCACGGGCTCGACCCGGCCTTCTTCGACCCGCCCGGCCTGACCGCGCCCGGGCTCAAGATTCTCGACATCCATCCCGTCCATGTCTGCCTGAATACGCCGGACCCGGACTGGTTCCGCGCGACCATGGCCGGATTGCCGCCGCTCCTGGAGCTGACGGAGGAAATCGTCGCGCCTCTGCGCCACCCCGGCGCGGGCATAGGCACATGGCTCGAACAGGCGGTCCGGCGCATCCCCGAAATTCAGGACGGATTCGCGACGCTGGGCGAACTGGTCGGCTAGCTCCGCACAAAGGCCGTTTTCGCGGTCTGGATTCGATTGTTCCGCTTTCAGCGGGCGGAAGGTCGCGTGCGCCCGTCCCGTTGCGGCCGGGTCGCGCGTCCTTTAGGAGCTACTCCACCACGGGAACCTTTCTCGGGGAGCCGAAGTCGGCGTCCTCGGGCATGAGCACCCACGGGCCTTCCTCTTTCAAGTGGGAGATGTCCCAGCGCGGGATGTCGTTCAACCGTTCCCCCGCGTTGGCGGGCAGCAGCCCGGCAGCCAGCAGACGGTGCAGGTCCGTGTCCGGGTGCGCGCCGTGACGGAGCAGGATTTCCAGGTTGCGCTTGGGCAGGTAGCCGGGCATTGGCTCGCCCTCGGGAATGGTCCCCCGGTCCGTGAAAAGTGTGGGGTAGAGGTCGCACCGTCCTTGCCGGTCCCGTTCGACGGCGTCGAGCATGTACTGGGCGATGGACGGCGGCGAGGAATAGCCCGCGTCGATGTAGGCCCGGCCCATCTCGGCCAGGTCCGTGCGGAAGCGCACGTCCGTGACCACCTTACGCACGGCGTTCTTGAAATTGCGCTTGTCGATGTTCAGCACCGGCCGGTTGCGCGGCAGGGGCGAGGATATCCCGTCGTGGCCGCCGAGCACGGCGCATCCTCCGGCCATGCCCTCGAAGGCGAACAACCCGGAGCCGCAGGACAGCTCGTCGATGATTATGTCCGCCTCGGTAATAGCCCGGCAGACCTCGTGGTTGGGCACTTCCTGGAGAATCCGCAGCTCGAAGCGCAGTCCTTCGTCGGCCAACTCGTCGAGCATGGCCACGATGGCGTCGGTCTGCTTGTACAAGGTGCTGGACGGGGCGTGCAGGATGACCGGCACTGTCCGGCCCGGTATCTTGCATTGGATGTGGGAGACGTCGATGAGCGGGCCGGATTGGAAATAGGGGCGCAGCCCCAGGGTGTGGCTGGGCGGGCCGCTGAAGACCGCGTCCGCAAACCGTTCGGAGGTGCGCACGTTGTGCAGCTTGTTGGCCAGGGCGGGGTGGTAACGGCTCAGGGAGAGCAGGTCCGCCTCGGAGGCGCATTCGATCCTCGGGGTATCCACGTCGCTTTGGTAGTAGGGGTAGAACCGGTCGTAGTCGGTCCAGAATATCTTGGCCAGCTCGTAGTCGCGGACCTCGGTCCCGCAGTGCCGGGCAAGCACGGTCTTGCCCAGCCTCTTGAGGATGGGCAGGTCGGTCATCCGGGGGAGCAGTGAGGTGCCGGATACACAGATGAAGATATCGTAAGGCTCCACGAAATCGTAGAAGGACTGCGGCGGGCGGGCCTCCACCTCGCCGGATTCGTTGACCGGGTAGGTGGTCTCCTCCAAGAAGTCGACCTCGGACATGGTGTAGTCCAGGTCGGCGTAAAGACGGGACTTATGGTAGACCAGACTGTCCACCTGACAGCCCAGTTCCCGGAACCCCAGGGTCAGGTTGTAGGTGCTCCGGGCGATTTCCGCCGTGCCGATGAGGATGCGTTGGCTCATGTGGGGGGTCCTGTGAGGGAGGCTTATTTGGTGGCCACGACCTCGTAGCAGCAGGTCAGGCCGTGGTATTCGCCGGGGAAGAAGCTGACCGGCGGGTGCGCGCCTCCGGACAGGTCTATGCGTCCCTCGTCCTCCATGGCCGTGACCGTGAAGCCGAGGGATTCAAGATGGCTGCGCATTTCATCCTGTTCGATGACGATCTGGCCCATTTCCGGCGCTTTGCCGGTCTTCTCGTACTCCAGGGTGTTTTGCAGGGTCAGGGCGGTGAAAAAGCGGGGTGAGCGGTGCACGGTCTTGTGCGGCTCCTCCACCCATTGCTGGATGAAGTAGCCCAGCCCGTTGGCCGTGAAGTAGACCCGTCCGCCGGGCTTGAGCACCCGGTATATCTCGGCGAGGCTCTGCTTCCATGGAGTGCAGGGCAGGGAGACGTAGCAGAACACGCCGTCGAAGGTGTCGGCCTCGAAGGGTAAGGATTCGAGCCGCGACTGCACGGCCTTGATGTTGTCCGCGCCCAGGTCGTCGGCCATGGCGTTGACGATGTCCGCGCGCACCTGGGCGATGTCGCAGCCGTCCACCCGGCGGTTCAGTTCCGCCAGGCGCAAGGTCCACTGTCCGAAGCCGCAGCAGGCGTCCAGGACGCGGTCCAGCCCGGTGAAGCCGATGGCCTTGAGCCGGTCGCCGTAGCGGGACAGGGGCGGGGTGTAGACCCGTTCGAACAGGGCCTGGTCGCGCGGGTTGAGACGGTCGGCGAATTCCCGGAGGCAGCGGGCCACGCTCCGGGCCGTGGCGTCATCGTTGGTCATGGTTTTCCTCGCTAACCCTGTTTCGTTCCGGCGAAGGAAGTCACGGCGTCGATGAGCCGGTCCGCGTCCACCTCGTCGTGGCAGGGCAGGGTGATGGTCGTTTCTTGCAGCCGGTGGGCGACGGGCTGCACGTCCCGGTATTTTCCCCGATAGAATTTCGTTCCGCTCAGGCAGTAGGTGCCGATGGTGCTTTCCACATTGAGTTCGGCCAGGTGGCGGATGAGCCCGTCCCGGTCCATGCCGTCGGGCACGGCGAAGGCCATGGATTGGACGTTGAAGACCACGTCCGGGCCGATGGCCTGGGGCCGCAACCCCATGGGGGCGAAGGCCTCGGCGCAGGCGTCGCGCAACGCCTGCCGCCGCTTGATGATGGCGTCGAGCCTGGGCAGTTGGGCCCGGCCCATGAGAGCCTGGATTTCGCTCATGCGGTAGTTGAATCCGGGCGCGGTGAAGTCCGGGCGGCCGTCCACCATCTCGCCGCCGTGGTTGAGGAGCAGTCCCAGGGTTTTCGCCAGGCCGGAGTCGTCGGTGGTCACGGCTCCTCCCTCGCCCGTGGTCAAAAGCTTGCGCGGGTGGAAGCTGAAGCAGGTCATGTCGGACACCCGGCCGCACTGCTCGCCGTGTTCGGAGCTGCCCAGGGCGCAGGCCGCGTCCTCGATGAGCGGCAGGCCGCGTTCGCGGCAGAGCTCCCGCACCCGGTGCAGGCCGGTGGGATTGCCCAGACCGTCCACGAAGATCACGGCCCTGGTCCGGGGGGTCAGCCGCTCGGCAAGGCGGTCCGGGTCCATGTTCCAGGTTTCCGGGTCCACGTCGCAGAAAACCGGCGTGGCTCCGGCCGTCTCGACCACGTTGGCCGTGGCAGGGAAGGAGTAGTCCGAGACGGCCACTTCGTGGCCCGGTCCGATTTTCAGCGCGGCCAGGGTCAAGGAAAGGGCGGTTGTGGCCGATGTGGTGGGAAAGGCGTGGGCGGCCCCGGTGTAGCGGGCCAGGTCCCCGGCAAATGTTGCCACGTTCGTTCCCCGGGTGAACATGCCCGAGTCGAACACGGCGCGGATGTCGGCCTCCACGTCGGCGAAGGCGATATACGGGCGGATAAGCCGCATCAGGGTTTCCTGTTTACGCATGGTGCTTTGGACGGTATCCCCAAGTTGCAATTCATTCAAGCGGATGCCTCCCCGAGACGGGAGGGCTTCCGGCCGGGCCGAAGGAGCGGGCGACGCGCGTCGCTTCCTTGCCCCGCCCGGAAGGTACAGCAAGATTCGGGCCGGATTCCGGCTTGTTGGCATGGATCATGCTTGGCATCCGGATACGTTTCAATGTTCATTCATTAAGGAAGTGAATCAATGATCCAGGGTCAACACATCTGCATCACCGGCGGCGCGGGTTTCATCGGCTCCCGGCTGGCCGGGCGGCTGGTGGCGGACAACAAGGTCACCATTTTCGACAATTTGTCCCGCAATTCGCTCAAGTCATGCGCCTTTGCCGACCATCCCAACCTGAACCTGGTGCAGGGAGACATACTGGACGTCAAAGAATTGACCAAGGCTGTCTCGGATGCCGACTATGTCATCCACTGCGCGGGCATCGCGGGTATCTTCACCGTGGTCCGCAACACGGTCAAGACGCTTGAAGTGAACATGGTCGGCTCGCTCAACACCCTGCGCGCCGCGGCCGAAAGCGGCCGGTGCAAACGCATCGTCTGCTTCTCCACCAGCGAGGTCATGGGCTCCCTGGCCTTTGTTTCCCGCGAGACCGACCGCACGGTCATCGGCGCGGCTGGCCAGGCCCGCTGGACCTACGCGGTCAGCAAGCTGGCGGAAGAGCATCTGGCCTCGGCCTTCCATCGCGAGCAGGGGCTGCCCGCCACCGTTGTCCGGCCGTTCAACATCTACGGCCCCGGCCAGGTAGGCGAGGGAGCCATGAAAATCTTCATCAACAAGGCGCTCAAGAATGAGCCCATCACCATCTTCGGCGACGGCACCCAGATCCGCGCCTGGTGCTTCGTGGACGACATGCTCGACGGTACCCTGCTCTGTCTGGAAAAGGACGAAGCCGTCGGCGAAGCGTTCAACATCGGCAATATCCGCAGCGTGCAGACCATCTACGGCCTGGCCAACACCGTGACCCGGGTTCTGGGTTCCAAGTCCGAAGTGGTCTACGGCGAGGCCCGCAGCGCGGACATCGAACTGCGCGTGCCGTGCGTGGACAAGGCCAGGGAACTGCTCGGCTTCGAGGCCAAGGTCGACCTCGAAGAGGGCATTCTGCGCACCGCCGAGTTCTACCGGGCGAACCCGGACTGCTGACGCCGCCGGACGGAGGGAAAGCCATGCTCGTCGCCGCGCTGCCCCAGGGGGCACGGGTCGTCATCTACGGGGCCGGAGGCCGGGGCCGACTGCTCGAATACACCCTCAATGAGCGTCGTCCCGACGTGACCGTGCTCGGCTATGCCGACACATTCAAACGCGGAAGGCTCGGGGACCATCCCGTCTTCGGTCCTGACGAGCTGCCCGACGGCCTCGATCTTCTGATAATAGCCTCGGCCTATGCCGACAAGATCGTCTCGGCCCTGCCCGAAGCAGTCCTGCCCAGGACCGTGAGTTACGATCCGGTGGCTCCCCCGCTGGACCTGCGGGAACTGCGCGGGGGCCGCTTGGCCGTGGCCACCACCCGCGCCTCCCAGGCCGCGCTGATGAATTTCTTCAACCTGCCCCTGGCCGGGGAGGCCGAGGTCCTGGCGGCGCACCTGGACCCGTCCTGGACGCTGTCCCTGTGGAACTCCTACCTGCGGGACCAGGCCGACCGGGGACGTATCCTGGGATATGCCGACTTGGACCCGGCCGCGGTGGACGGCGTGTACCTGGCCGAGTACGGCAACGGGCACGTGCTGGAATTCTTCAACGATACCCCGTTGGCCGCGGCTCCCCTGTGCAACGCCGGGCTCCGGGCGCGGCTGCACAACACCGTTCTCGGCCTGAAACAGCGCTTCGGCAGGCTGACCGTGCTTGAGTTCGGCAGCATTTTCACGGTGGGCGGCGGCAATTATTCCACCCTGGCCATGGCCGAGGTCCTCTCCGGCGAGGACGCCTTCACCACGGTCAACCTGGACGAGGGGTCGCTTCGGGCCGCGCGGTCCGTGTGCCGGGCATATCCGCACGTGGACTATTTCCTCGGCACAAGCGGGGAATTCATCGAGCAGAGGCTGGACGGCCTGGGGGATATACATTTCGCCTGCCTGTTGCACCGCCCATGCGCAGAGCCGTTTGTGGCCGATGAGTTCGAGCGGTTGGCCCCGCACATCCCCGAGGGCGGCAAGCTGCTCCTCGGACACACGGGCAAGGGGACCGTGCCGGCTGCTTTGGAGGCGCGGGTGGCGGAAACCGGTTTTTCGACCGCGTATAGGGACGGGTCGAGCTGGATCGTGGAGCGGGGCTGATCCCCGCCGGGTTTTCGACGCGCCCTTGGACACGGGGGCGGAAAAATCGTCCGGCGCGGTCCGGGCGGCCCGATCCGGCGGTCAAGGCGCAACCCGCTGGAGTTGCAGACGATCATTCACTGTATGAACAGTTTCTCCGGGGCTCCGGTTCGGCCCTGGGAGGGTGGCACGCAACTTGCTTGAATTATTGCTGCCGAGTGGCTCGCAAGGCGGCAAAATATTTAACGAAGCATCGAATCCCGACGGCCGGACGCCGTGCGCGGCGGGAAAGACGAGGCGGCACGAAGCATGAGCGAACAGGTTAACCGGCAGAAGCGTGAGATAGCGGAGACCTATTTTGGCTACTCCGGCATCGACATCGAGCACTTCACCGACATGGTGGAAGGGCCCAGGGACCGGACCGTGGTGCACATCCCCGCCCGTTCCGGGTCCACGCGCATCGAAAACAAGAATATCCGCGAACTCAGCGGCCTGCCGCTCATCGCCTATACCATCGCCGTGGCCCGCGCGATGCCCGTGGACCGGGTCATCGTCAACACGGACAGCCGCGAGATAGCGGACATCGCCGAGAAGCTCGGGGCCGAGGTCCCGTTCCTGCGGCCCGCCGAGCTGAGCGCCGACGACGTGTCGCCGGGTTTCGCCCTGTTCTACGCCGAGCGGTTCCTGCTGAGCGAGGGGTATCCCCTGGACGCGACCATCGAGATGTATCCCACCTCGCCCTTCCGCAACGCGGCCAAGATGGCCCGGTATGTGGACGCCCTTTCCCGCGCGGGATATTGCGCCACCGCGTTCCTGCCCAACATGGAGCTGGAGCGGGTGCGCGCCCGGGACGGCGTGCTGCTGTCCCCTGAGGAAATCCGCTGCGAGCGGGGCAACGTCAACTTCAAGCTGTTGGCGGGCTTCCTGGGCATGAAGCTGCTTTCCTCCCAGATGCGCTGGTTTCATTACGCGCTTATCGACGACCCCGTGGAGCTGGTGGACATCGACACGCCGGAGGATTTCGCCCTGGCCGAGTACATCACGGCCAACAACCTCTATGATTTCGGGGTGGCATTGTGAGGGCATTCATTTCTTTCGGATATTACGACATCAGGGAGCAGCAGCTTGTCGGCTCGCCCGTGATCCTGCGCCATCTCCTGAAAGACACCCTGCGTTGCCTGGAGCATTGCCCCGGCGTGCGGCTGGGCGGCGTGCTGCGTACCCAGGAGTTGCCCGCGAGTCTGCCTCCGGGAGTGCCCGAGCTGCGCATGACCTCGGCCGAGCGCACCCGGGCCGAGCTGACGGCCATCGCCGGAGCGGCGGGGGACGGGGACAACGAGGTTGTCGTCATCCGGCCCGCCCAGGGGGCCATCTTCGCGGACCGGCTCGCCCAGTTCTGCGAGAGCGTGCGTCCCGTGCCGTCCCCCCTGGTGGTCTCGGCCATCCGTTTTTCCTCCCTGTCCCATCCCTTGTGGAACATCCGGGTGGCGGACAGCCGCTTCCACTGCGACGGGGCCATCCGCCAGCCGCGTTACGGCACTCTCCGCGTCGCGCCCCTGGAGCGTGTTTGCCCGGAGCTCTGGAACCGGGCCAAGGTCAAGGGGTTGGCCCACGGCTCTCAGTACCTGGACAGCCTGTACCAGGACGACGGGGCGCTCTACGCGGCCAGGATGGACATGATACCCGCCGACGGGGTAGTTCCCTCTCCCACGGAAGCCGTTATTTGCCAGGCCGACCCCGGAGCCGGGGACGGCATTCTGGCGCGGCTGCCGCTCTTTCAAATGAGCAGACGCCAGGCCCTCGATGCGAGCCGCTTGGAAATCCTGCTGGAAAAGCTGGCCGCGGCCGGGGACGAGCCCTTTCGCGCCAGGCCCGCGGGCCCGGCGTCGAACAGGCTGCACTGCTAGGCGCGCGGCGGGAGATTTGCGGTGCGCATAGGAATCATCAGCGACGCCCACGGCAACGGGCCGGGCCTGGACCTGGTCCTGTCGTTTCTCAAGAGGCAGGGAGTGGACCGCCTCCTGTTTCTGGGCGACGCCATAGGCTATTGTCCCTACAATCGGGAGACCTGCGAGAAACTGGAACGGTCCGGAGCGGATTGCCTCATGGGCAATCACGAGGCCATGCTCCTGGGCCTGGATCATATGCCCGAGTGGGCCGTGGACATAGTCCGCCTGCCGAAAACCTGGGACGAGTTGCCCAAGGGATGGGGCGACATGGTCAAGGCCAACGGCCTGGAGAAGACGGTGGAGATCGGGGGACGCAGGATATTCTGCACCCACGGCGTGCCGGGGGAACCGTTTACCCGCTACGTGAACGCCGACCAGGCCGCAGACATCGATTTCGACGGCGACATCATGCTCATGGGCCACACTCACCGGCCCTACGTGGTCCGCCATCAAGGGCGGCTCATCATCAATCCCGGCTCCTGTGGAATGCCAAGGGATTACGGGGATCTGCTTTCCCTGGCCATCCTTGATCCCGAGACCATGGACGCCCAGGTCCACAGGTTGCCTTTCACGCCGCCCGAGTCCATGCTGCAACAGGTCCACCCGAGGGTGGCGCAGTGCTTCGAACGCACGACCGAAGACGTTATCGGCAAGATATGGAGGCCATATGAGCAAGCCTAGCGGTCCCTGCGTACTCGTCACCGGCACGGGCGGCGGCGGCTTGGGAGAGCAGTTGGTCAAGGCTTTGCGCCTGGCCGGGACTCCCTATCGCGTGGTGGCCGCCGACATCACCCGGCTGAGCACCGGCCCGGCGCGCGGCGACGACAGCGTCATCCTGCCTCCCGCCGGGGCGGACGATTACCTGGACGCGCTCCTCGCGGCCTGCCGCAGGCACGGCGCCGAAGTGGTCCTGCCCGGTTCCGAGGCGGAGCTCAAGGTTCTCAGCGCGCGGCGCGAGGAGGTGGCGGCAGCCGGGCTTTTCCTGCCCATCAACTCCCGGCCCGTGATCGAGCGGTGCATGGACAAGCTCGAACTCTTCCGTACGCTCGAGGAATTGGGCGTCAAGGGGCCGCGCTACGTGCGCGTGACCAGCCCGGCGGACGTGCGCGACTTGCCGGTTTTCCCCATGGTCTTCAAACCGTCCACGGGCGCGGGCGGATCGGTGGATACCTTCATCGTCCAGACCCCGGAGGAGGCGCGGACCATCGCCGAATACCTGTGCGCCTTCCGTGCGGAGTTCATCGCCCAGGAATACGTGGGCCGGTACGACCAGGAATACACCGTGGGCGTGCTTTCGGACATGGACGGCAATTTTATCAATTCCATCGCGCTCAGGCGGCACACCTGGACCTCGCTGGGCTGCCGGATGCGGGTTCCCAACCGGACGGGCCGGGCCGAGCTGGGCGATACCCTGGTCATCAGCAGCGGCATATCCCAGGGGGACATCGGCCCCTTCCCCGAGGTCTGCGGACCGTGCGAGAAAATCGCTGCCGCGCTCGGTTCGCAGGGACCGTGCAACATCCAATTGCGGCTGGTGGACGGCGAGGTGCATCTTTTCGAAATCAACCCCAGGTTCTCGGGGACCACGTCCCTCAGAGCCATGGTGGGGTTCAATGAAGCGGACACGTTAATCAGAAAACACGTTCTCGGCGAAACCATCGAGTCGCGGTTCCCCTTCGGGAGCGGCGTGATTCTGCGCAGGCTGGAAGAAAGCCTGGTCGAGTCGAAGTGAACGCAACCCAAGGAGTGAGGCAATGATCCCCAAATACGCAGAGCCCGGTGAATGGCTGACCGACGGCGGACTGACCGATCAGGGGCGGCAGGCCCGCAGGACCTACGCCAAGTTCGTGTCGGGACTGATGGACCTCCCCGTGTCCACCTATCGGGTCAGCCGGGCCCTTCACCTGCTCCAGTCCAACTATTACGACACCTCAGCCGACGGGTTCGCCCTGCCGCCGCACACCATCAATTTTTGCGTCAACAACGTGTGCAACTTCAAGTGCTCCTATTGCGACCTGAACCACGGCCGTCAGGAGTGGGATCATCTGAACACCAAGATGAAGCACAACGTCATCGACCCCAAGGTGCGCCATGAGCTGCCTCTGGACCTGTGCAAACGAATCATCGACGAAGTAGCCTGGTTCAGGCCGACCATCCGCATCCCGTGGATGGAGCCGCTGCTCTATCGGGACCTGATTCCGTTCATCGAGTATACCAAGAGCAAGGGGCTGCAATTCTCCATGCTGACCAACGGCCTGCTCCTTCCCAAGTACGCCAGGCAGTTGGTGGACGCGGGCGTGGACGCGCTGCGCGTTTCCCTGGACGGGCCGGCGGCTGTTCACGAAGAGCTGTGCGGGGTCAAGGGAGCCTACTCCAAGATTATCGAAGGGTTGCAGATCCTGGTGGAGGAACGCAAAAAACGCGGCATCGATCTCCAGATAGGCTGCTACTTCACGGTCAACGACAAGAACTGCGACCAATTGGTGCCGTTGCTCGAATCGCTGGATGAGGTCGGGCTTCTCGAGGAGATGTTCATCGGCTTCTTCATGTTCAACTACATCTCCAAGAACATGGTCGAGGCCCACAACACGCATCACGCGGCCGTGTGCGGGGCCACGGTGGAGGAGACCAGCGCCCAGTACATCGATATTTCGAAAATCGACGTGGACAGCCTGCTTGCGCAGCGCAAGGAGATCGAGGAACGGTTCGCGCACCGCACGCGCATCCATTTCCGGCCGGACTTCACCGAGTCCAACCTGGATTTCTGCGTGTCCGACGCGGCGGGCGAGTTCCCGGGCAGCCGTTGCGAGACGCAATGGCACACCCTGTTCATCAATCCCGACGGCGAGATCAAGTCCCTGCCGCAGTGCATCCTCGACCCGGTGGGCAACGTCCACGACGATACCTTCCTGGACATCTGGAATGGCGAGAAGATGCGCGAGCAGCGCAAACTCCTGCGTGAGTACGGGGCCTACTACGGATGTATGCGTTGCTGGTCCATCTACAACAACATCGAGGACTTGCAGGGCAGTTGGAAGAGTTTCCCGCCCTCCGGGACCGGGGAGTAGCCGTGACCGACACGACCAAGACCTGTCCTGTGTGCGGCTCCGGGCGATACGACGCCCTGTTTCCGGACTATCGGGGCCGGTGCGTCACGTCGCAGATGTTCTTCATCGACGGCCTTGGGCTGGAGAACCGCTGCTGCCGGGACTGCGGGTTCATTTACAACGCCGCCGGGACACGCGGGCTGGGCGCGGAGGTCTACAACAACGCCGTCTGGAAACCCAAGCCGCAGATCATGTGCTATTCCAAGGAAGTGAAGACTTCCCACCAGAAGGCTTGGGAAGCCTTTCAAGGTCTGGTGGACCTGCCGGAGGCCGGGACCGTCCTGGACGTGGGCGGCGGCACCGGGGCGTTTCTCGAATGCGTGCACCGCGACCGGCCCGGCTGGGAGCTGCACGCCATCGAGCCGGGCGGCGGATTCGACGAGATGTGTCGCCGCGTGCCCCTCAAGTCGGCCCACAATCAGGCCTATGACACCCTGGCCCTGGACGAGACCTTCGATTGCGTCATCTCCCTGTCCGTGCTGGAGCACCTGGACAATCCGCTGCACGCCCTGCGCTGGATGCTCGCGCGTCTCAAGCCGGGCGGGCTGCTCCTGCTGCAACTGCCCGATTTCGAGAAGCTGCCCGGCGACCTTGTCTGCGCGGACCACGTCAACAAGATGACCGTGCCGCATACGCGTATGCTCGCGGAGTACGCCGGATTCGAGGAGGTGGGCGCGGACACGGCCCTGGTCATGTTTTATCTGGTCCTTCGCAAGGGGACGCCCGCGACAGGGCCCGTGCCCTCCCGTTTCGAAGAGAACTCGGCCATCGCTCGCCGAGCCGAGAAGGTGGCCCGGGCGACCATCGAGGCCGTGCGCGCCTGCGTGGAATCCGCCCAAGCGGCGGGCGGGCGGGCCGCGGTCTTCGGAACCTCGCCCATCGGGTCCATGGCTCACCTGCTCCTGGAGTGCGGGGACGATATCGCCTGCTTCGTGGATGAGAACAGGAACGCCTGGGGCCGGGATATCGACGGCCTGCCCGTGGTCGGGCCGGAAGACATGGGCGGGCTCGGCGTGACCGATCTGGCCCTGGCCATCAGCCCCCTTTATTGGGAGACCGTGGCCGAAAAGATGCGCCCCTTCGGCGTAACCGTGCACGTCCCGCAACTTAACTGATCCGGGGAATCTTATGAGCGCCGACACCCTCGACATACTCTTCGTCCACATCGATCCCTGCATCCGGGCCGAGAAGGAGGCCTTTGCCCTCGCCAACCGGGGCCACCGTGTGCATCTGCTCTGCCAGGGGTTGAACTTCCAGCCGAACATGCGCGACATTTGCGCCTCTGTGACGCATTACGCCGACCTGGCCGAGCTGGGCGCGCTGATTCGGAAAAGGGACGATTTCGACGTGGTCCACTGCCACAACGAGCCCAATGAGCCCACCGTGGCCGCGCTGGACAACACGGACAGGCCCGTGGTCTACGACTGCCACGATTTCCGGGGACTCCGCCAGACGCTCGCCGGAGCCGAGGCCGAGACCGAGCGGCGCTGCTTCGAGGACACGGCAGCCGTGGTCCATGTCAGCCGGGGCATGGCCGAGGCGGCCGCCGGACGGTACGCCTCGGACAAGGTGCTGGTCCTGCCGAGCTACCCCATGCTCACGGCCGCTCCCGCCGAACACCTGCCCAAGCTCGACGGCAACCATCTGGTCTACCTGGGCGGCCTGCGCGACCGGGGCTCCGTGCACTACGAATACCGCAACTACCTGCCGTTTTTCGAGAAGCTGACTGCGGCCGGGGTCCATGTCCACGCCTATCCGGCGGACTTCAATCCCAAGAACCTGGGCACCTACCTGGCCCTGGACCGGGAGAACGAATTCTTTCATCTGCATCCCAAGCTGCCCTATGCGGAGCTGCTGCGCGAGATCAGCCGCTACCAGTGGGGGCTGTCCGGGTTCAACTTCATGGACATCAAGGACCCGAACACGTTGCTTTTCCTGAATAACGCTCTGCCCAACAAGCTCTTCGACTACCTGCTGGGCGGGGTCTGTCCGGTGGTGGTCAACTGCGAGACGTCCGGGCGATGGGCCGTGGAGCACGGTCTCGGCTACCATGCGGCCGACGCGGAGCAGATGGTGGACATCGTCCTCCATGAAACGCCCAAGCCCCCCCTGTCCGATTTCGGCCGGGTGGACATGCTCGAACAGGTCGGCAAGCTGGAAGGATTGTACCGGGAACTGTTGGCCTAGCCTGCGGCCCGTTCGAGGACCGCGAGGACGCGCCGGGCGTGTTCGTCCGGGTCGAAGCGGGCGGCCGCGAAACGGTGGGCGTTCTCGCCCATGCGCGTCAGCCGTTCCCGATCTGCCAGGGCCGCCATGGCCGAGGCCAGGGCTTCGGCGTCGCCTGGCTTCACCAGTTCCCCGGTTTTGCCGGGCTTGATGAAGACTTCGCTCTCTCCCGCAGCCAGCACGGGCCGTCCCTGGCTCATGGCCTCAATGACGTCGCGCCCCCACGGATGCCCGGTCAGGTCGGGCCTGAGCACCAGGTGTGCGGCGCGCATCTCCGCCTCCGGGTCCACGGCGAATCCCTGAAAACTGACCACGTCGTCGATGCCCGCGTCTTCGATGTACTGTTCCAGCGAGCGGTAGAGCGCGTCGTGGATGCCGATGCGTCCGCCGAACAGGCGCACACGCACTCCGGCCCGGCGCAGTTCCGGCGCGGCCAGCCCGCAAGCCTCGATGCACAGTCTGTGGCCCTTGGTGGGCGAGACGTGGGAGAACATGCCGTAGACCAGCCCGTCTCCGTCCGGCATGGGCGCGGGTTCGCCGGGCACGGGGGCCGGGTTGAAAATCACGCTGGCATCCAGGCCGAAGACGCGGCGGGCCTGCTCAGCCTCGGCCGGGCTGATGGCCACCAGCTCCCGAACCCTGGCGCGGACCAGCGGCCGGGTCAGGGGGAGCAGGGGCGCGTCCTCCAGGAGCATCTCCCGGCAGTGCAGCACGGCGGGCCGTGCTCCGAGGGGCAGGGCGGCCAGCAGGGTGGTGTAGCTGTTGTAGTGGATTACATCCGGAGAGAAGTCGTCGGCCAGCCGTCGGATGCGGCGGAACTCGCCGGGCCGGGACACGGCGCGGCCCACGTTTTTCCAAAAGGGGATGGGGCAGGCCGCCAGGGACATGGGATAGTAGGGGATGCGCACGAAATCCACGGCCACGCCCGCTTCGGCCAGCTCCGCCACGCGCCTGCCCGTGCGCGACGGCGCCGAGATGCTGATTACGCGGACCTCGTGGCCCAGCCGGGCCAGCCCCCGAGCCAGGAAAAACAGGCTCTTGGCCGCGCCGCCGCTGTCTATGTCGTTGGTGACGGACAGTATCCTCATCGATGCCCCGTTGCGCTGTGCATATCCTGTCTCTATAACCCATGGATTTCGAGAGCAAAACACATTTTTTCGGTGAATCCGGGCCGCAACCCCCTCTCGGCGCGTCCTTTTTTTCAAGGCGTTTTCGGCTCCGCCGGAACCCGTCCGATATGTGTGGACCTTCACCTGAAAACATACTACGAAATATCTTCAGTCCGTGCGCGGACACATTACCGAAGACATGAAACCGAAGCAGGGGAGCACGTTAAACCGGATGGTTGAACTCATTCGCGCGGCCAAAGCCGCGACCATGATACCCGGCGCGCCCGTCATTGAGGACGCGGCCATTCTCGTCGAGGAAGGAATCATCAGGGAGGTCGGCGCCTTCGCTTCCCTGGGCCGAACTCATACCGGCGACGTTCTCGATCTCGGGGACGTTTTTCTTTGTCCGGGCCTGGTCAACGCCCACTCCCATCTCGAACTGGCCCACCTGCGGGGCAAGTGCCCGTCTGGCCGCGGATTCGTCGTCTGGGTGGAAAATCTGCTCAAGCAGCCCATATTTGATCTCGAACCGGACGCCCTGGACGAGGCCGTGAAGGAATTGAAGCGGACCGGGACCGTCATGGTAGGGGATATCGCCACCCGTTTCGCCAAGGAGATGGCCGGAATGCTTGCCGCATCCGGCCTTTTTTTCGCGGTTTTCTGCGAGGCCATCGGCGAGACCGTGCCGAAGAAGACCTTCATTCCCTCGGGCGAGTTCGAAGCCGGATTTCTGTCCGTGGCAGGGCATTCCCTGTACACCACCCATCGGGACGTGCTCCGCGCCGCCAAGAAGGAGAGCCGGGAGAGGGGGCTGCCCTTTTCACTTCACCTGGCCGAGCATGACGACGAGGTCGCCATCATGGCCGGGGAACCGAGCGCCTTCCTGGATCTGCTCCAGGCTCGCGGCCGTCTGCTCGACTTCGAACCGCCGAAAAAACGCCCGGTCCGGCAGGCCCTGGATCTCGGGCTGCTCGACGAGACCACCCTGGCCGTGCATTGCGTCAAGGTCACGGACGAGGACATCGCCGCCGTGCGCGAATCCGGGGCCACGGTCTGCCTGTGCCCGCGCTCCAACGAGTTCATCGGCGTGGGCCGCGCCCCGTGGGAAAAATGGTTCGCCTCGGGCGCACCGCTTTGTTTGGGAACGGACTCCCTGGCCTCCAACACCGATCTCGATTTGTGGAACGAGGCTCTGTATCTCAAGGAAAATTTCGACGGCGGGCTGTCCCTGGAGGACGTGCTCGCCATGGTGACCCGCAACCCGGCGCGCATCCTGGGCGCGGGCAACACCCTCGGCACGCTGGAACCGGGCAAGGTCGCTTCCTTCGCCCTGGTGCCGGATACCCTACAAGCGTTATTCTAGGATTGTCGGAGGCAGAAACGACATGAAATGGTTACACAAGGACCTGCTGGACGTGTCCCAGCTTTCCAAGGCGGAGGTCATGGCGATCTTCGAGACGGCGGGACGTTTCCAGGAATTGCAGGAACGGCCGGTCAAAAAGGTGCCCACCCTCAAGGGCCGCAGCGTGGTGCTCTTCTTCGCCGAACCGAGCACGCGCACCAAGACGAGCTTCGACGTGGCCGGAAAGCGGCTGTCCGCCGATACCTTCTCGTTGGCAAAAAGCTCGTCCAGCCTGACCAAGGGCGAGTCCCTCAAGGACACCGCCCTGACCCTCCAGGCCATGGCCCCGGACGCTATCGTCATCCGGCACTGGTGCTCGGGCGCGGCCCGATTCATGGCCGATCGGCTGGAATGCTCGGTCATCAACGCCGGCGACGGCAGGCACGCGCATCCCACCCAGGCCCTTCTGGACTCCTTCACCCTGCACCAGGAGTGGGGCGACCTGAACGGCAAGACCATTCTTATTCTCGGCGATATCGCCCACAGCCGCGTGGCACGCTCCAACGTCATCCTGCTGAACATGCTCGGCGCGAAGGTCAGGCTCTGCGGTCCGCGCACCCTCCTGCCCCCGGCGTTGAAAACGTGGCCGGTCGAGGTCTACTCCGATCTGGACGAGGCGGTCAGGGGCGTGGACGCCGTCATGTGCCTGCGGTTGCAGCTTGAACGCCAGAAGGACGGCCTGCTGCCCGATCTGCGCGAGTACGCCAGGACCTACGGGCTGGGCATGAAGCATGTGGAGCTGGCGAATCCGGACGTGCGCATCATGCATCCCGGCCCCCTGAACCGGGGCGTGGAAATCAGCTCCGAGCTGGCCGACACCGCCAATTCCCTGATTCTCGATCAGGTGGCCAGCGGCGTGGTCGTGCGCATGGCCCTGCTGTTCCTCTATATGACCAGGAAAGGCGAAGAATAAGGAGCGGGGATGCCGCCCGTGGCGGCGTAGTCGGATGACTTCGCCTCCGGCGGCCAAAGGGGCGTGCCCCCTTTGGAATCCCTATGCCGCCTTCGGCGAAATTGACCGTTTGAAAGGCCGAACCTTCGCGGACGAAAAATCCCGCGAAGCGGCACAAAAAGTTTTGGAGATTCCTAAGAACCTTTTTCAAAAGGTTCTTAGGCCCCCGGAGGGGCCCCCGGCAGGGCCGCCGGAGGCATACAGAAGAATAGGGAGCGGGGATGCCGCCCGTGGCGGCGTAGTCGGATGACTTCGCCTCCGGCGGCCAAAGGGGCGTGCCCCCTTTGGAATCCCTAAGCCGCCTTCGGCGAAATTGACCGTTTGAAAGGCCGAACCTTAGCGGACGAAAGACCCCGCGAAGCGGCGCAAAAAGTTTTGGAGATTCCTAAGAACCTTTTCCAAAAGGTTCTTAGGCCCCCGGAGGGGCCCCCGGCAGGGCCGCCGGAGGCATACACAGGAGGCAGACATGGCCAAGATGGATTTGATTGTCAGACGAGCCAAATTGGACGGACAGGATGTGGACGTCTTTGTTTCCGGCGGCAAAATAACGGAAGTGAAGCCCTCGGCCGAGACCCTCGACGCGGGTGACGCCGTGGTGGAGGAGGCCTTCGGGCTGACCCTTTTGCCATCAATGACCGACGTGCATGTGCATCTGCGCGAGCCGGGCTTCGAATACAAGGAAGACGTGGAATCCGGCCTGCGGGCAGCCGCCTGGGGCGGGTTTTCCAACATCATGTGCATGGCCAACACCAAGCCGGTGAACGACAACGGCGCGGTCACCGAGTTCATGCTCGACAAGGCGCGCAAGCACTGGCCCGACGGCCCGCGGCTGTTCCCCATCGGCGCGCTGACCAAGGGGCTTCAGGGCAAGGAGCTCGCGCCCATGGCCGAACTGGCCGGGGCCGGATGCGCCGCCTTCTCCAACGACGGCGTGCCTGTGGAGTCCACCAAGATATTCCGCCTGGCCGTGGAATACGCCTCCGATTGGGACCGCGTGGTCATCGACCACTGCGAGGACCCGTATCTGGGTGTGGGCGCGGGCGTCAACGAGGGCGAGGTGTCCAGCCGCCTGGGTCTGCCCGGACAGCCCGACGTGGCCGAGGCCATGCAGGTGGCGCGGGACATCCTGCTCGCGGAATACCTGGATTTGCCTATTCATCTGGCGCACATTTCCTGCCGCCGGTCGGCCGACCTCATCCGCTTCGCCAAGTCGCGCGGGGTGAAGATTTCGGCCGAGACCACGCCCCATTACCTGACCATGACCGAGGATATTCTCGAAGCCGAGGCCACGGAATTCGACGCGCTGGCCAAGGTCAACCCGCCCCTGCGCACCGAGGATGACCGGCAGGCCATGATCGAGGCCCTGAACGACGGGACCATCGATTGCCTGGCCACGGACCACGCGCCCCATGCGGGCTACGAGAAGGAGACCGAGTTCGACGTGGCCCCTTGCGGCATCACTGGTCTGGACACGGCTCTTTCCGTGACCTGGGGATTGGTCCGTGACGGCGTGCTCACGCGCGAGGCCTTTGTCCGCGCCTGGACCACGGCTCCGTGCTCCATCTTCAAGCTGCCCGTGAACACGTTCAATCCCGGCGACCCGGCGGACTTCTTCCTGTTCGACGAGGACGAGGAATGGACCGTCGCTCCCGGCACCCTGCATTCCAAGGGAAAGAACACGCCCCTGCTCGGCTCCGTTCTGAAGGGGCGGGTAAAAACCCATTTCATTGCGGGCAAAAAGGTTGTATAGCAGGATTTCCCGGCGACCTAACAGGGCCGGGAACCGCGCCGGAGCGATGCCTTTTTTTCGCGGCGCGGCCAGCTAACGATTCAAAGTGAGGCCGTCCTTTTCGAACCTTCCAGGACGGCCGAGAGAGGAATGATATGAGCCAGCCTTTCAAAGATGCTGTCGGCTTTTGCAAAACCATCATGCGCAACGGGTTTGACGCATATATCATCAATGCCCGGCTCCAGGCGCTTACCCTGGACGAAACGGGCAACGAGCAGGAACTGGACATTTGCACCGAGGCCACGTTCGACGAGTTGAAGAAATACTTCCCCACCATGGAGGAATCCGGCGACAAGGGAATCCTCGGCACTCTCGTGGAAGGGGGCGTGACCTACTATTTCTACCCCGCGTCCACCGAAGTGGCCGCCTACACCGACGAGGTGGTCTCCACCATGACCCCCCGGCTGATGAAGCGGCTTGAGCGGCGCGGCGACATTCCCCTGTCCGCCGTCTGTCCGTTCATCCCCCGGGCCAAGGAGACCTACGCCGATTTCGCGGACTTCACCGAGGGGCAGATCCGCTTCAAGGGAATGCCCGATCAGGCGTTGAAAAAGGATTACTCCCTGGCCTACCGCGCCATGCGCTTTGCGGCCAACTTCGACAAGGAAATCGAGGCCAACACCTGGATAGCCATCGTGCGCAACTCCCGCCGCGTGCTCGACTACGTGCCCATGTCCGACTTCCTGGACGAGTGGCGCAAGGTCGAGGCCGAGTCCATGCACAAGTTCTTCGGCCTGCTCTTCGATTCCATGCTCCTGCACGGGCTCATCCCGGAGATCGCGGCCCTGTCCCGCGTGTGGCAGATCAAGAATCCCGAAGAGGGCACCGAGGAGACCGTCCTGGAGCACACCCTGGACGTCATGAAGGTCTACCCCGAGGAGCTTCCCTTCGACTGGTTCGGCACCGTGGCCTGTCTGTTCCACGACATCGGCAAGCTCTACACCGCCGAATTCTACGACGACCGCTGGAATTTCCTCCAGCATCACCGCGTGGGCGCCAAGGTCGCCCGCAAGGTCCTCAAGCGCCTCCGTTTCGAGGAGCATGACATCGATCTCATCTGCGATCTCGTCCAGAACCATATGCGCCCCCACTTCATGCTCACCGACAAGGGCATCCGCCGGTTGCGCTCGCTGGACGAATACCCGCGCATCATGGAGATGGTCCGCGCCGACATCAAGGCGCGCAACGGCTCCTGGCGTGAATTCAACCACAACCTCAAGATGGCCGAACGTGCCGACATCCCGGACCTCGAACTCGAACCGCTGCTCGACGGCAACCGGATCATGGAGCTGGCCAAGCTCAAGCCCGGTCCGGCCATCGGCAAGATTCGCGACCAGCTTCTTGAAGCCCAGGTCCGCGACGATGTGGCCACCCTTGAGGAGGCCGAGCGGTTTGTTCTCGATTACGTGGACGAACACCGCCTGTACTAGTCCGGCCCGTATCAAGCTCAATACGCACCGCCTCTGCCCATGTCGGCAGGGGCGGTGTTTTTTTGTGGGTGAGGAAGGAAGTTGAAACCGCCTGCGGCGGGGAGGCCGGGTGACTTCGCCTTCGGCGGGCAAGGGGAGCGCCCTCTTGTACCCCCATTGCCGCCCTGTGGGGCGCGGGATAGGCGGCAGGGGGGCGGGAGGAGGAAGTCCCCTTGGGGAGCGGCGGAGCACAAAAAAAAGCCGACTCTTTCGAGCCGGCTTGCAGAAAGCGCGGAAATGGGGTCTAGACCGTTACGCTGGCCAGCTGCGGGGCGGCGTCGCCGGGCACTGCCTGATAGGCTTCCAGGGCTTGGCTCATGCTCGCCTTGGCTGGATTGAACCGCGCTTCAAGCCGGGTGGTCAGGTCCTGAAGCTGGGCTACGTTGTCGAGTTCGCCCTTGAGTTGCTCCAGAAGATCGTTGAGTTCGTCCAGGGGATCGGTGTCGGCCGAGTTCGAGGCTTGGGCCGCCTTGAGGAAGAAGCGGGCATTGACGTCCTGGGTGGCTGAATCGCCGCCGGAAGCCTCGGCAACATGGAAAATTTCGTTTTGCCCGTTGTCGAAAAACTCGTTCAGGGCCGTGTTGATGCCGGAATTGAATTGGGCGATGGCCGAGTCGCCCGCAGCGACGCCGAAATTGCGGTCGATGAACTTGAGGACGTTGAGCAGGCCGTTGCCCAAGGTGTCCTCGTTCACGCCGGAGGCGGTGGCCTGGACGATCATCCCGGCGGCAGCGGCGGCCGTATCGTCGCCGAACCGCTCACGCAGCCAGTCCATGGTGGAAGCGAGCTGGTCGCGCAGTCCGTCGGTGTCCTTGGGCTCGCCGTTTTCGTCGGTGACGTCGCCCATGCGGCGAATGATCTCGTTGGCGAAGGTCTCACCCAGCGTGCGGGGGAAATCCTCGGACAGCTTGCCCGCCTGGCCCGGAGCCTGGGCCAGGGCCCTGGCCGCCGGGGTCAGCCCGTCCTTGGCCGGGTTGGACACGGCGATCTGCCCCAGGCGCAGCCCATGGCTGTCGTCCAGCAGCTTGGACGCGTTCCCCAGGTCCTCGCCCTGGTCGGCCCGCGTCTTGAGCGTGTGCATGAACCCGTAGTTCATATGTGCGCCGGAGATAATCATGCCTGCTTTATCGGAAGGCCCCGGCAATTCTTTATACCCCCGGCCCCCGAAAAACGAATATTTGGTTTTCGGGGAACAGGTCCCTGCCCGAGCTTGCGGACAGGGACCCGTTTTCGAACGTGTTGCGCCTCAGGACGGCGGATTCGGGCGGCAGGGAAACCTTTCGTTCCGACGACGCCTATTGTCTGGCGATGCTTTTGATCGCGCCGTCTTCCATCTCGACGACGGTGTCGGCATAGGCCGCGTACTGCGGATCGTGGGTTACCATCACCACTGCGAGTCCGTCCTTGTTGAGGTCCTTCAGCAGGCGCAGGATTTCCTCGCCAGTGGCCTTGTCCAGGCTGCCCGTGGGTTCGTCCGCGAAAAGGCAACGCGCTTTTTTGACCAGCGCCCGCGCGATGGCGGCCCGTTGCTGCTCGCCGCCCGAAAGCATGGAGGGCAGGCGGTTCCATTTTCCGCCCAGGCCGACGCGCTCAAGGCATTGCCGGGCTTCCTCGACGCGCTGGCGGGGGACCGGCCGCAATCCGTTCATGAAGGGCAGCAAGGCGTTTTCCAACACCGTGAGGTACGGCAGCAGATGGTGGAATTGGAAGATCACGGCGAAGTCCTTGTGCCGGATGGTGTTCAACTTCCCTTCCTCGACCCGCACGATGTCGGCGTTGTTGTAGACCAGGCTGCCCGAGTCCGGTTTCTGCAAGGTGGAAAGGATGTGCAGCAAGGTCGTCTTTCCCGATCCGGACCTCCCGACAACGGAAACGAACTCTCCTTCCTCCACGGTCAGGGAGACATTCACGAGAGCCTTGGTCGGAGCTCCTTGGCCGTTAAACGTCTTGGATATGTTTTCAGCTTTAATCATGTCGTCTCCTACAGGCTGAGCAGGGCTTCGGAGGGCTCCACCTTGGAAGCCTTCCATGCGGGGATGAGGGCCGCGGTCACGGACAGGCAGGCGATGACGCCGCAGACGCCGCCGTATCGCAGCCAGTTGAAGGCGACGTCCGCGCCGGCGGCCACGTCCAGGACATCCAATATGCGGAAGGAGACGGCATAGCCTGCCGCATAGCCCACGGCTCCGGCCAGCACGCCTATGAAAAACGCCTCCACGCAGAAGATGGCGAACACCTGCCCCCGGGAATAGCCGAGGGAGCGCAGGATGCCGATTTCCTTTTTCCGCTCGTTTACGGCGGACAGCATGGAAATGCCGACCATGGCCGAAGCCGTCAGGAGGATGACGAGGCTGACGATCATGGCGAGGTCCTTGACGAAGGTGACGGAATACATGCGCTGCTTGACCACGCTCTGAAGGGCTGTGACGCGCATCTCCGGCAGGGCTTCCCGTATCTGGGCGACGATGTCTTCGATGGGGCAGCCGGAGCAGAGAGCGGACACCTCCACGAAATGGATGCGGTTTGGCGCGTCCATGGTTCGCTGCAACGAGGCGAGGTCCGTGATGAGCATCTTGTCGTCGTCGTCGCCGGTCTGGTGCAGTATGCCGGTGACCGTATAGGCGTCGCCGCCGAGTTGCACCGCGTCGCCGATGCCGAGTCCCAGCCGGGAAGCCGCCACCGAACCCGCGATCAGGTCCCTTTCCGCCTTGGGATACGTTCCGTCGAGCGCCCAATAGCTCTTTATGCCGAGTTCGTCCCGCCAATGAACGCCCACGACGCCGACGCGGTGGCCGCGGATTGCCGTTGAGGTGATGAACTTGGGGGCGACCGCCGCTATGCGGTCCTTGAGGCCGATGGACCGGACGGCTTCAACCGTTTCCGCGCCCGACAGGGAATGTTCTCCCATGTTCATGGCGCCCAAGGTGAAGCCGCCGTAGGAAACGGCCAGCGTTTCCTCCTTGGGGGCCACGAGGATGTTCGCGCCATAGGCCGTCAGTTTCTTTTCCAGGCTGTCGCCGATGACGCGCGAAACGTCGTCCAGGGAGACCACGCTCATCACGCCCAGGGTGAACACGAGCGTCAGCAGCCCGGTCCGCCATGGTTTGCGCCGTGAATTCCGCAGGGGAATGGTCAGTATGTTCATGGCCGCTCCTAGAAGAACCGCGCGCCGGACAGGATGTCCGCCGTTTGGATGCGCACGAAGGCGTCATCCCGGGTCCGTTTCAGCGGAGCCGGGTTGCAGCCGCCTTCGACCACGTTTATGCGGCTTGAGTGAAAGCGCATACCGCAGTTGTTGCACCGCACGAATTCGCCGACGAGGCTGTAGCCCTTGCGGGACTCGTAGCAGACGTCGCAGGCGTCGAAGGCCGCCCTGATCTCCCCGTCGTTGCTTTGCAGCAGGAAGAACCGGATGTCCTTGCCGTTGTCGGCGAGCTTGTAATAGTGGATGTCGCCGTCATCTACCTTGTCGACGGGGATGACGACGGCTCCTTCTTTGGGGGTGACGGTTTCGTAGCCGTCGCCGAACAGGTTGAAGGCCATGGAGTTGGTGGAAGTCCAAAGGACTGCGGCCGTGACGACGGCCAGACAAAAAGCGATATTTCGAGTGAATCGGTAAAGTTGCATTGTATCTCCTCGCGTGACTGCGCGGCGCAATGCCTGCGCAAAGCGGTCTATCCCAATGGGGAATATCGAGTTTCCCGGCTTGTTCGGACGGGAAACGGGCAAATGGATCGGAAAGGGAAGTACGGGCGTCGGGACGCGGGGAGTC
The DNA here is from genome assembly GCF_028532725.1 of Desulfovibrio sp. Fe33. Lineage (NCBI taxonomy): Bacteria > Pseudomonadati > Thermodesulfobacteriota > Desulfovibrionia > Desulfovibrionales > Desulfovibrionaceae > Desulfovibrio > Desulfovibrio sp. Fe33. The sequence continues at coordinate 293,819 of NZ_JAQKGU010000001.1, forward strand.
TAAATTCTAAAGGACATGGTGCGAAGGAAAAGGCCGTGCCGCGGCGAGGGACCGCTTCGCGCAAGCCTTATGCCAATCAGGCTGGGCAGAGGGGCCGCCCTGCGGCCGGTCCAGGCGTCATCGGCCCGGTGGAGGGCGACGAGCTGTTTTGCCGTGGGGGCGGGAGCGTGCCGCGCCGCATCGGCAAGCGGCGTTCCGGGGACATGCGAGCAGATGCAGTCCGCATCGACGGCGGCCTGGGCCGGAGAAGGCGCGGGGCAACAGGACCCGCTCGGAACCGAGGTTTTCCCATGCATCGGCATGGGGTGAGGCGAATCTTTTTGGGCGCAGTGGGCGCATCCGGCCTGCCCGGAGCAAGCCGCGTCCCCGAACGGGACGGTCTTCGCAAACGCGGCGGGATGAATGAACAGGCCCGCAACGAGGAGAATGCATAACGCCGTTTTCAGAACGATTCGCATTACTGCTTTCTATATTCTCCCGCCCGGAAAGTCAAAAAAGTGGACTTGTGAGGTCTGGAATAAGAAAACACTTTGGATTTATTGTTTTTAATTCATTTTTCATGGGGCTAGCCGCCGCGCGGGTTACGCCAGTTTTTTCAGTAGGCGCGGAAACAAAAAAGAGGCCGGATTTCTCCGGCCTCCTGCGATCGAATATGAAGCGGGGTGCGGTTATTCCGCGCCCACGTGCATTTTGAAGGCTTCGAGGGTGTTGACCATGAGCTGGGCGATGGTCATGGGGCCGACGCCGCCCGGGACCGGGGTGATGGCGTGGACCTTGTCCTTGAGGCCCTCGAAGTCGCAGTCGCCCGCGAGTCCCTCGTCGGTGCGGTTGATGCCCACGTCGACGACGACCGCGCCTTCCTTGACCATGTCGGCGGTGACGAAGTTGGGTTGGCCGATGGCGGCGAAGACGTAGTCGGCTTCGAGGCATTCGGCCTTGAGGTTGGCGGTGCGGGAGTGGCACAGGGTCACGGTGGCGTTGGCGCAGGGGCCGCTCTGGGAGAGCATCATCGCCAGGGGCTTGCCCACGATGTTGGAGCGGCCGATGACCACGGCCTTCTTGCAGGCGGGATCGAGGCCGTAGCGTTTGAGCAGGTTGATGACGCCGGCCGGGGTGCAGGGCTTGAAGCCGGGCAGGCCCAGGGACATCTTGCCCACGTTGACAGGGTGGAAGCCGTCCACGTCTTTGTCCGGGTCGATGAGGTCGAGAATTTTCTGGGAATCCAGTCCCTTGGGTAGGGGCAGCTGGACCAGGATGCCGTCCACGGTGACGTCGCGGTTGAGTTCCTGGATAAGGCCTTCCAGCTCATGCTGGCTGGCCGTTTCGAGCCGATGGGGAATGGACCGGATGCCGCAGTCCGCGCAGGCGCGTTCCTTGTTGCGGACGTAGACCTGGCTGGCCGGGTCTTCGCCCACCAGCACCACGGCCAGTCCGGGTTTGCGGCCGTACTTGGCCTCAAGCTTGTCAACCTCTTCCCTGATTTCGGCGCGAATGGTCGCGGCCGTTTCCTTTCCGTCAAGCAGAATCATGTCTCTCTCCGCGTTTGAAATATTGGAATGCCGTACTAGCGCTGGTCGCTACGTAGAGAAAAAGGGCGCGGAAGGCAAGCCGCGGGCATGATATTCCCAAGCAGCCGGGCCGGGGTGCGGGCCGGCTTCGCATTGAAGCGTCGGCGAAAAAACAGGAAAGGCGGGCGGATGAGGGCGCAGGAAAGGGAAGAGGGAAAGCCTTGTTGAAAAGGACTTCCCTCTTCCCCTCGTGTATCTGTCGGACGTCTAGTCTTCGAAGAAGCTGCTCGCCAGGACGGGACCGTAGTAGATGCCGTCCTCGTCGAGCTCTTCCTCGATGCGCAGGAGCTGGTTGTACTTTTCGAGCCTGTCGGAACGGCACAGGGAGCCGGTCTTGATCTGGCCCGCGTTCACGGCCACGGCCAGGTCGGCGATGAAGTGGTCGCCGGTTTCGCCGGAGCGGTGGGAGACCACGTTGGTGTACCCGGCGGTCTTGGCCAGCTCGATGGTGTCCAGGGTCTCGGAAACCGTGCCGATCTGGTTGAGCTTGATGAGGATCGAGTTGCAGATGCCCCGGTCGATGCCTTCGGCGAGGATGTCCGGGTTGGTGACGAAGATGTCGTCGCCAACGAGCTGGATGCGGTCGCCGAGCTTGTCGGTCAGGGCCTCCCAGCCGTCCCAGTCGCTTTCGGCCAGGCCGTCTTCGATGGAGATGAGCGGGAAGCGGGAGGCGAGGTCGTCGTAGAAGTCGATGAGCTCGGCGGCGGTCAGAATCTTGTTCTCACCGGCCAGGACGTATTTGCCGTCCTTGTAGAACTCGGACGCGGCCGCGTCGATGGCCAGGCCCACATCGCGGCCGGGTTCGTACCCGGCAGCCTCGCAGGCGCGCATGATGTACTGGAAGGCCTCGGCATGGGAGGTCAGGTTCGGGGCGAAGCCGCCCTCGTCGCCCACGGAGGTGACGTGCTTGTCCTTGGCCAGGATGGACTTCAGGTTGTGGAAGATTTCCGCACCCATGCGCAGGGCTTCGGCGAAGGTCTCCGCGCCCACGGGCATGATCATGAACTCCTGGATGTCCAGGTTGTTGGGAGCGTGCTCGCCGCCGTTGATGATGTTCATGAGCGGCGTGGGCAGCACTTTGGCGTTGGTTCCGCCGAGGTACTGGTAGAGCGGCATTCCCATGTAGTTGGCGGCGGCGCGGGCCGCGGCCATGGACACGCCGAGGATGGCGTTGGCACCCAGGCGGTCCTTGTTCTCGGTGCCGTCGAGGTCGATGAGCGCGTTGTCCAGGGTGACCTGGCGCACGGCGTCCATGCCGATGACGGCGCCGGCGATTTCGCCGCGCACGTTTTCAACGGCCTGGAGCACGCCCTTGCCGTTGTAACGCTCTTCCTTGTCGCGCAGTTCCAGGGCCTCGCGGGACCCGGTGGACGCGCCCGAAGGAACGGCTGCCCGGCCGATGTCGCCGGATTCCAGAATCACTTCGCACTCCACGGTGGGGTTGCCGCGCGAGTCCAGAATCTCTCGCGCCCAGACGCCGGTGATGATGCTCATATCAAACTCCTTGAAATCAGGGTTGTACACGTTGCAAACAGTGAAAAACGGGCGGAGTCTAGAGGATTTTCCCCCGATGCTCAATTCCTTACTACGGATGCGCGGCGATGGGCAGTTATTTTTCGAAGGGGAAGAGAACGACACGGAAACGGCACGGGACGGCATTCGGGAAGCGTCATTTAGCGCGCCGTTCGGGCCTTCCTCCGCAGGGGCCGGAGGAGCCGTCCCGCGTCCGGCCGTCTATTTCGCTGCGCTCCCGGGGGCCAGCCGGACAAGACGGGGCGTGCACAGGAACCGCGTGCTCAGGTCTTTCAACTGCCGGTTGGATCGGATGCCCGAAACCACGACCACATAGGCGTCGCCCTCGGGCTGGTAGGTCACTTCGCAGCCCTTGAGCAGGGTTGCATACTTGGCGTTGTAGTGGCGAACGGCCCGTCTGGCGTTCTCCTCGGATACAAAGGTGTCCGCGACCAGCGCCGTGCCGGGGGGCAGCATTTTCTGCGCCGGTTTGGCCGGGGCCGATGCCGTTTCCTTCCCAGGGGAAGCTGTTTTTGACGCGGACAGGGGGGCGGAAGGTCTTTCTCCGCCGTCTTCGGGCGCATGGGCCGGGCTGTCGATTTCGGCTTTCCGGGCGGCGTGCTCCGGTTCCGGTTCGTCCAGCTTGAGAACGCCCCGTTCGGCTCCGCCTTGGGCAATTCCATCGTGCATGGGGGAATCGAGATCAGCAAAAGAGGTGAACATCTGGATGTCGTCCCCCAGGCGGAGTGAGTTCTCGAATTTCTCCCGGAGCACGGCCACGGTCTTGTCCTCGCCGTAAAAGAGGTAGTTGCCCCGCAGGCTCTCTCCCGCTTCGGATACGGTCAGGGTCGTTGTCGTTCCCACGAACTTCCGGTCGGACAGGAAGTCGTCCTTTACGCGAAGGGTGTAGGTGCCGGGCATGATGTCGTCGATGATGAAGAAGCCGTCCTGTTCCGTCCACGTGGAGCCGACCACCGTGCCGTCCTTGTCCAGAAGCTCGACGGGCGTCATGGGCTTGCCCCGGGCCTCGTCATCCTGGAGTAGATAGACGTAACCGTCCGCGTCGCCCGTCGCGTGCAGCGGAAATTCCAGGTCGTAGATTTTCCCCTTGCGCGGGAAGATGGCCGTTCCGGACCGGGAGGAGAGGCTGATGTCGCGGATCGAGTCCTGCTCCACCGAAACGTCCGTGCTCTGCAAGGGCGGGAGGTAGGTGAACAGGGCACGCCCGTTCTCGTTCGTGACCGCCTTGCGGTGGGATTGGTCCGCGCTCAGGACGACGTCCTTCACGGGCTCGTCCCCCTCGTCGAACGTCTCGTTGTAGTTCCTGTCGTTGTAGACCAGGCAGGAAGCGCCGCTGTAGTTCGCGCCGCCGCGGGAAAGCTTGGGCAGGAACGTGTCGGGATCGAAGTCGATGCTCATGGACACGCCCGCGAAGACGGAGAAGGAGTCGTCGTCCGACCAGGTGTTCTGGATGTACGGGGTGAGATTGCCCACGATGTAGCTCCAGGTGTTGCTGACCGAAAAACGGTGCGAGTCGACCAGGTATTTGCTCAAGGTCAGCGAGGTCGTCAATTTTTTGGACAGCCGGAGGGTGCCCGATGCGGTGAAGTTGCGGACATACGCCCCCTCTTCCTTGTTCAGGCCGTAGTCCGCGCTGGCCCGCAGCGTCGCGGTGTCCGTGCCGGTGTAAAAAGTGGAGGAGCCGTAAAGAAAGGGGTCCTCGTCGCTGAGCTTCTTTTCGTAGGCGCGGCCTGAAAGGTTGGTGCTGAACTGGCCGTAATCGCCGAAGAAGGACATGTTGCCGCCCAGGGTATAGTAGGAGGATTCCCGCTCTCCCTCACCGACCGTGGTGGTCCGGCCCATATTGCCGCCATAGGAGATGGACAGGGTCTCGAAGGGCGTGGCGCTGTCGCTGATCTGAGCCGTGAAATCGTTCTTGGTGGCGTTTTCCTCCCAGTTGGCGGAGGACTGGACCAGGCCCGCGACGGTGTAGTTCGTCCCGCTCTCCATGCTGCCCCGCAGGCTGCCCTTGCCCACCACGGAGCCGTAGGTGGAGTAGCCCACGTCCATTTGTCCCAGCACGGCGTCATAGCCGCCGCTCAATCCCAGGGAGCCCACAGTCCGGTCCCGCCTTCGATACGTGTCGCGGGTCAGGCCGCTTCGCAGCTCCATTCCCTTGCCCAGGCCCACGCGGACGCCGGCCTTGCCCCGGACGGTGCCTTCCAGGTCCTGCTCCACGGGAATGACCCTGCTGTTCTCCTCGGCGAAGACTCCCTTGCCCTGCTGGGAAATGGAGGCGTCGTAGACCACCTGGCCGGGTTTGACCGACGCGCCCACCGTGACCACGTCCTCGCGTTCCTCCTGCTGGCCTTCGGTGCCGTACAGTTTCAGCTTGAATCTGTTGACCCCGTGGAACAGCGGGACATCCCGGAACAGATAGGTGCCGTCGGAACCGATGGTCTGAAACCCGATGAGCTGATTGTTGCGGTATAGCTCCACATCCCATCCGGGCAGCGCCTTGCCCGTGACGGTGCGCGTGTCGTAGGACGACGAGGAGCTTCCTATTTCGGTGTTGGAAACGCGCAGGCCGCGCTCCAGCGTGCCGCCGGAGCCCAGGGGAGTGGAGGAGGGCACGATGTCGCCGGCCGTCACCTTGGTAAGATAGGGGTTTTGCCGCAGCAGCCGTTCGGCGGTCAGCGAGAAGTCCTTGAATTGGAGTCCGTCGTCCTTGCCGCCCAGATCCTGGGATACGGAGCCGTACAACGCCGTGGACATGTACAGCAGGTCCCCCCGGAAGAGCCCGGCCATGGAGAGCGAGGAATCCTCCTTGCCGTCCCGGTTGGAGTAGCCGCTGCTGATCTTGGCGTCCAGCCTGGGCAGGGCTACGGCCGCGTAATCCAGGTCCTGCAAGGGATAACGCAATCCCTGCTTCGCCCTGTTCATCCGCAGCTTGTCCCGGCGCAGCTTCATGAGCTCCATGGGCAGGTATTCGCCGGGGATGACGTACAGTATCATCGTGTGCAGGTCGATGTTCAGTTTGACGGGGAAGAGCGAAGAGAACGTCTCGGCGCTTATGAATATTTCGTCCGCGCTCGTGAAATAGGAATTCTGGGGCAGGGTCCGCGCCGCCCCGCGGTTGCGCACCTCGCCGGTGGCCGACGACAAGCTGAACTCGCGGTCCTCGCTGATGTACCAGCCCCGGGCTCCCTCGCCGTCCACCGTGATGGGGAAACCGAGCACGCCGCACAGTTCCCCCAGGGGGACATACACTTCCGAACCGCGTCCCTGACAGAAAAGGCCCTGATAAAGGAGCTGGCGGCGGAGATAGACGTCGAGGATGATGTCCTCGCCGGTGAGCACGAACGGTTCGGGAAGCGCCGAGTCGTCCGGCACGGCCGAAGGGCGCGTCTGCGGTTCCGCCGCGGGTTCCGCAGGGGGGCGGGCCGGTGGAGCATCCGGAACGGGCGGGACGGCTTCGGGCAAGGCTGGGGCGATGGCCGCCGTGCGGGCCGGGGCCGACGATGCGCGGGTGGACGACGCCGGAGGCGCGCGCCGGACCGGCGCGGTTACGCGATTGGCGGCAGGCTGTTTCGTTTGGGGGACGGGGATTGCCGTGGAGACGGGGGAAACTTCGGCGGAAACCGTTTGTTCAGGCACCTGGGCGTCCCCGACCTGCGCCGGGATTGCTTTTCCAGGGGGAGGGGAAACGGCCATTTTCCCCGTGTTGGAACGGTCTTCAACGTCCTGAACCGCCGCCACATTTTTTTGACTCTGGTCTTCCTGCCGTATGAGGTGGTTTGCCAGTATGCCGACAGCAACGGCAAAGAGCAGCGTAGCGCCGCCTTTTGCCAATAAGGGCAGTATCTTGCTTGTCTTCATCAAATTCAGGCACCACAGTCGATCGAACGTAGAAAACGCAACATGAACAGGAAGTGGAGTATGAGCGCTTGTTCAAAGCAAAATACGAGCCATTGATCCGTCCATCGGATTCAGGCGGGAATGGCGAGGATATGCGCAAGTCAGGAAAAAGGCCCTCGCCCACCCCCTGTGCGCGAAGGCCTGAACCTCATTCTCCGTTGTATTCCGACGGTTGTCCTGCCGCCGGTCAGGGAAGTTGGACGGAAAATTCTTTGCTGTCGATGACGGTTTGCGTCGCATCCTTGTAATTCCGGAGCTCCACGAGAATCCGTCCGCCCCTGAACTCCGGGTCGGAGATGGGCAGGGTGAGGGTCCGGGCGGCCAGCGGGAAATAGGTGACCGTGCGATCCTTGTGCGCGATCAGCTCCTTGCGGCCGTTGGCGACCCGGAAGACCGACGTTTCCACGAAGCTGGACCTGTTGCCGGTTCGGTTGAGCCGGAGGTCCAGGTATGCCTTGCCGTCCTTCCGCCGGACCGCGCGGACGGCCGACACCGCAGTCTGTACGGAGGGGGAGCCCTGATAGATGATTACGGGTATGCGCATTCCCACCTTCACGTCGACGACCATGCTGGAGCCCTTGGGGGCCAGGGAGGCCGCGTGATCGAGTTTCGGGGCGACGGATTCCGGCGTGTCCAGGGGGCTGACGCTGATGTAGCTCATGTATTCCCCTTCCGGAAGGTTCGGCGGCTTGCGGACGGCGATGCGCACGGCCTGTTTGCCGCCGGGCTGGAGCCTCGCGGTGCGGGGCGAAAAACGCAGCATGGAGCGGGTGAGCGCCTCCCGTTTCGTCAGGGTGGTCGGTTCGTAAAGGGAGCCGTCCTCCTGCATCCTCAAAGGCACGGTGGAGATATTGTATATGATGGGTTCTGCGGATGACTGGTTGAGGATGGTCAGGGCCGCGTATCGCTGGCCGTCCGGAACCACGATGCGCAGGGGGTCGAGCATGATTCCGTTGGCCAGGGCCGGGGCGCACAGGGCGAGCGCGAGCAGGAGGGGGAGACATATCCGGTTGAGTAGGTGCATCAGGTGGCTCCTAGCGTGTCCTTATTTGGTTGTCACTTCGATGGTTACGGTGCCTTTCAACTTCTTCCCATAGGCCGAGGCTCCGGTCAGCAGGACGCCGCCCACGTAGGCTTTTTGCCGATTGCCCTCGGTAAACGCCTGCACGGAGCTGTTCCTGTTCATGCCGCTGATGGTGGCTCCCTGTTCACCTCCATCCTCGTCGTACAGGCGGACCACAATGGGAAATTCCAGGCTTATGGTCACGTCCCCGAAGTCGTAAAAGTAGAGGGTCGCCGTATGTCCGCCCGAGACGTCACAGTCGGATGCGGGCGAGCAGACGGGGAGCCTCGTCCCGTTTCCGTCCAGGACGATGGTCAACCTGTTGGCGCGGGGGATGACGTAGCCGAAGTTCATCCCCGGAGAGACGAGGATGCGCGGTTCGGCGCAGGCGGTGCCGTGAAGAAAGAAAAGAGAACTGGCCACGCATATCGAAGCCGTTAGACGGATAAGCGTGGCCAGTTGTTTCATTGGTGGGGCCTAAGGCTAGATGGCGGTCACGTCGACGGTGACGCTTCCGCTGTAGGCGCCGGTTTCGGCATTGGCCGGGATGTTCAGAATGGGGCCGACGCACAGGGCGGAGAACTTGCCGGCAGCCAGGGCGGTTGCAGACTGGGCGTTGAAGTTCGCCTTGTTGGTGGTGATGCCGGAAACCTCGATGGGAGTCGGCGCGGCGCTGTAGCTCTTGGTCAGCGTCGGGGTGCCCACCAGGGTCACGTCGATGTCCACGCCCGCCTGGGTGGCGATGATGTAGATGATGCCGGGGGTCTGGGTGCCGGAGAGGGCCGTGGGAGCGCCGGTGCCGGTGTCGATAGTTGCGGTGGTGACGGTCGGGGCGGCGCCGGCGGCGTCATCGCCCGTGGCCGCGGCGATGGGGGAGGCGTCCATGGTGATGGTCATGGCCACACCGGTCGAGTAGATCGTATCGAACGCGGCAGCGGTGGTCGAGTCGATGGTGAAGGGCTGGGCGAGGGTGATCGAGGCGTCGAAGGAGGTCTCTTCGGCAAAGGCGGAGCTGGCCAGCAGCAGCGCAGCCATGACGGTCAAGGCGAACATTCTGACTTTCATCTCATCTTTCTCCTGAAAAAAGGTTGAGGGTTTGAAAAAAGAAACAATTTTCCTTCATGTCTTTTCGGACTCAAAATAAAAGACTTTATGTCAGCGGTGAAAAAAAATGAATGTTTGGTGCTGAGGATATTAGCGTCATTTAAGCGCATATTTTCGCATCATAGAGTGAGTATCAATCGATTATGTGCGAATAAAACAACATTACGGACTTATATGTCCATTATTTTTTGCAACGAGTTTATTGTCTCAAAAATGTCTCAAATGAGAGTAAATAACATCAATGGAAAAAATGAGCGGATTTTAGCCAAAGAAGTCATATTCAAACGATATGAGTTATGTTGATAATTAATTCATACCTATTAGGTATATTTTAGTTCAGTAGTCTTTATACAAAAATATAAAGAGATGAAATTATTTATTGGTAAATTACCACCACAATTTGATAGAAAATAATAATAAAATCTATAAAATTACGAAACAAGAAATCGCAATTTAATCGATAAAATGTCACACTGTATAGGTGAAATTAGGTAGTTGAATGGGAAAATCGTTAATTTATGCAATTATTGCGTGAAATATACCTCAAATTGCAGTGTATACGGCAGGCGGTACTGAATGGAAGGGGCGGTTTTGCGGAAAGACGCCTATGCTCGAAAGAGGAAACCCGTCACGAATTGATCCGGCATTGCCTCGGGAGAGGATTCCGGGCGCGGGGCGGTACGTCCCTGACGATAGCGGGTCCTATCGGTTGTAGTAGGCCATCCACAGGCCTTCCATGACGAGGTCGGGCCGGAGTTCGTCGATGGTTTCGGAAACCTGGGCGATGGTCGGGGCCAGGCCGCCGGTGGCGACCACGAAGGGGTCTTCGAGTTTGGCGGAGAGCTTTTCAACCAGGCCGTCCACCATGGACGCGAAGCCGAAGACGAAGCCCTGATTGAGGCACTCCGCCGTGCTTTGGCCCCAGGTGAGGGTATCGCTCTTGACCGTGAGGTCCACTTTGGGGAGCTTGGCCGTGCCCGAGGCCAGGGCCGACGCCGAGGAGAGCAGGCCCGGGCAGATGAGACCGCCCTTGAAGGCGTTGTCCCGGACGCAGGCGCAGGTAGTGGCCGTGCCGAAGTCCACGACGATGAGGTTCCTGTTGTCGTAGGTCATGCGCGCCGAGTAGCAGCCCACCAGGACGTCCGCGCCCACTTGTTCGGGATGGGCGTATTCGTTGTCGATGTCGAGCGGGAGGTCGCGGCCTGCGAACAGGCATTCGCATTCCAGGAAACGTGCGGCCATGCTGCGGAAGAGCGGGTCCAAGGGCGGGACCACCGAGGAGATTACGCACGCCTCGATGTCCGTGGGGGCCACCCCCTCTCGCAGGAGAATGGATTCGATCTTGAGGCCCCAGTCGTCGTCGGTGTTGGCCGGACGGGTGGGGAGGGTGTAGCTCTCGTTCAGTCCCTGGTCATCGGCCAGGCAGAGCTTGGTGTTGGTGTTGCCCGCGTCGAACAGCAGCGTTTTGCCCATGTAGGTGTCTCCTCTGCGGGTTGTTCTATACTTTTTGAGGCAAAAAACAAGGCCCGCGCCCGGGAGGGAGGGCGCGGGCCCACGGCCTTGGGGGCCGTCAGAACCGTTCGAAGTCGTTGTCGTCGCCCATGTCCAGGGCCACGCCGCTTCCGCTGGCCGGGGCGGTTGGCCGGGCGACGGGAGCGGGGCGGCGGGGCAGGGGTTTGGCCTCGGGCCGGACGGCTTTGACCGTGACTCTGGCCTGTGGCCCGTCGGCAGCGCCGCTCAGGCGGAAGTAGCCGATGATGCGTTGCAACTGCATGGCGTGTCCCGACAGGGTCTGCGAGGCCGCGGCCACATGTTCGGATTCGGCCGCGTTCTGCTGGACCACGCGGTCCAGCTCCAGGACGGCGTCCTTGATCTGGGTCGCGCCCGCGTTCTGTTCGTCGGAGCTGGCCGAGATTTCCAGGATGAGCTCGGCGGTGCGGGTGATGTCCGGGACCATCTTGTCGAGCATGGCCCCGGCCTGTTCGGCGATGGCCACGGAGTTGGCCGACAGTTCGCTGATTTCGGCCGCGGCCACGCCGCTCCGTTCGGCCAGCTTGCGCACTTCGGCGGCGACCACGGCGAATCCCCTGCCATGGTCTCCCGCGCGTGCGGCTTCGATGGCCGCGTTGAGCGCCAGGAGGTTTGTCTGGCGCGCTATATCCTCGATGATGGCGATCTTGTCCGCGATCTGGCGCATGGCCTCCACGGTATGGGTCACGGACCGGCCGCCCTCCTTGGCGTCGTCCGCGGCCTGGCGCGCGATGCGTTCGGTCTGCTGGGCGTTGGCCGAGTTCTGCTCGATGTTGGAGGTCATCTCTTCCATGGAGGCGGAGACCTCCTCCACCGAGCTGGCCTGGCTGGACGCGCCTTCGGCCAGGGCCTGGGAGGTGTTGGTCAGCTCCGCGCTGCCCATGGTCACGGATTCCGCGGCGGCCTGGACCTGGGAAACCACTTCGCGCAGCCGCTCGCCCATGGCGTTGACCGCTTCGCCCAGCTCGTCCATTTCGTCGCGCATACGTCCCTTGCGCACGTCGAGCCTGGGCACGTCGAGGTTCCCTTCGTTGATGTCGGCCATGACCGTCACGGTGCTCCCGATGGCCGAGCTCATCCGCCGGGCGAAGAAAATGAAGGCGAGGACGCCCAGGATAAGCATGACCACGCCGATGCCCACGGTCCACCAGTTGGTGGATGCGAGCGCGCTTTCAGTGGCCCTTTGCCCTTCCATGAATTCGTCGAGATAGCCGGTGCCGAGGATGACCCAGTCCCAAGGCTTGAAGTACACGGCGCTGAGGATTGCCGTGCGCGGTCCGCCGTCCGAGGCCAGTTCGGTCTCGATGGTGACGACCTTGCCGTCGGCCTGCTTGGCCCCATTGGCCAGGTCCCTGTACACGGCCTCGCCCGAGGCATTGCTCCGCGACAGGATGTCGGTTCCCTCGGCCTTGTCGTCCTTGTGCATCTTGATGATGCCTTCGGCCGCTCCGGACCCGGCGAACACGGTCAGGAATCCTGTGTCGCCGAGGCGGACTTCCTTGAAGGCGCGGCGCAGCTGTTCCACACCCTCCTGGAGGATGCCGACGTACAGGCAGCCGATGACCTTGCCGGAGGCGTCGCGGAGGGGCCGGTACTGCGTCAGGTACCATGCGTTGACCACGAAGGCCGTGCCCCGGAACGTCTCGCCGGACTTGACGGCCTTGGCCACCGGCGAGGAGCCCGGGATATAGGTCCCCACGGCCCGCGTGCCGTCGGCCTTGAGAATGTTGGTGGCCACGCGCAGGAGGTCGCCGTTGTCGTTCATTGTCTGGAAAATGGTGCAGGTGGTTCCGGTCAGCTTCATGATGCCGTCCACGAGCGGGGTGGGGATTCCAGGCGCGCTGTTCTGTCCCAGCCATGTGGAGCCGAGGGCGAGCCTGGGAAGGGAGACGACGGAGGCCGTCTTGCTGATCTGGTTCACCGCCTTCCATTCCACTGTCTCGGGAAGAAGGTTGAGCCCGCCGCCGCGTTGCTCCATGTCCAGGACCACGCGCATGTCGTTTTCAAGCTGTTTGACCAAGGTGGCGTGCTGCGTGTCCAGCAGGTTGCGGGCGTCGTCCACGGCCAGGGTCATCTGCGCTTGGGCCTGAAGGTCGAAATGCGTGGCGAGGGTCTCGGAGACCTTCGAGCTCTGCCACAGGAGGATGCCGAGAATGCACGCCGCCGTCGTGCCCACGAGGGCGGTTCCGAGCAAGGTCAGCTTTGGACCTATTTTCATTGGTATTCCTTTGTATTCCTTTGTTTGCGAGGATAAAGAATGATGGGAAAAAGGTAGCAAGGGCGATGCGGCGGTCAATTATAATGTGTCGGATGTACCGGGCGGGCCTGGGAACGGGCCGGGCGAGTTGTGTCCGTTTCGGAAATCACCTATAACGGCGGAGGAGTATAAGCCCTTCACAAGGAGTGCCGTCGTGAATCCCGCTTCCCTCATACCGTTGGCCGAACCCATACCCGTGCATTGGGCGTGGTTCGACGTCCTGCTCATCGTGACCTTCACGGCCCATGTGCTGTTCATGAACGCCATGCTCGGTTCGGCCGTCATCGGCCTGGCGCAGGCGACGCGCGGCAGGGACGGCCTCATCCGCGCGGTGGGCATGAAGCTGCCTCCGCTGCTCGCCCTGACCATCAACCTGGGCGTGGCTCCGCTTCTTTTCCTCCAGGTCAATTACGGCAACTTCGACTATGTAAGCTCCGTGCTCATGGGAGGCTGGTGGCTGGCGGTGGTCTTCGTGCTCCTCTTCTCCTACTATGGCTTCTACGTGTACAAGTTCAAATACGAGACCATGGGCAAGGCCACGCGCCTGGCCCTGTTCGGCTCTTCCGTGCTCGGGCTGCTCTACGTGGCCTTCATGTTCTCCAACAACATGACCCTGATGCTCCGGCCCGAAGGGTGGCAGCCCTATTTCGACGGGTACGGCGGCTTCCTGAACTGGCGCGATCCGGCCATCTATCCCCGCTTCCTGCACATGATGGTCGGGACCGTGGCCGTGGGCGGCCTGTTCGTGGCCCTGCTCGGTCGGCACAAGAACAACGAGGAGTTCGTGGCAATCGGCCTGTGGTGGTTCATCCGGGCGACCATCGTCAATCTGGCCGTGGGCGTCTGGTTCCTGATGGCCCTGCCGAACCGGCTGCTCCTCGCCTTCATGGGCGGCTCGCTCCCGGCGACTCTGACCCTGGTCGCGGGGCTGCTCTCGGCGGGCGTCATGCTCTACGCGGGTTTCAAGGGCGATCCCCGGCGCACAGCCGTCTGGGCCGCCATCACCGTGTTCTTCATGGCCTGTACCCGCCATTGGTTGCGGACCCTGTACCTGGAACCCTGGTTCAAGATCGAGACCGTGCCCGTGACCAACCAGTACGGCTCCTTTTATCTCTTTCTCGGATTCGTCGCCGTGGGCGGGGGGCTGGTCGCCTACATGCTCAAACTCTATTTCAAATCGCGGCAGGGGAGGGCGTAAGTCATGGAATATCCCATCTGGCAACTGACCACTCTGGGCGGCGGCTTCTGGATCGCCGTCATCGCGACCCTGCACGTCTACGTGGCCCACTTCGCCGTGGGCGGCGGCCTGTTCCTGGTCCTGACCGAGCGGGCGGCCTACAAGTCCAACAACATCCACCTGCTTGAGTACGCCAAGAAGCACACCCGCTTCTTCCTGCTCCTGACCATGGCCTTCGGCGGCGTGTCCGGCGTGGCCATCTGGCTGACCGTGGCCCTGCTCGCGCCGGAGGCGACCATCACGCTCATCCACCAGTTCGTGTTCGGATGGGCGGCCGAGTGGGTCTGTTTCCTGGGCGAGATCGTCGCCCTCATCATCTACTATTACGCCTGGGATTCCATGGACCGCCGCGATCACATGATCGTGGGCTGGCTCTATTTCCTTTTCGGTTGGCTGTCCCTCTTTCTCATCAACGGGATCATCGGCTTCATGCTCACCCCGGGCCAGTGGATCGAGACCAAGAGCTTCTGGGACGGTTTCTTCAACCCGTCCTTCTGGCCTTCTCTGGTGTTCCGCTCCTTCTTCTCCGCCGTGTGCGCCGGGCTGTTCGGCTTTGTCACGGCCACCCGCATCAAGGACGAGGCCACCCGGCTGCGCGCCGTCCGCGTCTGTTCGGCCTGGACCGTGCTCGGCGTGCTGGCCGTATTCCTGTCCGGCTGGTGGTACGTGGCCGCCATGCCGCCCGAGCAGTACGAGATGATCGTTTCCAAGTCGAACCGCGTGTCCGACTTCATGCGGTACTTCTGGATATTCGGCGCGGCCACCCTGGTCGGCGGGCTGCTCCTGGCCGTGAAGACGCCCCGGCGCATGTCCTTCGCCCTGGCCCTGGTGGTCCTGGTGGTGGGACAGGGGCTGTTCGGCTCCTTCGAGTTCATTCGCGAGGCGGGACGCAAGCCGTATCTCATCTGGGATACGGTCTATTCCTCCTCCATCCTCAAGGCCCGCGTGCCCGTCATCAACCAGAACGGGGCCATCGCCTCGGCCAAATGGGCACCGCCCGAGCTGGCCGACGGCGTCACCGAGGAAAACGCCAAGATCGCGGGCGCGTTTCTCTTCCAGCTCGAATGTTCGGCCTGCCATTCGATCCACGGCCCCATGAACGAAATTACCTCGCGTACCGCCCAATACGATGTGGACGGCATGGACGCCTTCCTGACCGGCATGGGCAAGCTCAACAAGTACATGCCGCCGTTCATCGGCACTTCCGAGGAGCGGATGCTGCTTGCCCGGTATATCGCGGAGGACCTGAACGGCCACGCTCCGGCTGAATCCGCCGAGATGCCCGAAATGGCCGAGCCTCCGGCCGCGCCCTTTGATCCCGACACCTCGGAATACGTCCTGGTGGGCTGGTGCGCGCGCGGCACGGGCTTCTTCGCGCAGAACGACAAGTGGACCCTGCTGCCGCCGTCCAACGTCATCCGTGCCCAGTTGGTGCTGCGCGACCCCTCGCC
Organism: Desulfovibrio sp. Fe33; assembly: GCF_028532725.1. Classification (NCBI taxonomy): domain Bacteria; kingdom Pseudomonadati; phylum Thermodesulfobacteriota; class Desulfovibrionia; order Desulfovibrionales; family Desulfovibrionaceae; genus Desulfovibrio; species Desulfovibrio sp. Fe33. Next base: position 309,459 of record NZ_JAQKGU010000001.1, read on the forward strand.
CGAGCGGGTCATGGACGGCGTGACCATTACCTATTCCATTCAGGCGGACCAGGATTCCCCGGCGTTGACCGGCACCCTCGAAGCCGACACGGACGCGGGCCGTTTCGAAGCCGACGTGTCCATTCCGCCCTACGCCAAGGGCGAATACAATCCGCTTCCGGTCGTCACCCTGACCGCGAAGGACGACTCCGGCGCGGTCTTGGCCACGACCATGCTCGTCGCGCCAACCTCCGACCAGATGGGGTGCTACAACTGCCACAGCGGCGAAATGATGCAGGACGGGTCCGGCATGGCCTCGGCCACGGTGGAGAACATCCTGGCCACCCATGACCGCATGAATTCCACCAAGCTGGCTCAGACCAAGGGCGTGGTGCAATGCGTGTCCTGCCACGACGACTCCATCCAGGGCGTGGAGGGGAACGCCGACAGGCCCAACCTGTCCGCCGCCATCCACGGCGTGCACGCCGTGTACATGGCCGGGCGAGAAGCCGACGGCTCCTGCCTCAAGTGCCACCCCCAGTCTACCCTGCGGGGGCAGCATGAGCTGCTCGGTTTTACCTGCACCGACTGCCACGGCGAGATCGAGGATATGGCCGTCTCCCTGCTCAAGGCCGAGCGGGAGCGGGGCGTTCCCGCCGCAGACATGCTCCTGGCCCGGATCACCCCGAGGACCATGACCAACGCCGAAGCCATCAAGCCTCGCGCGCCCTGGGTCAATCAGCCCGACTGCCTGACCTGCCATGTGGACTTCGCCCCGCCCGAAATCGATTCGGCCTTCAATGTCTGGACCGAGGATGCGGACGGACTCTTCTCGGCCCGGCGCGACGACATGGACGCCATGAGCTGCGGCGCGTGCCACGGTTCGCCCCATGCCGTCTACCCGGCCTCGCCGCGCGACAACATGCAGCCCATGCAGTACATGGGCGAGGCCCAGGCGCTCGGCGCGAACGGGACCTGCACCGTCTGCCATGTGGAGAGCATGGAGGACCCGGTTCACCATCCGGGCATGGGACTGGATTAGGGCGGTCCCGACCGTCCGCGCGACGGAGCCTTGCAAATTGCCGGGCCGGGGACCGGCGGCCGATGGCCGCCCGGTCTCCGGCCCGGATGCTTTTTCAGGAGCGGGGTGTCCCGCGTTATTCGGACAGCACGGGCGTTATGCGCTCAAGCGCCCAGTCCACGTCCTCCCTGCCGATGACCAGGGGCGGGGCGAAGCGGATGATGGTCTCGTGGGTCTCCTTGCACAGGAGTCCGGCTTCCTTGAGCCGTTCGCAATACCGGCGCGCGCCGCCCGCGTCGGGGTGGAACTCCACGCCGATGAGCAGCCCCTTGCCCCGGACTTCCCTGATCTTGGAGTTGTCGATCCGTTTCAGTCCTTCCATGAAGTATTCACCCATGTCGCGGGCGTTGTCGATGAGACCTTCTTCCGTGAGGACGTTGAGGGCCGCGCGCGCCACGGCGCAGGCCAGCGGGTTGCCGCCAAAGGTGGAACCGTGCTCGCCGGGCTTGAGCACGCCGAGGACCTCGGTGTTGGAAAGCACGGCCGAGACCGGGTAGAAGCCGCCGGACAGAGCCTTGCCGATAAGCGTCAGGTCGGCCTCGACGCCTTCGTGCTCCTCTGCCAGAAGCTTGCCGGTGCGGCCGAGGCCGGTCTGGATTTCGTCCAGGATGAGCACGATTCCCGTTTCGCTGCAAATGCGCCGGACGTCCTTGAGGTATCCCTCGGGCGGGATGATGACCCCGGCTTCCCCTTGTATGGGCTCGACGAGGAAGGCCACTGTGTTCGGGGTGATCGCCTTTTCGAGGGCGTCGGCGTCGCCGAAGTCGATGATCTTGAAGCCGGGGGTGAACGGTCCGAAGCCGGTGGTGGACACGGGATCGGTGGAAAAGGAGATGATGGAGATGGTCCGGCCGTGGAAGTTGTTGCGGCAGACGATGATCTCGGCCCGGTCCTCGGGCACGCCCTTGACCTGGTAGCCCCATTTGCGGACGGCCTTGATGGCGGTCTCAACGGCCTCGGCCCCGGAGTTCATGGGCAGAACCTTGTGGGAACGGGTCAGGTCGCAAAGCTCCTTGTAGAGCGGGCCGAGCTGGTCGTTGCGGAAGGCGCGCGAGGTCAGGGTGAGTTTTTCCGCCTGATCCACGAGGGCCTGTTTGATCTTCGGGTGGCAGTGTCCCTGGTTCACGGCGGAGTAGGCGGACAGGCAGTCCATGTACCTGTTGCCGTCCACGTCCCACACCCAGATGCCCCGGCCGCGTTCGATGACCACGTCGAGCGGCTTGTAGTTATGGGCGCCGAATTCGTCTTCGAGCAGGATGTAGCGGTCTGATTGCATGGCGTTCCTCGCGGTTGGGGGTTCTCGTGAGCCCAGCTCCGGAGAGAAGGGTTCTTGGAACGTACCGTTCATTTTCCGCGTGTTCAACCCGGGCTTGGAATAAATATGTTGTTTCAAGTGGAAAAAAATGACGAGTTAAAGTAAAAAATAAACAAAGCTAAACGGAACGAGTCTATGATCGATCCTGAACCGAGCGAACGGGTTTCCAGGCCCTCCGAGAAATCGTCTTATTCCGGCTGCCGGGACGAGCCGTTCGTCGATCCCGCCTGTTTTGTGGGGCTTTGCGGAGCCCTGGGCGACGGGGTGGTCGGCACCGATCTCTGCGGCGTCATCCGCGAGGCCAACGCCGCTTTCTGCTCCCTGATCGGCTACGAGCGGAGCGAGGTGATAGGCCGCACCGTTCTCGATTTCACCCCCGAAAACGAACGTGCGGGCGAGGAGGAGATGATCCTCGGTATGCTCGCATCCGACGGCGAGTCCCGGGATTTCGAAAAAGGGCTGGTCTCCAGCGACGGCAGGAAACTGCTGGTTCGGGTCAGTTGCCGTCCGCAGCGCGACAGGGAGGGAAAGCCCGTGGCCCTGTGGGGGCTTTTTCGCGACATCACCAACCTCCGCCAGGCCGCGAGCGTGGGCGACGAGAGCCTGGAGAGGTATCGCTTTCTGGCGGAGAACGCCGCCGACATCATCTGGACCATGGACAACGAGGGCCGGTACACCTACGTCAGCCCGTCCGTGGAGCGCATCCGGGGATATACGCCCGAGGAGATGATCGGTATGCCGGCCGAAGAGGCCGTCTGCTCCGATTCGCTGGAGAAGAGCTGGGCCCTCTGGGAAGAGGCCGACGAAGCCATGAAGCTTCAGCCCGCCGCGTCGCCGACCATCCGGCTCGAATTGCGTTTCCTGAAGAAGGACGGTGCCAGGATATGGGGCGAGTCCATGTCCCGGAGGCTCTTGAGGCCGGACGGCGTCCCGGAAGGCTACATAGGCATCACACGGGACATCACCGAGCGCAAGCGGATCGAAGAGCGGCTTCGCACCAGCGAGCATTTTCTTCAGGCCATGATAAACGCCACCGAGGATTCGGTGGGCCTGTTCAAGGTGGACGGCACGGTCCTGGCCATGAACAGGAACATGGCCAGGTTTTTTGGCCTGGCCGGCAAGGCCGCCGGGCAGAGCGTCTTCGATTTCATTCCCAACCCCCTCCTGCCTCTGATCCACGGATTCTTCCAACGGGTCGTGGAGTCGCGCAAGCCATTGAATGAGCAGGTGGTCTGGTCCGGCAGAATCCTCGACGGAGTCATCTATCCCGTGATGGACGGCGGCGAGATCACGGCCATCGCCGTGTACGGAAGGGATGTGACCGAGGCGCGATTCGCCGAGGAGGCGCGCAAGAAGACCCAGGAGCAGTACCGGCTCATCGTGGAGACGGCCAACGAGGGCATACTCGGCCTGGATGCAAGTCAGATGGTCACCTACGCCAACAGGATCGTGGCCGACTTCTTCGGCTGCAAGGTCGAGGATCTCATCGGCCGGAGCCTGCTCGACTTCCTGTCCACCGCCGATCTGGACGATAACGAAAAGCGTTCCAAGCTCCGCCTGTCGGGCAAGCGCGAGCGGTACGAGCGGCGTTTTCTGCGGCAGGACGGGGCCGAGGTCTGGGGCATGGTCTCGTCCACGCCGCTCATGGCCGAGGACGGCAGGCTGCTCGGGGTGTTCGCCATGATCGCGGACATCACCGAGGTCAAGCGGGCTCATAAGCGGCTGCTGACCATTTTGGACGGGATCAGCGCGGACATCTACGTGACCGATTTCGCGACCAACGAGATTCTGTTCATGAACGCGAGGATGGCCAGCCGCTACGGGCCCATCAAGGAAGGGATGCTCTGCCACAAGCTCGTCCGGGGCCTGGACAGCCTGTGTCCCCATTGCCCCAAGCCGAAGCTGGTGGACGAAAACGGCGAGCCGGTGGGCACCGTGGTCACGGAACGATACTATGAGCGGCAGAAATACTGGAACCTCAACCATGACCGGGCCATCCGCTGGCTTGAGGGCAGGCTCGTGCACATGCACATGGCCGCCGACATCACCGAGCTCAAGACCATGGCCGCCGAGCTGGAAAAGGCCATGGCCAAGGCCGAGGCGGCCAGCCTGGCGAAAAACGAATTCCTGGCCAACATGAGCCACGAAATCCGAACGCCCCTCAACGGCCTCCTCGGCATGTTGCAGCTCATGCAGCTCAGCAGCCTCGAACCCCTGCAACGCGATTATCTGGAAACGGCCCTCAATTCAGGGCGCAGCCTGCTCCAGGTGCTCAACGACATTCTCGATCTCTCCAAGGTGGAGTCGGGCAAGCTGGAACTGGAACCGGTCCCCTTCGAACTGGGCGAGGTCCTGGACCAGGTGGTCTCCACCTTCCGCCACGCGGCGGAGGAGCGCGGTGTATCCATGATATGGGAAATCGACGAGACGCTGCCCCGGCATTTCATGGCCGACAAGGGGCGGTTGCGTCAGATTCTCTTCAACCTTGTGGGCAATGCGGTCAAGTTTACCGAGGCCGGGTCCATCAAGGTCCGCGCCTGGCCGCTTCAACCGATCGAGAGCGGTGAACCCGTCCGGTTGCTCTTCGAGGTTTCCGATACGGGCATCGGCATTCCGGCCGACAAGGTGAATACCGTATTCGACCCGTTTACCCAGGTGGACGGCTCGTTGACTCGAAAGTATCAGGGGACAGGCCTGGGACTCGGCATTGTCCGTCGATTGGTTCATCTTATGGGCGGATTTATCGGCGTGGACACCGAAGAGGGTGTGGGAACGAGCATCTATTTCACGATCGACAGCCGAAGCGTGGAGCCGCTCTTCGGTGCGGCGGACTCCTCCTCCCAGACATCGGCCGAGGACGGCCTGTCCATCCTGGTGGCCGAAGACGAGCGGGTCAATCGCGTGGTCATTCAGCGTATCCTGGAGAAACTCGGCCACCAGGTCGAGTGTGTGGGAAGCGGCGAGGAGGCCATCAACATCCTGAGGGCGAGGACGTTCGACCTTTTCCTGACGGATATCCAGATGCCCGGGCTGGACGGGGTGGCCACCACGAAGGTCATCCGCAACGACCTGGAGCTGGATATTCCGGTCATCGCTCTGACCGCCCACGCCATGCACGGAGACCGCGACCGCTTCATCGAGGCGGGCATGAACGGCTATGTGGCCAAACCGTTCGAGATCGACGGCCTGAAACGGGAAATCGAGCGGGTTCTGGGCCTGGCCGAATCCTAGACCACGGACAAGGGACGGGCCTTCGGAAGCGAGGCCAGCGCGCGGCCCACAACGGCTCCGGTCTCTCCGGCGGCTTCGAGCATGGACAGCGCCCGATCCACGAGTTTCGGCGGCACGGCCAGCAGGAGTCCGCCCGATGTCTGGGCGTCGAACATGAGATCGAAGTGGATGGGGTCGAGGCCGTCGGCGACATCGACCTTCGGCAGGTAATGCCTGCGGTTGCAAATGGACCCGGCGGGCAGAAGCCCCATGGAAGCCATGTCCAGAGCGCCGGGCAGCAGCGGCACGTCCTTCATGCGCAGCTCCATCGTCACCCGGCTCGCCTCGGCCAGCTCGATCATGTGGCCGCCCAGGCCGAACCCGGTGATGTCCGTGGCTCCGGTCAGGCCGAGCTCGCGGATAATCATGCCGCCGGTCTTGTTCAGCCGTCCGCAGGTCTCGAAGAGCAGGTCTTCCATTTCATCGCAGCCTGGCATCTCGCCCTTGACCGCCGTGGCCAGCACGCCCGTTCCGATGGGTTTGGTCAGGATCAGCACGTCGCCGGGCGTGACGCCCCGGTTGGAGGCGAACCGGTCCGGGTCCACGGCTCCGGACACGGCCAGGCCGTACTTGATTTCTGGGTCGTCAACGCTGTGCCCGCCGCTGGGCACCGCGCCCGCTTCCTCAACGGCGTCATTGCCCCCGCGCAGGACTTCGGCCAGCACCGACATGGGCAGCTTGTCCGCGGGGAAACAGACGATGTTCATGGTCGCCCACGGTTCGCCGCCCATGGCGTAGACGTCGGACAGGGCATTGGCCGCCGCTATGCGGCCGAACTTGTAGGGATCGTTGACCACCGGGGTGAAGAAATCCACGGTCTGTACCAGGGCCTTGCCCGGAGGAAAAGACAATATGGCAGCGTCCTCGTTGTCGCCGGGACCTCCGGCGAGCACGCGGTCGTCAGGTCGGACCTTGAGGCCCGAAAGTGCTGTCTCCAGGTCCCCTGGAGTGATCTTGGCCGCTCAGCCCGCGGCTTTGACCATCTGGACCAGTTTCAACTTTTCCATGGTTTCTCCTTGGAGACGTTGTTTATCAGATGGTGGAGGGAAGGGGAAGGGGGTGCTTCTTCGCGGGGAGGTGCGCGAGGAAGCACCCATCTTAATCAAAAACAAAAAAGCCGCCCCAAGGGGCGGCCTTCCGCTTTCCAAAAGACGGTAAAGACAGCGCCTACGGCTTCAACTGACTCAACACCATGCCCCCCAACATGAGGGCGCAACCGACCATCCCGCGGGTGGTGAGCACCTCGCCGAGCATCAACCATCCGCCCACGGCGGCGAACACCGATTCCAGGCTGAGGATGATGGCCGCGTGGGCGGGCTGGGCGTCTCGCTGGGCGACCACCTGGAGGGTGTAGGCCACGCCCACGGACATGAGACCGCCGTACAGAATGGCCGGGCCCGCGCCGATGACGCCCGATACGGTGATCTCCTCGGTGGCCACGGCCCCGATGAGGGACAGGATCGCGCAGGCGGCGAACTGGATGGTGGACAGTTTGATGGCGTCCACTCCGTCCAGCCCAGGGGAAAGCTTGCCCACGAGCAGCACATGCCCCGCCCAGAAAAACGCGCCCACGAGGACGAGCATGTCCCCGAAGGAGATGGACAGGTCGGCGGTGACGGAAAGGAGATACATGCCGATCACGGCCAATCCCGCACCCACCCAGGTGCCCCAGCCGGGCCGCTGGGCCAGGAGCAGGCCGAAAATGGGCACCAGCACGACGTACAGACCGGTGATGAACCCGGCCTTGCCAGCGGTGGACGCCTCCAGGCCGAACTCGGCCAATTGCGGACCGGCCAGCCCGATCTGTTGCAGGGAAGCCCCGACGAACAGGGCCAGGCCCAGGGATATCCCGCCCACAGCCATGCGTTTGCGATCGGCCACGGCCGCGCCGGGAGCGCGCCTGCGCTCCATGGTCATGGTCAAAGGAACCAGGGCGAGCGCGCCCAGGGCGAAACGGATGCCGTTGAAGGTCAGGGGGCCGACGTGCTCCATGCCGACGCGCTGGGCCACGAAGGCCAGGCCCCAGATAGCGGCGGTAATGAAAAGCAGGACGTCGGCGCGAAATGCGCGGGTATTCACGGGAAGGTCTCCTTACGGGAAAAACTTCCCTCGTGTACTGTATTCGGTGCCGGGCGGCAAGACCGGGAAACCACTATTGATCGGGCTCTCCGCCCCGCTCCGCCTTGACAGCCTCGGCCTCGGCGTTGGCCTTGGCCGCCACCCTCTTGAGCAGATCCAGCAGATAGTCCGAGGCTTCCGGTGTTCCCTCGCGCGGGGCCCAGCCGGGCACGTTCTTGTCCGATTCCTCGCGATAAGGCCCGGTCTTGCATTCGAAGACCAGGGTGTCCGCCTTGAGCGGAAGGTAGGTGTGATAGACATGCGGAGCCACATCCACACCGAAGGTTTCGGTGCCCGGCTGGAGCAGGATTTGATCGGCTATCTCGCCGTCATCCGTGAACTCAATGAAAAGCATGGACCCGGCCATGACCAGAATGGTCTCGTTCTTGGCCGGTTCGAGGTGTCTGTGCGGCATGACGTAAGTACCGGGCTGCATGGCGTTGAACATGCGATGCACCGAAGCGTCATGGGACTTGTGCAGCTTCTGGAGCAGCCGCTTGCGTGGGCTGTGTTGCGACTGCGCAAGCAGCTTCCCCACCATGCTGAGGGTCAGGGGCACAACGTCGCCCGAAGGCGCTTCCAGGGCCGTGGGGTGGCTTTTTTCTTCACTCATGCCCGTTCGTACCCTGCCGGGCCGGTCAGGGCAAGAGCGGCGGCTAATCGAGCTTGAGTCCCAGCAGGGATATCTCGGAGTAGGCCAGATCGACGTCCCGGGGCTGCACCCGCTTGGATTTGTAGAATCTCGGGCACTTGATGGTTTCCACCTCGCCCCCGGCGTCACTGTTCAGAAATCTCCGGTCCGCGGCCAAAACGCATTCGTCGTCCGGCAGCAGGGCCTCGGCGATATCCTGGATACGCTCGGTGAACATGACGGGGTTGGAGCGGTAGAGTACATCGTAATAGATCACGCCGTCGTGCTTGATCGCGCGGGACAGGAACAGCAGGCATTGGGTGCAACGGGTCATGACCAGGACCGGGATAACCGGCAGCTCGCGGTGGTCGTCGAAGACGCGGATGTCGCCCAAATCGCAGCACTGCCGGATCTTGACCGGATCGCTGACCAGTTCGAGATTCTCGTAAGGCTTGCCGGTCTTGCGCCACAGAAGGCGCTCCTCCTCAAGCACGTTCATGCCCAGGGTCTTGAAGAAATCGATTCGTTTGGGAGACAGGGAAAAGACCGTGCAGGTCACCTCGGGATCGGAGGTGGCCATCTCCACCATGGCCGAGCCGAGACCTTGCTTGCGGTACTCCTTGAGAATGTACCAGGAAGAGAAATTCCGAAACCGCTCGCGGTGGCCGTCGATGACGCGGTAGGAGCAGACATGGCCGTGCACGCCCACAATGCGTCCGTTGTCCTCGGCGACGATGCCCATGTCGTGATCCGCTCCGCACCAGGACGGAGCAAAAAGGGCCTTCCATCGCTTCGGGGTGAAATTCGGGTTCATGTGGTCGTGCAGCAAGGTGCAGACGGCATCAATATCCTCAGGCATCATCCGGCGCAGTGTAGCGGTCATGGCAGTCCTCTGGAAAATGGTTCGAAGGGACGGTAGATCGTTCGCACGTTGTGCGCAAGGAAAAAACCTACCGTCCTGGTGCCACGATGCGAAAACCGGATTGAGGCGGGTGCGGGATCAGCCCTTGGCGGGCCAGATGACGGCCGGAGAGAGCCACTTCGCGGCCGGATGGGCCGAGGTCGCCTCGAACAGGGCCTCGACGAAACCCCAGGCGTCGGCGTCCATAACCATATGATGGGTGAGCAGACAGGTGGGCTCTTCCGGGGGAATTTCGCCCGTACGCTTGTCCTTCAGGTGCTCCACCAAAGACTTCAGGCACTTTTCCGTTCCGGCGAAACGCACATGCGGCTTGTCCTTCCAATGCAGCACGTCGCAGCAGGCATCCGCCACGCGAAGCTCGGCGGGCGGGGCGGGCCGTTGCTTCTTGTAGCTGGAGGACAGGCCCCGGTAGCCCATTACCGGCAGATAGGGGAGCAGCTCGGGATCGATGCGGTTCCACGGCGGAACCAGCACGGGCACGAACCGGGTCTTGAACAGCTGGGTAAGCTTGCCCATGCCCTGCTTGAGCTCTTCCAGAATCACGGACTTGGGCCGATGGTTGCCCAGCTCCCACGCGCCCGCGCCCGACGGGGCGTGGTTCACATGAGCGAAGCCGTGTTGCAGCACCCATACATTGTGGGCATGGGACACGGTTTTGCGCAGGGGTTCGCCCGCCTTGGCCGGAACTGTGGCCAGGCCGCAAGGTACGCCGAACCGGTCGCTCAAGGCGATAAGACGGTCCAGGGCCACGGTCGGTTCGGCCGCGTCGTCGTCGCGCCACCAGAATTCGGCGGTCTTTCCCGCGTCCTTCCAGGCGTCCAGCTCGCGCAGCAGCATGTTCATAGAGTCAACTGTCATGGGACGATGTTTGTAACAGAGCTTGGCAATAAAAGCCACTACCCGCGCTGGCATTTTTATCGACATTATGGCAGGACCTTCCCCGGAGGATTCATTTGCCATGATCGTTCCCAGCAATTCCATAATTTGGAACATGACGCGGAAATGCAATTTCCGTTGCGAATATTGCTACTTCCCCCACGACAATTCCCCGGTGACGGAGACTCTCGACGCCCGGCGAATCAAGGCTTTTCTCGACGCCACCGGGGAGACTTGGAAAGTCGGACTGACCGGCGGCGAACCCTTCATCTATCCCGGTATCGTCGATATCTGCGAAATCCTCACTGAAAGCCACATCATCGGCATCGACACCAACCTGTCGGCGTCCTCCAAAGTGCGCGAGTTCACGGAGCGCATCGACCCCGCGCGGGTCCACAATCTTTACGTCGCCCTGCACATCGAGGAGCGCGAGAGGATCAAGGGCGTGGACGCCTTCATCCGCAACGCCCGCCTGCTGATGGACAAGGGCTTCGAAATCATCGTCAATTACGTGGTCCACCCCACCCTGGAAGAGCGGTTCCACAAGGACGTGGAGTTTTACGGAAGCCACGGCATCAAGATCACCCCGCGCCCCTTCCGCGGGACCTTCGAGGGAAGACGCTACCCCGAAGCCTACGGCGACCGGGCGCAGGCCATCTTCGCCGACCACCCGGAACAGGGCAAAAAGGTGGCCTTCAATTTCGAGGGGCTGCCCTGCTCGGCGGGCCGCACGCTGTTGCGCATGGAATCCGACGGGACCATTTTCCGCTGCCCGGGCGACAAGACCGTCCTCGGCAATGTCATGGACGAGGTGCGCCTCTACGAAGGATTCCCGCCCTGCACCAAGAAACGGTGCCCCTGCCGGGGGCTGGACCATGTGCGGCTGACCTCCGCCCAGGCCGCCCTGGTCGAAGGCGTCCAGTTTGCCGTGGTGGCCGAAAACAAGGCATCCGAAGAGGCTTTCCGGCAAGCCGAAAAAACGGCCCCGGGCAACCCGTGCGGCGAGAACAATCTCGGCGTGCTGGCCTGGCGGCGCGGCGACAGGGAAGAGGCCGTTCGGCATTTCGAACGCGCCGCGCAAGCCCGGCCCGACAACGGGCTCTACGCCGAGAACCTGGACACGGCCCGATCCGGTGCCCCCGGCATCGATCCCGGCATCTGCCTGGACATCAACGCCGCGTCGTAACAGGTTTCCAAAAATATATCATTGGCCTGGACCGATTCTGGACATCATTCAAACAACCCTATACGGTGTATGCGTTGATAGAAATGACGACCCGTTCGGCGTTTTGTGACTAGCGAAGGCCCATGGAATCAAAAGCCTACAACATCCTCATGTACTCCCACGACACCTATGGTCTGGGACACATCCGCCGCACGATGGCCATCGCCCGGAACCTGGTCGGACCGGAGGTGAACATCCTCATCGTCACGGGCTCCCCAATAGTCGGCCGGTACTCCATGCCGAAGGGCATCGACTTCGTGCGCATCCCCGGCATGATAAAAAAGACCAACGTCGTCTACGTACCCCACTCCATCAAGGTCGACCCCAAGATCGCCATTTCCATCCGCACCCAGATCATCTCGGCCACCGCCAAAAGCTTCAAGCCCGACCTGCTCATCGTCGACAAGGTCCCCACCGGGCTCAAACGCGAGGTTCTGCCCACCCTCAAGTGGATGCGCAAGAAACTGCCCTGTTCCCGGGTGGTCCTCGGCCTGCGCGACATCCTGGACGACGCCGAATCCACCCGCGCCGACTGGAAACGAAAAAAATTTCCCGAGGTCCTGCGCGACCTCTACTCGGAGATATGGGTCTACGGCACCAAATCCATGTACGACCCCATCACCGAATACGCCTTCCCCGACGACATCGCCGCCAAGACGGTCTTCACCGGATACATCCCGCGCTTCGTGCCCAGCACCCGCAAGGCCAAACGCAGGCACAAGCAGATCATCGTCACCATCGGCGGGGGCGGCGACGGCTACAGGGTTCTCGACACCTACCTCAAGATGCTTGAGACGAACGGCTCCGTCGATTTCAACACCCTCATGATAACCGGCCCGTTCCTCTCCCCCGAACGGCTCGACGAACTGGCCGACCGGGCCCGTTCCCTCAAAGTTCAGCTCAAGCCCTTCGTGCGCAACATGGAAAAACGCATGGCCAAGTCCGACCTCGTGGTCTCCATGGGCGGCTACAACACCATGTGCGAAATCCTCTCCCTGAAGAAGCCCTCCCTCATCATCCCGCGCGACACCCCGCGCCAGGAGCAACTCATCCGCGCACAGGTCTTCAAAAAACAGGGGCTTTGCGAATTTCTCCCGTGGGACAAGATTTCGCCCGAAACCATGCGCGAAAAGATCAACGCCCTGCTTGACGACCCGTCTTCCTACACCACCGCCCTAGAATCCTTTGCCATGACCGGCCTGGACGTCATGCGCGAACGTCTCCAATTCTTCCGAGAGAACTGCTGACATGCCCGAACATTCCAACAACAAGACCTTGGGCATGGTGCTCAAGGGCTACCCCCGCATTTCCGAAACCTTCATCTCCAACGAGATTCGCCTGCTCGAAGAGATGGGCTTCAAAATTCACATCTACTCCATGCGCGCCCCGCGCGAGAATTTTTCCCACGAGTCCGTCAAACGGATCAAGGCGGGCGTCACCTACCTCCCCTCGTCCATGATCTGGGGACTGCCGACCCTGCTCTATCACAATATCCGCCTCTTCCTGCGGATGCCCGAAAGATACCGCGAATGCCTCAAGCTCATGGCCAAACGGTTCCGGCTCGCCCCCAAAAAGCACACCTGGGTCAAGCACATGCTCCAGGCCGGGTACATCATGCAGAAATCCGTCATCGACGACGGCGTGGACCTGGCCCACCTGCACGGCCATTTCGCCCACACTCCGACCACCGTGACCATGTACGCCGCCTGTCTCGCCGGAATCCCTTTTTCCTTCACCGCTCACGCCAAGGACATCTACACCCAGGACCCGCGCCGCATACAGGACAAGGTCAAACGCGCCAAGTTCGTCGTCACCTGCACCCGGTACAATGAACAGTACCTCCGCGAACACGTGGCCAACGGCAACCCCATTCACTGCGTCTATCACGGCATCAATCTCGACCTTTTCTCTCCCAACGGACGCTCGCCCGAAATCGCGCCGCCCTATCACATCCTCACCGTCGCCCGGTTCGTGGAAAAGAAGGGCCTCGACACCGTGCTCAAGGCCCTGGCCGAACTGCGCGCCAGAGGCATCGAGTTCCGCTACACGCTGGTCGGCGAGGGCAAGGCCAAGTTCAACCGCAAAATCAAGGACCTGGTCCACAGGCTCGGCCTCGACGACGTCACCACGCTCCCCGGCACCATAACCCACGACGAGGTCATCAAACTTCTCGGCTCCGCCGACTGCTTCACCCTCGGCTGCCGAAAGGCCAAGGACGGAGACCGCGACGGCATCCCCAACGTGGTCGCCGAAGCCATGGCCACCGGCGTGCCCGTGGCCGCCACCGACGTGTCCGGCGTGCCCGAACTCGTCACGCACGAACAAACCGGCCTTCTCTGCCCGTCCAACGACCCCAAGGCGTTGGCCGACATCATCCAGCGCGCCCTCACCGACAACGACTTGCGGCGAACCATCATCCCTGCCGCCGTGGAACAGGCCCACGCACTCTTCAACAACAAGATCCTCATCCGCCGACTCGGCGAAATCTACAAAAGCCACGACGTGCCCTGCGGGCAATAGCCAGCCCGGCGGCCTCCTTCCGAGAGACCACCCATCCGCCGGTCGTGCCGGTATGCGAATTGGCGAAAAAAAGAGCGCCCCGCTCTGACACAGCCCCTCCCCGCGAAGCGGCACCAAAAAGTTTTGGAGATTCTAAAGAACCTTTTTCAAAAGGTTCTTTAGCCGTCGGAGACGCCCGGCCGGCGAGGCCCCTCAAAAAGAGTACGCCCCCTATCGGGCCTGGCCGAGCATGAAGACGCCGAAGGTGGCGAACAGGTTGGGGAGGAAGGTGATGACCTTGCCTTGTTCATCGTGATGATGCGTGGAGAGGGCGAGTTCCTTGACGATGGGAACGCCGAGGTGCTTGCAGAAGCGGCGGAAGTCGATGATGGGAATGACCCGGATGTTGGGGGTGTTGTACCACTCGTAGGGAAGTTCCTTGGACATGGGCGCGCGTCCGGTGAAGAACATCTGGAAGCGGTTCTTGTAGTGGGTGAAATTCGGGAACGAGACGATGCCGAGTCTTCCGACGCGGAGCATTTCGCGAATCAGGGTCTCGGGATCGAGGACCTGCATGAGGGCCTGGGAGAGGATGACGTAGTCGAAGGCGTTGTCGGGATAGTCCTCGATTTCCTCGTAGATGTCGCCGTGGATGACGGAAAGCCCCTTGGCGATGGCGCGGCCCGCCGCATCCTCGTCGATCTCGATGCCGGTGCCGACGATGGCTTTTTCATCGGCAAGATGCGCGAGGAGCGATCCGGTCCGGCAGCCGAGGTCGAGAACGCGGCTGCCCGGCTCGATCCATGAGGCGATGACTTGAAGATCATATCTCATCGTGGACTCCGATCCGGCAATGCAGGCATATCTTGTTGAGGAACCCGGCGAGCAGGTCGCTGAGACGTTTGTTGGGCAACAGGAAGGCGTCGTGTCCCCAGGGGGCTTCGATCTCGCAGAAGGAGACGTCGAGGCCGTTTTTCTTCATGGCCTTGACCATGTTCTTGGACTGATAGGTGGGGTAAAGCCAGTCCGAGGTGAAGGAAACCACGAGATAACGGCAGGAGGCGCGGGAAAAGGCGGCCACCAGCGAACCGTCGCCGTAGTGATTTTCGAGATTGAAATAATCGGCTGCCTTGGTGAGATAGAGGAACGAATTGGCGTCGAACCTGTCCACGAACTTGTTGCCCTGGTAGCGCAGATAGGACTCCACCTGGAAGTCGGCTTCGAAGTCGAAGGAGAGTTCCACGCGGTCCTGGAGCCTGCGGTCGAACTTGTGGCGCATGGATTCATCGGACAGATAGGTGATGTGTCCGACCATGCGGGCCACGGCCAGCCCGTGCTCGGGCCTGCCGGTTTCGTAATAGTCGCCCCTGTTCCATTTCGGATCGGCCATGATGGCCTGACGGGCTACCTCGTTGAAGGCGATGGCCTGCGCCGAATGCTTGGTGGTGGTGGCCAGGGGAATGGCCGCGTGAACGCGATGCGGGTAGCGCACGGACCATTCGAGGACCTGCATACCGCCCACTGAGCCGCCGACCACGGCCAGCAGCGTATCGATGCCGAAGGAGTCGACGAGACGCCGTTGCGCGCGGACCATGTCGCCGATGGTGACGACGGGAAAGGACGCGCCGTAGGGCCGTCCGGTCGCGGGGTCCGCGGACGTGGGCCCCGTGGAACCCATGCACCCGCCGATGACGTTGGAACAGATGACGAAATACTTGTCGGTGTCTATGGGCTTGCCCGGCCCGACCATGAGGCTCCACCAGCCGGGCTTGGGATCGTTCCCGGAGTAGACCCCGGCCACATGGGAATCGCCGGTCAGGGCGTGGCAGACCAGGATGGCGTTGGTCTTGTCCGCATTGAGGGTTCCGCAGGTCTCGTAGGCCAGCGTCACCGGTCCGAGCCTGCGCCCGGACTCAAGCTCAAGGGGTTCGTCCCCGCCGAAGGTGAAGAAACGCTTCTCCACCAGCCCCACGCTCTCGCCGGTCTCAATCTGATCGACATATTCACTCATGGCGAAGAAAGTAAGGCAGGTAACGGGTGCGGTCAATGGCGCACCCATCGCGATGCCTTATGAGAGGGATGGGCAGGACTTAGAACTGCGCGTTCATGGAGGCCAGGCAGCGCAGGAGAGCCTCGCGGTCCTCGGATGGGCAACCGGCCAGCAGCTCCTCGGTGAGGCGGAGGTGAAGGCGGTCATGCTCCTCGAACAGGACGCGGCCCCGTTCGGCGAGCTCCACGTTGATGGACCGGCGGTCCGTGTCGTGAGGAACCCGGCGAACGCATTCCTTGTCTTCGAGGCGGTCCACCAGCACGGTCAGGGTGCCGGTGGTGACGCCCATGGCCTCGGCCAGCTCCTTCATGCGCATAGAACCGTGGATGCCCAGCACCTCCAGGGTGTGCATCTGCGGCAGGGTCATGCCCTTTTCCCGGACCACATCGTGCTCCCAGGACGAGAGCTTCTCGAAAAACTCCACGATGGCGTGATTGATTCTTTCGACCATTCCGTTTCCTCCCCTAGATGGACGCGTACAGGCTGTAGGCACCAAAGGCGATGGTCATGAACCCGGCCGCACGCATGACCGCCGATTCCACCCAGTCCCGGGTCAGGGCGCGCATCAGCCCGGCGGCCTTGTAGATGGCGTAGATGACCGCGCCCAACGTCAGCCCGGTGCTCAGGGCGTAGACCGCGAAGACCGCCGTGCCCTTGAGCACGCTGCCCGAGTCGAGCGCATAGGTGTACATGAGCGCCACGGTCGGGCACGGCACGATCATGTTCACGAACCCGATGGCGAACAACCCCCAGGCGGTCATGGACCTGGCCGACGGCGCGCAGGCCCGGCCGCCGCAGACGCGGCCGCGATCATCGTGGTCGTGGTGGTGATGATCGTGATCGTGCCCGTGGCCGCCGTGATCGTCCCGGTCATGAGCGTGATCGTGGTCATGGCCGTGATCGTGGCTGTGCAGCAGATGCGGCCGGACAATCAGGATCAGCCCCAGAACGAGCAGGACCGCGAACGTGGCCACATCCACGTACAGCGCGAACGACTCGGGGATGGCCAGGGAGACCGAGCCGAGCGTCAGGCCGATGAGAAGACAGGCCAAAGAGGTTCCGGCGATAAAGGAGAGGGTCAGGGCAAGAACCCGCCCCCCGCGCTTCTCGCCGTACACGAACGGAGCCAGAACGAGCCAGGAATGGCCGCACGGGTTGATCCCGTGCACCAGCCCGAGAAACACGCTCGATTGCAGGGCCACCTGGAATATGGAGTCGAATTGCATTGTCCGTCCTGTTTGCCGAGGGAGTGATTGTTTGACTTTCAAACTTTCTATCGACGGTTTAGTTTGAATGTCAAGGCAAAATAGGAGGACGGAACGCCGCTCAGTCCGGGCGGGAATAGGCGGTCAGCCGATCGCCCAGGGTGCCGGTGTGCAGCTCGAAAAGATGATTGTCGTGATCGTGGAAGTAGAGAGAGCGGCCCTCCCCCGCGATGCGGGAGCGGCCCGCGCGGACGTCTAGGCCGTATTCGCACACGCGCCGCTCATAGGTTTCGAACTCGCTGTCCGGAATCTTGAAGGCAACGTGGTTGTAGGTTTTGCACTCCAGCGGATCGCCCTCCATGACGGCCACCCAGACCCCGCCGATGACGAAGAACCGCTCGCGGGAAAGGGAATGCGTGTCCTCCCCGCTGTCATAGACCCGCTCGGCGTCGAAGATCGCCCGCAGGAACGCCTCCATGCGGTCCAGGTCGCGCACGATGAAGGTGATATGGCTCAGTCCCTCGATCATTCCCCCGACTCCGTAACGCCGCCGAAGAGCTTCCAGGCGGACATGCCCCAGGTGAGGTTTTTGACGTCGCTGTAGCCGTCGCGGCGCAAATGAAGCGCGGAGGGCGGAGAGCGGTGGCCGGTCATGCAGACCACGACCACAGGCCGGGAAGGATCGCCGATGGCGGAGGCCAGGGCTTCGGAGGTGAACGGATACGGCAGGTTGACCGCGCCGGGAATGTGGAAGAGCTTATACTCCGCCGGAGTTCGCACATCGAGAACGGTCGGGGCGGAATCCCCGCGCAAGGCCCGGCGCAATCCCCAGGGACTCATGGGGCGCACGCCGCGGAGCAGCCACCAGCCCGCTTCCCACAGAATCAAAACAGCGAGAACGACGAGCACGGCGGCCAGAATGCGCATGGGCTATTCCCCGCCCTCGCCAGACCTCTCCGGCGAATCGCCGGGTGTCGCGGACCCGAAGCCGCGCTCCCCGTCCCGCCCCACGGTCACGTTGATGGCCGAGCCGGGTTTGAGCAACACATCGCGTTGCGGGAAAGGGAATTCGATGCCGTTCTCGTGGAAGGAATTCCAGATGCGCAGCAGGACGTCGCTCTTGATGTTGGACACCCCGTCGGCAGCATCCGCTATCCAGCAGCGCAGTTCCAGATTGACCGAGCTGTCCCCGAACTCCATGAGCAGGGCGCGCGGCTGCGGCGAAGCCAGGATGCGCTTGAGCCCCTTGGTGGACTCCTCCATGAGGCTCATGGCCTTGTTCACATCCGAACCGTAGGAGATGCCCACCGGAATGCGCAGCCGCACATCCGAGTCCGAATAGGTCCAGTTGATGACCTCGTTGGTAACGAAGTGCTCGTTGGGGATGAGGTATTCCTTGCCGTCGCGGGTCTTGACCGATGAGAAGCGGCCATACACCCCGCTGACCACGCCATACACCCCGCCGACCTCAATGGTGTCGCCCGGCTTGATGGAACGGTCCATGAGCAGGATGACCCCCGCCACGTAGTTGGAAATGATGGTTTGCAGGCCGAAGCCGATGCCCACGCCGAGCGCGCTGGAGAAGATGGCCAGGCTGGTCAGGTCGATGCCCATGCCGGACAAGGCGAGAAGCACGGCCAGGGTGAACAGGACCACCTTGACCGTTTTGCCGAGCAACTCCTGGCCCGAAGGGGAAACGCCTTTCAGGCTGCCTATCCGCCCTGCCGCGAAACGCGACAGCATGGACGCGGCCTGAAGCAGGACCACGGCCAGGACCAGTCCCTTGAGCGCGCCCAAAGCGGTGAACTGTGTACCGCCCAGGGAGAAGGACAGTTTTGCCAGAAAGGATGTCAGGGGAGTGAGCAGGCCGAGGATTTGCAGCGAGACGAAAATCCAGACCACGGTGGCCGTGGACCGGGCCAGAGCCCTGTTGGGCATGGCGAATGACAGCAGCCGAAGCGCTATCCCGGCCGCGGCGAGCTGGCTCACCGCGTCCAGCACCCAGGGCGTGTGTCCCAACAATTGAAACGCCCCGGCCCCCGCCTGGACCAGCGCGATGAACAGGAATATCCAGCCGGTGCTCTCCAGGGCCACAAGGAGAGCGCGGCCCAGCGGGTTGCCGCTCAGTCTTTCCCGCCATCGGACGAGGCCCGGCCGGACGGCCCGCCAAACGGCCATGGCCAGGAGCAGGGCCGCCAGGGCGGCGCCCCACTGAACGGCGGTCTGCCAGGTCAGGACATTGGCGCGCAGCCATCCATCCAGGAATCGATAAGCTTCCGAAAGCTTGCTCAGTACCGGTTCAAGCTGTTCCTTCATTCGCGCCTCCTCGTCGCCCGTCATCAACTCCCGACAGCCAGGTCAACCACCGTGGCGACGAACAGGACCACCGAGATGACCCCGTTCATGGTGAAGAAGGCCACATTCACGCGGCTCATGTCGTCGGGTTTGACCAGCAGGTGCTCGGCCATGAGGGTCACGCCCACCAGGGCGGCGACCGTGAAATAAACCCCGCCGAGACCGGCAGCCCAGCCCGCGAGCAGGAAAAAGGCGGCCGCAGCCGCGTGGCTCAGTGTCGAGATGCCCAACGCCGCCGGAATGCCCAGCCTGGCCGGAATGGAATAAAGTTCGCGTTTGCGGTCGAACTCCGCGTCCTGACTGGCGTAAAGCAGGTCGAACCCGGCCACCCACAGGGTCACGCCGCAGAAAAGCAGCACCGAGGGCAGGGAAATGACCGGCTCCACGCAAATCCAGCCAGCCACGGGCGCGAGGCCGAGAACCGTGCCTAGCACGAAATGGCACCAGTAGGTGAACCGCTTGCAGAAGCTGTAGGACGCGGCCATGACCAGGGCCACGGGCGACAGCTTGAGGCACAGCGAGTTCATCAGTCCGCAGGCGACCACGAAAACCACAGCCGTGGCCGCGATGAAGACCAGGGTGAAGCGGGTGGACAACTCGCCCGTGACCAGCTCGCGCTTCTGCGTGCGCGGGTTTTCACGATCGATGTCCAGGTCGGCGTAGCGGTTGAAGGCCATGGCGAAGGAGCGCACGGCCACCATGGCCACGGTCAGAACGATCATGTTGTACAGCCCGGGCCACCCCCGGGCGGCCAGGAACGCGCCCATGTAGGCGAAAGGCAGGGCGAAGACCGAATGCTCGATCTTTATCATCCGGCAGACCAAAGCCAGATTCTTGGCGAAACTCATCGTCTTTCCTCTCTAATACTTGTTGACCAGCATGGCCCCGGCCAGAAGCAGGACGACTCCCAGGATGCGGGGCCAGGACACGGTATGCACCTGATAACTGAGCAGCCCGTAATGGTCCAGCATCAGGGCGGCCGTGAGCTGACCGGCCAGGAGCCAGGCCATCATCGACGTGGCGCCGATCTGCCCGGCCAGGACGATGGTCGCGAAAACGAAAAACGCTCCCAGCGCGCCGCCGGTCCAGGCCCATGCGGGGGCCGACCCGGCCATGGCCAGGGAAGGAACGGGCGCGCGCATGGCCAGCAGATAGCCGCACAGGACCAGCGTGCCGACGCCGAAAGAGACCGCCGCGGCCCATACCGGGTCGCCCAGGGAACCGCGAAGCCTGAGGTTGATGCCCGCCTGAACCGGCATCAGGGCTCCCGCCAGCAAAGCAAACAATATATACACGATTTTCATGGAATCACCCGTTCCTTTGTCTGGATTTTATCAAGAACAAATCAAGACTATATACGCATCCGTCCGGAATTGTAACGGCCTTTGCCTGCGGAGTCCACGATTTCACTCGTATCGTTTGCACGTAAATGTCGAAAGGACGTCACCGGAACGCCACCCATGGATCGGACATAGGGTCTAGGAAGGATCAACTCGAACTCCAACAGCCGGAGGAATATCATGACCCGGAACCAGATCAGGGAAATACGGTCCCATCTCATTCAGGGACTGCACAGCATCAACGGCCAATTGGACAGCGGCAGCACCGTTCTCGAGAACTGCCCGGACGACACCGACTTCGCCGCCCAACTCGCCCAGCACGGGCTCAACGTGGCCATGCAGCGACGCCACGTGGCCCGCATCCGCGAATTTGAAGCGGCCCTCAAACGCCTCTCCCACTCCGATTACGGCATCTGCGAAGAATGCGGCGAGGACATCGGCGTGGCCCGGCTCAAAGCAAACCCATCGGCCCGCCTCTGCGTGGCCTGCCAGTCCGCGGAGGAGGACGGCCTGAGCCGCCGCTGCGCCTAGGCCGCCGAACGCATTACCCTGCGGCGGTGAGCCGCAACGGAGAAACCCATGGCTGACCCCATGTTCAAAGTGGACATGCATGTCCACTCCCGCTATTCCACGCGCCCGTCGCAGTGGATCCTGCAAAAGATCGGCTGCCCCGAGAGCTTCACCGAGCCGCGCCGACTCTACGACATCGCCCTTGCCCGCGGCATGGACATGGTTACCGTAACTGACCACAACACCATCGCCGGGGCGCTGGAAATAGCGCATCTGCCGAACACCTTCATCAGCGAAGAGATCACCACCTACTTTCCCGAGGACCGCTGCAAGCTCCATGTGCTCGCCTACGACATCACCGAGGCCCAGCACGAGGACATCCAGCGTGTCCGCGAAAACGTCTTCGAACTGGTCCCCTATCTCCGCGAGCAGGGCATCGTCCATGTCCTGGCCCACCCCCTCTTCGCCGTCAACGACCGCCTGACCCCGGCGCACTTCGAACAGGCCCTGCTCCTCTTCAACACCCTGGAGGAAAACGGCACGCGCGACGCCCGGCAGAACAAGACCCTGCGCGACATCGTCACCAGGCTGACCCCGCTCGACATCGACCGGCTGGCCAACCTGCACGGCATCGAGCCGTGGGGCGACGAGCCCTGGGAAAAGGGCCTCACGGGCGGTTCCGACGACCACAGTTCGCTGAACATCGCGCGGATGCACACCGTGTTCCCCGGCCGCCCCACCCTGAACAACGTGCTGGCGGGATTGCGCGACCGCACGTCCAGGCCCGCCGGGACCCCGGCCAATCCCCGGACCATGGCCCACAACCTCTACGGCATCGCCTACCAGTTCTACAGGTCCCGCACCGGCTCCCTCGCCCCCGAGGTTTCGGAGCACCTCTGCTTCCGGTTCATCAAATCAGCCCTCGCCCCGGGCGCGGAGCCCAAGCCGGCGTCCTTTTCCTCCCTGCTCCACCGCATCATCGGGCGGAGCAAGGCAACCCTGCACCGGGAATACGGCCCCACCGATTCGGTCCAGGGCCTGCTCCTCAAGGAGGCCGCCGACATCATCGCCCACGACCCGTCCCTCCTGCGCATCGCGCGGGGCAAGGTCGACGACGTCGTCACCCTGGAACGCGAGTGGGCCAGATTCGTCTCCCTTGCCGCCAACCGCGTCCTCGCCCAGTTCGCGGACCGGACCCTCAACTCGGTCCTCGGCGCGAACCTCTTCGACGTGTTCCACTCCATCGGTTCGGCAGGCTCCCTCTATACCCTGCTGGCCCCCTATTTCGTGGGCTACGATCTTTTCTCCACCGAGCGGGGCTTCTCCAACTCCTGCCTCGACCGGTTCCGCAAAAAGAGCGCGCGGACCAACGACGACCTCAAAATCGCCCACTTCACCGACACCTTCGACGAAATCAACGGCGTGGCCCGCACCATCCGCCAGCAGTTGAAAATGGTCGCCCGCCACGGCAAGGACATGACCGTCATCACCTGCGGAGCCAAGGCCGACGTGCCCGGCGCGGTGTCCTTCGAGCCCGTGGGCCGCTTCGACATCCCGGAATACCCGGAACTCTCCCTGGCCTATCCGCCCTTCCTCGACATGCTCACCCACTGCTTCGAGCAGGAATACGACTGCATCCTGGCGGCCACGCCCGGCCCGGTCGGCCTGGCGGCCCTGGCCATCTCCAAGATTCTCAAACTCCCCTTCCACGGCACCTACCACACGGCCTTCCCGGAATACGTCGGGGCGTTCACCGAGGACGCGGGCCTGGAAGACGGCTGCTGGCGGTACATGTCTTGGTTCTACAACCAGATGCAGATCATCTACGCGCCGAGCGAAGCCACCAAATTCGAGCTTATCGACCGGGGTATCGATCCCGGCAAGATCGTCACCTATCCGCGCGGCGTGGACACCGAGCGGTTCCACCCATCCAAACGCAACGGATTCTTCAACCAGTTCTCGGTGGGCGGCGGCACCAAGCTCCTCTACGTGGGCCGGATATCCAAGGAAAAGGGCCTCGACGTGCTCACCGAGGCGTTCCGCAAGGCGTCCAGGATGCGCGACGCCATCCAGCTGATCGTGGTCGGCGACGGCCCGTATCTGCCCGAAATGCAGCGCGCCCTGCGCTCCACGCCCACCACCTTCACCGGCGTACTCAAGGGCGAGGCCCTGGCCCAGGCATACGCCAGCGCCGACCTCTTCGTCTTTCCCTCGGCCACCGACACCTTCGGCAACGTGGTCCTCGAAGCGCAGGCGTCGGGCCTGCCCGTCATCGTCACCGACAAGGGCGGTCCGGCGGAGAACGTCCTGCCTAACGAAACAGGGCTTATCGTCCCGGCCGGGGACCCCGATTCCCTGCTCCGGGCCATCCTCCACATGGTCGACAGCCCCGAGCGCATCCAGTACATGCGGCGCAAGGCCCGCTCCCACGTGGAGAAGCGCACCTTCGACGCCACCTTTCTGAAGACCTGGGAAATATTCGGCTCCCACGTGGCCGCCTAGGGCGGCGCGATAAGAGGCATCCCGCCTCCCGACTCGTCTGCCTAAGAAACAAGAAGCCCCCTGCTTCGCCCGATGGCCTGCGGCAGGGGGCTTTCTTATGCGGCCTCCTCGACAAAAAACGACGATCGGCCGCCCGCCCGAAACGGAAGCGGGGGACCCCAAGCGGAGCCCCCCGTTTATGCGTATGAACGCGCTGCGGAACGGCGCGAACCGTCCCGCGAAAGACCAAGCCCGGGCGTCCCGAAGAACGCCGGAGCCGCTATCCGCGCACCTTCTCCAGGAAGGCGGTGGTGGAGTATCCTTCAAGCAGCGGCAGGCTGTGGACCTGCCCGCCCGCCTTGGCGACCGCGTCCGCGCCGACGATCTGGTCGACGGGCCAATCGCCGCCCTTGACCAGCACCTGCGGGCGGCACGCCTTGATGAGCTCCAGCGGAGTGGATTCGTGAAAGATGACGATGAAGTCCACGCACTCCAGCCCGGCGAGCACGAACGCGCGCTCCTCGGCCGTGTTCAGCGGGCGGTCGTCGCCCTTGCCGAGCATCTTGACGGACTCGTCGGAGTTGAGTCCGAGGATGAGAGAGTCGCCCAGCGCGCGAGCCCGCCGAAGCAGGTCCACATGACCGGGATGGAGCACGTCGAAGCACCCGTTGGTGAAGACCAGCCGGTGGCCGGGCGCGAACTCCGCCTTCCGCTTGAGGAAGGTCCGGATGCTCATGAGCTTGGGATTTTCGGGCAGAGCCATGCTATTCTCCTCCGGGCCGAACGCCCTTGCGGCGCAGGGGCACGTTTTTGGGTTTGAGCTTGGTCATATCCTGGAAGAGCACGAGCTCGAACCAGTCCATGGCGAAGGACAGGGCCACGTTCTCGTTTTCGAGAATGGCCTTCTGCCGCTTCTCGTCCACCTCCACTCGCTCGAAGAGCTGCATCTTCTGGATGAAGCCCTGGAAATCATCGATCCTGTAGAAGGCGAGAACGGCCATCTGGCTGAGCTTGTCGGAAATGGGATGGCCGAGCTGGCGGGTGCGGGACAGGATGTTCATGTACCTGTCGTTGAACGCGGTATAATCCTTGAACCCCTGGTCCTGTTTCCAGGACTCGCCGGTCCATTCGTCCTTTTCGAAAAAGCCTTTGCAATGCTCCTCGCGCACGATGAAGAACTGCTCCAACACGCCGCCCTTGCCGTCGGGACGGGTGGCCCTTCCGAGCGGATACATGCGGCAGGCGCCGGGCCGGTCCTCGTAGATGCGGCATCCCTCGGGGGTGACGAAGGCGCAGGAGCGTCTGGCGTTGTCGAGCATCTTGAATTTGAACACGGGGAAGTTGGTGTCCGGCGCATGGAGGCCCACGGCGTGGACGCGCAGGAAGTCGAGGGAGGACATGCCCAGCGCGGCCCGCATACGCAGGATGTCATAGGGGGTCAGAACCATGTCCAGGTCCGAGCAGCACGCGTTGAAGCACTCGATGCCCGGGTAACACTTGAAACAGTATGTCTTGCCCTCTTCCAGTTCAGGAAGGGAGTCCAGAAATTCCTTGGTCTCGTCGCTTTCCATATTGGTTCTCCGGGAAATGTTTCCATTTTCGTCCGCCGAGCGGCGACGGGCGTGAGTCCTCCTAGCACTTGAAGGGAGGAAACGCAAAGGAGAGGGGACTCCGCCATGTTGCGGAAGTCCTCCCTTCCTTTGCGTTTTTCAGGGATGCGGTCGAGGGAAGGCGGCCCCATGTTTTTTTTGGGGGGGAAGGGGAGGATGAGGATGGAGGAAAAGTAGCGCAGGGGTATTTTCGCGCTTCGCGGCAGACCTCCACGCGCTACGATTCCAGAAAATACGGCTGCCACACAACAACGCGCTGTGGGGCAGCCCGCGCGGGCGTGACTCGATTGTCGCCAACTCGTGATGGCGCTGAAAAGCTTGTTACGCTGGCGTAGGGTAGATAGCATTCAGCCAGCACGGAAGAGAACTCCTTCCCTCCTCTGCGGGGCGGGCCTCCCACACAGCCCGCCCCGCAGCCTCTCCTTGCCAAACATGTCGGTTTGTGGTTCACAGAAAGCGACCATGCGTACATTCATTTTTTTGCCGCCGGTAACCAAACCCACCGGGGGCGTCACCGTGCTCAGACGGCTGGCCGACATTCTGCACGAGGCCGGTCACGAGGCTTATCTCGTGGCCCGGGAGAAGGGCGGCTGGCGTCCCGACGGGCTGGCGAATGCCGCGCCGGTGTTGGAATGGGAAGCTTTGAAGCTGACCGAGTCGGACGTCTGGATGGTCCCCGAGGGGTGGATCAACGCCTTGGCTCCCGGCCTGTACGCGAGCGCCCAATGCTTCAGCTACGTCCAGAATTGGGCCTATCTCTTTTCCTCCATGCCCGAGGGGGTGGACTGGCACAGCCTGCCTGTGGAGTTTTTGGCCGTGTCCGATCCGGTCTCGCGGTTCGTCAAGGAAACCACCTGCAAGGACGCCCCGGTTCTGCGGCCCGGCATAGACCGGACCCTCTTCCGTATGCCAGACGCCAAGCCGGGCGGCCGGGTGCGGGTGGCCTACATGCCGCGCAAGAACAAGGCGTTGGTGGAGCAGATCAAGGCCATTCACCAGCACCGCTGCGGCGGGAGCCGGGTCGACTGGGCGCCCATCGACGGCATGGACGCGCAGGGCGTGGCCGAAACCCTCCGCGCGTCCCATATATTTTTGGCCACGGGGTTCCCCGAGGGGTGCCCCCTGCCGCCGCTGGAAGCCATGGCCTGCGGCTGCCTGCCGGTCGGTTTCACCGGCTTCGGCGGATGGGACTACATGCGCCAGGTCCAGGCCGCGCCGCGCCATACCCCGTGGATTCCCCTGCGCGAGGTCCCCTGGGGCGGCAACGGATTGTGGTGCGCCGACGGCGACGTGCTCGACGCCGCGCTCTGTCTGGACGACGCCGTGCGCATGTTCCAGGAAAAGGACCCGGCCCTTATGGCCGCCCTGGCCGCAGGCCAGAAAACCGCCAACGCCTATTCGCTTGAAGCCCAGAGGACGGCCGTTCTCGAGCTTTGGGAACAATTGTGAGTCGATACTGATGGGAAAGACCAA
Organism: Desulfovibrio sp. Fe33; assembly: GCF_028532725.1. Classification (NCBI taxonomy): domain Bacteria; kingdom Pseudomonadati; phylum Thermodesulfobacteriota; class Desulfovibrionia; order Desulfovibrionales; family Desulfovibrionaceae; genus Desulfovibrio; species Desulfovibrio sp. Fe33. The sequence goes on from NZ_JAQKGU010000001.1 coordinate 336,399, forward strand.
TCGTCCGGAACCCGAATCGTTGGAGTTGCCCCGGGTAGGGGTGGACTCTCACGCCCACCTGGACCTAGAGGATTTTGACGAAGACCGTGAAGAACTCATCCGCCGCGCCCTTGATTCGGGCGTGAGCCGGATCATCAACGTTTTTCTCGGCCCGGACGCCTATGAACGCGGGCGCGGCCTTTTCGACGCCCACCCGGAAATCAGTTTCCTGATGGGCGTGCATCCCAACGACGCGGACCAGCTCACCGACGAGATCGAGGAGCGGATGCGCGGCCATTTCGCGGCGGACCCGCGCCTCAAGGGCGTGGGCGAGATAGGTCTGGACTACTATTGGGACCGCGTGACGCCCGAGGTGCAGAAAGAGGCCTTCGTCAGGCAGCTTCACATGGCCCACGAACTGTCGCAGCCTGTGGTCATCCACTCGCGCGACGCCAACGGCGACACCGTGGACATCCTGGAGGCCGAAGGGTTCCGGGACTACCCGTTGCTGTGGCACTGCTTCGGCGCGGGCATGGAGCTGGCCGAACGGATCGTGGCCAACGGCTGGCACATTTCCATCCCCGGCACCGTCACTTTCCGCAAGCTTTCCGATGACGTCCAGGCCGCCGTGGCCCGTATTCCCTTCGAGCGGCTGCTCGTGGAGACGGACTGCCCGTATCTCGCCCCCGAGCCGTGGCGCGGCAAGCGCAACCATCCGGCCCTGTCCGTTTTCACCGCCCGCCGCGTGGCCCAGATCAAGGGCCGTCCCGTGGAGGACGTGTGGCGCATCGCGGGCGAGAACGCCCGTCGTTTCTTCGGCCTCTAGTCCCGTTTCCACGCCTCCTTGTCTTCGCTTGACTTGGGGTTGGAAAGGCATAGTCTGCGCTCATGAATTTCCTCACTCCGGGCATGAGGCTCATGCTCCTCGGCACCTTCTTTTTCTCCATCGGCTCATTGTTCGTGAAGATGGCCGGGAGTCGTTTGCCCACCATGGAGGTGCTCTTCGTGCGCGGCCTGGTCGGCGTGGTGCTCTGCCTTATCATGCTGCGCAAGTCCGGGGCGGGTATGTTCGGCAAACGCAAAGTCCTGCTGGCCGCGCGCGGCCTCTTGGGATTCGGGGCCATGTTCGCCGATTTCTACGCCATCGTGCATCTGCCCCTGGCCGACGCCCTGGTGCTGATTTTCTCCCATCCCGTGACCGTGGCGCTGCTCGCCTGGGCGCTGATGGGCGAGCGGCTGTCCAAGAGCGCCATGTTCTCCATCGTCATGTCCCTGGCGGGCGTCACCCTGGTCTGTCGGCCGGGATTCCTGTTCGGCGGCGCGCCGGAGCTTGATCCTCTGGGGTTGGTGGCCGCCCTGGTCAGCGTGTTCCTTACTTCCTGGGCCATCCTGTCCGTGCGGGTGCTGGCCAAGACCGAGCCGCCCGCCGTGGTCATGCTCTATCCGCCCATCGCCATCAGCCTGCTCGCGCCGCTTTTCGCCGACGGCTGGATAATGCCGACCGTTTTCGAATGGGGCGTGCTTATCGGGGTGGGGGTGTTCATGAATATCGGCCAGTTCTTCATGACCAAGGGGTACGCCATCGAGTCCGCGGCGCGGATCAGCGGAGTGTCCACTCTGGAGATCGTGTTTGCGGCCATGTGGGGAATGATGTTCCTTGGAGAGATTCCCGACCTGTGGACCGTGGGCGGAGGGTCGCTCATCATCTTCGGCGTTCTGGCCCTCGGACACAGCGGCGTGCGGGAGCGGGCCGCGATCCTGAGAAAAGGCTCGGCGGCCTAGAGCTTCTCGAATACGCGCAAGAGCTCCTCGTCCACTTCCTCGGGGCGCTCGGCGTTAAGCGTCACCAGCCTGTGTAGGAAGGTGAAGCTCAATTCGTCCATTTCCTTGAACGACATGGCCGCGAATTCCCCCATGGCGCGGACGATTTCTCCCGACACCACTATGCGGATGCCCGGCGAGAGCGGCAGATGCAGTTCGCAGGCCGTCCCCGCGAGGCAGTCTCCGCAACCTTCGAGAAGCGCGCCCTTGAGGCTCAGGTTCCGGGTGGACACGGGGGTGACCACGTCGCCGACGGTGACGTACGCCTCGAACCCGGCGTCGATGCGGGTGTTGTGCCGTTTATTCCTGTCCATGCGGTTCTCCTGTCTGCGCGAAGCATACCACAACAGGCGTCAGTGGCTCAATCGAATCGGCGAATGATTGACTTGTTCCCGTTATGGTTTTTAATGGAAGTCATGAATCTCAGCCAACTTTCTTCCATCATTGACGATTGGATGGCCGTTCCCGGGAACAACTCCCTCGGGCCGGGCCTGTCGCTGCCCGCTTTCGACACCCCGCTGGTCGGATGCGCCGCCGGTGACGATCCCCTTTTCGATTTTCTCAAGCGGGACATCGGGGCGGAGTTCTACTGGACCCCGGAGGAAGCCTTCGCCCTGGCTTTCCCCGAGGCCGGAGCCGACGGCTCCGATCTCAGCGTGGTGTCCTGGGTCCTGCCGCAGACGCGGAACACCCGTCAGGCGCACGGCCTCAACAAGGAGTTGCCGAGCATCGAATGGAGCCGCGCCCGCCATTATGGCGAGATGGTCAACGAGGCGTTGCGCCGGTTCGTGGTCCGGTCCTTCGAAGGGGAAGGGGTGCTCGCCTGCGCGCCCGCGCTGCTGCCCATGTGGACAAGGGCGGAATCCTCCAAGTACGGGTTTGCCTCCACCTGGTCGGAGCGGCACACGGCCCATGTGTGCGGGTTGGGAACCTTCGGCCTGTCCGACGGCCTCATCACGGCCAGGGGCAAGGCGATCCGCGTCGGGTCGGTCGTCGTGCAGGCGCAGCTGGCCCCCACGCCCCGGACCTACACCCACCACAACGAATGGTGTCTTTTTCACGCCAAGGGGAAATGCCGGGCGTGCATCAAGCGGTGTCCGGCCGGAGCCATCTCCGAAAAGGGCCATGACAAGGTCAAGTGCAAGGCCTACATCCGCACCATCACGGCCGCGCACGTGGAAGAGCATCAGCTCGGTTTCCGCGTGAACAGTTGCGGCCTGTGCCAGGTCAGGGTGCCGTGCGAGAGCAGGAACCCCACGGCCGTAAAATCGGAATAGCCAGTCCTCGTACCGGACTCCTTCGTGCGGATCTCCGATCCGTCGGCGTTCTTCGGCTTTTGCGAAAAAAAGGCCGGGTCCCCGTAGAGGGCCCGGCCTTTTGATGTCTTGTCGAATGCGGTCTAGTCGTATTCCACGGCGGAGAAGCGCATCAGCGCATCCCAGTTGTGGATGGCTTCCACGTAGCGGATGGTGCCGGTCTTGCCGCGCATGACCAGGGACGAGGTCTCGGCTCCGTGGCCGTGGTAGGTGACGCCCTTGAGGAAGGTGCCGCCGGAAATGCCGGTGGCGGCGAAGAAGAGGTCCTCGGACTTGACCAGGTCGGACACGGTGAGCACCCGGCGGATGTCCATGCCGAATTCCGACAGGGCGTTCTTTTCATTCTGCTTCTGCGGGTCGAGCTTGGCGAACATCTCGCCGCCCATGATGCGGATGGCGATGGCCGAGAGCACGCCTTCGGGAGTTCCGCCGGTGCCCATCATGACGTCGACTTCGCTGCGCGGGTCGATGGCCATGAGAGAGCCGGTGATGTCGCCGTCGGTATGCAGTTGGATGCGCGCGCCCGCCTCGCGGATTTCGGAGATGAGCTTCTTGTGGCGCGGCTTGTCCAGCACGAAGACGACCAGGTCGTCAACGTCCTTGTCCAGGGCGCGGGCGATGAGCTTGAGGTTGTGGCCGGTGGGGGCTTCGATGTCCACCACGTCCTTGGCGTGGGCCGGGACGACCAGCTTCTGCATGTAGAAGCTCGGGCCCGGATCGAACATGGCGCCCGCCGGGCAGACGCCTACGACGGAGATGGCGTTGGGGCGGCCGTTGGCAAGCAGGTTGGTGCCCTCCAGCGGGTCCACGGCAATGTCCACCTTGGGACCGGTGCCCAGGCCGAGCTTTTCACCGGCGTAGAGCATGGGCGCTTCGTCCTTCTCGCCTTCGCCGATTTTGATTTCGCCTTGGATTTCAAGAGTGTTGAAGCACAGGCGCATGGCGTCGACGGCCGCTTGGTCGGCGGCGTTCTTGTCGCCTTTGCCGAGCCAGCGGGCGCAGGCCAGGGCGGCGGCTTCAGTGACACGGACCAAGTCCAGTGCGAGGTTTTTCTGTGGGGCTTCCATGTTCGTCTCCTAGTATTTCTCCCGGATCATCTGGGCGAAGTTCTCCGGGGTGAACCCGTACTTGTCGGACAGGATCTTGCCGGGGGCGCTGGCGCCGAAGTGGTCGACGCCCAGAACGACGCCGTTCAGGCCGACATATTTGTGCCACAGGGTGGTCCGGCCTGCTTCGGCCGCGGCGCGCGCGGTGACTTCCGGCGGCAAAACTTCATTTTTATACGATTCAGGCTGGTCGTCAAACAGTTTGGTCGACGGCATGGATACCACGCGGACCTTGCGCTTGAGGAGCTTGGCCGTTTCGAGGCAGAGGGACACCTCCGAGCCGGAGGCGATGAGAATCAGATCCGGGGTGCCTTCGCAGTCCTTGAGCACATAGCCGCCCTTGCGCGGGCCGTCGGTCAGCGCCGGGTATTCGGCCGGGTCGAGGATGGGCAGGCCCTGGCGGGTCAGGAACAGGGTGGAGGGCATCTTCTCCTGCTTGAGCGCGATGTCCAGGCAGGTCCGGGTCTCATTGGCGTCGGCGGGACGCAGGTCGATGAGGTCCGGAATGAGCCGCAGGGAGCTGACGTGCTCGATGGGCTGGTGCGTGGGGCCGTCCTCGCCCACCCAGAAGGAGTCGTGGGTGAAGACGTACAGGACGGGCAGCTCCTGCAGGGCGGACATGCGGATGGCGTTGCGGCAGTAGTCGGAGAAGGTCAGGAAGGTGGCGCCGAACGGGAGCAGGCCGCCATGCAGCTGCATACCGTTCATGATCGCCGCCATGTTGAACTCGCGCACGCCGAAGGCGAAGTTGCGCGCTCCGTAGCCGTCCACGGCGAAGTCGCCGTAGGTGTTCCGGAAATTAGCGGTCTGGTTGGACGGGTCGAGGTCGGCGGAGCCGCCCACCAGGGTGGGCAGGGAATCCATGACGGCGTCCAGGCAGGTGCCCCACGCCTTGCGGGTGGCCATGCTTTCGCCGGGGGTGAACTCGGGCCAGTCGATGGACAGCTCGGAGCGGGAGCGGATCACGTGGCCCCACATCTCGGCGAAGGACGCGTCGTTCAGCTTGGAGTCCAGCATGGACTGCCAGTCGGCGGCGTTCTTGCGCAGGCCGTCGAACCGGGCGCGGTAGGAGGCGACCACGTCCTCGGGGACGTAGAAGGATTCCTCGGGCAGGCCGAGCTTCTTCTTGGTGGCCGCGATCTCGTCGGCCTTGAGGGGCTCGCCGTGAGTCTTGTGGCTGCCTTCCAGGGTGGCGCAACCCTTGGCCATGACCGTGTGGCCGATAATCAGGGTGGGCTTGCCGGTCTCGAGCTGCGCGGCCTTGATGGCCTCGCGGATTTCGTCGTGGTTGTGGCCGTCCACTTCCAGGACCTGCCAGCACAGTCCCTCGAAGACCTTGCGGTGGTCGGTGCAGTCAGCCTTGCAGGTGGGACCGGCCAACTGGATACGGTTGGAGTCGTAGAAGACGATGAGCTTGCCCAGCTTCCACAGTCCGGCCAGGGAGGCCGCGCCCAGGGCGATGGGCTCCTGCAGGTCGCCGTCGGAGGAGAGCACGTAGGTGTAGTGGTCCATGACGTCCGCGCCGAGCTTTTCGCGCAGGTACGCCTCGGCCGAGGCGAAGCCCACGGACATGGCGAAGCCCTGGCCCAGCGGGCCGGTGGTGGCCTCGACGCCTTTGGTCAGGTGCACCTCGGGGTGGCCCGGGGTCAGGGAACCGAACTGGCGGAAATTCTTGATGTCGTCCATGGAGATGAAGCCGTTCAGGTGCAGAAGGCTGTAGAGCAGCATGGACTCATGCCCGGCGGAGAGGATGAAGCGGTCGCGGTTGAACCACCGGGAGTCGTCGGGGTTGAAGTTCAGAAATTCGGAAAAGAGGATGGTGGCGTAGTCGGCCGAGGACATGGCCCCGCCCGGGTGGCCCGAGTTGGCCTTGGCCACGCCGTCCATGATCAGTCCCTTGACCACGGCGATGGTCTTGTCCGTCTGTGTCATTGTTGGATACCTTTTTTTAGTGAGGTTATAGGGAGACAGTGTCGATGAGGTCGATGCGCCGCTGGTGCCGCTCGCCGCCGAACTGCGTGTCGAGAAAGACCTTGAGGATTTCCAGGGCGAGGCCTTGGCCGGTGACGCGTTCACCCATGCACAGGCAGCGGGCGTCGTTGTGCTCGCGGGCCATGCGGGCGAGAAATTCGTTGGTGCACAGCGCCGCCCGGACGCCCATGCGGTTGGCGGTCATGGTCATGCCCTGGCCCGTGCCGCAGATGAGCACGCCGAGCTTTTCGTCGTCCGCCTTGAGCTTGTTGCACACCTTGGCCGCAAAGATCGGGTAGTCGCAGGAATCCAGGCAGTCCGGCCCTTCGTCCTCCACGGTGAAGCCCCATTCCTTGAGTGCCTTGATGCAGGCGGTCTTGAGATGATAGCCCCCGTGATCGGAGCCGATGACTATGGTCTTGCTCACAGTTCTCCCCCTTGGGATGCGCCGCCTTCCCGGCGGACGTGCTTCATGCGTTCTTCGCGGTCGTTGGACAGTTCTTCCCTGAGGGCCGCGATCTCCTCCTTGAGGAAGCTGATCTGCTTGAGGCAGAGTTCCTTTTCGTCCTTTCTGCCTCGGGGCGTTTCGGCGATGCGGCCGAGGATGCCATATTCCCGATCCAATTCTTTTTCAAGCCTGCCGACCTCGAAGCGGCCGGACAGGGACCGGGCAAGCCATTTCATCTCGGCAAGCCACGTCTTCAGGCCGAGCAGAAAGATGTCCATGACCGTTTCCTTCGGCTGTGTGCTCATTGCTTGTCCTCGCGGATAAGGGGGAGTTCCCCTGTTTTTTCTTCAGTGTATCCGTTGTCCAAACGGATGGGGGCGATGTCCCCGGGCAATTCGAGGGCCAGGGACCGGGCAGGCCAGGGGGCAAGCATAAGCTCCCGGCTCTTTATGTGCAAGACGCCCTGCTCTCCGTTGTCCAGAGACAGGGTCAGCCTGTCGGGCAGGGGTATTTCGCCGGGCGCGGCTTCCTCGAAGCGGTCCAGGGTGAAGGACCACCGGACTTCTCCGCCGGTCCGGTCCGTCGTCCCTTCCAGCCGCAGCGGACGGCCGAGGCGGTCCAGGATAATGCGGCGGACAGACCCCTTGTCGAAATTATAGACGTAGTGGTCCCCGTCCTGCGCTGCGTCCGCGTAGCGGCGGGGGGCCAGTCCAGAAAAATCGCCCATGGCGGCGTGGGCGAGCCGGGAAAGGGAAAAGGGAAACGGCATGCCAAGGCGGGTGGCCCCGAGGACCGGGTTGCGGTGGGCGTATGCCTCGCCTTCGGCCGGATAGAAGACCAGCAGGCCGTCCCCGTCTTCGCGGATATGCGCCAGGAGCTTGCCGATGGAGGCGGACACGTCGAGGCGCATGGGCCCGTCGAAGTCACCCCACAGGGAGACCAGGGTGCGGTTGGTCCGCTTGATGGGCTCGGTTCTGGAATAGTGCAGGCTGGCCTTGACCCGGAGCGCGTCGCCCGCGGGCCGGACGCAGTAGTGCTGCCGGAAGGCGTTCCAGGCGGCGCGGGGAGTGTCCAGCTCCAGGCCCGGCTGTATCCTGGTGGCGCAGCCCGAGAGGACCGCCAGAATCAGGACGGCCGCTGTCGCCGCCGGAACGTGCGTCGATCCGAGGCGGCTCATAGCTTTTTCAGTTTCTCCCTGACTTCGTCGGAATGGGGCGAGTGGTATTTCAGGGAGAAGTTGTACCCCTTGCGCGCTTCCTTGGTCTTGCCAAGTGCCGCGGCGATGTCGCCGTAGTGTTCCCAGATGGTCGGGTCCTTCTCAATGACGTCCACGGCGTAGCCGATGTACTCCCACGCCTTTTCCAGGTCCCGCTTCTTGAAATGGACCCAGGCCACGGAGTCGAGAATGTAGCCGTTCTCCGGGTCGAGGGAGGACGCCTTGGTCACCAGGACCAGGGCGCGGTCCAGTTCGCGGTTTTCCTCGGCCAGGGTGTAGCCCACGTAATTGAGCGCGTTGGCGTGGTCGGTGTGGGTGCGGATCAGGGTTTCCATCAGGGCCATGCCCTCGGAGCGGCGGCCCATGGCTTCGTAGACCATGGCCAGCTCATAGGTCAGCTCGGGGTCATTTTCGAGCAGCGACAGCCCCTCCTTGAGGGAGGCTTCGGCGCCGGGCAGGTCGCCGGTCTGCCTGCGTAGTCCGGCTTCGAGGATGTAGAATATTTCGGCCTTGGGAAAGAGCTTCTTGCCCTTGGCGGCCACGGCGAGAGCTTCGCTCTCCTTGCCTTGCGCAGCGAGAAGTTGCGCCTTGAAGCGCAGGGCGTGGGGGTAGAGGCGGTCCGTCTCCTTGACCTCGCCCAGATAGGACAGGGCCTTGGCGGGATCGTTTTCACCCTCGTCGGCGATGACCGCCTTGTAGAAGTAGTATTCGGCGGGCACCGTGCCGCCGGAGGTGAGCATGTCGAGGACGGTGGACCCCTGGGCGAAGAATCCCTCGTTGATGAACATGAGCACCGCGTCCAGGATGAAGCTCTTGGAGGGCGGGCCGGACAGGGCCAGGTCGAGCGCCTTGCCCGGGTCGTTCAGCTTGAGGTTCAGGTTGATGAGCCTGAGCCGCGCCTCGGGGAAGGAGTCGCTCTGCTCCAGGATGGAGCCGTAAATATCCTCGGCGGCCACGTAGTCCTTGGCCAGCTCGTACTGGTAGGCCAGCTCCACCAGGGCTTCGGTGAACTCCGGGTCCATGGCCACGGCCTTCTTGAGGTTGGCGATGGCCGCGTTGCGCATTCCCAGGTTGCCCTGGACCCGCCCCATTGCGTAGAGGGCGTCGGCGGATCGTTTCTTTTCGGGAATCTGCTTGAGCACGTCCAGGGCCCTGGCGTCCTGTCCCGCGTCCATGAGCATCTGGCCCAGCCGTTCGCGGGCTTCAAGGTCGTCGGGATGCCGGGCGAGGAAGCCGTCCATGATCGAAATGGCGTCGTTCGCGCGGTGATCGGCGACGTAGGAGTTGGCCAGATAAAGAGTCAACAGCCGGTTGTCCGGGAACTTGTCGAGCCCTTCCTTGAGGGCGGCGCGGGACCGGCCCGTGCCGTCGGGGTGGTTCCAGTACAGGCCGGCCTTTTCCACATAGAGCTGGGGCGAGGGGGCCTGGGCCAGGATTCGGTCCAGGGCCGCTGCGGCCCTGGCGTGGATTTCGGCGGCCTCCTTGTTGGTCATGGCGCTGCGGCCGCCCTCCTGGGCGTGGCGCTGCAACTGGTGAAGGAGGTCCTGGTAGACCAGATAGTCGTAGTCGAGTTGGGCCGATTCGGTCATGGGCTGCGCGGGCATGGGCTCGGCCGCGTTTCTTCCGGCGGCGCAACCGGCGACGGTCAAGAGCGCGAGGAGCGCCAGGGCAGCCAGTGCGGTGTGTGAGTCAGGCCTAGAGAATAGTTTCATCCGTCCGTCCCGATTGGCGTAGCCGCCGATTATTCGTGCTCCAGCACCCAGTCGCTGGAAAAATCCTTGACCTTGTCCGTCAGGTGCTCGCGGATCTTGGCCATGAGCCGGGCCTCGATCTGGCGGACGCGCTCCCTGGTGACGCCGAACTCCTCGCCGATTTCCCGCAGGGTCACGGGGTCGTCGGAGAGCAGCCTGCGGTCCAGGATGGCCATTTCCTTTTCGTTCAGGGACGAGCGTATTTCCCTGATGTTGTTCAGGAGCATGTCGACGATCTGGTCGTTGGCGATGGATTCCTCCACGCCCGGCGCCAGGGACGGCAGGAAGTCCATCTTGGTGGCGTCGGAGTCGTCGGCCAGCGGGGTGTTCAGGGACATGTCGTTCTTGGACAGCCGCTGGTCCATTTCGTCGATTTCGGCCTCGGACACGCCGAGCCGTTCGCTCAGGGCCTCGGTGGTGGGGTCGAACCCCAACGTCTGGAGGCGCTGGCGCTCCTTGTTCAGGTTGTAGAACAGCTTGCGCTGGGTCTGGGTGGTCCCGATCTTGACCATGCGCCAGTTGTCCATGATGTACTTCAGGATGTACGCCTTGATCCAGAAGGCCGCGTAGTAGGAGAACTTGATCCCCTTCTCGGGATCGAACTTGGTCACGGCCTTGAGCAGTCCGACGTTGCCCTCCTGGATGAGGTCGAGGCCGTTCTGCATCCAGCGCCGCTGGAAGTCCATGGCGATCTTGACCACCAGGCGGAGGTGCGAGGACACCAGCTTGAAGGCCGCATCCTGGTCGTTGTCCTCCTGGACCCTTTTGGCCAGGGCGTATTCCTCTTCCGGGTCCAGCATGGGGAACCGGGCGATTTCCTTGAGGTACAGCTGCAAGGGATCGCGAATCCGCACCGCCTTGGATGACGGGGCCGGATTCAGCGCCGGGAGCCTGTTTCCTCGTTCGTCGGCTTTGGCTGGAGGGCTGGAGGGAATGTCGGCCGACACGTCCTCATAGTCGTCGTCGCCGAAGTCGTTCTCGCTGAAGTCGTTTTCGTTGAAGTCGGTCTCTTCGAAATCGTCCTCTTCGACAATTTCCGGTTCGACCACTTCGGTCGTTTGTTCAGATGTCATCGCAAATTATGGATTCGGCGCCGAAGCGCGCGGTTCAATACAAATTATAAGAGCAAGAAGGCCACACTATAGATTTTGACGGACCTTATCAATGATTTTCAGGGAAGCGCAACTTGTGCAAGACTCTGCGCAACCGGGGCTGAAAAACGCTGAATTCCGCTCCAATAAAAGGCTTGATTTCCAGCCGGGTCGCAGCTATATCGAGATATCTTGATATATGAATACATCGGACGGTGCGCAATCCCTGCGCCCGCCGCCCGCGTGGAGGATACAAGTGCGCGATTTCAGGTCCATACTCGACGACGACAAAATCTATTATTTCGACGGCGGTTACGGCACGCTGCTCCAGGGCAGGGGGCTGCCCGCGGGTCTCTCCCCCGAACTGTGGGGCCTCAAGGAGCCGGACGTCATCCGTTCCGTGCACCGCGATTACCTGGAGGCCGGGGCGGACATCCTGACCACCAACACTTTCGGCGGGTCCAGGCCCAAGCTCGGACTGAACGCCGATCCCTTCGAACTGAACCGGGCCATGACGGCCATCGCCCGCGAAGTGGCGGGCGACCGCGCCTTCGTGGCGGCCTCCATCGGCCCCACCGGGCATTTTGTCAAGCCGCTCGGCGAGATGACCTTCCGCGAGCTGGTGGAAATCTTCAAGGAGCAGATACGCGGATGCGTTGCCGGCGGCGCGGACCTCATCCTGGGCGAGACTCTTTTCGATCTGGCCGAAGCCAAGGCCGTGGTCATCGCCGCGCGCCTGGTCTGCGACCTGCCCGTGGCCGTGTCCATGACTTTCGAGGGCGAGGCGTCCCTGACCGGCACCTCGCCGCAGACCTTCGTGGACACCATGCAGAACATGGGCGTGGACCTCATCGGGACCAACTGTTCCGCCGGGCCGGAGCAGATGCGGGATACCCTGCGTTCCTGGGCGCCCAGGCTGGAAACGCCGACCTTTGCCGAGGCCAACGCGGGCCTGCCCGAGCTGGACGGTAACGGCAACACCGTGTTCCGTTTGCAGCCCGAGCCGTTCGCCGAACAGGCGGCCGGTTTCGCGGAGCTGGGCGCGAAGTTCATCGGCGGCTGCTGCGGCACCACGCCGGACCACATCCGCGCCCTGCGCAACAAGGTCGGCGACGCCCTCTGGCGGCGTCCGGTCAAGACCGACAACGCCCAACTGGTTCTCACTTCGCGTTCCGTGTCCGTGCCCATCGGTTTCGACCATCCCGGCGTAATCATCGGCGAGCGCATCAACCCCACGGGCAAGAAGCAGCTCACCGCCGAGTTCCAGGATTCCCTTTTCGCCGAGGCACACCGTTTCGCCGCCGAGCAGGTGGAGCAGGGCGCGCCGGTGCTCGACGTCAATGTGGGCGCGCCCCTGGTCGACGAGGTCCAGCTCCTGCCCGAGCTGATCGTTTCCCTGCTTGGCCGCACCACCGCGCCGCTTTCCATCGACTCCAACGACCCGGCGGCCGTCGAGGCCGGATTGTGGGCCTATCCCGGCTCCCCCCTGGTCAACTCCATCTCCGGCGAGCCCGGCAAGATGGAGCGGCTCGGTCCCCTGTGCAAGCTTTTCGGCGCGCCGTTCATCCTCCTGCCCATCGTGGGCAAGAAGCTGCCCGTAACCGCGTCCGAACGGCTGGCGGTCATTGCCGACCTCCTGGCCCGGGCCGACGCCCTGGGCATCCCGCGCCGTCTCATCATGGTCGACGCCCTGGCCCTGACGGTCTCGTCCAAGCCCGAGGCCGCCCGTCATTCCATGGAAGTCATGCGCCACTGCCGGGACGAGTGGGGGCTGCCCACCACCATCGGCCTGTCCAACATCTCCTTCGGTCTTCCGGCCCGCGAGCTGCTCAACTCCACCTTCCTCGCCCTGTCCATGGGCGCGGGACTGTGCTCGTTCATTTCCAACCCCAATTCCGCGCGCATCCAGGAGTCCCTGCACGCCGCCGAGGTTCTGCTCGGCCGCGATCCCCAGGCCGCCCGGTACATCGACAAGTTCTCCGGCTGGGTCGGGGGAGGCGGGGCGCAGGCCGCTTCGGCCCCTGCCGCCAAGTCCGGCGGGCCGTCCCTGCCGCCGGTCCAGGCCGCTGTGGTCAAGGGCGACAAGGACAATGTCGTCAAACTGGTGGAGGCCGAGCTGGAAAAGGGCATGGCCGCCATGAGCATCGTCAACGACCTGCTCATCCCCGGCATTCTCGTGGTCGGCGACAAGTACGAGGCCAAGGAATACTTCCTGCCCCAGCTCCTGCAATCCGCCGAGACCATGCAGACCGCCTTTCAGCGGCTCAAGCCGCTCCTCGAGGAGGATGGGAATGCGGGCGACAGGCCTGTGGTGATAATGGCCACCGTGGAGGGCGACATCCACGACATCGGCAAGAACATCGTCTGCCTCATGCTCAAGAACTACGGCTTCGAGGTCGTGGACCTGGGCAAGGACGTGCCCGCCGCCAGGATCGTGGACGCCGCCGAGGAGCACAACGCCGCCCTCATCGGCCTGTCCGCGCTCATGACCACCACCATGGTGCGCATGGAGGACACCGTGAAAATGGTCGCCGAACGCGGCCTGTCCGCCAAGGTCATCATCGGGGGGGCCGTGGTCACCGAAAAATTCTGCAACGCCATCGGGGCGGACGGCTGGTCCACGGACGCTGTGGCCGCCGTCAAGCTCGCCCAAAGGCTGACGCAGTAGCCTTTCGCGCAGGGAAGGGGAGAGCACCGTCGCAAAGGTGTTCTCCCCGTCTCCCTGTCCCATCCGGCTCGGATAGCGGATGATTTCCGCCGCTCCGGCCGCAAGCGGGTTTGCGGGACTCCGACGGGGCGCGGAAGGATTTCGTCCGGGCTGCGCCGCGTCGCACGAAAGTTTCTTGACCTCTGCCGCCCCAAGTGTTTTGAGAGAGGGCCTCTCGCTTTTATTTGGCATTCAACTCTGCTAGAGTGCCGAAAATTCACACCCGAGGTGTTTCATGAGAAAAATGTGGCTTACCCTCGCCCTTGTCCTGGGTCTTTTGGCCATGACGGCGTGTTCGGGCGAATCCGGCAACGATGCCGAAAAGACTGCCGGCGAGGCTCAATCCTCCGCCGCGAAGAACGCTCCGGCGGCCTCCGGCTCCATCCCCTTCATGGGGCGGGCCGAACTCGACCAATATCTCAAGGACAACGGCGAAAGGCCGACCATGCTCTTTTTCTGGGCAACATGGTGTCCCTCCTGCAAGCAGCAGATTCCCGAGTTGGAGGCGCTGCGCAAGGTCAGGGGCGACCAGGTGAACATCATCGCCCTGTCCGTGGACGAGCGGGTCGAAGCGCTGGAGCGGTATCTGGAGAAGAACCCCATGGACGTTTCCGTCTACCTGGGCGACCAGGAGCTGGCGCGCGACTTCCGCGTCGAGGCCATTCCCACGCTGGTCATCTTCGACAAGACCGGCAAGCATATATTTTCCCAGGCGGGCGTCTTCCCCGGCTCCATGCTCGGAGCCATGGTGGACAAGCTGAACTAGAAGGCAGTCATGATTCGCAAGGCACGCATCGAGGACGTCAAGTCCATTCACGGGCTGCTCATGCTGACCGATCAGCATGACGGCCTGGTCCTACCCCGCTCCTTCAGCCAACTGTATTCCCATCTGCGGGATTTCGTCGTCGCGTTGGACGATGACGGCAATGTCATCGGCTGCTGCGCCCTGAACATCATCTGGGACAACCTGGCCGAAATCCGTTCCCTGGTGGTGGAATCCTCCCATCGGGGCAGGAAGCTCGGCCGCAAGCTGGTCGAGACTTGCCTGTCCGAGGCCGTGACTCTCGGCATCTATCGGGTGTACACCCTGACCGAGGTTCCCGCCTTTTTCGAGCGGGTGGGGTTCGAGCCCGAAGAGATGGACAACCTGAACCAGAAGATCTTTCTGGACTGCCTCAACTGTCCGAGATTCCCCGACCTCTGCAACGAGGTGGCCATGACAATCAACCTGTAACCCGAACAGCGCAATGGCACACAAACTGACACCTTTCATAACCGCCGAGCAGATCGCAGGACGCAATGCGGAACTTGGCCGGGAAATCACCGAGTCGTACTCCGGCGACGGACCGCTGGTCTGCATCTGCGTGCTCAAGGGCGCGTTTCTCTTTTTCGCCGACATCATCCGCTGCATCGACCGGGAAATCGAGATCGATTTCGTGCGGCTGGCCAGCTACGGTTCGGCCACTTCCCGCTCCGAGGACATCGTCTTTTCCAAGGACCTGGAAATATCCATCGAGGGAAAGGACGTCCTGGTAATCGAGGATATCGTGGATACCGGGCACTCCATGGACTTTTTGCTCCACGTGCTCAGGCGGAGAAACCCAAAGAGTTTGAAAATTTGTGCGCTTATTGATAAGCAGGAACGACGGGAAAAGGCCGTGACCGTCGATTTTGCCGGATTCAGGTTGAGCGACGGGTTTATCGTCGGCTATGGCCTGGATTACGCCGAGCGGTACAGGGAACTGGGCGGCATTTTCGAGCTGTCCAACGAATCTTAGAGCCAACCAACCGGACTTTCTGGAGATCGAATTATGATCGTCACCTGCCCGAATTGCGAGACCAGCTACAACCTGCCCGATGAAAAAGTTCCGGCCGGCGGCGCCAAGGTCAAGTGCTCCAAGTGCGCGCACGTGTTCAAGGTGGAGTTGCCTCCGGCCACTCCCGAGGAAGAGGTCGAGGCGCTGCTTGAGGACGATGAGCGCGGCGTGGATTCCGCTGCGGGCGAGGATTTCGACAGGACGTTCGACGACGTGGCCGCAAGCGCCGCCGAGACCGGAGAGACGGCCGGGACGGCCGATGAGGACGAGTCCACGGCATCGGACGCGGCCGACAGGGTCGTCGAGGAAATGCCCGACACGGACGATCTTTTCGCGGACGAGACGCCCTCCGACGAGGACGGGGAAACCCCGGCCGACGAAACCCCGGCCGATGAAGAGGACGATCTGTTCGCCGCTTTGGGCAGTGGAAAGGACGACGAGTCCGACGACCTGTTCGCCGAGGATGAAGGCGGGGAGGAAGCCGAATCCGATGATCTGTTCGTTGAAGAGAGCGGACGCGGCAAAGACCTGTTCACGGACGAGGGCGATGAAGACGACGGCGACCTGTTCGAGGACGCCGACGAGGCCGAGATCGACGATTCCCGCGCGCTTTTCCCCTCCGAGGACGGGGACGGGGACGGAGCGGCGTCCGGCGGCCTGGGCAAAAGCCTGGAGCTGGACGAGGAGCCGCAGCCCGGCAGCCGCAAATCCCTGGGGTGCCTGGTTGTTCTGCTCATCCTTGCCGTGGTCGTCGGCGCGGCCATTTATTTCCGTGTCTGGACCTATGCGGGCGTGAACCTCGGAGCCATGCTCAAGGACGTGCCCTTCGTCGGGCAGATTTTCGCCGAGGACAACGGCGGCGAGAGCGTCGCACCGGGCGAATCTCCGGCCGAGCGCGTGCGCAAGATCGAGTTGAAGAACGTCAAGCAGTACTATGTGGCCAACGAAAAGGTGGGCAACCTGTTCGTGGTCGAGGGCAAGGCCGTCAACAAGTTTTCCAAGCCCAAGGAGCGGGTCGAGGTCGAGGTGGTTCTCTACGACGCCGGGAACAACGTCCTGACCTCCCAGTCCCTCCTGTGCGGCAACGTGCTGTCGCAGTTCCAGCTTCAGGTGCAGACCGAGAAGGAGATCAAGGACGGGCTGGCTTCGGATGTGGGCATTCTTTCCAACAACACGTTCATCCGGCCCGGCGCATCCACACCCTTCATGGCGGTGTTCTTCACGCCTCCCGAGGGGGTCAAGGAGTTCCTGGTCAAGGTTGTGGACGTGAGCGACCCCAAATAGGGGCGTCCGGGCCTTGGAAAACGGACGATTTTGCGGATGGAGACGGTTGTCCATCCGCTTTTTCGCGGACCCGTTACAAAAATCGGGATATTTTTCACATATAGGCTGTACGTATGGTTTAAGCAGCCGGATTTTAATAGTTTATAGCAGTTGCAGAAAGTTCGAAAAAGGATCATCGTTTCTGAAAAAGACGTTGACGGGAATTGACGGCGTGTGCTACTCCTCCTCCACTTGTGAAGGATTGCACGAAATGCCTGCGCGGGGTGGCAACCCACTGCCGACGCTCGCGTATCCCGGCCTTTGCGAGGTGTAAACATGTTCTTTTCAAAAGACGATCGGTGGGTGAACATCACCCAGCTGGGGGGCACCGCCGGCACGATGGGACTTCACATCGTATCGGCCACCGTCGTCGGCCTGACCATCGGGTATTTTCTTGATGAATACTTCGGGACCAGGCCTTGGTTGATAATGATCTTCTTCTTTCTGGGGGTCATCGCCGGGTTCAAGATGATTTTCGAGGACTTCAGGCGTCTCCAGAGGCGGGAAGAAGCTAAAAGAGCCGGTTCTTTGAAACAGGACGGAGAAAAGAGTGCTGGGCAGGATGAACCAAGGGCTTGAACGGCTGCTTGTCAGAAGCGGCTTCACCAAGCCGGATGTGCGCATCGTTGTCCGCAACCAGATTTATGTGTCGCTGGGGACCTCTCTAGTGATCATGCTGGCAACACTGTTTTCCCGGTGGTCCCTGGCCTATCTGGCGGGGGCGGTAATCGCCCTGGTCAACTTCTGGACACTCGCCCGCGTGACCCAGTCGTTGGTCTACGACCAGAAGAGGGGACCATATCTGCTGTTTGTCATATTCATGGGAAAAATGACTCTGAGCGGGCTGGCACTTTGGTGGCTGATCGGAGTTGAGCGAGTTCCTCACTGGGGGTTGATTGCGGGGCTCGGAACCGTGGTGGTCAACATCACCGCGACCGGCCTGAGTCAGTTGAGGGAAAAATAGCCGAACTGCTTAAGGAGGCTTTGATATGGGTTTTTCGGGCGGATTGCCGCATCCTCTCTTGTACATGGACATGCTGAAAAGCATCGGCCATTGGGGCACCCAGGTTGAACACGCTCTCGGCGTGCAAAGCATCAACCATGTGCTCTACATGTGGCTGGTCATGGCCATCATCCTGGGGCTGGGACTGATGGTCCGCAGCCGCCTGCAGTTGGTCCCCGGCGGCCTCCAGAACGTCTTCGAGACGATCATCGGAGGGCTTGAGGACTTCGTCGTCGCCAACCTGGGCGAAGAAGGCCGTCAATTCATGCCGCTGCTGTGCACCATTTTCATTTTTATCCTGGGCATGAACTGGCTCGGTCTCGTGCCGGGCTGCGACGCGCCCACCGCGAACATCAACACGCCGGCCGCCATGGCCATCATCGTGTTCTGTTTCTATCAGTTCGTGGGCATGAAGAAATGGGGCTTCGGCTACATCAAGCATTTCATGGGCCCGGTCGGCTTCCTGGCCCCGCTCATGCTTATCCTTGAGCCCATCTCTCACCTTGCTCGTCCGCTCAGCCTGACTCTTCGTCTCTTCGGCAACATCCGCGGCGAGGAAATCGTTTTGATCCTGATGTTCTTCCTGGCGCCGGTTCTCGGCTCCCTGCCGATGTACTTCCTGTTCATCCTGGCGAAGACCATTCAGGCGTTCATCTTCTTCATGCTGACCATGCTGTACCTGCAGGGCGCCATCGAACACGCCCACTAGAAGAAGTCTGCTTAATTTGGGGAAATGGTCCTTGGACCACAACAATATTACGTAATCCATTTGGAGGATTCACATGAAAATCGCGAAGATTTTGTTCACCACCCTGGCAATGGTCCTGGTCGCGTCCGTCGCCTTCGCCGCTGAAGGTGCTGATCCCGTCATGTCCGCCAAGGCCTACGCCACCGCTATCGGCATGGGCATCGCCGCCGGTCTCTGCGGTATCGGTCAGGGCATGGGCGTGAAGGGCGCTTGCGAAGGCATCGCCCGCAACCCCGAAGCCGGTGGCCAGCTGTCCACCACCCTGATCCTCGGCCTGGCCTTCATCGAATCCCTGGCCATTTACGCCCTGGTCGTCAACCTGATCCTGCTCTTCGTCGTCTAGTTTCAGGTTTACGGAGTCCTTTCAAAGGGAGGCTTCGGCCTCCCTTTTTCAGCCTCTTTCATGTTAAGAATTTCACATACCGGAAAGCCTCTTGACCGGAAAGAGCCCAAAATTATGATGAAAAGCGAACATATCCCTAAAGCAACCATTGGACGGCTCGCCGTCTACATTCAGGTCCTCGAGAACCTCCTTCGGGACGGCAATGACGTCGTGTCCTCGGAGCGCCTGGCCCGGGCCTGCTCAGTCAACTCCTCCCAGATTCGAAAGGACCTGGCGTACTTCGGCGAATTCGGCGTACGCGGCGTGGGCTACTACGTTCAGGAATTGATTACTTCCATCAAGCAGTCGCTCGGCATCGACCGACTCTGGAAGTGCGCCCTCATCGGCGTGGGCAACATGGGCAGCGCCCTGCTCCGTCACCACGATTTCGAAAAGCGCGGGTTCAAAATCTGCGCCGCCTTCGACTGCGACCCGGACAAGATCGGGCTCGAGTTCGAGGGCATGGAAATCGTCTGCCCCACCCACCTCAAGGAACGCGCGCCTGAATTGAATCTTGAAATCGGCATCATCGCCACGCCTCCGGATCGCGCTCAGCGCGCAGCCAACCACCTGGTTGAGGCCAACATCCGCGGCATCATCAACTTCGCGCCGTCGAGGATCAATGTGCCCAAGCACATCCCCGTCGAGTACGTGGACTTTTTCGACCACCTATACTCCATTGCATTCCAGATAACGCTCGGCAGCGATTAGGGTAGAAGACACCCCCTCTTTTCGGCTTGCTCCGGTCTTCCGGGGAAGCTCCCTGAGTCTACGGAGAACCGTCTCGCGCGGTTTGGTCCGTTCTCTTCTTTTTTTGTCTTTTGGGCTTTCAGGATAAATGCCTTGTGGGCCTGGCTTGGGATTGGCTCAGGCTACCGGACCGTTTTCCGCGTGCGATCCGGGGGCGTCGCGGCTTAGTCCCGGGAGCGTCTCCATTCAGGAGTAGAACTTCATCAGGGTTGCCCCCCATTAAAGATGGAAAGCGTAGGGTGTCGGTTTGAGTCCGCCGCCATGCGCTCCCTGAACGACGCGCGTGGTTCCGGCTGGACGAAAAAACGACGCCTGAGCGCTGATGTGAACCCACCTGCGCCGGTATGGGGCCTCTCAGGCCCTTTGACCGTGGATGTGAAAAGGCCCCCGCAAGCGATGCTTGCGGGGGCCTTTTTCTTGGTAAAATACGGCAGTGAAGCGGACTAGGCCTTGAAGCGGTAGCCCACGCCGCGAATGGTTTCGATCCAGGACGCGTACGGTCCGAGCTTCTGGCGCAGCCGGCGAACATGGGTGTCGACGGTGCGGGAGTAGCCCTCGAAGTGGGTATCCCATACGGTGTCCAGGAGGTTGTCGCGGGTCTGGACCTTGCCCGCCCCGGAAACGAGGACGGTCAGGAGTTTGAATTCGGTGGCGGTGAGGGCGGTTTCCTCGTCGTCGATGGTGATCTGGTGCGCCTCGAAATCGATGCGCAGCCCTTCGCGTTCCCAAAGCTTGGGAGCGTTGGGCTCGGGCGCGCCGTAGCGGCGCAGGATGGCCTTGATGCGCAGAACGAGTTCGCGCGGAGAGAAGGGTTTGACCACGTAGTCGTCGGCTCCGAGCTCAAGACCGACGATCTTGTCGACCTCTTCGCCCTTTGCCGTGAGCATGACGACGGGAATGCGGGCCGTGGCTGGATCCCCTTTGAGCTGGCGGCAGACCTCAAGGCCGTCGGTACCGGGCATCATCAGGTCAAGCAGGATGATGTCGGGCTTGAAGGCGTGGGCCAGGTTGAGGCCGAGCTGGCCGTCTTCAGCGGCGGCCACGTCGAACCCGGCGGCGGTGAGATTGTATTTCAGCAGTTCTCGCGTGTCTCTGTGGTCTTCGACCACCAGGATTTTCTGGGCTGACACAGTAGGCTCCTTTCGGTGTGATTGGGACTGCTATACCCCATGTCTGTAACATTCAGTGTTACATGTGAGCAACAATTTCGCAACTTGGCGTTCCCGGGGGAACCTTGCGGAATCCGCTCCGGCGCGGACTTGCGGCGTGGTTGGGTTGAAGCAACCTGTTGAATTAATTTGGCGACAATCTTGTTTCAAGGCATAAAGCGAAGGGGTGCCGCAGCCGATAAGTAGGCAACGGAAGGAACCTTTCAGCCTCCACCGGAGCGACGATGTATTACCACGGATTCGATAAGAAATTTCCCTCGGGAAGCAAGTACTGGACTCTGTATGACGATCAGCTCATCGGAATGCTGTTCTCCAAGATCGTGAACAAGACCGTCAGCGTCGAGGCGGCGGGGACGCGGCCGGAGGGTATGGTGGATGAAATGGTTCAGAATTTGTTCGATCTCTGTTTCTACATCAACAAGGACTTTCACGATTGTTAGGCGGGGTCCAGGCCATATTGCTGCAACGGCCCGGTCATCCGGGCCTTTTTGTTGGTAAGCCCGGTAGTAATTGACTCCCGGACAGGATTGGTGAAATATAGGCATCGTCCGAATAGTCTTTCCTATATAAGACGGGGAGCCTCCGTTATGCATCTGCAATCCAAATTGACCGTGAGTTACCTGGTTGTGGGCCTTGTAGCCTGCCTGGCGGCCGTGCTCGTGGCCAGGCAACTGGTTCGGTCCGACTTCACGGAGTATGTCTCGGCCCGCGAGTTCGCCATGTTCAAGGCGGACCTGGCCGACTACGCGGCCCGGCACGGCGGGTTGGACAAAGCCATGCTTGCCGAACCGTTCGGCGTTTTCGCGACCTCGGGTGACGGGGTATCCAGGCAGTGGCAGGGAATGCCGTTCCGATTCCTGGTAATGGACGAGCGCGGCACGGTGCTGCACCCGGCGGGTTCGTTCAAGGTGGGCCAGACCGTGTCCGGTGAAGTGCTTGCACGCGCCGAGCCCGTGAGCGTGGGAGGGCGTGTGGCCGCGCTGGTCACGCGTATGGGCGTGGTGCGGCCGTCAGGTGCCGACGGGGTCTTCCTGGGCAGGCTGGATGCGTCTCTCGGCGTGGGCATGGCGGTGGCTGCGGCTGTGGTCGGGCTGTTCGGCGTGGGCATGGCCTGGCGTCAATCCGCTCCGGTCCGCGATTTGGTCGCGGCCGTCCGCATGGGGCGCGAACAGGGAGGAGAGCCCCATCGCGTCGAGGCGTCGACGGACGACGAGCTGGGAGAGCTTGCCGCGGCTTACAACGCCGTAAACGAGGATTTGGCCCGTTGTCGGGTGGAGCGCGACGAACTGGCCGTGACCGATCCGCAGACGAACTTGTATAACCGCCGCCATTTCGACGAACAGGCGCGGCTATTTTTCGAGAGCGCCAAGCGGTACGACCAGCCCTTGTCCGTCATGATGGGCAGCCTGGACCGTTTCCGGGCCTTGAACGAAACCTTCACTAGGGAAGTGGGCGATCTGGTCCTGGAGAAGGTGGCGGAGCTGTTCTCCCGGCATACCCGCAAGAGCGATGTGGTCGCGCGCTACGGCGATGAGGATTTCGTGGTCCTGTTCACCAACACTGCCCGGGAACGGGCTGCCGTGGCTTGCGAGAACATACGGCAGGCCGTCGAGCGGTATCCATGGGATGAAATTCATCCCGAATTGACGGTGACCGTCTCCATGGGCCTCGCGGGGAACAGGGAATTAAGCAGCGCGGCGTCCATGGTCGCCAGAGCCGAGCAATACCTGGCCGCGGCCAAGGCGGGCGGGCGCAACAGGCTGGCCGGGAACGAGTAGCGGGCCGGGGGCCCTGGGGGCTGTTACGCCCCCAGGCAGATATTCACGGCTTTAATCACGTCGGCCACGTCGTCGTCGGTGAGTTTCGGAGACAGCGGCAGGCTGAGGGTCTCTCGGCCCAGCGCGACGGCGTGCGGAGTGTCTTCAAGCTTCCAGCCGAACCGTTCCTGATAGTATGGGTGCTCCGGTATGGCCAGGTAATGGACGCCCGCGCCTATGTTTTCCTTGGTCAGCCGCACCAGGAACTGGTCGCGGTCGATGCCGCAGGCGACGGGATCGATCATCAGGGTGTACAGGTGCCGGGCGTGGCGGGTGTCCGGCTCCTCAGGGGCGGGAGTGCCTACAGGCAGGGCGCGGAACGCCTCCTGGTACATGTCCCAGATTTCGCAGCGCCGTTTGAAATTCTCTTCCACCCGATTGAGCTGATGGATGCCGATGGCGGCCTGGATGTCCATCATGTTGTACTTGAATCCGGCGTGGACCACCTCGTAATGCTTGTACCCTTCGTCCGAGAACCGCTTCCAGGCGTCGGCGGACATGCCGTGGAGACCGAGCACCTTGATGGTGCGGATGTCTTCCTCGTCGCGGGCGATGACCATGCCGCCCTCGCCGGTGCAGACGTTCTTGGTCACGTAGAAGGAAAAGCAGCCGAAGTTGCCGAAGGTGCCTGCATGGCGGCCTTTGTAGGTGGTCTCGATGGCGTGGGCGCAGTCTTCCACCACCTTGAGGCCGTGCTCGTCGGCAATGGCCATGATCGGGTCCATGTCGCAGGGGCGACCCGCGAAATGCACGGGCAGGATGGCCCGGGTGCGCGAGGTGATTTTCTCGCGGATGCAGTCGGGGTCGATGTTCTGGGAGACGGGGTCCACATCGGCCAGGACGGGCGTGCACCCGGCGTGGATGATGGCGTTGACCGAGGCGCAGAAGGTCAGCGGCGTGGTGATGACCTCGTCGCCGGGTTTGAGGTCGAGGGCGACCAGGGAGAGGTGCAGGGCGGCGGTGCAGGAGTTGCAGGCCGCGGCGTAGCGGGCGTCCACGTATTGCGAGAAGTCCTTCTCGAAACGGGCGACCTTGGGGCCTGTGCCGATCCAGCCCGACTTCATGGAGGCCACGACTTCGTCGATTTCCTCCTGCTCTATGCGGGGCGCGCCGAAAACCAGAAAATTATCCTTGGAACGAACGGGCATGTCCGTGTTCTCCTTGTATGGGTTGTGTGTGGCGAGCTGTAGCAGATAATGGCTTGGCGGTAAATGTCGACCGCGTCGCGCACGGCCGGGACGCGTCCGGCTCAACCTGTCCCGCCGGGGAGGCTCAAGAATCAGCGGGAATAGTCAGGCACCGCGCAATCCACATTCAGGCGGGACGTTGCCCCCTGCCGCCGGAGGCGTCGAACACCATTGACCGCACGGTGCGGGGTCGGCTATCCAGTACGGGTCGCAAACAAAACCGACGAGGGCCTCCGTGGGAATTCTGCTCTTCCTCATGGCCGTGGTGCCGTCCGCCGTGCTCCTGTGGCTGTTCCTGTCGAACGACAGGTATCCCGAACCGGCCGGAGCGTTGATCTCGACCTTTCTGCTCGGGGTGCTCATCGTCCTCGGCATTTACCTGCTCTACCCTTTTCTTTCCCTGATCGCTTCGGCCCTGCCTCCCGGCAACCCCTACCTGATGGGAGCGGGACAGGCGTTTCTCATGGCCGCCCTGCCCGAGGAGTGCTTCAAGCTCATCGCGCTCAGGCGGTATTGCGTCAACCATCCCGCCTTTGACGAGCCCATGGACGGCATCGTCTACGGCGTGACCGTGTCGCTGGGTTTCGCCACGGCCGAGAATCTCCTCTATGTTCTGGACGGCGGTTTGAACGTGGCGGTGGGGCGCGCGTTTCTGGCCGTGCCGTGCCACGCCCTGGTGGGAGCGGTCATGGGCTACCACGTCGGTCTGGCCGCATTCTCGCGCGGAGAGCGGGCCGCGCGGTATCTCAAGGCGCTGGGTCTGGCCGTTCTCTTCCATGGGCTGTATGATTTCGTCCCGCTGACCTTCCGGGCCGCCGAGTCCATGAACGTCGCCATTCCGGGTACCGTGACCGTGGGGTTGAACGTGCTTTTCGGCGTGGTCATGTTCGTATTGGTCCGCTATGTGGCCGTGCTGACCCGAGCCATGAGGACCATGCAGCGTGAGGACGCGCCGCCGAGCTTCGGCTTCAGCCGGGTCCTGCCCAGCCGGTCGCGAACTCTCGACCCGACTCTCAAGCGCAGCCGCTTCAGGCGTTGGCTCAAGGCGTGCCGTGACGAGACCGGCCCCATGGACCTGCTGTTCGCGGCCCTGTGCCTGGTCGGGGTGTTCTGCGCTCTGGCTGGAGCGGCTCATTTGGGCAATCCGGGCGACCCCATGTCCCGCATATCCCTGGCCGTGGCCGTGATTTTTTTCGTTTACGGTCTGGGGTTCGCTGCCCGGGGCATGGGTAAACTGACGGCCGGTATGCTCCGCGATCGGGACGGCAAATGACGATCGGGTGACGTCCGGGCGCGCAGGTTGCGCTTTGGCACGGTATTGGCTATATAGCGACCCCGGCCCAATTCAGGGCCCCGGAAACACCATCTGATACGAGGTACCGCAAGTGATCAGACCAGATTTCGAAAAGATGAATGGGCTTGTGCCCGCCATCGCCCAGGACGCCGAAACCGGCGAGGTCCTGATGATGGCCTACATGAACGAAGAATCATGGGATAAAACCCTGGAGACCGGCGAGGCTCATTACTGGAGCCGCAGCCGTCAGGAGCTATGGCATAAGGGCGGTACCTCGGGCCATACGCAGAAGGTGAAGTCCATCCGCATTGACTGCGACGACGACACCTTGGTACTTCTCATTGAACAGATCGGCGGCGCGGCCTGTCACAAAGGCTACCGCTCCTGCTTCTACCGTGAACTCAAGGACGGCGAGGTGAGCCCGTGTTCGCCCCTCGTCTTCGACCCCAGAGAGGTTTATAAATAATGAGTGAACAATTTCTTCGACTCGGCGTTCCCAAAGGCTCCCTCCAGGATGCGACCCTCAAGCTCTTCGAAAAAGCGGGCTGGAAGATCAAGCTGCACGAGCGCAACTACTTCCCCGACATCGACGACAACCGCATCAAGTGCTCCCTGGCCCGCGCCCAGGAAATGTCCATGTACGTCGAGAACGGCACTTTCGATGTCGGCCTGACCGGCATGGACTGGATTCGCGAGAACAAGTCCGACGTGGTGGTGGTCGACGACCTCATTTACTCCAAGGTGTCCAACCGCAAGGCCCGCTGGGTCCTGTGCGTGCGCGGCGACTCTCCATACAAGCGGCCCGAGGACCTGGAAGGCAAGAAGATTTCCACCGAGCTCATGGGCTTCACCAAGGAATACTTCGAGTCCATCGGCGTGAACGTGGACGTCTCCTTTTCCTGGGGCACCACCGAGGCCAAGGTCGTGGAAGGGCTGTGCGACGGCATCGTCGAGATCACCGAGACCGGCACGACCATCAAGGCCAACGGCCTGCGGATCATCGCCGAGCTGATGCAGACGAACACCCAGATCATCGCCAACAAGGAAGCCTGGGCCAACCCGGAAAAGCGGCAGCTCATCGAGGAGATCAACATGCTCCTCCAGGGCGCGCTGCGCGCGGGCAAGATGGTCGGGCTGAAGATGAACCTGCCCAAGGAAAAGCTGTCCGAACTCAACGGCACCCTGCCGTCCCTGAACTCGCCCACCGTGGCCGAGCTTCAGGACCCCAACTGGCTGTCCGTCGAGGTCATGGTCGAGGAAAAGATCGTCCGCGAGCTGATCCCCAGGTTGGTCAGCTTCGGCGCCGAGGGCATCATCGAATACCCGCTGAACAAGGTCATCTAACCGTTCGGCGCGGCAACGAGAAAGCAAGACGCGGTCCATTTCGGGCCGCGTCTTTTTTTGCATTCGCACCAAAAGCCGCATCCACTCCGTATTGAATAGATGAAAGCCTCCGCCGAAGGCGCTAACGGGTCTCCAAAGGGTCATAACCCTTTGGCCGCCGGAGGCGAAATCATCCGACTATTGCAGCGAAGCGGCTTTCAACTCCTGATTTTCCTCTTCAGGGCGTTAAGGGCGGCTTCCCCTTTTCCCCAATCAATCCTCTCGACTACTACGAACCGGAGGCCGCCTTCCGCCGCTTGCGGACCTTCAGGTTCAGGAATTCCACGAACAGCGAGAACGCCATGGCGAAGTAGATGTAACCGCGGTCGATGTGCTTGTGCATACCTTCGGCCATGAGGAAGATGCCCACCAGGAGCAGGAAGGAGAAGGCGAGCATCTGCACCGTGGGGTGGGCAGATACGAAGTCGGAGACCGGTCCGGCGAAGAGCAGCATGACGCCCACCGCGAGGACAATGGCCGCGATCATGACGGTCAGGTGCTGGGCCATGCCCACGGCGGTGATGACCGAGTCGAGGGAGAAAACCACGTCCAAAAGTACTATCTGGATCATCGCCCCGGCGTATGAGTGTACGGCCTTGGCCACGCCTTTGCCCGGCGGCGGTCCTTCGAGCTTGTCGTGAATCTCGTGGGTGGCCTTGGCCAGGAGGAACAGGCCGCCGGTGAGCAGGACCAGGTCGCGTCCCGAGACGATATGGCCGAACACCGAGAAGAGCGGCGCGGTCAGCCCCATGATGGCCGATATGCCCAGCAGGAGCACGATGCGGCTCAACATGGCCAGGCCGATGCCGAGACGCCGCGCCGTGTCCCTGGACGCCTCCGGCAGCTTGTTCGTGACCACCACCACGAAGACGATATTGTCGATGCCGAGCACGATTTCCAGCCCGGACAGGGTTATGAGCGCAATGAGGTTTTCCAGGGTCCACAATCCTTCGAGCATGACGCGTCCTTGGTCGGAGTTTTGATTTCGCCAGTATGAATAAAGCCGGGAGTGAAATCAATCCGCTCAAGCCGGGACGGCCGCGTAAAGCCCGACCCATCCGCCCATGAAGGTCTGTTCGCAGCGGGCGGAGAGTCCTGCTTGCGCAAGGAGCGGGGCCGCGCCGCCATCGTCCATGTAGCGGCGGAAGAGAGCGTGATGGGTACGCCCGGCCAGTCGTTCGACAAGGCGAATGGCCGCGCCCGTGAACAGGGACCGGTCCGGCGCGGGCGGCAGATAGTCGGCAACGAGGATGAGGCCGCCCGGACGGACCACCCGGTGCGCTTCGGCCAGAATGGCGCGGGCGGCGGACAGGGGCTTTTCGTGCAGGGCGAAACTGATCGCCGCGCCGTTGAAGCTGGAATCGGGCAGGGGCAGGATGGCCGCGTCGGCTCGGATGTAGTGCGCGCCCGGGCGTTTTCGCCGGGCCACGGCGAGCATATGCGGGGAGAGGTCCACGCCGGTAACGGCCAGCCCGAGCCGAAGAGCCTGCGCCGCCATCAGCCCGGTGCCGCAGCACAGGTCCAGGATGGAGCCTCCGCATGGCGCGAGCCTTTGGGCCATGGCCCGATGGACGGGAAGCAGGGCCGGGCCCACGACAGGGTCGTACAGGGTGGCGATGGAACCGTATTCATCCATGCCGCGCACGATAGCATTCCCGGCGTCACGCGTCACCCGTCCCGTAAAGGCGCGGGGAAGGCGCAGGCGGCGTCCCTCGAACGAAAAGCCCCCGGAAGAGTGTTCGCGGGGGCTTTTCGCCCGGTGGAAGCCGGGGCTTATGGGCAGGGAATTCCGGCGCGGAGCTACGGCTTGATGTACCTGA
This sequence comes from Desulfovibrio sp. Fe33, assembly GCF_028532725.1. Classification (NCBI taxonomy): domain Bacteria; kingdom Pseudomonadati; phylum Thermodesulfobacteriota; class Desulfovibrionia; order Desulfovibrionales; family Desulfovibrionaceae; genus Desulfovibrio; species Desulfovibrio sp. Fe33. The sequence continues at coordinate 364,498 of NZ_JAQKGU010000001.1, forward strand.
AACCCTTGTTCTGCAATTCCACGAGCTCCACGATACCGGCAGGCACGACGACGCACTCGGGGCAAAGCTGCTCCGGGGCGATCTCGAAGCTCTTCAGGGCGTTGTTGCAGACCTTGATTTCCGCGCCGAGCTGGTGCGCCTCGCTGATTTGCGCGGCATATTCGCCGTCCTTGAGCAGAAGCTGCACGCCCGGCCCGTTGACCACCAGCGACACCGCGGGCTTGGGCCCGGTGAAATGCGCCATGTAGTTCTTGATGTTGTTGAAGGAAATCTTCAACGCCTTCGGATCATGGTCGAAATGAAAAACAACATCGTAGCTCATATGCGTTCCTTGAGTATGTTGAGTGGAGGGGGTTCAAAAGGGGAAATTGGTCTAGATGCGCGTCCGAGCTCCATCCGGACGGCTGTAAGTCTGTACTCCCTTTGCCGGACCTGTCCAGTGTTTAGGGGGAGTGTGGGATGTCCTTCGGGAGATAAGTTGATTTCGCGGGTTAGCTCTTTTCAAGTTCCTGTTAGCTTCCGTCTGTGAGCAAGGTCTCCGATACCTTGGCGGGGCAAATTCGTTTTGCCGCTTCAAAGGCGGCTTCTTCCGTCTTTTTGCTTATGACGGCTTGCTTTCCGCTAAAACTGTCCGAGGCCGGGGCGTCGCTTCGGATGGGTTTTCCGTTAGCCGATAGCTGCACATGCCTGATGATGAAACGGCATCCATCAACCATGAACGGCGTCTCCTCGGTAGATGCATAGACCTTGGCCATTCGTTCCTGCGCCTCTTTCGTAAGGTAGACGATGACGGCATAACTATACCCCTCTTTGGAGGGGCGGTGCCAAGCCTCGCCACGCAAACGCCATATTTCGATTTTGGTTACGTCGGAGCAGGAGAGCGGCAGGATGGACTGCGCCCAGGCGTTGAGGGGCAGCAACAGGACAATGCTCAAGAGGATGGCTGAACGTCTCAATGTAACCTCAAAGGGAACCTTCTTACAGGCCTCTCAAAACAAAGCGGTCACGACGAACCGCCGTAACCGCTTTAAATTTTGGCGCGCCAGGTAGGATTCGAACCCACGGCCGTCGGCTTAGAAGGCCGATGCTCTATCCACCTGAGCTACTGGCGCGTGGGACATTCCATAATCAAGGGGAGCGGCTGAGGTCAAGGATATTCCTTTGGGGCGTTTGCCGCTGATCTCGGGCTGTAGCCGTTTTGGCGGCGGTTTCCGGGGCGCGGGTCAGTCTGTGGCGATCTCTTCCCAGAGAAGTTCCATGATCTGCGACTTGATGCGCGAGAATTCTGGGGTCAGCGAGGCCTTGTGGTCCCGGGGGCGCGGGATGTCCACGGGGACGCGCGCCTTGAGGCGGCCCGGCCTTCTGGACATGATGTAGACGTTGTCGGCCAGCAGGATGGCCTCGTCGATGTCGTGCGTGATGAACAGGATGGTGCTCGACTCCTGGCGCCAGACCTTCAGCAGCAGCTCTTGGAGCAGCAGGCGGGTCTGGGCGTCCAGCGCGCCGAACGGCTCGTCCATGAGCAGCATGGCCGGTTTGTTGGCCAGCACGCGGGCGATGGCCACGCGCTGCTTCATGCCGCCGGATAGTTCCTTGGGCAGGGAATTCTCGAATCCGGCCAGCCCGACCATTTCGATATAGCGGCGGGCGGTCGCGGCGCGTTCGGCCGTGGGCACCCCCTTGAGGCGCAGGCCGAATTCCACGTTCTTCTGCACGGTCAACCAGGGGAAAAGCGTGTAGGACTGGAAAACCATGCCCCGGTCCGCGCCGGGGCCGGTGATGGGGCTGCCTTCGAGCGTGGCTTGGCCCGAAGAGGCCAGCTCAAGTCCGGCCACGATGTTCAGCAGCGTGGACTTGCCGCAGCCGCTCGGACCGACGATAACCGCCAATTCGCCCCGGTCCACGGTCAGGTTGATGTCCTCAAGCGCGGTCACGGGCCCCTTGCCGGAGTCGAAGACCTTGCCCAGATTGTCTATGGAGAGCATGGTCATTGCTTGTCGCTCCAGGGGGTTATGATGCGCCCGAGCAGTTTGAAGAAATAGTCGGTCAAGAGGCCGAGCACGCCGATGATGATGAGACCGGCGAAAATCCGGTCGATGGCCAGGAATCGCTGGGCGCGCAGGATCATGTAGCCCAGGCCCGAGTTTGCGGCCACCAGTTCGGCCACCACCAGATAGGTCCAGGCCCAGCCCACGGTGATGCGCAGGTCGTCCATGATGCCCGGCAGCGCGCCGGGAAACAGGACCAGCCGGTAGGTCTGCGCCCGGTTGGCCCCGAGGGTGGCCGCGGCCCGGCTCAGGTCGGCGGGCACGGAGGCCACGCTGTCCGCGACCATCAGGACCAGTTGGAAAAAGGTGCCAAGGAAGATGATCGCGAACTTCTGGGCGTCGCCGATGCCGAAATAGAGCAGGGTGAGCGGAACCAGGGCGACCACCGGCAGGTAGCGGGCGAACTCCATGACCGGGGCGATCATGTGCGAAGCCCGGCGCGACGTGCCGATGAGCAGTCCCAAGGGCACGGCGGTCACGGCTGCCAGGGACCAGCCGACCATGACCCGGTAGAGGCTGTCCCAGGTGTAGGAAAAGAGGATGCCTTCCTCGAACATTTCCCCGAAGGACAGAAAAACCTTGTGCGGCGGCGGCAGGAACAGCGGCTTGACCGAACCCGTGTAGGCCAGAGCGGCCCAGATGCAGAAGACGGCGGACAGGGACGCGGCCGCCAGCCACGCCCCTTTTCCCGCCGGATATTTTTGTCGCATGTTAATCGGCGTTGACGTAGTCGGAGCTGATGAGCTTGTCCACGCTCACGTCCTTGGTGATGATTCCCTTGGACTTCCAGAAGGATATGGCGCGATCGGCTACTTCGTAGATGCTGTTGGCCGTGGCCTTGTCGAAGAAGACCTTGTTGTCGTCCCTGCCGAGGAAGGTCACGCCCGCGGCCATGTCGGCCATTTCCTGGGTGTCGAGGCCCATGGCCTTGGCCATGATTTCATTGCCCTTGTCCGGGTTCTGCACATACCAGTCGATGGCTTCGTTCCAGCATTTGGTCATCTTGGCCGGGACTTCGGGGTGCTTCGCGACGTAGTCGGCGTTGAGCACGAAGACGTCAACGATGGTCTTGGGCATGTCCTTGGAGGAAACGAGCACGTGGCCGCCCTCGCGCTGGCCCGCGTTGGCCAGCCAGGGCTCCCAGGTCACGGCGGCGTCGATGCGTCCGGCCACGAAGGCCGCGCCTGCGTCCGAAGCGCCCATCTCCATGATGTTGATATCCTTTTCGTCCACGCCGTATTTGTCCAGGATGGACAGGAAGAAGAAGTAGGAGGTGGAGGACTTGTCCATGCCCACGGTCTTGCCCTTGAGGTCGGCCACGGTCTTGACCTCGCCCGAGGCGACCACGCCGTCGCCGCCCGAGGATTCGTCCATGCCGAAGACCACGACCTCGGGAGTGCCCTTGGCGTAGTGGATGACCTCGCGGTCGAGCACGTTGCCCAGGCCGTCGATGTTGCCGGAGGCCAGCGCGGCGGCGTACTGGGCCTCGTCCTCGATGATGACGATGTCGACGTCCAGGCCTTCCTTGTCGAAGCAGCCGAGTTCCTTCGCAATATAGAGCGGGCCGTAGCCGACCCAGGTGGCGTGGGCAACCTTGACGGGTGTGCCGGCGAAGGCTGTGGAAGCACAGAGAACAAGTGCGCAGGCCAACAGGACGATGCGTTTCATGATATCCCCCTCCAGGGCTTTTGGAATGAAAAATTCTATCGACCGTACACCGCCGGACCCCTCCGCGCGCGTATCAGTCCGGATTTTCGGCAATCCGCATTTTGTCACCTGATAGTTCACTTCCGTTCCACGTGCAACAATTTCGATCATCAAACGCCGGTTAGGACTGGTGGAATGCCTCGGAAATCACGATTTTCGCATTTTCGGCAAAATCTTTACGGCGAACGCGGCTAGCGGATTTCCCAGTCCTGCACGTCTCCGTCTTCAAGGACGAAAAGGGGGTGGGGCGCCGGGTGCTGGCCGTGCAAGTCGTTGAAGCGGTCCGGGGCGCGCCGCCGGAGCTTGTCGAGCAGGTGGAGCCATTCGTAGCCGAGCTGGCCGGTGGTTTCGCGGATGGGGGCCGCTGCGGCGCGCTCGTCGATCTTGGAGGCGTCGAAGTTGTACCCCCGTTCGCGGGCTTCGCCCAGGATGGCCGCGAGATAGGCGTCGATGGCGGCCAGCGGGTCGGGGTGGGCGCGAAAGCGGATGAGCTGGGGGTGTCTGGTATAGCCCCTGGTCTCGCCGCGCAGGACCTTGCGGGCGAGAAGCCCTTCGCGCCAGACGGCGGTCAGCCCCTTGGTGTCGAGGAACCGGGGATGGAGGGTCCACAGCCGCAAGGGGCGCTACCTCGTCTCGGCCAGGTAGCCCAACTCGCGGGAGAAGTCGTTGGTATCGGCCGGGCGGCCGTGGAGCAGGTGCCCGAGGCGCATCATGTCCCCGGCCGGGAAGTCCTTCTGCCAGCGGGCGTAATAGCCGGTGAAGCCGTACATCCAGAGCATTTCCGAAGCCTGCGTGAAGACCTGTCCGGCAAGCTTGTCCCAGGTGGTCGAGGTCTCTATCTTCCAGACCGGGTATTCCTCGCCGCCCACCTCGCGTTTGCCCTTGAAGTCGACCGCGATGTCGAGCACGCCGTTCGGCCGGGGGGTGATGACCCAGTAGTAGAGCCAGCCCTCGCCGCCCCATTCGAATTCGGTGTGCCGATAGTCCGTTTCCATGTCGGTGGGCGCGTCCAGGCCGCGGACGTCGCACAGGCAGCGGAACAGGTCCTTGATGGGCTCGGAAAAATTGGAGTTGACGCTCAGGTCGAAGTGGGAATCGCCTGAAACCAGGCGGGCTTCCAGCCATCCGGCCCGCGCTTCGGTCAGGAAGATTTCAAAACGTTCTTCAGACATTACGCCCTCCATATCACGTTATGACGGCACATTACACAACTCGTGCCGGTTAGGCAAAGGGTGCGTGCGCGGAACGCTCTGGACGCGTCGAATCCTTGTCAAAAAAAGGTTTACAGTGTGCGCTATTTCCGATACGTACATGGCTCTTCTTATAATGGGAGAATGGCTATTTCATAAGTTGTTTGAATCGCACGTTTTCCTGTCTAAGAACGTAAAGATGTCGGGATCGGCCGCACGCGTCGACCGAGTGAACGGGGCTCGCCTGCCTCGGAAACGATGACCCGCCAACTCGGAACCCTCATCTTGAAAATATACGTTAATACTACTTTGCCCGAGGTCCGTTGTGGAGGTAACCCATGGAAAAAACTAATGAATCTGTTGAAATGCCCGAAATGGAAATGAATTTCGCCGACGCGCTCGACGAGTATCTGAATTCCGATTTCGGTGATCTGGACGAGGGAACCATTGTTTCCGGTGAAGTCGTCAAGGTCGACAAGGACTACGTGCTCGTCGACGTGAACTTCAAGTCCGAAGGACAAATCCCCGTTTCCGAATTCACCGAGGCTGACGGCACCGTGGCCGTTTCCGTCGGTGAGAAGGTCGACGTTTTCGTCGCCCGCAAGAACGAAGCCGAAGGCACCATCTACTTGTCCCGCGACAAGGCCAAGCGGATGCAGCTTTTTGATAAACTGGAAGAACTCCAGGAGAAGGACGGCGAAGTCGTCGGCCGGATCATCCGCCGCATCAAGGGCGGCTACACCGTCGATCTGGGCGGCGTCGAGGCATTCCTGCCCGGTTCCCATGTCGATCTGCGTCCGGTCCCCGACATGGACGCCCTGGTCAACCAGGAATTCGATTTCAAGATCCTCAAGATCAACCGCCGCCGCTCCAACGTCATCGTTTCCCGCCGCGTGCTCCTCGAAGAGATGCGCAGCGAACAGCGCGACAAGCTGCTGGAAACCCTCGAAGAGGGTCAGGTTGTGGAAGGCAAGGTCAAGAACATCACTGAATACGGCGTGTTCATCGACCTGGGCGGCCTCGACGGCCTGCTGCACATCACCGACATGTCCTGGAAGCGCATCAAGCATCCCAAGGAAATGGTCGGCCTGGGCGACGATCTCCAGCTGAAGATCCTCAATTTCGACCGCGAAGGCCAGAAGGTTTCCCTCGGCCTGAAGCAGCTCGTTCCCGATCCGTGGGAGAACATCGCCGAGAAGTACCCCGAGGGTTCCCGCTTCACCGGCGTCATCACCAACCTGGCCGACTACGGCGCGTTCGTCGAGCTGGAGAACGGCGTCGAGGGCCTGGTCCACATCTCCGAGATGTCCTGGACCCGCAAGCTCCGTCACCCGTCCCAGATGGTCAAGGTCGGCGAGGAAGTCGAAGTCGTCGTCCTCGGCGTGGACCCGGACAAGAAGCGCATCTCCCTCGGCATGAAGCAGATCTCCCCGAATCCGTGGGATGTCGTGGCCGAGAAGTACCCCGAGGGCACCGTCCTTGAGGGCGCCATCAAGAACATCACCGAGTTCGGCGTGTTCATCGGCATCGAAGAGGGCATCGACGGCCTGATCCACGTGTCCGACATCTCCTGGACCAAGAAGATCCGCCACCCCTCCGAGGTCTACAAGGTCGGTGATTCCGTCCAGGCCAAGGTCCTCACCGTCGACAAGGAGAACGAGAAGTTCACCTTGGGCGTGAAGCAGCTGACCGAAGACCCGTGGTCCCAGGTTCCGGCCAAGTACCCCGTGGGCCAGAAGGTCACCGGCGTCGTCACCAACATCACCGACTTCGGTCTCTTCGTCGAGGTCGAGGAAGGCATCGAAGGCCTGGTTCACGTTTCCGAGATCAGCCGCAAGAAGATCAAGTCCCCTTCCGAGATGTTCAAGGAAGGCGACACCATCGAAGCCAAGGTCATCCACGTGTCCGCCGACGAGCGTCGTCTCGGCCTGTCCATCAAGCAGACCAAGGAAGAGCCCGTCCGCACCGGCGGCAGCAAGTCCAAGTCCTTTGGCGGCGACAGCGTGAGCGCCGGATCCACTCTGGGCGACCTGCTCCGCGAGAAGCTTGAGGAAGCCGCCGGGGACGCCCTGGCCGCTGCCGAAAAGGAAGAAGCCGCAGCAGCCGACGAGGTTGTCGAAGCCGAGGCCCCGGCCGAGGAAGAAGAGACCAAGTAGGTTGAAGCGTCATGCGCATGGCAGGAACCAAAGACCGTTTCTCCCAGCGCCACCCCTTCTTGTTTGGGGTGATGATGATTATATTGGCCATGGCCCTCATAACGGGGGTCATGGCCTTTTTCCGCGCCATGGGGTGGATGCCCGGCTCCTTCGCCCTGTCGGGCGACAAGATCGGCGTTGTCCACGTGGACGGCATGATCCTCGACTCCTCGCGGGTCGTCGACTTCATCCGCACGCTTGAGGAGGACAATTCCGTCAAGGGCGTGCTTCTGCGCGTGGATTCCCCCGGCGGGGCCATTGCGCCCTCCCAGGAAATCTACGCGGCGGTCAAGAAACTGAACGCGGTCAAGCCGGTCGTCGCCTCATACGGCTCCATGGCCGCTTCCGGCGGCTACTACTGTTCCTGCCCGGCGCGGATCATCTACGCCAACTCCGGGTCCATCACCGCCTCCATCGGCGTCATGGCCGAGTTCGTCACCGTGGCCGACGCCATGGAAAAATTCGGCATCAAGCCGGAGGTCCTCACCACCGGCAAGTACAAGGCCGCGGGCACCCCCCTGCGGAACCTGACCGATGCGCAGCGCGAACAGATGCTCGACCTCATGCACGACCTCCACGACCAGTTCGTGGATCACGTGGCCGAGGCGCGCGGCATGGATCGCGCCCGGGTCGCCGCCATTGCCGACGGACGGGCCGTCACCGGCCGTCAGGCCCTTTCCCTGGGACTTGTGGACCGCATCGGCACCCAGTCGGACGCCATCGCCGAGCTCAAGCGGGAATCGGGCATAGAAGGCCGCGCCGCGCTCGTGGAAGGTCCCGTCACCAAACAGTCGTTTGTCCGGGAGCTTATGGGCGCGCTCAAGATCGATCTCACCTCCAGCCTTCATCAGGGCTGGACCTTCTTCTATAAATAAGCGTTTTCCCGACAGGGAAGTCAGGCTCGGAAGGGCCGGTCTCCGCAGGGAACGAGTCCGTTTTCGGTTTGCCACAGGCAACCGCATCCCGGGTTGCGCCGCATGAACGCCGATCCCTTTTCCTTGCCCATGGCGAACAGGGCCGTCGCCAGCGCGTCCGTCTGGACGCAGGTGGGCGCGATCACCGTGACGGCGCGTACCGGCGGTTCGGCGGGGTCGGTTCGGACAAGATGGTCGTATCCCTTGGACGCCCGACTTTCATAGTTGCCGGAAGTCGCGACCGCGCCGGAGCACAGGCGGAAGGTCGACAGGTTCCGGGCCGGGTCGGCCGCGTTTTGGATGCCTACCATCCATCCCGCGGTATTGTCCGGGCCGGTTCGCATGTCGCCGCCCGCATTGACCAGAAAATCGGCTATGCCGCTTTTTTCCAGTTCCCGCGCCGCGATGTCCACAATGCGTCCCTTGGCGATGCCGTCCAGCGAGACGCCCATACCCGTGCGCGTTAGCCGGATGGTGGTGCCGGTCATGACGATGCCGTCGGGGGAAGCCAGGACGCCTAGGTCGCGCCGCACTGGGGCAGGAAGGTCCTCGATGGATCGCGCGCCGTGGGCGGCGAGGGCTTCGAGAACAGGAGCGGTGGCGGGATTGAATCCGTTTCCGGACCGTTTCGATAAGAGGATGGCGTCGCCCAGCAGTTCGGCCACCGGGCCTGGAGCCTCCCGCAACACGCCTTGGGCATTGAGCACTCCCAGCGGGCTGGAGCCGCCGCGTCTCGTGAACAGGGTTTCGGCCCTGCCCATGGCCGCAAAGGCGCGTTCCACGGCCTCGTCCGCCAGGGCGCGGCTTGCATTGCGGACGGAAATGGTCGCATAGGTGCCCATCATCAGCCGTGTTTCGGTGCGTTCGGGAAGCTCCCGTCCGAGGACCGCGCCGGTCAGTCCGGCAAAGGGGGCGGCGCAGGCGATTGCGCCGAACGCGCCCAGGGCTCCGAGAAATACGCGTCTGCTAACCATCGAGATCGGTCTCCTTCAAGATGTCGTCCAAATTGAATTCCTGGCTTTTTTCCGGTGAGGATTCGGATGGAATCCCCTGCGCGTTCGCCGGGGCGTCCGACGCGGATTCGATGCCGCGCACGTAGCGCACGGAAGCCAGGTCCCGCTCCGCGCCTTCCTTGATCTGGCTCGTCAGCTCGAAGCCGCAGAGGCCGACAAAGGCGATGAAAAGCGCCAAGGTGAATATTTTTTTGAAGGTCATGACTGTTTCTCCTTCTTCCATCCGTGAGTGAGCCAGTTGCGCATGAAGGCGAGGTAGTCGAAAACGGGCGTGGCCGGACACAGGAGCGCGCACCAGGGCCGTTTGACCACCAGCGACGCCACCAGGATCAGCACGGTGAGGGCGAAAATCGCCGCGGAGCCGATGAAGGAAAAGGCCATTCCGAAGGGCGTGTATTCGGCGTCGGAAGGGTTGCGGAAATAGAGCGCGGCACTCAGGGCCGTCAGGGCAAACCCTCGGGAAACCCATTTCATCCAGGCCGTTCTTTCGGGCGGAGTCCTTTTGGTGATCCTGCCCAGTCCCTCCTGTAGGCCGCCGAAGGGGCAGATCATGGCGCAGTACAGGTTTTTCTTCGTGAGGAAGAACACGGCGAAGGCCAGGACGAGGCAGAGCAATGCCGTGTAGGAAGCCAACCCCTTGGCCCAGAATCCGGCCAGGAGCAGGACGAGTGAGGCGAGGGAAGGCTGGGTTCCGTACAGGAAGCCGAGTATCGCCGTGGCCGCAGCCAGCAGGCCCAGCCGGGCGTATGTCTTGTTCCAGCGGAAGAAGCGGCTGGAAATGAGGAGCGCGGCGAGGAACAGGGCGATCGTCAGGCCCGCCTTGAGTATCTCGTCAGGGGAAACGGCGGTCGGGCCGTCGCTCCCGGCGGTTCCCCGGATGCGCGCGACGGCTTTGTTGGCGGCCTTTATCATGGCCGTGGAGGAGAGGGTCGCGCCGGTGACGGCGTCCACCTTGGGCGGTTTCGCCGCGTCCGCGCCGAGGAAGGCGTCCAGCACGCCCGCGTCCAGCACGCGGCTGACGTAGGTGGTGGTGTCGGTGGTGTCGACGAGGGCGATACGCTCTATCACCCCGGACGAGTTCATGACCACGGCGACCTGGAGCGGGCCGCCGTATCCGGGATGCTCGGCCACGGCGATGCAGAGCTTGTCCCCGGCGTCTCCGCGGCGGTGCCCCTCGTAGACCGAAGGGCCGATCTGCCTGACGCCGACGATTTCCTCGGATATGTTGCCGATGCGTTCTAGGGTCGCCCCTTTAGAGCGCACTCCGCCCGCGACCCATGCGGCGAGCAGGATGATGAGGGCGGCGATGGCCGATATTCGTTCGACGGTCTTTCCGGACAAACTCGCGTCTCCTTGGAAAAATGTCGGCGGCCCGCACGAGGGGCGGGCCGCCGGTTGTGATCTTGTCTTAGCCCTGGGTGGGCTTTTTCATGACGAACAGGCGAACGGCGATGGCCAGGCAAATGACCACCGGCAGGCCGAGCACGCCGATGAAGTACCATCCTGCGATGGATTCGAACTCGCCCATGAGGGTCGTGCCGCCCGCGACGACGGCGCACAGGGAGGCGAAGCCTGCGTAGAGCAGGGCCACCTGCCACCAGACCGGCTTGCGGCCGCGGGATTTGAGCCATTCCACAAGTCCCATGACGATCAGGACCTGCAACGCGCCCATGACCATCCAGAATATGTAGTTGAGCATCGTGGTTCCGGGAAACATATTTTGACTCCTTGTTGATTTCGTCCGATGGAAGGCCGTCGCCTATTCCATCCCGTGGTATTCCCAATCCTTTTCGATTTCGAGGAAGTTTTCGGGCCGCATCCACCACGGCGGATTGTGGTAGGAAGCTTCCTTGCCGCCGTCCCAGTCGGAGCGGTAGTCCTCGGCCTCGTGGAACTTGAAGAAGTTCTTCTGCATGGTCAGCAATCCCTGGGAAACGAGCCCTGTGGGGTCGCGGGGTTCCGCCTCGCGGGAGATGGCGTGAATCCACGTGTTCTTGCGCGAATAGGGGCAGACGCCGATGCAGACGCGGCAGCCGAGGCCGTCCTGGGTGGGGCCGCTGGCCCACTGCTGGTAACATTTCTCTTCGTTCAGCTTCCAACGCTTGAAGCCGCGCACCACGGTCTGGGGTTCGTCGTCGAAGGAGATGGCCCCGGACGGGCATTGTTCGGCGCAGATCTTACACTTCTTGCAGAAGTCGGCCATCTTGACGTCGATCGGCTTGTCGTACTCGAATTCGATGTTGGTCACGATGGCGGCCGGACGGAAGTTCGAGCCCAGCTCCGGCACCATGACCACGCCCGCGCGGCTGTACTGGCCGAGTCCGGCGAGTTGCACGTAGGGGCTCATCATGATCTCGTAGTTGGAACCCGGGAACTGCGCCCGCGCCGGGTATCCGAGCTCGCGGATGAACCGTTCCATGAGGCTCGCCGCGCACCGGGAGCGGAAGTACGCGTCGAACGAGGTGGAGTAGCCGATGGCTGAATAGGTGCCGTCCCAGTTCATGGGCACGCCGAAGATGATGATGGACTTCCAGTGCTCGGGCACCTTGTCGCCCCAGGTGTAGTGCCCCTTGTCCGGCATACCGCGCATGAGGCCCTTGAACATGAAGCGCGGGTCGAACTTGGTGATGCCCACCAGGGACATGCCGAACTGGTGCGCGACGCGCTTGATGAGCACGGACGCGTGCTTCGGCGACTTGAATTCCAGCGGCTTTTCCCGCCAGATGCCCCGGAAATCCCAGTCCTCGGGCGGAATGGGCTTGCCGGTGCGCATGTGCTCGTCATGCGGGTCCTCCGGAATGCGCTGGACGTGGCCGGGCAGCTCCATGCCGCCGAGCCGCAGGGCCATGTTGTAGGCTCCGGCCAGGGCGTACCGCTTGTTCTTGTCCTTCTTCCATGCCTCCGCCCGCTTGACGTTGCGCTTGAGGGTTTCGAGCATGATCTCCAACTCGCCGGGGCGCGCGCGGTAGTGGTCGCCGACCGGTCCGGGCAGCGCCTCCACGCCCATGTCCGGCGTCCATTTGCCGCTCTTGATGATGTCCACCAGCGCCCGCAGACGCAGGAAGAGATACTCGGTCCATTCGGGCCGCTCCACCTTGCCCACCGGCTCCATCATGACCGGCACGTCGCAGCGGAACGGCTCGCGGTTGAAGAACTGGTCGCCGCCCTGGTAAGTGCGCCCATAGCCGGTGTAGGCGTCGTCGGAGCGGCCCACGGCAAACCCCGCGCCCGCTGCTCCGGCCATGGTGGCCGCGGCAGCCGCCACGCCGCCGAATTTCAGGAAGTTGCGGCGGGAGACTCCCTTCTTCTCCCCGCCGGGCTCTCCGGCGTCGTTTCTGTTTTCCCCGGCTTCCGCGTCGGCGGTGTCCGTCACGCGGTTTTTCGGGTCGTTGATGATATCCAATGCGTTTTGCTCATTTGCCATGTCGTACCTCCTGGGCAAAATGAAGTCGGTATCTCTGTGTTTGTATTTCTATTGTTGTTCCGGGAGCAGTTCGAGGAATTCCGCGTCCATCCCCCGGAGATGGTCGGCTATGGTTTTTGCGTATATCTCCGCCTGGTCGCTGCCTAGTTCGGCCAGATTCCTGGAGCGGAGGTGCAGGTATTCGCGGGCGTCGAAATCGAGTTCGGCCATGCCGAGGTGGCACAATGCGGCCTTCTCGCCCTGGCCCAGGGCCAGGAGCACGTCGCCCTTGACTCGCAGGGCTAGGTATTCGGCCCCGCCGCCCCCGGCGATGAGCGTGTCGCAGGCGGTCAGCGCCTCCGCGTATTCCTTTGTCTCGTAGAGGCAGATGGCCAGCCCCCGGATGGATTCCGTGTGGTCGGGCATGATCTCCAGGGCGCGCCTGAAATGGGGGACGCCCTGCTCGAACCGGCCGAGCCGTACCAGGCATTCCCCGGCCCAGAAGTCCGGCCCCATGACGCCCGGCGCGGCCTCGGCGCTCCGTTCGAAGTAGGGCAAGGCCTCCTCGAACTTGTCCTGCATGGCGCAGCACAGCCCCGCGTGGTGCAGCGCGCCCGCATGGGCGGGATCGATTTCGAGAATCTCACGGAACAAATCCAGACCGCGGACGTAGTTGCGGGCGTAAAGCGCGAGATTGGCCAGGTTGAAGCGCGGGTTGACGCTTTTCGGGTCGCGCTCGATGGCGGAGCGGAAGGCCCTTTCCGCCTCGGCGGGTTGTTCCAATTGCAGCAGGGCCAGGCCGAGTTCGTTATGCGCCTTGGCCTGCGTCGCGGACGGCATGTCGTCCGAAGCCAGGGCGTCGGTCAGGTATGCCGCCAATCCGGCATAGTCCCGCTCCGTCTTGAAGGCCCGGACGGCCTCTCCGAATCGTTGTTCGCCTATAAAATGTTGAAGTGCTTGCATTGTTTCCTCACTGTGAATGTATTAACAAACAGTGTGCCATAAAATATAATTAGTAATTATAATGTGTTATGAATACGACAAGCCGCGGATATATGCTGTTCCGTGGAATATGACGATTTGTATTGTGTTATTTCGCGTCAATACGTTATATTAAACGCATACGTGATCTATTGTTCACAAAGGAGAATCTGTAGTGGTTTGGACCAATTCCGACGATCTCGACTTTCTTCGCAAGACGATGGACTGCATGGCCGGGAGCTTGAATCTTCCGGAAGCCCTGGTGAATACCTTCGGCTATTTGCAGCGGCATTTCCCCATCGACGCCATATCGCTGCACCAGTATTCCGTGCCGTTGAAAAGCCTGAAGCTGTTCTTCCTGATAACCAAGGACAGGTTCCATTTCGTGGAAACGACGGTTCCCGTGGACGAGGCGCATATCCCCATACAGATCCTGCATCAAAGGGGGCTTGAGCTTTTCAAGTCGATTCCGTTGAACAGGGACAATGCGGTGACCTTCGCGCACAGCAAGGCGCTTGAGCCTTTTCTGCCCTACAAGGACCGCGCCTACCTCATCGCCATGATGCAGTCCGAGGAAGAGGTCATCGGCCACCTGTGCCTGATGGGCACGCATGTGGCCTGCTTCAACGAGGACCACCTGAAAAAGCTCTCCCTACTCGTCAAGCCGTTCACACTGGTCATGGCGAATCTGTTGAAGGGCAAGCGGAGCATCTATTTTCAGGAAAAACTGTATTCGGGCGGGGACCGGCCGGAAGAGGACTGCGGCCGTTTTCGGGACAAGCGCATCCTGGGCGAGCAGGCGGGGCTCAAGGCCACCATGGATACGGTCTACCAATTGCGCGGCAGCGAAATCCCGGCGTTGATTCTCGGGGAAACGGGAACGGGCAAGGAGCTTATCGCCGACGTCATCCAGCGCATTTCGCCCCGCAAGGACAAGCCCTTCATCAAGGTCAACTGCGGCGCCATACCTGATACCCTCGTGGACAGCGAATTGTTCGGCTATGAGAAGGGCGCCTTCACGGGGGCCACCGCCTCACGGCCGGGCAAGTTCGAGCAGGCGCACGGCGGCACCCTGTTTCTGGATGAAATCGGCGAGTTGCCCATGTCGGTGCAGGTCCGCCTTCTGCGCGTGCTTCAGGACAACGTGGTGGTTCGGCTGGGCAGCACCCGCTCCATTGCGGTGGATGTCCGGATCATCGCGGCCACCAACAGGAACCTGGAGCAGATGATGCAGGAGGGCACGTTCCGGGAGGACCTCTATTACCGTCTTTACGTCTATCCCGTTCGGGTTCCGCCGCTCCGCGACCGGCCGCACGACCTGCCTGAACTGATTCATTTCTTCGCCCAGCGGGCCTACGCCAAGCTAGGGGTGAAGGGATATCCCGTCGTGCCCACCCAGACGCTCCAGCGGATGCTCCAGTACTCCTGGCCCGGCAACGTCCGGGAATTGGAAAACCTGGTCAAGCGGGGCGTCACTATGAATCCTGGCGCTCCCCTGCTCCTGGAAAAGCTCCTTCCTGAGGACGAGGGGTGGTACCTCACCCCGGAAGAGGAGCCGAGTTATTTCGAGAAAACCATCGATGCCCGCGTGCAGGCCGCGTTGGACAGGCACCTTGCTTCGATGCACGGCCTCAAGGGCAGGGACGTGCCGGGTGTTGTTCTCCCCGTCGAAGTCGGAATGCGCACCCTCGCCGAGACCGTCACGGAAGCCATTCGCGCGGCCCTTGAACGCGCGGGAGGCAAGATCAGCGGTCCCGGGGGAGCCGCCGAGCTGCTGGACGTCAACCCGAGTACGCTGCGCAGCAAGATGCGCAAGCTGGGGCTCACGGAAACGTCGTCGGAGTAGGCGCGGAAGCCTTTCGCTCCACCGACCGCGCAAACATCCCTGCATGGATTGCCCGCGAGGCGGTGTTGAGAAATCGGGAGATGGCGGTATCGAAAGAAAGGAAAAGGGAAACGCCCTGGAAAGCGTTTCCCTTTTTCCTGTCGTCTGAGGCGATCCTAAAATCCGTACCGAACGTATTCCTTGTCCAGTCGGTTGATGAGCTGGGTGTATCGGTAGGTGCCCTTGATCTGGGCGTCCTCGATGGTCTTGTAGCCCATGTCGCGGCACTGCGGGCAGGCGTCGATGGGAATTTCGACGCCGAGGCAGAGCGGGCCGGAATCGGCGCGCGTCTCGACCTTGTAGAGGCCCCGGCAGTGCTTGCACAGGGTGACGGATTCCTGCTGGACCTCGTTGATGCCGTCGGTGTCGTAGTAGATCTGCTTGTGGCGGATGAACTTGTTGCCGGAGATGACGCCTTGGCGGCTGTCGTCCTTGGAAACGAACTTGGGCGGATCGAAGTAGAGCTTCGGAAGCTGTTTGCAGAGCTCCTCGATGTAGGCTGTGGTGCGCGCGTCCTGGCGGATGCGTTCGGCGTTGAAGTTGGGCTCGCGCACGTGGGAGTAGTCCACTCCGGCCATGGCCAGGCAGATGCCGAGGTTGATGTAGGGCAGGGCTCCCTGGATGGAGTAGCCGCCTTCGAGCACGGCGATGTCCGGCTTGAGCATGTCGTTCATGGCCGCGTAGCCGCCCGCCGAGAAGTTCATGTTGGTGATCGGGTCGGTGTAGTGGTTGTCCTGTCCGGCGGAGTTGATGACCAGGTCGGGCTTGAAGTCTTCGAGAATGGGCATGACCACGCGCTCGACGGCCATGAGGAACCCTTCGTCCGAGGTGCCGGGGGGCAGTGGGATGTTCAGGGTGCGGCCCATGGCGTTCGGCCCGCCCAGGTCGCGGGGAAAGCCCGTGCCGGGGTAGAGGGTCCTGCCGTCCTGGTGCAGCGAGATGAACAGGGTGTCCGGGTCGTGCCAGTAGATGTCCTGGGTGCCGTCGCCGTGGTGGCAGTCGGTGTCCACGATGGCGATGCGCTTGCGGCCGTATTTCTCCCGGATGCGCTCGATCATGATCGCTTCGATGTTGATGGTGCAGAAGCCGCGCGAGCCGTGGACCACCTTCATGGCGTGGTGGCCGGGGGGACGCACCATGGCGAAGGCGCGTTCGCAGACGCCTTCCATAATCATGTCGGCGGCCTTCATGGCTCCGCCTGCCGAGATGAGGTGGGAGCGCGTCGCCACGGAAGGCACGTCCGGGAAACAGAAATGGACGCGTTCGACGTCTTCGACCGAAGCCACGTCCGGTTTGTATTCGCTGATGCCCTCGATATCGAAGAGGCCTTCCTCACGCAGTTGGTCCTGGGTGTAGAGCAGCCGCTCCTGCCGTTCCGGGTGGGTGGGCGAGATGGCCCAGTCGAAGGCCGGAAAGAAAATGATGCCGAGGGAGTTCTTGGCTTTGAGCATGAGTTAGCACCCCTCTCCGAAGGTCTTGATTACGCCGGGACGGACCTGGCACTTGACGCGGATGTTCCGGCCCACCTGATCGTAGCCCTCGACCATGTTGAAGCTTGAAGCATGGGTGATCTGGGCGTCCTCGGACTTGAGGAACACGCCCATGGAATCGAGCTGCATGGTGAGCTGGTTGACGGCGTCGCGCTTGGCGTCTTCAAGGTCGTAGCCCGAGGGGACGTTTTCCCGGTACGACAGGGTGGGGATGAACAGGACGTGCCGCTGGGTGTCGGCGAAGAGCTCCAGTTCCCAGGTGGTCCGGGTGAGTGCCGCGCCGATGGCGTTGGCTACATCGAAGTTGGCGGGCACTTCGGTGGAAAGCTGGAAGCAGTCGCGGAGCTCGTCCTTGAGGGCTTCGGCCGGGCCGCCCATGAGGTAGACCTTTTTGGGGACGATCTTTTTGCCTTCGAGCAGTTCGTGGATGGTGTAGACGGGCTTGGAGTTGATCTCCTCCACCAGGTCGCGGGTGGCGTTCTGGATTGTCCGGGCGGCGTAGCTCACGGCGTCTCCGGCCAGCTTTTCGACGCTCAGGCCTCGGGCCGAGGCGAAGGCCTCCATGGCGGTCCGGGAAGCCTGAACGTCGCCCACGGCGCAGGCTCCCGCGCAGTTCAGGGCGTCGGTCAGGGTGACGTGTCCGCCGCCCAGGCAGACGGACGGGCCGAGCCGGTTGGGGCCGACGCGGACGTCTTTGCCCGCCACGGAGATGGCCGAGTCGCCGCCGATGCCGATGGAGTGGACCTTCAACGCGGAGACCAGGGTCGGGTGGGAGCCGATGTCGATGCCTTCGCGTTCGATGAGCGGCGCGCCGTCGGCGAAGACCGCGATGTCGGTTGTGGTGCCGCCGATGTCGAGGATGATCGAGTCGTGGAAGATGTCGGTCAGGGCGATGATGCCCATGACCGAGGCGGCGGGACCGGAAAAGATGGATTGCACGGGCATGGTCCGGGACTGGGGCAGGGGCATGGTCCCGCCGTCGGCCTTGAGGATGTTGACCTTGACCTTGGCCAGCCCCATGTCGGCCAGGGCCTTTTCCACGGCCGTGGCGAACTCGTTGTAGAGCCGCCAGACCGCGCAGTTGAAGTAGGCGGTCGCCACGCGGCGAGGAAAATTCAGCGCTCCGCCGAGCTGGTGTCCCAAGGTGACGAAGTCGGCGTGTTCGCAGACGTCCACGCTCTTGCAGTTGCAGATCGTGCGTCGGATGAGGTTCTCGTGGCGCGGGTTGCGGGTGGAGAACTTGGATACCGCGGCGAAGACGCGCACGCCGTTTTCGCGGCAGCGGTCGACGGCCTCGGCGAGTTGGCGCGAGGAGAGCGCGCGGACCTCGTTGCCCCGGTGGTCGATGGACCCTTCGATGACGTGAAAATCCCTGCAGGGCATGAAATTGTGCGGGTCGATGCCCGGCCCGGACGAGACGATGACGCCCACGTCCTCGGTCTTGTTCTGGACGATGGCGTTGGTGGACAGGGTGGTGGACAGGTTGAGCTGGGTGACGGCGTCCTTGTCCACCTTGCCGAGTATGACGGCCAGGGCCTCGGTGACCGAGGAGAGCAGGTCGTCATGCCGGGTGGGCACTTTGCATGAGGCCGCTACCGAAGGAACGTCCGTCAGGTCGATGGCGACCGCATCCGTGTGAGTGCCGCCCACGTCGATTCCTAATAACATTTCCACTCCGTATTTGTTCAGGCTTCCTTTCGGGGTAACCTCCTTGGGCGCGGCGCGCAAGCATCCATTCGGTAAGCGGTCGAATCCGGGCGGGGAATGGTCCGGTCGGTTTTCGCGGAAAGTCCGGGGCGGGTCGTTTGCCTTTCCCTGCCTTCTTCGTGTAGCGTGCGGGAGTCACAAGGAAAATCATCGCGAGCCGGTCCGGCCCGCTTGAAAAGGAGCGTTTCCATGAGCAGGATATTCATAGCTGGCGCTGCCGGGAATCTCGGTTCGGCGCTGATCGATACACTTGCCGACAAGTCCGAAATCGTGGCCGGGGTGCGCTCCCCGGAACAGGGACAACTTCTGGCCGGGAAGGGCGTGGAGGCGAGGGTGTTCGACTTCGCGGACAAGGAATCCATGGTCGCGGCCATGGCCGGGTGCGACCGCATGTTCCTGGTCATTCCCATGCAGGAGCGTCTGGCCCGGTTCGGGCGGCTGGCCGTGGACGCCGCCAAGGAGGCCGGCATCGGGTATATCGTCCGGTCCAGCCGGTACGGCGCGTCTTCGGACGCCCATTGGCGGCTGGGGCGGGAGCAGGGCATGGTGGATCAGTTCGTGGAGGATTCCAAAATTCCGTTCACGGTGCTGCGGCCCAACACCTTCATGCAGAATTTCAGCGCCTTCCTCGCCCCCATGGTCAGAACCGGGACCATCGCCCTGCCCGAGGAGGACTACAAGGTCAGCTACATCGACGTGCGCGACGTCGCGGCCTGCGCGGCCCGGCTGTTCAAGGACAACGAAGGGTTCACGGGCGGCTTCTACGCCATGACCGGCCCCCAGGGGCTGACCCTCTCGGACGTGGCCTCGACCATCGCCGAAGCGGCCGGAATCAAAGTGGAATATGTTTCGGCCGACGAGGATGCGTATATTGAAAGCCTGGATGCGGCGGGCTTGCCCGAATGGAACCGGAACATGCTGGTCAGCCTGAGCCGGGTGATAAAGCTCGGCATGATGGGCAACGTGACCCAGGCCGTGGAATACCTGACGGGCGTTCCGGCGAGGTCCTTCGCGGCCTTTGCCGAAGAAAACGCGGACGCCTGGAGATAGCGTGGTCGGGCTCAAGGGGCGGGAGGAGCTGCTTCGGATCATCAGGGCCATTTCGGCGGGCGGCCCGGCCGACGGGATTCACGCCCTGACCGGACCGGAATACGACCCGGATATCCAGGAGCTGGCCGAGGCCGTGGCCGTGATGCTGGCCAAGATCGAGGCCAGGGAGGACCGGCTGGAACAACTGCTGGACAAGATCCGCCGCGACACCGTGAACACCATCACCGCTGTCGCGCACGCTCTGGGCGCGCGCGACGCCTACACCGAGGGGCACGGCGAGCGGGTGGGAGTCTACGCCCGGCGGCTGGCCCAACGGCTTGGGCTGCCCGCCGACGAGGTGGAGCGTATCCGTATCGCCGGGACGCTGCACGACATCGGCAAGATCGGCTTCAGCGACCGGATTTTCGCCGGAGAGGACACGCCCCTGACCAGGGAGATGGTCGACGAAATCCACCGCCACCCGGAATGGGGCCGCGACATTCTCAAGAATCTCGATTTCCTCGGCCCGGCCCTGGAATACGTCTACGCCCATCATGAGCTCATGGACGGATCGGGCTATCCGCGCGGGCTGGCGGGGGAGGCCATCCCCCTGGGCGCGCGCATCCTCTGCGTGGTCGACTATTTCGACGCCATGACCACGAACCGGCCCTATCAGCGGGGCCGCTCGCCGGAGGAGGCCTTCGGCATTCTCCGCCGCCTGGCCGGGTCCACCCTGGACGCGGCCCTTGTGGAAGCCTTCATCCTCGAAGTGGAGACGGGCGGCATGGCGGGCGCGGCATGACCGAGACCCTGGAGCAAAAGGTCGCCCGGGTCCTGCGGGACCACATCGAACTGGTCCCGCCCGATCCGGCCTGGCCCCGCCAGTTCGAGGAGGAGAAGGCCCGTTTGCTCGCCTGTCTGCCTCCGGGGCTCGTGGTGCGCGTGGAGCACTTCGGCAGCACCTCCATCCCCGGCATATGGGCCAAGCCCGTGGTGGACATGCTCGTGGAGGTCGCGGACCTGGACCGGGCCCGGGAAGAGGCCATACCCACCCTGGAGGGGCTCGGTTACGACGGCTTCTGGCGGCCCCAGTCCGGGGGGGCGACCCCGCCGCACTATCCCTGGTTCATCCGGCGCGGTCCGGGTGGGGAGCGCACCCACCACATCCACATGACCGTGGCCGACTCCACCCTGTGGGAGGGGCTGGTCTTCCGCGACTATCTCCGCGCCCATCCGGATGCGGCGGCGGACTACGAGCGACTCAAGCGGGACCTGCTGGCCCGCCATCCCGGCGACCGCGTTGCCTACACGCGGGGCAAGTCCGAATTCCTGCGCGGGATCGCGGACCGGGCCGAGGCGGAGCGCCGACGGCGGGACCGCGTCCCCCCGGAAAAAGGCTGAATTCTCCCTTTGCCCCTTTGTTCAGGGCGAACGGTGGGTTGCCCGCGACGGCCCTCGCCGGGCCGGAGTTGCCCGCACGATTATCGTTGACTTTTCGGTGCAGACACTTAGTTTCTCCTTCGGAGAGAGACTTGCGGATGAAGCTTATTCTGATTCTTGCCTGCCTGTTTGTCGCGCTTTTGCCCGACCAGGCCCTAGCCTGGGGACCTGGGGTGCACTTGGCCCTGGGCAACGCCGTGCTCGGCAACCTTGGCTGCCTGCCTCCGTTGCTGGCCGCTCTCCTGGCGCGCCATCGCGAGGCGTTCCTCTACGGCAGCCTGTCCGCCGACATATTCATCGGCAAGGGAACCCGGATCAAGCCCGGCCACAGTCACAACTGGGTGACGGGCTTCAAGCTTCTCCGGTCCGCCCCGGAACCGCGCGTCACGGCTTACGCCTACGGCTACCTGACTCACCTGGCGGCCGACGTTGTGGCCCACAACTATTTCGTGCCCAATTCCCTGGCCGACATGCGGTCCGGCTCCAAGCTTTCGCACGTGTACGTGGAGGCCCAGGCCGACCGCCGTTTCCGGCATGAGCATGAGACCGCACTGGCCCTGCTCCGTATGCCCAATCGCGCCCAGGACGACACCCTGCTTTCGGCGATGCACCGCCGCCGACTGCCTTTCCTGGTCAAGAAGCAATTGCTCAAGGGAAGCCTTTCCCTGACCGGACGCAAGTCCTGGACCGATTCTCTGCGGCTGGCCGATCGCCTCCTCCATTCCTCAAGGGTCAACCGCGGGCTGGACGAGATGTTCTCCCTGTCGAAGAACCTGGTCTTCGACTGCCTGAACAGCCTGGATCGCTCCCCGGCCGTGTCCTTCGATCCCATCGGCAGCGGCAACCTCCGGCTTGTGCGCGAGATGCGCCTCAAACGGCAGGCCGTGGCGCAGTTCGTCCCGGACGAGGATTTGCTCTCCATCCCGCGTCCCGCTGCGGACAGCGGGCAGCCCGTTCTGGGGCGAGTCGGGAGCTAGCCGCGCGGGAATCGGGCGATCCGTTCCATTTCGACCGCCATTTTGCTATGCTTGTATCCATGCTGCGCAAAAAACGGCTGCAATAACGGATAACTGTTCTCATGCTCAAACGCATCGCCTACCTTATCCCTCCGCTGATCGGCATATTTGTCGCCGTGGTCGTCTACGTGGGCTACCGCGCGGATCGGGACAATTACGCCCAGTTGGTGCGCGGCAAGGTGGTGCAGACCATCAACGGGAGCAAGGCGAGCCTTGACGCGTCCATCGATGCGGGCGTTCATCTGGCCGCCGCCCTGGAGGCGTTTCTTCAGGTCTCCCCGGAATTGGACCAGGCGCAGTTTGTGGTGTTGGCCGAAGCGTTGTTGGCGAACATGCCAACGGTGCGCTCTCTGCAACTCGCCCGGAACGACACCATTTCCCATACCTATCCTTTCTGGAATACCAACGGCGTGATCGGAACGGACCTGAACAAGATCCAACCCGTGCGTGTGCTGCTCCAGCGGGCCAAGGTCTCCGGACGGCGGCAAGTGATGATCCCTGACGGACACGCCTTCGAGCCGGAGGAGATAGTCCTCCTGGCTCCCATATTCCTCCCCGGAGATGGGGCCCCTTCAAACTATTGGGGGGTCGCCTGCGTCCACCTCGACGCCTTGACGCTGTTCCGGAGCGCGGGCATCGGCGTGTCGGGCGGCGTCCTCCTGGCCCTGCGCGACAAGTCCCCCCAGGAAGGACAGAATCCCATACTTGCGGGCGATCCCGTCGTCTTCGACATGGCCCCCGTAGTCCGGGGCATATCCGTCCCCTCGGGCGAGTGGCTCCTGGCCGGAGCCCCCGGGGGAGGCTGGCAGGTTTCACCCCGCCGCAACCTGATCCTCGTCGTCGGCCTTCTGGCCGTGGTGTTCATCCCGGCCACGCTGTGGGCCATTGTGGTCATCGTCATGGGGCGCCTCAAGGACCGGGAACGATACTATCAGCTCGTGCACAGCGCCAAGTCCATCATCCTGCGCATCAACATGGACGGGGACATAGTTTTCTGCAACGAGTACGCGGAGGACTTTTACGGCTACGCGCCCGGCGAGCTCATCGGCAAACCCCTGGTGGGCACCCTGGTCCCGCGCAAGGCTCTGGAAGGGCGGTCCATGCGCCGTTACCTGGACAGGCTGCTCCTCGATCCTTCGGCTCATCCCTTCAACGAAACAATGAACTTGCGCCGCAACGGCGAAATCGTATGGGTGGCCTGGGCAAACGATTCGGTCCGTTCCAAGGACGGGGCGACCATCGGCCTGCTCTGCGTGGGAACCGACATCACCGACCGCAAACTCATGGAAGAGGCCCTGCGCCAGCGCGAAAAGCAGTATCGGCTTCTGGCCGAGAACGTCACGGACATCATCTGGGGGCTGGATGCGGACTACCGCTTTACCTACGTGAGCCCATCGGACGAGGTCGTGCGCGGTTTCAAGCGGTCCGACGTCCTGGGACGCCATATCGAGGACTTCCTCACCCCCGTCTCCAGGACCCGTTTTAAGGATATCCTTCGCGTTCTCGACGATCAGGCCGATACCCAGGGGCCTCTTACCTCCGTCACCGAGGACCTCGAGTTCACCTGCTTCGACGGCGCTTCCGTTTGGCTCGAATCCCATCTCGGCATCCTTTTCAACGAAGAAGGTGTGCGTATCGGCCTACAGGGCGTCAGCCGCGACATCACCGACCGCAAGCTGGCCGAGGCCCTGCGCGAAGACGTGGAACGCATGGCCCGTCACGACCTCAAAACGCCGCTGGGCGCGGTGATCGGACTGCCCGAGGAAATACGCCGACGCGGCAATCTCGACGCGGGGCAGGAGACCATGCTCGCCACCATCGAAAACGCGGGCTCCTCCATGCTCGAACTCATCAACCGCTCCCTGGACCTCTACAAGATGGAGTGCGGCACCTACGTCCTCGACCGGACCACCGTGGACGTTCTCGACGTGCTCGAGCAGATCAAGGCCGAATCCCTGACCCATATCAGCGGGAAGGGGATCAGCGTGGGCATCGAGGTCCTTGGCGGCGAGGTGGCGGGAGTCCTGCCCGTTTCCGCCGACGCCGAGCTCTTCCGTTCCATGCTCTCCAATCTCGTGAGCAATGCCCTGGAAGCCTCTCCCGAGGGCGGGTCGGTTTCCATAGTCCTCGAAAAGCGCAACGGGCTGACCATCATCATCCGAAATCAGGGCGAGGTGCCCCTGTCCGTGCGCGAAACCTTTTTCGACAAATATTCCACTTCCAGCCCGGCGCGGGGTTCCGGCCTCGGCACCTACTCGGCGCGCCTCATCGCCCGCACGCATGGCGGCGACATCTCCGTGGAAACCGGCGCTCCGGGCGAGACCAGCGTCATCATTACCCTTCCGCAATAGCGGGGGGCAGGGCGCTGCCCTGCAACCCGCCGGGGCGCGGCCCCGGACCCCGCCAAAGAACCCTTTGAAAAGGGTCCTCTGGACTCTCCCAAACTTTTTGGCGCCGCTTCGCGGGGGTGTCGGACGCGATGGTTTTGGGTGATGTCGAAGAGGTTGTTTGTCTTTTTTATTTTTGGAGGAGGCGGGCCGATTCGTATTCCAGCATGGCGGAAGGGATTCTGTCTCGGTCTTCCTTCGCGTAGGGGGCGATGGGGGGGGCAGGCGGTGCTCTGGTCTCTCAAAAGGAGACCGCCGGGCAGGCGTCCCTTCGGGAAATGCCTACCGGCGGTCATCTTGGCGTCAGGCGTGGAGTTTCTGCATGAGCCAGGCCATGTTGTCGCCGAGGATATCCATGGTGAGCATCCCTTCCTCGTCCTTGAGGACTTCACCTTTTTCGCGTCCGAAGCCCATGTTCCAGTAGCGGGAACCGGGAACGATCATCTGTTGGATGAAGAAGAAGGAGTTGAGGGTGTTGAAGGTCTGCATGGCTCCGCCGCGCCGGGCGGCGACGATGGACGCGCCGACCTTGCGGGCGAACATGTTGCCGTTGACCAGGCCGACCATTCCGGCCCGGTCGATAAGGGCGCTCATTTCGGTGGTGATGGTGGCGAAGTAGGTGGGCGAGGCGAGGAGGATGCCGTCGGCCGCGTCCATCGTCTCAATACATTCATTGACGAAATCGTTTTTGACGGCGCAGCGGCGGTCCTTGTTTTCGGCGCACTTGTAGCAGGCGATGCAGCCGTGCATCTTCTTGCCGGCCAGTTCGATCATTTCGGTTTCGATGCCCTGGGCTTCCAGTTTGGCCAGGACGCGCTTCGTCAATTCGGCTGTGTTGCCGCCCTTGCGGGCCGAGCCGTTGAACGCGACGACTTTCATGGGGCGTCTCCTAATAGGTGTTGTAGTGGACCCGCTTCGGATTGAAACGGCTTTCGGACTTCGGGCGTTGCGCGGGCCAGCCGATGGGGGCGAAGCCGAGGGGAATGACGTGTTCGGGGATGTTGAACATCGCCCGGTATCCCGCCACGCGTTCCTCCTTGGGGTAGATGCCGGTCCAGACCGCGCCCAGGCCGAGGGCATGGACGGCGAGCAGCAAGTTCTGCATGGCTGCGGCGCAGTCCTGCACCCAGTAGCCCGGATATTTTTCCTTGGTCAGGTCGCCGCAGACGATGATGCCCACCTGCGCCTGCATGACCATTTTCACGTATGGGTGCAGATCGGCCATGGCGTCGAGCCGTTCCCGTTCATTGATGACGATGAACTGCCACGGTTGTCCGTTGCCCGCGCTGGGAGCCATCATGGCGGCTTCGAGGATTTGGCGGACCATTTCCTCGGACACGGGCTTGTCTTCGAATTTTCGTACGCTGCGCCGGGTGCGCAGGGCTTCCAGGGTCTCCATATTCATCCTCCGGGTTCGGGGTGGGGAGCGTTGTTTATCTTAATGATGTTTTCTGCTAATGGGGAAGAAATTTCAAGTACGCACTTCGAAGTTCTATAGTAACCAAAAATATACCATTAGGTCGACGGGCTCCGCGGCATCGTCGGACCGGGAGAAGGACCATGAGCGAAGCGTGTTCCCTGAAGGTTTGCGGCGAAAAGAAATACTATTGCAGCGTGGAATTGACCCTTCAGGTCATTGGCGGCAAGTGGAAGCCGATCATCATTCACAGGTTGGGTTCCGAGGGGACCATGCGTTTCAGCGAGGTCAAGCGGTCCATCCCGAACATCACCCAGAAGATGCTGACCCAGCAGTTGCGCGAGTTGGAGTCGGACGGTGTGGTCCGGCGCGAAGTGTATGCGCAGGTTCCGCCCAAGGTCGAATATTCCCTGACCGAATTGGGGGAGAGCGTCATGCCGGTCATCGGCAATCTCTGCCGCTGGGGGGAGCGGTACGAGGAGTGGTTTGCCCGGCGGCCGTTCGAGAGCGGGACCGAGCGGAAGGGGATTTCCCTTTTCTCGCGGTAGGCGGTGGGGTATGATTGGCAGTAAGGGGGAGCCTTATGAACGATGTATCGGGATACGAAGGAAATCCGGCCCCTGGAGGAGCCGTTTTCGATCCGGCCGAAGCCAGCCGGGCCTTGGGTCTCACGCTTGAGGAGTTCACTCCTCTTCTGGCCAAGGCCGCCAGGGAAATCCGGTTCCGGCTCGACGCCGTGCGGCAGGGGGTTGCCGAAGAGGATTTGCGTGCGGTGGCCCTGAACAGCCACACGCTGAAGAGCGTGGTCGCTACGTTGCGGGCCGAAGCCGTCCGCGATGCCGCCATCGCCATGGAGCGTTGCGCCAAGGAGGGCGAGTGTGCGCGATGCGCAGGGATGTTGACCTGCCTCGAAGAGCGCGCCGCCGAACTGCTGGCGGAGTTGGACGACGTTTAAGTCCGGTTTGAAAGGAAGCGGTCAATTTAAGTTGTTGAAGAGAAAAATCAGGCGTTGAAAGCCGCTTCGCGGCGATAGTCGGATGATTTCGCCTCCGGCGGGCAAGGGTTCGCACCCTTGCAGCCCTTGTAAGCGCCTTCGGCGGGGAGTTTTTCGCTCCGTCGCGCTCTGCCGCGAAAACGGGAAGTTAACCTATAGGTTTCAAGAGAAAACCCGCACCGTCCCAAGCCGGACCGTGCGGGTTTTTTTCATGCGATGCGGGAGAGGATCAGCCTCGGCAATTGTGCTTCATGCTGGTGCCTTCCACGATGAAGACGACGGTCTCGGCCACGTTGGTCGCCAGGTCGCCGACCCGTTCCAGGTGGCGCGCACCGATGATGGCGTGCACGCCCCGTTCCACGATGCGGGATTCGGCGACCATGTCGGCCACCATCTGCCGCAGGATGGCGATGGTCAGGTCGTCGGCCTTGTCGTCCATGCGGCAAACCTGTCCGGCCAGGGAGACGTCGTCGTCCACGTAGGCCTTGAGCGCCTCGGAGAGCATCTTCTTGGCGGTGTTGGCCAGATCTTCCATTTTGGGGTTGTGGGGCATGGGCGGCCTGGTGGACAGGAAGATGGCCCGATGCGCCAGGTTGACCGCCTCGTCGCCGAGCCGTTCCAGGTTGACCGTGATGCGCTGCGCGCCGACGATGGTCCGCAGGTCCACTGCCATGGGCTGGTCCAGGGCGAGGAGTTCCAGGCTGAAGTTGTCGATGTCGTCTTCCATCTCGTTGATGGCCTCGTCGCCGAGGATGACCGATTCGGCCAGGTCCGCGTCGTTTTCGAGGTAGGCGCGGATGGCTTTGTGCACGGCAGACTCGGACAGGGCCGCCATGCGCAGGACCATGACCTTCAAATCTTCGAGCTTCTTGGAGAAATGTGCGCGTTGTTCCATAATGCGTTGCGTCCTTTGCCGTCCGGGCTTAACCGAAACGGCCCGTGATATAGTCTTCCGTCTGCTTGTTGGCGGGGTTCGTGAACATGGTCTTGGTGTCGTCCACCTCGATCAGCTTGCCCATGTAGAAGAAGGCCGTCCTGTCGGATACGCGGGCCGCCTGCTGCATTGAATGGGTGACGATGATGATCGTGAATTCCTTTTTGAGCTCGTGGATCAGGTCCTCGATTTTTTGGGTGGCGATGGGGTCCAGGGCGGAGGCGGGTTCGTCCATGAGCAGGACCTCGGGCTCCACGGCCAGGGCGCGGGCGATGCACAGCCGCTGTTGCTGGCCGCCGGACAGTCCCAGCGCCGAGGTGTGCAGACGGTCTTTGACCTCGTCCCACAGGGCCGCTCCCTGGAGGCTTTCCTCGACCTTCTGCTCCATGAACTGCTTGTCCTTCACGCCGTTGACGCGCAGGCCGTAGGCCACGTTCTCGAAGATGGTCTTGGGGAAGGGGTTGGGCTTTTGGAAGACCATTCCGATGCGTCTGCGCAGGGACACGACATCCAGGCCGGGGGCGTAGATTTCCTGGCCGTCCAGGGTCATCTTGCCGTCCACCCGGGTGCCCGGGATGAGGTCGTTCATGCGGTTGATGCAGCGAAGGTATGTGGACTTGCCGCATCCGGACGGTCCGATGAGCGCCGTGACCCTATTGGACTCGAAGTCGATGCTTATGTTTTCCAACGCCTTGAAATCCCCGTAGTGGAAATCTAGGTTGGTGGAAGACACTTTTATGGTCGTCGTCATTGTTCGTGCTCCGTGGCAAATAAAAAAAGATGTGTTCCGCCTGTAGCGCAACGCAACACGAGTAACCCGGTGGAGTTACGAGTCAATGACCCGTTTGTGACAATTGCGTAACAGCCGGGGCTAGGGCAGGGCGACCAGCACATGGAGTTCCTCTCCCGCTTTCTGGATATCGGGCCGGACCGGTTTGTCCGGCGGGGTGCGGTAGTGGACGACCATGCGGAAACGGTCCGGATGTTCGCCCATGACCACGTGTTTGACGATGCCTTCCGACCGGATCACGCTGTCGCCCGAGTGTAGCCACGTGCCCAGGATGTCCACCACCAGCCGGTTGGGATCGCTCAGGTTCATGACGGAGGTGTCGCCCAGGGCGCGGTCGGCGACCACGACGATGCCGAAGCCCTGCGATGTTTCGTCCAGGCTCACGGCCCGGATCAGGCCGGGGCCGTCGGAAGGGGCCATGGCCGGCGTCTCGCCGTCCGCGGGCGTTGGCGCGGGCGCTGTCTCGGCTTCGGCCTTTTCGACGCTTTCGGCGGGGGCGGATGTCTCTGCCTCGGGAGGAGCCGCCGGGGCAGGGAGCTCCGGGGAAAGACCCGGCGCGGTCGGGAATTCGCTGCCGTCGGGCATGACCATGGGCAGGACGGTGAAGTCGACGGCCATGCGGACCTGGTGGCGCGCGGCGTCATCGGCCAACCCCTGCCGGGCGGACAGAAGCCCGGCGGCGAGCGCGGTCACGGCGCAGACCGTCAGTAAAAGGAACAAGTGCCTGAACGTTTTGGACATGCGTACCCCTCGCTGATTGAAAAACTCTAGAGGGCTATACTGGAATTGCCGTCCAAAGGCAAAGCCGGACGCTATCGGAGGCCGTCGTAGAAGGCGGCCAGCTCAAGAGCTATGCGCCGGTCCGACCAGCATTTTTCCATGAAGCTGCGGCCCTCCTCGCCGGTCCGCTCGCAAAATTCCCGGTCCTTGGCCAATCTGAACAGGAGTGCCGCCAGGTCGTCCTGGCCGGTCGCCGTAAGCCAGGGCAGGTCCCCGGTCCCGGCGAATTCGGCGATGCGGGCGCGGTTCCAGTCGTCCAGTCCGGCGATGACGGCAAGGCCCTGGGAGAGGCCTTCCAGGCTGGATACGCCGTAGTAGCCTTGCATATGGTCGAACATGGCGTGGCAGCGCCGTTTGCGGGCCAGGCATTCCGAGTTGGGCACGTCGTCGATGAGGTCCACGGAAAGATAGACGTTGCGTCGGTTGACGTATTTGA
This sequence comes from Desulfovibrio sp. Fe33, assembly GCF_028532725.1. Taxonomy (NCBI): domain Bacteria; kingdom Pseudomonadati; phylum Thermodesulfobacteriota; class Desulfovibrionia; order Desulfovibrionales; family Desulfovibrionaceae; genus Desulfovibrio; species Desulfovibrio sp. Fe33. The sequence continues at coordinate 394,254 of NZ_JAQKGU010000001.1, forward strand.
CCGCGGCCATGAACTCTTCGGTGTTCTTGAGGTCCTTGCGGGTGGGGGAGTGGCAGACCTTGAGCTGGCCGGGATCGTCGAAGCGGCCCCACATGGGCTTGAGCAGCGGGTCGTCGATGGGCACCAGGTTGGGCTGCCAGCGCGCTTCGGGCAGGAGCTTGAGCAGGTCCGGAGTGGACACGAGGAGGTTGGTCCGCTTGAGCCGCCGGTACTTCTCCCGGAAGGATTCGGGATTGGATCGGAAATCGTGGTGTCCGTGGTGATGGTGGACGATCGCCTTGCCCTTGAGGTGATCGGCGGGCTTCAGCCCCCCGAAGGACTGGTTCTCGTCGCAGGTCATATGGAAGTGGAATACGTCGGCCTCGCGCATGAGGATAGCGACCTCTTCCATGCCGTCCGGGCCGAGGTCGGGGATATGCAGATCCTTTTCCCAACCATGGGTGTAGCGGGTCTCCAGGGTGACGAGCCGGGCGGAGTGCCCGGTATGACGGTTCAACGCCTTGCAGAACTGGATGGCTGTTCCGGCCGGGTCGTTGATGGCGAACATGAGGATACGCATAGTCGGTTTACTTCCTTGATGACTGCGGTCAACGTTGTCGATTCTTCCGCTCAAAAATCGGGACCGGCCGAGTTGCCGTTTCCGGCTGATTGGGTTTTGACCAGTTTCTTGACCCAGACGTCGCCGGTCAGGGTGTTGAACATGAGCTTGCGTCCCTGCGGCCCGCCTATGTCCTGGGCCCTGATATCCAGGCGGGCGAATTTGAGCAGCTTCTTGGCCATCTCGATGTTGCGCCTGCCGACGTTGTAGGAGCCCGGCGGCTCCACGCTGCCGATCGCCACTCCCTGGCCCCCGCCGAACATTTTGATAACCAGGTCCCTGCGAGGCACGCCGATTTTATCCATCGTTTCAAGCATGTTCTGCAAGGCGGTATCCACGAAGCGGCAGATTTGCGGCTCCGCGCCGCGGGGGTGATGGCCCGAAGCGGTGCTGTCCGGCAAAAAGGCGTGGCAGATTGTGCCGATGCCCATTCCGGGTGCGTGGATGGTAACGGCCAGGCACGAACCGAGAATGGTCGTCACCAGGGTGGGCTGCACCCCGATGAAACAGTCGCCCGTTTGCAGGAAGACCCTTGGCAGCCCTGGCCCCATTGTATTCATTCGCGTCTCCGGTTCGGGGGCGCAACCCCCGGTTCATCATAGTATAAAATGCTTCATTTTTGTACAGGAAGTCAACCGCTCGGCGAATGGCCAATGTCCTTTGTAGCCTCGATCCGTCAGGATTCCAAATAATAAAGGAACAATGACGCCAGGTGTGGCATTTTGCCCGGGAGTCCGAGATCGCGGAGGTACACGAATGCGGGGACGGAATCGCAGGGTATTGTCGTTGTCGTTCATCATGGTGGCGCTGGTGGCGGCGGTTTCCATATACGGCACAAGACTTATGTTTCATACGGCCATGGAGGAGGAAGGGGTCAGGCTTCAGGATGTGGTGCGAAGCCAGGTCGCCCTTGCCGTCGAGATGTGCCGAATGCCCCATGCCGGGGGGGATTCAGGCGGTTCCGGCGTCACTCGCGAGGCGATTCTCGACCGCTTGGCGCACGCCCAGCGCAGGCTCGGAATGGAGAGCCGGTCGGGCGAATTCGCCGTGGCCCGGCTTGACGGCGGCAAGGTACGTTATCTGTTGGTCAACGGCAGGGGCGTGAGCGAATTCACCTCGGGCGCGGGCTTTTCCCCCGAAGCGCTCGGTGTGGAACCGATGATGCTGGCATTGTCCGGAAAGAGCGGAACCCTCGTGGGACCCGACCGCCAGGGGAGCGATGTCCTGTCCGCCTATGCACCCCTGCCTCTTGGCGGGGAACGCTTCGGCCTGGTGGCGCAGATCGATCTGGACGAAATCCGCGCGCCCTTCATTCGGGCCAACCTGAACGTCTTTTTCGTGGGCGTGGGCCTGACCGTGCTCGGCGTCTTTTTGTTTTTCAAGGTCAGCGAGCCGTTTATCCGGGACATCGAGGTGAGCGAGGAGAGTTATCGCGACCTGGTGGAAGGCGCGAACAACCTGATCCTGCGCATCAACGAGGAGGGTGAGATCACTTTCGCCAATTCCTTTGCCCGGGGTTTCCTGGTCGGGAAAGACGGCGAGCTCCTGGGGCGCAAGCTCATGCCTTTCTTCATGGTGGAGGCTGCGGGCGAAAGGCTGGAGGCGGTGGTGGAGCTCATCGGCGGCGAAGGCCGCCAGAACGAGATCCCCGTGCGCATGGCGGACGGACGGGACGGCTACGTTGCCTGGACGGTCAAGCTGGTCATGGACCAGGGCCGTCCCGCCGAGCTGCTGTGCATCGGCAACGACGCCACCCGCATCCACAAGGCGAACAAGGCGCAGCGGGAGTCCGAGGAGCGCTTCCGCGGGCTGGCCAAGGCGTCCCCGGTGGCCATCATCATCACGGATATCGCCGGGAACCTGCTGTACGCCAACGAGAAGATGCATGAAATGACCAGGGCCACCGAGGTCCAGTTGGCGGGCCAGGGATGGCTCAACAGCGTGCATCGCGAGGACCGCAAGCTGGTCTGGAAGCATTGGCTGGAACGGGTCGGCCCGGCCACGGACAAGGTCGAGCTGCGGCTCATGTCCGGCAACGGGGAATTCGTCTGGGCCCTGTGGCAGGTGGTCGAGATGGGCAATCTCAGGGGCGAGCCCTCCGGAAACATCCACACCTTCACCGACATCACGGAGATCAAGGAGACCCAGATGGCCATGAGCCGCCTGACCGCGGCCATCGACCAGGCTGCCGAGATGATCGTCATGACCGACCTTGACGGGATCACGACCTACGTGAACCCTGCCTTCGAGGAAGTCTCCGGTTATTCGAGGGGGGAGGCCGTGGGGAGGACGTCGGGCCTTTTCCAGGGCGGGGAGCGAAACGGAAACGTTTCCTCCGGGACATGGGAGACCATCACCGGCGGCAAGGTCTGGAAGGGGCGCATCGTCAACCGGCGCAAGAACGGCGAGCGGTACACCCTGGAATCCAGCGTCGGGCCTATCCGCAACCATGCGGGCGAGCTTATCGGGTTCGTGGGCGTCGGGCGCGACATCACCGAACAGATGGCGGTGGAGTCGCAGCTTCGGCAGTCGCAGAAGCTCGAATCCATCGGCGAACTGGCTGCGGGCATCGCCCACGAGATCAATACGCCGACCCAGTACGTGACCTCCAACCTGCAATTTCTGAGCGACGCCTTCAAGACCTATGCCGGGACCATCGAGCGGTGCCGCGAACTGGCGCACATGGTCTCCGCGCATCCGGACCTGTTTCCCGACGAAGCTTACCGCAAGCGGGCGGAGAGCGCCTTGGACGAGGAGGAGATGGAATACCTGGCCGAAGACGTGCCGAACGCGCTGGAGGAGTCGTCGGCCGGACTCAAGCGCATCGCCGAGATCGTCCGGTCCATCCGGCAGCTCGCCCATCCCGGGGAGCTGACCAAGTCGTTTCACGATCTCAACGAGATCGTGCGCAACACCATCACGGTGTCCACCAACGAATGGAAGTATGTGGCGGGCATGAAGTTCGTTCCGGACGAGTCGCTCGCCCCGGTGTTCTGCCTCAAGGGCGAGGTCGCCCAGGTGGTCCTGAACCTCATCGTCAATGCGGCCCATGCCATCGAAGCCAAGATCGCCGGAGCCGACAGGCAGGGAACCATTTCCATCCGCACCTTCGCGGAAGGGGAATCCGCCGTGCTTGAGATCAGGGACACGGGAACGGGCATGTCGGCGGAAGTCGCTGCCAAGGCGTTCGACCCGTTCTTCACCACCAAGGAGGTGGGCAAGGGCACGGGCCAGGGGCTGGCCATCGCCCGCAGCGTGGTGGTCGGTATGCACGGCGGGTCCATCGAGATCGACACGGCCGAGGGCGAAGGGGCCACCTTCACGGTCCGCCTGCCCTTCGAGGAGCCTCCCGCCGGGTAACGCCGTTCTTCCCCCGCGCGTTCAACCGGCCTTCGCCGTCAGTTCAGGGTCTCCGGCACGAGCACCGTGAATTCCTCGGGGATGCCGACCGTGTGCGCGAACATGTGCATCCGGTCGATCTTGTCCTTGGTCAGCTCCACGCTCTTGCGGAGGAGCAGGGCTCCCTGGTTGGAGGACACGTCTTCGTGCAGCACCATGCCGGGGGTGAGCCCTGCGAGCGGGAGGGTGCGGATGGCGTAGCGCGCCTCCACTCCGAGCATTCCTTCCAGGTAGTACATGAGTTCCGGGTCGTAGGCGTCCAGGTCCCTTTCCATGCTGAGAAATGCCTTTTGCGGGGTCTTTTCGCGCTGCCGGGCCAGGTCGTAGTCGAGCGAAATCTTGAGGATGCGCCCGCCCAACGGGATGTCGTCCTCCTTGACTCCGTCCCGGGGGGTGCCCGATCCGTCGTATCCCTTGAGCTGGTAGGCGATCATGTCGGCGATGGCTTGCAGGCGGGGCAGTTTGGCGACCAGGCTCTGGGCCACGCCCGGGTGCATTTCCCACAACTGCGTCTGTTCGGGCGAAAGTTTGCCGCCCTTTTGCAGGACTTCCAGGGTGCCGGGCGGCAGGATGAGCGTGCCGAGCTGGCAGAGCATGGCCGCGATGTCGTATCGCCAGAGGTCCTTGACCCCTTTCTGTTCGGCGAAATAGCGCACGTATCTGCGTACCCGGTTGATGCGTTCTCCCGCTTCGGGCGTGACCAGGGAGGTTATCTCGCCGAGCAGGTCCACGCTGCCTTTGAGCGTCTTTTCGAGCAGGATCCGCTTGGCCGTGACCAGTTCGTGCTGGTGGACCGCGTCGGCCACGTTGCCCAGCAGGCCGTCGCGCTCGCACGGCTTGGTCAGGAAACGGTAGACGTTGCCGTCGTTGACCGCGCGGATGGCGCTGTCCAGGTCGGCATATCCGGTGAGCATGAGCCTGGTGGTGTCCGGGGTGAGCTCCTTCAGTCTGCTGAGGAATTCGATGCCGTTCATGCCGGGCATCCTGTAGTCCGAGATGGCCGCCGCATAGGGCTTGGCCTTGTCGATGGTCTTCAGCGCTTCGGCAGGATCGGAATGGACGTCTATTTCATAGAGATCCCGCAACTGGCGGCGCAGGGCCGAGAGGACCTTGGGTTCATCGTCGACGAGGAGAATTCTCGGTTTCATGGCTACTCCCTGTCCAGGATCTCGCCGAGAACGCTCTCGTCTGCGAGGTTGAAGTCGTCGATGGTCCGCCAGCGGTCCGCGACGTAGTCCAGCCAGAGGTGCAGCCGCTTCTCATCGAACATATCCGGGGCCGCGGCTTTGCATATCCTGATCCGGGAGTAGTCCTTGTGGAAGACCACGCAGTGGTGGTCGATGGCGTCGGCCGCGGTGACCACGTTGGGGATGTAGCCGTCGGAGGGCCTGTGGCCGTGGTGGTAGCCTATGGCGTGGACCACGTCGTCGGCCATGCCCCACAATCCCATGAGGTAGGCGCCCATCTCCGCGTGGGTGGTGCCGAATATGTCGCGCTCGATGTCGCAGACCGGGCCGCCGTTTTTCCGGACCGAATCCAGGACCAGCGCGTATTTTTCGGGGAAATAGTTTATCAGGATGAGTTTGCCCACGTCATGCAGCAGCCCGGCCATGCGGCAGTTGGCGATGACGTTCTTGTCGGCCTTGTCGCACTCTGCGATGAGCCTCGCGATGTTCGCCACCCTGAAGCAGTGTTCCCAGAGCATGTTCAGCTTGAGGCCGGACAGGGCGTGAGCGTCGAAGGTGGTGAACAGGTGCGTGGACAGGATGAGGGCCTTGATGGTTTCAAGCCCCAGCATGGTGATGGCCTTGTGCATGGAGTCGATGTGGGTCGGCAGCCCGAAGAAAGGCGAGTTGACCAGCTTGAGAATCTTGGCCATGAGCCCCACGTCGCGGGTGATGGAGGCGGCGATACGGTCTATGGACGGCTCGGGCTTGGATAGCTCGTCGCGGATTTCCTGGAATATCTTGGGGATGACCGGGAGGGCCTCGATTTCCGTGACCAGGTTGAGCATCTTGCGGTCGGTCAGGACCTCCTTGGAGCGCAGGGCGCCCTCAATGCGGGCTATGAGGACGTCGGCGGTGCACGGCTTGGAAATATACTGGTGCACGGAGCGGATGGAGCGGATGACCTCGTTGAGGTCCACCTGGCCGGACAGGGCGATGCGGATGGTGCCGGGGTAAAGGTCCTTCACACGGGTCAGGAGCTCGGCTCCGTCCATGCCAGGCATCTTGATGTCGGAGACGATGACGTCGAAGGGGGCCTTTTCCAGGACCTCCAACGCGGCCGGGCTTGAGTTGACCAGCGTCATGTCCCAGTCGTTTCGCTTGTTCCGCAACATGCGTCGCAGCGCGGCGAGGACGTTGTCCTCGTCGTCCACGAAGAGCAGTCGTATCTTTGTCATTGCGTGGCGATCCTTGTTCTGGTGCGGGCTTCCCTCCTGGGAGGAATGCATGTTTTCAATACACCGTAAACGAATTCACGCGGACGGAGAATTATAAGATGCCCCGAAAGACGGGGAAAAGAGCTGGGAAGCGGAGGCTGTGAAAGCGGGACCGGGAGCCGGGTCAGCTCTCGGAGCCTGCGCGAATTTGGCCGGAAACCAGTTGGGACAGGCCCAGGGAGACCAGGGAAAGCCCCACGGCCACCAGGAAGACCAGCCTGTAGTCGGCCAGCCAGATGAGGCCGCCTGTGATCGGCACGGCCACGGCGGCGATGTGGTTGATGGTGAAGCCCACGGCCATGCCCGAGGCGATGTCCTGCGGGTCCGCGATCTTCTGGTAGAAGGTTTTGATGGCGATGGCGAAGTTGAAGACGATGTTGTCCAGGATATAGAGGACCCCCGCCAGGATTGCGCTGTCGGTGAGGGCGTAGCCCAGGAAAACGAAGGTCAGGACGGTGTATTCCACGGTCAGCACAGCGCGTTCGCCGTATTTGTTGATGGACCGCCCGATGATCGGGTTGGCGAAGTAGTTGATGATGTTGTTGCAGACGAACAGGATGGTGATCTGCTTGATGGAGTAGCCGAACTTGGAGACCAGCAGGAACACGGCGAAAGCCACGAATATCTGCCGCCGCGCGCCGCTCAGGAAGGTCAGGGCGTAGAAGAGCCAGTATCTCGGGCGGAAGGTCATCTTCTTGAGCTGGGGAGGCAGGTCGGGGCGGGAGGGGTCGCGCGTCAGCGCCCACAGCCCGGCGAAAACCGCCACACCGCCGAGCAGGGCGAACATCTCGGTATAGCCCAGCGCCTTGGCCAGGAAGTAGATGACCGCGCCCACGGTGATGTTGGTCAGGGCGGTGATGCTTCTGAGCCGGGCCATGACCACGGGGGCCTCGGTCCTGTCGAAGTATTGCAGGGTCAGGGACTGGTTCATGGTCTCGTAGTAGTGGAAGCCGAAACTCATGACCAGGGTGGTGAAGACCAGGCCCGCCAGCGAGGGCAGAAGTCCCGTCATGGCCACGCCCAGGCCGAGCACGATCACGGACAGGGCGGCCAGCCGGTGTTCGGAGATGAACAGTATCATGTAGATGGCCAGCAGGGCCAGGAAACCGGGCACCTCGCGCACGGACTGAACCACGCCCATGCCCAGGCCGTCCAGCCCGGCGGCCTCCACTGCGAAGTTGTTGAGCAGGGTGCGCCAGCCCTGGAAGGCCGCGCCGGAGCAGATGACCAGAACCAGGAGGAAGAGGTACATCCGGCGTTTTTTGTATGCGTCTGTCATGGAAGCGGGTCCTCGGTTACGGAGAGTGAGACAATAGGTCTTTGACCCGGTAAAGATCAAGTGTAGAGTCGGCCCATGAAAGACGCACCCATCATCGTGTCCGCCTGCCTGGCGGGCATCTATTGCCGATACAATGGCGAGGCCGAACCGTTCGAGCCTGTTGTGGACCTGATTCGCCAAGGCCGGGCCATCCCGTTTTGCCCTGAGGCCTTCGGCGGCCTGCCCACCCCCCGCCGCCCGTGCGAGATTCTCGGCGATAAGGTGGTGGACGCCGACGGCGTGGACCGTACCGCCGAATTCCGGCGCGGGGCCGAGGAAGGACTTCGCCTGGCGAAGCTCGCGGGCTGCCGCGAGGCCGTGCTCAAGGCGCGTTCCCCGTCCTGCGGCTCGGGCGTGATTTATGACGGCTCCTTCACTTCCACGCGCGTTCCGGGCGACGGATTCTTTGCCCGGCTGCTCAAGGAAAACGGCATCGCCGTGCGCACCGAGGAGGACCTGGCGGAGTGAGCGGACGCACGGAATTCGCCGGGCTGCCCCTGACCGTCAAGGCCAACCCGCGCGCCCGGCGGGTGCTGGTGAAGCTGGTGCCAGGCCGGGGTTTGGAGGTGGTCACGCCGAAACGGTTCGACAAAACCCTGGTGGCGGACATCCTAGAGGAGAAACGGTCGTGGATCGAGCGCACCCGGGACCGCATGACCGCCGCCGGAACCGATCTTACCGGCGAACCGCCGGAGCCGCCGGAAATCATCGAATACCGCGCCGTGGACAGGGTTGTCCGGGTGGATTACCTGGACCGGCCCGGCAAGGTCCGGGTCACGGAGAATGCTGCCCGGTTGTTGGTGTCCGGTCCGGTTGCGGAAAGGGACGCGGTCGTCGCGGCCCTGTGCCGCCATACGGTGAGGAAAGCGCGTGAAGCGCTTCTGCCGTGGCTCGACCGGGTCAGCCGCAAGACCGGACTGACCTACGCCGCCCTGCGCGTGCGCAGCCAGAAGACCCGTTGGGGGAGCTGCTCGTCGCGGGGAACCATCTCTCTCAACGCCAAGCTGCTGTTCCTGCCCCCGGAGCTGGTGGACCATCTGCTGCTCCATGAGCTTTGCCACACCCGCCACCTGAATCACTCCGAAGCATACTGGGCCTTCGTGGCCGGTTTCGAGCCGGATTATCGGCGGCTTGAGGGCGAGGTCGGCCGGGGAGGTCGGTTCGTGCCCCCCTGGTTCGTCTGATCCGGCCGCGGCGATATCTTTTCAAATCAGGGAAGCCTCCACGGCAGGGGGCGTCGCATCAGGACGCCGTGTTCGATCCTTGGGCCAGCATGTCCAGGAGTTCATCCGCCAGTTTGTCCACCTGGGCGGTCTCGGGGAGGCCGAGGACCGAGGCGTCGGTCATCTGCCGCTCCATCAGGCCGGGCAGGGGCGGGATGGATACGAGTCGCTCGGGCAGCCCGTCCAGTGCCGGGGGAGTGCCGCCCATGTGGCGGTTGAGGGCCAGGACCTGATTGTCGAGGCCGAGGTCGCGCGCCATGCGGCCTACCTCCGCGCCGGTCTGGAGGCTGCGCATACTGGGCTCGGAGACCACGACCAATCCGTCCACATGGGCTACCGTTCCCCTGCCGAGATGTTCCACTCCGGCTTCCAGATCCACCAGCACCCAGGCGTCGCGGTCCATGACCACATGGGCGAGAAGCGCCTTGAGCAGTGCGTTGGCGTCGCAGGCGCAGCCGCCGCCCGCGTTGGTCACGGCTCCCATGACCAGCAGCCGTTTGCGGCCCGGTGCGATGCCGGGTTCCGCCGGTCCGGCGATGGGAATATCCACGGCCAGGGATTCCGGCAGGTCGCCCACGTCCGGGTTGAGGTCCAGGAAGCCGCCCGCGTGGATTCGCTCGCGGATAAGGTCGCCGCGCCGGATGAGCGGGACCGGAAGCTCCTCAGGGGAAAGTCCGGAAGCCTGCCCCAGGGAAAGGGCCGTGTCCGCGTCCACCATCCAGACGTCCTTGCCGTTTCGGGCCAGCCGGTCGGCCAGCCATGCGGTCAACGAAGTCTTGCCCACGCCGCCCTTGCCCGCCATGGCTATCTTCATGCAATCGCTCCTGGTTGATTCTTATGATGTGGGGAGACCCCTTTCGAGGTCTCCCCGGCCAAGGGAAAGCCTACTCGCCGAGGCCCAGAGCCTTGCGCTTCGCCTTGATGCGAGTGTCGAACATCTCGGCCGTCTTCACCGGATCAGGTTCGATGAAGAAGGTCGCGCCGACCAGGTCCTCGAGCCCGGAAACGGCGAGGTTGGTCACCGTTTCGGACCCCAGGATGTTCGGCGGATGGCCAAGGTGTGTGTAGATGCCCGACGCAACGGCGTAGAGCCCGATGGCGGCGGCTTTTTCGGAATACCACTCCGGCGAGGAGGCGCCGACGGGCAAGTCCGAGATATCGACCTTCAACTCGTTGGCCAGAGCCGCGCAGAGTTGGAGGAAGCGGGCGTTGTCCACGCAGGAGCCGTAATGCAGCACGGGCGGTATGCCGAGCGCGCCGCAGACTTTTTTCAAGCCGGGACCGGCCTGCTCGATGGCCTCGGGGACCAGCAGCCCGGCCTTGCCCGCTGCGGTGGTCACGCAGCCGGTGACGAGAACGAGGATGTCCCGCTTGATGAGTTCCCTGGCCAGGCCGACGTTCAGGGAGTCCTGTTTGATCTTGGGATTGTTGCAGCCCACGATGCCCACTGCGCCGCGGACGTCGCCGGCGGCGATGGCCTCGATGAGCGGGGTCAGGGAGCCGCCCAGGGCCTGGATGACCGCCTCGTTGGAGAAGCCGGTCATGATCTCAACCGGCTCGCAGGGAATCTCCACGCGGGACGCGTCGCGTTCCGCGAAGCTCTCCACCGCGATGGAGACGATCTCGCGCGCCTGCTTCATGGCCGTTTTGGGCTGGAAGTCGAAGTGGATGGCCCCGGTGAAGCGCGCCTTGTTGGCCGTGTCGATGAATTTGGTGTGATAACAGCCCGATATCTGCACGAGGCTGGGCATGATGCACTGGTAGTCCACCACGATGGCCTCGACCGCGCCGGTGAGGATGGCCAGTTCGGTCATCAGGTGGTTTCCGGCCATGGGTACGCCCTGGCGCATGAGCAGTTCGTTGCCCGTGCAGCAGAGCCCGCCGACGTTGATTCCGGTCGCGCCCAGTTCTTTGGCCCGGGCCAGCATTTCCGGTTCGCGCGCGGCGGCCAGGATCATCTCGGACACCACGGGATTGTGCCCGTGGACCAGCAGGTTGACCTGGTCCTCCTTCAGGATGCCGAGGTTGGCCGAGGATCGTTTGGGGGTGGGCGTGCCGAAGATGACGTCCGACAGCTCGGTGCCGATCATGGAGCCGCCCCATCCGTCGGCCAGGGCGGTCCGGGCCGCGTGGATCAGCGTGTTGGGCGCGTCGTTGTCGCAGCCCATGTGGGTCCGGTGCATCATCTCGGCGATTTCGCGGTCAACGCCGCGGGGCGTCATGCCCAGCGCGTCCCACTTCTTGCGTCGCACTTCGGGCGCGCGGGAGAGAAACCCCACGGATTTCTTGCGTGAGCCGAAGTCCGCGAAACAGCACTCCATCACGTCTTCGGCCACTTCCTTGAAATCACGTCCGTCGACCTCGATGCCGAGTTCCCCGGCCAGGCGGAGCAGCTTGGCCTGGTCGGTGATCCGGTAATCTTCGGTCTCCTCCGTCAGGATGGCTTCCAGCACCTCGATGAGGTCCCGGCCGTGGTCGGAGTGTCCGGCCGCGCCGCCCGCCACGAACCGGCCGAAGTTACGGGCCACCACGACATCCGCGTCCGCGCCGCAGACGCCGCGCGGGCTTTTCGCGGTGATGCGGCAGGGCCCCATGGTACAGTTGCGGCAACTGGTGCCCAACTCGCAAATTTTACAGGGTGGTTGTTTGGCGAGCCGTTCGTGTACGGTTTCGATGCCTTCGGCGCGTCCCTTGCGGATCATCGCTTTGGCGTCGTCCCAAATGGTCAGTTCGTCAATGGGCTTCGGTTCTCTGCTCATGTGGACTCCTAATGCTGGCATGGTTCGAAAGGATTGGACCGCTCCATCCCCGTGGCGAGACAAAACGCCACTTTCACCAATGCATAGGATAGTGGAAAGCCTGCGTCTGTCAGATAACCGACAAAAGGCGTATGAAAATTAAAAAAGGATCAACCGAAGCCCGGAGATGTCCCGATGGGTCAGCGTTCCGTGCCTGCGGCACGTTCAAGGGCGTCCATGTCCGGGATGAAGAACACCCCGCGTGCCTGTTTGAGCACAAGCCCGGCGCGGGAGAGTTCTCCCAGGAGGGTGGATACGGTCTGGCGGGAAGCCCCCATATGCTGGGCAAGCTGCTCTATGGTCAGGTCCAGGGAGAGGCGTATGCCTTCCCCTTCGGGCACGCCCGACTGTCGAGCCTGGACAAGCATGAAGTCCATGAGCCGGGAGTAGATGTCCTTGAAGGCGAGGCCGCCGATGATGAGAAAGGAGTTCTTGAGGATGTGGCCGAGCACGCGGACCATGGTGCGCGTGAAGGTGGGCACGGAGTCCATGACCCGCCTGACCGCATGAACCGGCGCCGTGAGCAGTTCGGCGTCGTCCAGCGCCTGCACGTAGCATTCGGCATGAGTGGCGTAGACGTCGCCCGGATTGAGGATGCCGAGGGTGAATTCCTTTTCCGCATAGGCCAGGTAGACGCGCACGCGACCCCTGCCCACGATGAAGACGAGGTTCTCCGCTTCTTCCGGGGTGTAGATGATGGTTCCGCCGGTAAAGGAACGGGCATTGAACAGGTCCCGGAGTTCCTTCAACTCCTCCCTGGCAAGCTCGTCCAGCAGATTGACGCCGGTAAATTTCATGTTCTCCCCACACAGGCTGGATAGTCCTGGTGCCAGCATAGGTCATGCCGGGCAAATAATCCATTTGAATTTGAGACCACCGTAGTCCGGAATATTGTTGCACCGTAGAGGTCGGGGCGATCCGTGCCGTTTTTCCCGGCATCGTGAAAAGGGGCTGGACTGCAACGGTTTTTTTGAATGTTGCGAAAGTCCTACGACCTGTTTCGAAAGGATAAGGGAAAAGCGGGGCCTCGCGTTCAGCCGCGCGGCCCGTTCAAATGAGGGGGAATCCTTATTCCCGGCCGAAGAAAGCCTAGCTCTCGGCGTCTTCGAACTTGGCCTGGATGACGGCTGCGTCGTCGGGACCGGTCTCAAGTTGCAGGGACTTGGACTGGCCGTGGCAGCGCACGCCTTCGTGTGTGAGGGTGATGTACCCGGCCGAAAGGGCCTTGGTGTAGGGCATCTGTTCGCGCATCTCGTCAAAGTTGATGCGGCTGGGGAATATGATGGGCACGGGCGCGCCGGAAAAGTCTTCGAACATGATGTACTTCATGAATGGCTCCTTTTGTGCGGCCAGACTATCCGCTGGGCGGCCGCAGATCAAGATGTTGCCTCAACCTGCGTGACAGGATACACGTACACCCCATGCGCGAATACAAAAAAATCGGCGTCTGGCAGACAGCGTTTCTGGGCGACGCCGTTTTGACCTTGCCCCTTCTGAGGGCCCTTAAGGATCGCTACCCCGACGCGGAGATTCATTTCTTCGTGCGCGCCGGGGTGGAACCCGTGTTTACCGGGCAACCGGAAATCGCGCGGGTGCGCCCCTTTGCCAAGCGCGGGGCGCAGAAGTCCCTGAGGGCCGCCATGCGATTGGGACGGGCTCTCGGCAGGGAGGAATTCGACCTGTGGATCTCCGCCCACGCGAGTTTGCGTTCGGCCGTCGTGGCGCGGGCCACCGGCATTCCCAGGCGCATCGGCTACAGCGCGCCGTGGTACAACCGTTTCGCATACACCGAGACCGTGGATCGCCGCTTCAACGAGCTTGCCGAGATCGAGCGGCTCATGGAACTGGCCCGTCCGCTGGGGATCGACGGCCCTGCTCCCGAGGCGCGGCTGGTCCTGCCGAGCGGGGCCATGCGCGCCGCCGAACGCATTCGCGGCGGCATCGACGCCGACCGGCCTGTGCTCGGCATCCATCCGGGCTCCACCTGGCCGACGAAGTGCTGGCCCGAGGAATATTTCAGCGAGATCGTGCGCCGCGCTTCGGACGGCGGCGCGCATGTGCTCGTTTTTGCCGGGCCGGGCGAGGAGGAGCTGGCCGCACGGATTATTGACGGGGCCGAAGTCGCTCCGCATCACGTGACCAATCTTGCGGGCAAGTTGTCTCTGCCCAAGCTCGCGGCCTGTCTCGGCAAGCTTGACGCCTATCTGACCAATGATTCCGGTCCCATGCATCTGGCCTGGACGCAGGATGTGCCTCTGGTGGCCCTGTTCGGTCCCACCGTGGAATCCCTCGGCTTTTTCCCGCGCGGAGCGAATTCGACCGTGCTGGAGACGGATTTGGATTGCCGTCCCTGCGGTCTGCACGGCCCCCGGAAATGCCCCAAAGGCCATTTCCGGTGCATGAAGGAGTTGACGCCCGACCATGTCTGGTCCGAGTTGAGAAAGAAGCTCTGGCCCTAGGTTGTTGTTTCGCGGTCAGGCGGAAAAGGCGGCTCTTCGGAGCCGCCTTTTTTCGTGCGGAGCGGGGATATCACGCTGATTGGGTGTCCGCCTTACGCGGGGGGAGAATAGAGGGGAAGCCGCCTTCGGCGGCGGTGTCGGGTGATTTCGCCTCCGACGGGCAAGGGGAGCGCCCCCTTGCATCCCCGTCGGCGCTTCGCGGAGTGTGCGGGGGGATCGGGCTGGGTCGGCTTATTGTCGTTTCGGCATTCATTTGCGGGTAATCAAGGAGATAAGAGACTGAGGGGGGCTGATTTACGCGGGGGGAGAATAGAGGGGAAGCCGCCTTCGGCGTCGGTGTCGGGTGATTTCGCCTCCGGCGGGCAAGGGGAGCGCCCCCTTGCATCCCCATCGGCGCTTTGCGGCGTGCGCGGGGGGGCGTTGGGAGTGTGGAGCAATGAAAAGGGGCGGTTCCTTGCGGAATCGCCCCTTTGTTGTGTGTGAGTGGGTAGGTCGAGGTTAGCAGGTGCCTGCGTTCTGGCCGCTGGATTTGCAGCTGATGCGCGAGATGGCGCGTTTCAGAGCGGCCTGGTTGCGGGCGGCCTCGATCTTCTCCTTGGAGGCCGTGGTGCGCTGTTCGGCGCGGTCCTTGGCCTTCATGGCGCGATCGACGTCGATCTCGGTGGCCTTCTCGGCAACTTCCGCCAGGATGGTGACCTGGTTGTTGCTGACTTCGGCAAAGCCACCGGAGACGAAGACGTAGAACGCCTTGCCGTCTTGTTTGTAGTGAAGATTGCCGATCCCGAGAGCGGACAGGAAAGGCACGTGGTTCGGCAGCACGCCGAATTCGCCCATGATGCCGGGCGCGCCCACGTATTCCACGTCCTCGGAAAGAACTTTCCGATCGGGAGTGACAATTTCAAGCTTCAATGTGGCCATGAGGTACCTCGCTTACTGCTTGGCCTTTTCGATGGCTTCCTCAATGGGGCCGCACATGTAGAAGGCCTGTTCCGGCAGGTCGTCGTACTTGCCGTCCAGGATGTCGCGGAACGCCTTAACGGTGTCCTCGGTCTTGACGTACACGCCCGGAACGCCGGTGAAGACCTCCGCCACGTGGAACGGCTGCGACAGGAAGCGCTGGACGCGACGGGCGCGGGCAACGGTCAGCTTGTCGTCGTCGGACAGTTCGTCCATACCGAGAATGGCGATGATGTCCTGAAGGTCCTTGTACTTCTGGAGCACGGACTGGACTTCACGAGCGGTATTGTAGTGTTCCGCGCCCAGAACGTCCGGGGACAGGATGCGGGACGTGGAGTCCAGCGGATCCACCGCGGGGTAGATGCCGAGCTCGGCGATCTGGCGGGACAGAACCAGCGTACCGTCAAGGTGCGCGAAGGTCGTGGCCGGCGCGGGGTCGGTCAAGTCATCGGCGGGCACGTAAACGGCCTGGACCGAGGTGATCGAACCCTTGTTGGTGGAGGTGATGCGCTCCTGCAGGCCACCAAGGTCGGTGCCCAGGGTCGGCTGGTAACCAACCGCGGAAGGCATACGGCCGAGCAGTGCGGACACCTCGGAACCCGCCTGGGTGAAGCGGAAGATGTTGTCGACAAAGAGAAGCACGTCCTGGCCTTCCTCGTCGCGGAAGTACTCGGCGCAGGTCAGAGCGGTCAGGGCGACGCGGGCGCGGGCTCCCGGAGGCTCGTTCATCTGGCCATAGACCAACGCGGCTTTCTCCAGAACGCCGGCTTCTTTCATTTCGTGGTAGAGGTCGTTGCCCTCACGGGTGCGCTCACCAACACCGGCGAACACGGAGATGCCGCCGTGCTGCTTGGCGATGTTGTTGATCATCTCCATGAGAATAACGGTCTTGCCGACGCCTGCGCCGCCGAAGAGGCCCATCTTGCCGCCCTTGGGGAACGGGATGAGCAGGTCGACGACCTTGATGCCGGTTTCGAGCAGTTCCACCTTGGTGGACTGGTCGGTGAAGGCGGGAGCCGAACGGTGAATGGGCAACCGCTTTTCACAGGGCACTTCGCCCAGTTCGTCGACGGGCTTGCCGACGACGTTCATGATGCGGCCCAGGGAGCCGGAACCCACCGGAACGGTGATGGGCGACTCGGTGTCGACCGCCGCCATGCCGCGGACCAGACCTTCGGTGGCGTCCATGGCGATGGTGCGAACCACGTTGTTGCCCAGATGCTGGGCGACTTCGCAGATCAGATCGGGTGCGTCCGTATTGTTGGGGTTTTTGATCTCCAACGCGGACAGAATGTTGGGAAGATTCCCTTCGGCAAATTCGACGTCGACGACGGCGCCGATTACCTGAACGATTTTACCAGTATTAGCCATTTTTCATAGCCCCCTTTTATCCTTTCAGCGCTTCCACGCCGCCGACAATGTCCATGAGATCGCCAGTAATGGCGGCCTGCCTCGTCTTGTTGTAAAGCAAGGTCAGCGTATTTGTCAGTTCGTCGCAAGCCTTGGTGGCGTTGTCCATCGCCGCCATGCGGGCTGCGTGCTCGGATGCGGAAGTATCCAGCAGGCCGCGGTACACCTGGACCTTGATGAACCGGGGAAGGAGTTCGGCGAGCAAACCCTTGACGGACGGTTCGTACAGATAGTCCCCGGAGGACCCGGACTTTTCCTCGCTTTCGCCCTCTTCGTGGGTCGCCATGGGCAGCACCGTCAAATCGACGGGCGGCTGTTTGGCCATGCTTTGGAATTCACCGAAGCACACGTGGACCTCATCGAGGTCGCCTTCGACGTACCTGGCGATCAGCTCGTTGCCGACGCTGGCCGCAAGGGTGAAGTCGAAGTGGGTCATGGAGTCGGCCTCTGCGCGCACGATTTCGTAATCGAGCTTGCGGAAGGCGTCGCGCGCCTTTTTGCCGATGCACCAAAGTTTGACAGCCTTGCCCTCGGCCGTTTTGGCCTGGGCCAGCCGTTTGGCCGTGTTGATGATATTGATATTGAACGCGCCGCAGAGCCCGCGATCGGAGGTGGCGACCATGATGCCCACGGTCTTCACTTCTTCCCGGACTTCCAGCAGCGGATGCACCGATTCGTCAGCACCGGCCGCCAAGTCTCCAAGCATCTCGTAAAACTTGTTCGCATACGGACGGAAGCGCTCGATACGCTCCTGAGCGTTGCGCAGTTTTGCCGAGGCCACCATGTTCATGGCCTTGGTGATCTGCTTGGTTTTCTTGACGCCAGTAATCTGGTTCTGGACGTCTCTTAACGAAGCCATTCAACTACCCCTTGGTTAAGCGCTGAAGCCTTTCTTGAACTCTTCGATGGCAGCCTTGAGGTCGGCTTCGACGGCGTCGTCGATCTTTTCCTTCTCGGCAATGCTGGCGAGAACGGCGGGTTTGGCGTTGCGCATGAAGTCGAGGAACTCGGCCTCGAATCTGACCACGGCCTCAAGCGGGACATCGTCGACGAAGCCGCGGGTGCCAGCGTACAGCACGGAAACCTGCTCCTGGACGGTCAGCGGCTGGTACTGGGGCTGCTTGAGCAGCTCGACCATGCGGGCGCCGCGGTTGAGCTTGGCCTGGGTGGCCTTGTCCAGATCGGAGCCGAAGGAGGCGAATGCCGCCAGCTCGCGGTACTGGGCGAGGTCGAGGCGCAGGGTACCGGCAACCTGCTTCATGGCCTTGATCTGGGCGGAACCGCCGACTCGGGAGACCGAGAGGCCGACGTTGATGGCCGGGCGGACGCCGGACAGGAACAGGTTCGGTTCCAGGTAGATCTGGCCGTCGGTGATGGAGATAACGTTGGTCGGAATGAACGCCGACACGTCACCGGCCTGGGTTTCGATGACCGGCAGTGCGGTCAGGGAACCGGCGCCCAGGGAGTCGTTGACCTTGCAGGCGCGCTCGAGCAGCCTGGAGTGCAGGTAGAAGACGTCGCCGGGGAACGCTTCACGTCCCGGGGGGCGGCGGAGCAGCAGAGACATTTCGCGGTAGGCGGTGGCCTGCTTGGAAAGGTCATCGTAGCAGATCAGGGCGTGCTTGCCGTTGTCGCGGTAGAACTCGGCCATGGTCGCGCCGGTGTAGGCGGCGATGTACTGCAGCGGGGCAGGCTCGGAAGCGGTGGCCGAAACGATGGTGGTGTATTCCATGGCGCCGTGCTGGCGGAGCACGTCGGCGACCAGGGCGACGGAAGCCTTCTTCTGGCCGATGGCCACGTAGAAGCAGTGCACGTCGGTGGTCTTCTGGGCCAGGATGGCGTCGACGCAGACGGCGGTCTTGCCGGTCTGACGGTCGCCGATGACCAGTTCGCGCTGACCGCGTCCGACCGGGGTCATTGCGTCAATGGCCTTGAGGCCGGTGTAGCAGGGCTCGTGGACCGACTTACGGGCGATGATGCCGGGGGCCTTCAACTCCACGGGGCGAACCTCGGTGGCGTCGATGGGTCCCAGACCGTCGATGGGCTGGCCCAGGGGGTTGACGACGCGGCCCATGACGGCGTCGCCGACCGGGACGGAGTAAATCTGGCCGGTACGCTTGACCGGGTCGCCTTCCTTAACGCCGGTATCGGAGCCCAGCAGGGCGACACCAACGTTGTCCTCTTCCAGGTTGAGGACCATGCCCATCAGGCCACCGGGGAATTCCAGCAGCTCCATGGCCATGACGTTCTCGACGCCGTGAACGCGAGCGATGCCGTCGCCCACGTAGAGGACGGTGCCGGTCTCGCTCATTTCAACACGAGATTCGTAATTCTGAATCTGGTCCTGAATGATTTTGCTGATTTCTTCTGCTTTGATCTGCATTGCCCTACTCACCCCTTTTAATATTTTCTTTCAAAATCTGCAGCTGAGCCTTGAGGCTGGCGTCCAGGACCTTGTCCCCGACCTTGAGGACGATGCCGCCGAGAATGGACTCGTCGGTGGAGAAGGACAGCTCCAGCTTCTTGCCGGCCTGCTTCTCAAGCTTCGCCTGGATTGCAGATTTTCTTTCCGCGTTGAGTTCGCTCACCGTGACGAGTTCACCGGTGACGACGCCGGAGACGGCGTCCATCATAGCCTTGTAGTCGGCGGCGATGGCGGGGAGCATCTCGACCCGGCCCCGATCGGCCAGCAGGTCACAGAAGTTCCTGACCATCTGGTCCAGCGACATCCTCTCGACCAGTTGGGTCACGACGGCTTTCTTCTCTTCGGCGCTAAAGGCCGGGTTCTTGAAGAAGGCCTTGGCTTCGGGGGCGTCCTCGATGGAGGAAGCCACGGCCGCCAACTGTTCGCCGTATTTAGCCTGTTCGGCCTCGCCCTTGGCGGCGCCGACGGCAAAGAGCGCCTTGGCGTAACGGCGGGAAACTACGTTACCGATCAATTGAGCACCACCTTTGTTAAATAGTCATCCACAAGCTTGTCGTGGTCCTGGGCGCTCAGCTTCTCGGCAACGATCTTTTCCGCGGCTGCGACGACCATTTCGGCCATTTCGGCACGGATGGAATCGACGGCTGCCTGCGCTTCGTTGGAAGCGGTGCGCTTTGCCTGCTCGGTGAGAGCTTCGGCGTCACGTTTCGCCTTCTCGATGATGGCGGACTTGATGGATTCGCCCTGAGCCCTGGCGTCGTCGAGAATCTGCTTCTTCTCCTGCGCCAGGTTGGCGATGCCCGCCTCGACTTCCTTGAGCTTCCGCTCGGCCTCGACCTTGCGGGTCTGAAGGTCGTCCAGATCCTTCTTGATGCCGTCGCGGCGTCCCACGAAGAAGTCCTTCACCTTGGCTCCGCCAAACTTGTAGAGCAGCCAGGCGAAGATGATGAAGTTGACGATGCGCAGGCCGTAGTCCTTGAGGTTCTCGGCCGTGAAGAGCGCATGGCCCCCGCCTTCGCTGGCGAACGCGACAGAGGAGACAGCCAGGGCGGTCATGAGGACCGCAAAAAACACATAGGTACGTTTCAAGATCAACCCCTCCTCTTGTCTAAGCCTGGCCCAGGATCTTGCCTGTCGCCTGCTCAGCGTAGTCGTACACATCCTTGGACAGCTGCTCCATGGCGGCCTTGGCCTCGGCCTGAATCTCGGCGCGGGCGGCCTTGATCCGGTCGGAAGCCTCTTTGCCTGCCTCGGAAAGGATGGCCTGTTCCTGGGCCACGCCTTCGTCCTTCGCTGCGCTGCGGATATCTCCGGCCTCCTTGCGCGCCAGGGCGAGCTGGGCTTCGTAGTCCACCAGCTTTTCTTCGGCGCCTGCGTTGAACCCTTCGATCTTCTCCAGCTGGTCAGCCATCAACCCCTTGCGCTTCTTGATGATTTCGCGGACCGGGCGGATCAGCACGACGTTCAGCAAGAAGATCATGACAACGAAGTTCAGACCTTGGATAAAAATTGTTTTGTCAGGTATAACCATACCAAATGCCCCCGATGAGGTTGTGAATTTTGGCGCAAAGTCACTGCGAATTACCCAATTTCGCGGGTTGTGTCAAAGCCTTTTTCTCTTTGAACCTACGCGAATTCACGCATTCAAAACCGGTCAGGACTAATCGGCGTCCTGCTGCGGCTTTGCGCTCGAAGCGGCGTCCATGCTGCCCATGACGAGTTCGCCCTGGAGTACCGCGCCTTCCTCGACCACCAGGACCGGAGTCCTGATATTGCCCTGCAAATTGGCGGTCTTATGCAGAACAACCTTGTTCCTTGCCTCCACCTCGCCCTTGAATTTGCCGGAAAGAACCAGTTGGCCGACCTTGACTTGGCCGTCTACCGAGGCTTCCTGGCCGACGACGAGCGTTCCTTCGGAAACCACTTCGCCCTGGAAGTTGCCGTCGATGCGCACCGCACCTTGAAAATGCAACTTTCCGTGGTAGTTGGTTCCCGCCCCCAAAAACGCGTTTATCTCATCTCTGGCCATGAAAACCTGCTCCTGCAAAGACCGGGTTGTGAAAAAATGAGCTTGTTTCGTTCAGATCAGGACTGTTTGAACATGAACCGACGCATGGATACGTTGAGTACAAGCCCGACGAGGCAAAAGTTTACCAGGGTGGCGCTGCCTCCGTAACTGATGAACGGGAGC
This sequence comes from Desulfovibrio sp. Fe33, assembly GCF_028532725.1. NCBI lineage: Bacteria > Pseudomonadati > Thermodesulfobacteriota > Desulfovibrionia > Desulfovibrionales > Desulfovibrionaceae > Desulfovibrio > Desulfovibrio sp. Fe33. The sequence continues at coordinate 415,475 of NZ_JAQKGU010000001.1, forward strand.
GGGATGCCGACCACTGGCATCAGCCCGAGGACCATACCTGTATTGATTAGGATTTGCCAGAAAAAATAGAAGAACACGCCCGCTGCCAGGTACGATCCGAAGAGTCCGCGGGCGTCCCTGGCGATAAGCACCATCTGGTAGAGGAACACGCAGAACAGCGACAACAGCACCATGGTCCCAACGAATCCCCACTCCTCGCCCAGAACGGCCACGGCGAAGTCGGTGTGGCGTTCCGGCAGGAAGCGCAACTGGGACTGTGTGCCCTCCAGAAAACCTTTGCCCCAGAAGCCGCCGGAACCGATGGCTATTTCGGATTGGATGATGTGGTAGCCCGCGCCGAGCGGGTCTGTGGTCGGGTCGAGGAAGGTCATGATCCGCTGTTTCTGGTAATCGTGGAGGAAGAACCAGGACAGGGGGAGCAGGCAGGGAATGATGAACAGGCAGGTTTTGAAGACGCGGGCCGTCACGCCGCGGTAGAGGGTCATGCCGCCCAGGATCATGAGGATGGACAGGCCGGAGCCAAGGTCCGGCTGCTTGATGATGAGTCCGGCCAGAACCAGCCCAACGCCCAGGACATAGGCCAGCCGAACGAAGTTCAGCGGCTCCCGTTCCTTGGACAGGATGCGCGCGCCCACGATGAGTATGGCGATTTTGGCCAGTTCCGACGGCTGGAAATTCATGAACCCGAGGTCGAGCCAGCGCCGCGCCCCGTAGATGGTCTTGCCCATGAAAAAGACGGCGATCAGCAGGATCACGGTGGTCCAGAACAGGGGCCAGGCCAGCGTCTTGAGGTGGCGGTAGTCGAAGAGCATGAAGGCCACCATGCCGACCAGTCCCATGAGTCCCCAAAGGAGCTGGCGGTGGTAGTAGGGGGCCATGTTCATGCCTTCCTCAAGCCTTGTGCCGCTGGCGGAATAGAGATTGAGCACGCCGATCAGGAATAGGATCGCGGCCAGCCCGAAGAGGGGCCAGTTGATGTGCAGCAGCAGCCTGCGATCAATGGGCACGGGGCTTCTCCTTGTGCTTGAGGGACAGTGCGCGCACGGCCCGGGCTTTGTCCTTCCGCTCTTCCGGGTTGGGAGTGACCTTGCCTTCGAAGAGGTAGTCGATGACCGCCTTGACGATGGGGCCGGCCCCGGAGCCGCCGTGCAGTCCGTGTTCGACCAGGCAGGCTATGGCGAACCGCCGCCCGTCCTTTTCCGCGGTGGCGGCCATCCAGGCGTGGTCGCGGAACCGGTAGGGAATCTCGTCGTCCTTGAGCTCCTTGAGCTCGTCGGTCAGGCGGACCACCTGGGCGGTGCCGGTCTTGCCGCCGACGACAACCCCTTTGGTGCGGATGCGGCGGGCGGTGCCGTGCTGGTCCTCCACGGTGTCGACAAGGGCCTTGTGCAGGAGCTCGAGGCGGGCTTCGTCGAGGGGAATCCGCGACTGGACCACGGGTTTTTCGTCCTTGAGCAACAGGGGCTTGAGCAACTTGCCGCCGTTGATCACCCCGGCAAAGAAGCGGACCACCTGCAAGGGCGTAACCAGGGTGAATCCCTGGCCGATGGACATGTTCAGATTGTCGCCGCCCTGCCATGCCTCGCCGAACCGCTTGAGCTTCCATTCGCGGGTGGGGATGTTGCCCGCTTTTTCGTGGGGCAGGCGGATGCCGGTCTTGTTCCCGAACCCGACGGCGTGGGCGAATTCGCTCATGCGGTCCACGGTCAGCTTCTTGCCGAGCTTGTAGAAATAGACGTCGCAGGACTCCACCAGCGCCCGGTTGAGGTCCACGTTGCCGTGGCCCCAGTGCTTCCAGCAGCGGAAGACCCGGCGGCCGAGCTTCATGGACCCGGAGCAGAAGACGGTCTCGTTGGGATCGACCATGTCGTATTGCAGCCCGGCTCCGGCGACTACGTGCTTGAAGATGGAGCCGGGAGGGTAGACCGACTGTATGACCCGGTTCTGCATGGGGTGCAGGGGATCGTCGCGGAGTTTGGCCCACTGTTTGGCGCTCAGGCCGGAGGAGAAGTCATTGGAGTCGTATGAGGGCGCCGTGGCCAGGGCCCACAACTGGCCGGTGTCGGCGTCCATGACGGCCACGCCGCCCGCTTCCTCCGAGAGCCAGTCCATGCACAGCTTCTGGAGGCCGAGGTCGATGGACAGGGAAATTTCGTGCCCGGCCTGCGGGTGCTTGAGAATGCGCTCCTTGAGCCGTCTGCCGTTGACGTCCACCTGGTACTGGGTCAGCCCCTTGATGCCGCGCATACGGTCTTCGAGCATGAGTTCGATGCCCTGTTTGCCCACATAGTCGCCGAGCGCCAGCTCCGGGCGTCCGGCCATGTCCTCCTCGTCCGCCTCGGCCACGTAGCCGATGACGTGCGCGAGCAGGGTGCCGTAGCGGTACAGCCTGCGGGGCCGGAACTGGATTTCCAGGCCGGGCCAGCGCAGTTTGTTGGTTTCCACCACGGCCAATTGGGCGAAGGTCAGGTCCGGAACGATGATGAGCGGCTCGAACGGTTTCACCCGTTTGCGGTTCTTGTTGTACAGGGTCTTGAGCTCGAAATAGTCCTTGCCGGTCCAGACGGCGATCTGGTGGACCAGGCGGTCCACGTCCGGGCAGTCCTCGCGGATGATGCCCAGGGCGTAAGCGGGTTCGTTCACGGCTATCAGGTCGCCGTTGCGGTCGCGGATGAGCCCGCGCGGCGAGGGGATGGACTCCTGCCGCAACTGGTTTTCCAGGGCCTGGATCTTGTAGTCTTCGCCCCGGTGGATCTGTAGATACCACAGCCGGATGGCGAACAGGCAGAACAGCCCCAGGATAAGGGCCTGGAGCAGGACCAGCCCGGAGCGCGGGGCCTGCTGTTCGGATTCGTTATAAAGGTCGGACATCCTGGCGCAACCTCTCGGGGAAGAAATGGTCGGTCAGGAACCATATGACCGGGAAGGCCGCTATCTGGACGGCGCCCTGGATGAGAACGGGCCGCATGGCCACCTGGAGGTTGGCCAGTGAGGACACGCTGTAAATGAGAACGGGATGGAGCGCGCCCGCCCACAGGCCGAGAAGGGCCATGAACAGGTAGGAGCGGGCCTCGAATATGCTGCGTCCCATGAAATAGGCGGCGGTCAGCAGGCCGAATTGGGCCAGGCCGTAGCCGAAGGGCAGGTTGCCCGCGCCCTCGGTGAGCAGAATCCAGAGCACGGCGAGCAGCAAGGTGCGCTGCGGGCTCTGCTCCTGGAGGGAGACGATGAGCCCGGGGGCGAAGACGTCGATGCCCGGCGCGGTCCGCTGGGCCCACACGCCGATGATGGTGTAGACGCCCCACCAGAGCAGGGAAAGGGCGCTATTGGTCGGCAGCACCGTTCGCGTCCTCCTTGGCGGTTTCGGTTCCGGCCTTGGCGTCCGCCGCATCGGCGGCCGGGGCGGCCTCCTGATCGTCCGGCTCCCGGCTGAGGAGCAGGACTTCCTCAAGGCTCGCCATGTCCACAAGCGGCTCGGCCTGGACCGTCAGGAACAGGGATATGTCGGACCGCTGGATTTTGGTCACGCGGGCCACGGGCAGCCCCTTGGGGTAGATGCCGGACAGGCCCGAGGAGAGCAGCAGTTCGCCGGGGTCCACGGTCGCGTTCTGGTTGACGTAGCGCAAAACCAGCGGCTTGCCGTATCCCTGGCCCGAAAGCATTCCGGGCGAGCGGTTGTTGGCCCCGATCACCGCGATGCGGCTGTTGGAGTCGGTCAGGAGCAGGACCGTGGAGGTGGCCGCGCCCGAACGCAGGATGCGTCCGACCACGCCCTTTAGGGATACGACCGGCATGTCGTCGATCACGCCCAGGGCCTTGCCCTTGTCCACGACCAGGGTGTCCAGCGCGCCCGCCGGGCCCATGCGGTGGCCGATGACCCGCGCTCCGGAAAAAAACCAGAGTTCGGGCGGGCGGAAGTCGAGCAGGGATTCCAGGCGCGCGGCGGACCGGGCCTGAGCCCCCAGGAGCATGTTGGTCCGGCGCAGCTTGGCGTCCTCTTCCTTGAGCCTGTCGTTTTCCTGTTTCAGGCCGACGAGGTAGATGTACCTGTACCAGAAACCCGTGACCTGCTCCGTCACCCATATGCCGGGCTTGAGCACGATGCCGGAAATGTCCAGGCCGGTATGGGACGACAGGGCGTCCAGGTGGCCGGTCCTGAGGTTCCACGTGAAAAGGGACAGGTACACGAACAGGCTTGCCACGACGAGGATGGCGATTCTCTTTTTTCCTCTCATGCGTCCTTCCCTGCAAACTTATGAAAGCGCACAATTGCGGCTTTCGGCAATCGTGCGCTTTCGGATAACCGGTATCGGATCATGCCGCGCCGTTAGTCGGTGGTGATGTCCTTGTACAGGTCGATATTGTCGAGCGCCTTGCCCGAGCCGAGAACGACCGCTGTGAGCGGGTCCTCCACGACCGTGATGGGCAGTTGGGTCTCGTGCTGCAACAACTGGTCGAGCCCCTTGAGCAGCGCGCCGCCGCCGGTCAGGACGATGCCCCGGTCCACGATGTCCGCCGCCAGTTCGGGCGGGGTCTGCTCCAGAGCGATGCGCACGCCCTGAACGATGCCCTCCACCTGTTCGCTGATGGCCTCGCGGACCTCTTCGGCGGTGATGGGGCGGTTCTGCGGGATGCCGGTGACCAGGTCGCGGCCCTTGACCTCCATGATCGGCTCCTCGTCCCCGAAGGGATAGGCAGAGCCGATGTGGATCTTGATCTGTTCGGCCGTGGATTCGCCGATGAGCATGTTATACTTGCGTTTGACATGCTGCATGATCGCCTCGTCCATCTTGTCGCCGCCGATGCGCACGCTTCGGGCGTAGACGATGCCGGACAGGGAGATGACGGCGATCTCGGTGGTGCCGCCCCCGATGTCCACGATCATGTTCGAGGTCGGTTCTGTGATGGGCAGGTTGGCGCCGATGGCCGCGGCCATCGGCTCCTCGATGAGATACACTTCTCGGGCTCCGGCGGACTGCGCCGATTCCCTGACGGCCCGCTTTTCCACCTGGGTGATCCCGGTGGGCACGCAGATCATGATCCGGGGACGGACCAGACGGCGGGAGTTGTGCACCTTGGAGATGAAGTGACGCAACATGGCCTCGGTGACCTCGAAGTCGGCGATGACGCCGTCCTTCATGGGCCGGATGGCGACGATGTTGCCGGGCGTGCGGCCGAGCATCTTCTTGGCCTCGCCGCCCACGGCCAGGACGGTCTTGCCGCCCCGCGAGTCCTTTTTGACGGCTACCACGGACGGCTCGGAGAGCATGACGCCCTTACCCTTGACGTAGACCAGCGTATTGGCGGTGCCAAGGTCGATGGCCAGGTCATTGGAAAATGAGCCGATGATTTTGTTGAGCAGGTTACCCATGTACCCCCCGTTCGAAATTCGAAAATATGTCAGAAGCCTATGCAAGAAACGCGCTTTCCAAGAGGCGAGAAGTGCGCTAGCGTACAATATGAACTGCAGATTCGTACCAAATGAAACCGGGTCTAGCAACATGCCAGCAGTGGGTTGCCATTTTTTTCTCGAGATTTTCTAAAAACCATGGTTCGCATTCATCGACTTTCCGCCTACCTCAGGAGGCGGTTCGGCGAGCGGGTTCAGAAAATTCCCCTGGACGCCGGATTCTCCTGTCCGAACCGGGACGGAACCCTGTCCCGCGAGGGGTGCGTGTTCTGCAACCCGCAGGGGTCCGGGTCCGGCCTGCTCGACAGAGGGCTTTCCATATCCGAACAATGGGCCTTCTGGCGTGACATCCATGTGAAGAAGCATGGCCTTCGCCTGTTCACGGCCTATCTCCAATCCTACTCCAACACCCACGGTCCGGCCGCCAGGCTGGCCGGCGTCCTGGATCGGCTGACCGGGCTGCCCGGCTTGTCCTGCCTGGCCATCGGCACCCGGCCCGACTGCCTGGACGACGAGAAGCTCGATCTTCTGGCCGAAAGCCGGGAGCGGCTCGGCCTGGCCGAAATCTTCCTGGAGCTCGGCCTTCAGACGGCGAGCGACGAGACGCTCCGGCACATCAACCGGGGCCACGACACGGCCGCCTTCGCCCAGGCCGCACGCGCCGCCGCCGAACGCGGCCTGACCGTGGTGGCGCACGTCATGGCCGGGCTGCCCGCGCCGCACGGCCGCGAGGGTCTTGCCGAGTTGCTCGATACCGTGGACTTCGTCAACAGCCTTCCGGTCGGCGGGATCAAATTCCACAACGTCTACGTCTGCCGGGGGACGCGGCTGGCCCGCTGGCATGACGACGGGCGATACGACCCGCCCACGCAGGAGGAATACCTGTATTGGCTCGGCGAGGCGGTCATGCGCCTCGATCCGCGCACGGTCGTTCACCGCCTGAACGGCAATCCGGCCCAAGGCGAACTCGTGGCCCCGGCCTGGGCGGGCAACATGCGCAAGGTGCACAACGCCGTCCGCGACCATTTCGAGCGCGAAGATATTTGGCAGGGCAAGCTGAACGGAGCCGGGAACGGGCCGCCCGAATGGTTCGATCCCGAACAGCCGTAAAGAGGGACGTTATGAACGGTGTCCGGAATGAATGGGTGCGCGGTGGGAAGATCGCCCTGTGCCTGTGTTGGGAAGACGATCGTGTGGTGCGCATCGAAACGGCCTGGGCCGGGGATGTGGCGGAGACCGGCCCGCTGTCCGAAGCCGCCCGTGAGCTCAAAGCGGCCCTGTCGCGCTACGAGGAGAGGCGAGAGCCGGGCTGGCCCGACCTGCCTCTGGATTTTTCCGGCATGAGCGATTTCCTGAAGAGCGCCCTTGAAGAACTGCGCCGCATCCCGTCCGGGACCACCCGGACCTACGGAGAGATGGCCGTCATCCTCGGGCGGCCCGGCGGCGCGCAGGCCGTGGGCCGGGCCATGGGGGCCAACCCGTTTCCCGTGCTCTATCCCTGCCACCGAGTGGTCGGCGCCAACGGAGCCATGACCGGCTTCTCCGCTTCGGGCGGCATCGAAATGAAAAAGACCCTGCTCCGCATGGAAGGCGCGGAACAAGGAATGTTGCCGGGACTTGAGCAGGAATAGGAATGCCTCCGGCGGCCAGAGGGGAACTTTCGAGAAAGTTTCCCCTCTGGACTCCCCTTCAAAGCTTTTTGTCGCGCCTTCGGCGGGTGCGCCGGATGCAGGCTGAATGCCCTGATGATGGGATGGAGTCTTTGGCGGCGAGTTTTTTTGCAGGCCGGGGTTCCCACATGCCCCTGACGGCCCCGCGAAGCGGCATAAAAAGTTTGGGAAAAGAAGGGGATGGGGGTTCGGGGGAAGGGGAGGAAACAACCCTTTTCAAAGGGTTTTTCCTCCCCTTCCCCCGGCCGCCGGAGGCATTCTTCTACCCCACGTATTCGAAGCCGATCTTGTCGATGGCGTCTTTGATGGCGTCCTTGTCGATGGGGGAGGGTTCCTCATAGGTCACGTTGCCGGTGAGCAGGTCGATGGACACGTTTTTCGCGCCCAATTTTTCCATGACTTCGGTGACGGACTTCACGCAATGCTGGCAGCTCATGCCTTTCACTTTGACTGTTGTCATGACGACTCCTTTGTCTGCTGAGGTTTATCCCTTGAAAAATCGCAGTCTGAGGGCGTTGGTGACCACGGTCACGGAACTCATGGCCATGGCCGTGCCCGCGATCATGGGGTTCAGGGTGGGGCCGCCGAAGATGTGCAATACGCCCGCCGCCACGGGGATGCCGATGACGTTGAAGGCGAAGGCCCAGAACAGGTTTTCCTTGATATTGCGCATGGTGGCTTTGGACAGGTTCAGCGCGGTCAGGATGGCCTTCAGGTCCGAGTGCATCAGGACCACGTCGCCGGACTCCACGGCCACGTCGATGCCCGAGCCCATGGCGATGCCGATGTCGGCCCGTGCCAGGGCGGGCGCGTCGTTGATGCCGTCGCCGACCATGGCCACCTTGCGGCCGTCGGCCTGGAGCCGGGCCACTTCCTCGGCTTTGCGGTCGGGCAGGACTCCGGCGATGACTTTGTCGATGCCCGCGCGTTCGGCGATGACGCCCGCATTGACCTGGCTGTCGCCGGTGAGCATGACCGGGGTTATCCCGGCCTTTTTCAAGGCCGCGACTACTTCGGGGGTCTCGTCGCGCATTTCGTCGGCAATGGCGAACAGGGCGTTGAGTTTGTTCTCGGAGGCGAAGTAGACCACGGTCGCGCCCTGATTCTCGTAGTGGCCCACGGCCTCCTCGGCGAAGCCGTCCTCACCGAAACCAAGGCCGTGCTCCTGCATGAGCGCCCAGTTTCCGATCATTACTTCACGATAGCCTATTTTCGCCTTGAGGCCCTTGCCGGGGATGGCTTCGAAATCGTCCGGGGCCGGGTAATCCAGGTTCTTTTCCTCGGCGTAGCGCACGATGGCCCGGGCAAGCGGGTGCTCGGACCGGCTTTCGGCTGCGGCGGCGAGGTAGACGGCTTCGGTCTGGGCCATGGTTCCCCTGACCATGGTGATGGCGGCCAGCTCGGGCCTCCCGTGGGTCAGGGTGCCGGTTTTGTCGAAGATTACGGTGTCGAGGGAGCCCGCTTCCTCCAGGGCGCGACCAGACTTGATGAGCACGCCGAGCTGCGCGCCCCGTCCGGCCGAGACCATGATGGACATGGGGGTGGCGAGTCCCATGGCGCAGGGGCAGGCTATGACCATGACGGCCACGAAGACGCGCAGTGAGAAGGGGAGTCCCGCCTGCCCGATGAAGTACCAGGCGAGTCCTGCGGCGAGGGCGGTGAGCATGACCGCGGGCACGAAATAGTAGCTGATGCGGTCCGCCAGGCTGGCGATGGGGGCTTTGGAACCCTGGGCCTCCTGCACGAGCCGGATGATCCGGGCCAGCACGGTGTCGCTCCCCACGCGGTCGGCGCGCATGGTCAGGGCACCCGAGGCGTTCAGGGTGCCGCCCGCCACGGTGTCGCCCGGCTGCTTGCCGACGGGCATGGGTTCGCCGGTGAGCATGGATTCGTCCACCGAGGAGCGTCCCTCGGTCACGGTGCCGTCCACCGGGATGCGTTCGCCGGGCCTGATGAGCAGCAGGTCGCCCGGCTCCACCTCGTCGAGGGGAATGGAGACCTGTACGCCGTCGCGGACCAGGGTGGCCGTGTCCGGGGCGAGCTGCATGAGCGCGCGGATGGCGTCCGAGGTCTTGAGCTTGCTGCGGGCTTCGAAATATTTGCCCAAGGATATCATTGCGATGAGCACGGCGGCGGACTCGTAGTACAGGTCCATGGCCAGGACGTGCGGGTCGCCCAGATTGAAAAGGAGCGCCACGGTGTTCCAGAGGGAATAGAGAAAGGCCGCGCCCGTGCCCATGGCCACCAGGGAGTCCATGTTCGGGCCGCCGCGGAGCAGGGCCGGAATGCCCTGGAGGTAGAAATTGCGGCCCGACCAGACCACGGGCAGGGTCAGCAGGAGCTGGACCAGGGCGAAGGTGGCCGGGGAGTGCATGGGGTCGAGGAATGCGGGCAGGGGCATCCCCCACATGTGGCCCATGGATAGGACCAGCAGGGGCAGGGCGAAGCAGAATGCCGGGATGAGAGCCCGCTTTTGGGCGTTCAGCCGTTGCTCGGCCTCGTGGCGGCGTTTCTCGAAGAGACCGGCCTCCTCGCTTCGCACTTCGGAAGAAAAGCCCGCGCCGGAGATGGCTTCGCGGATTTCCCGGCGGGAGACCAGCGAGGGGTCGAAGACGAAGTTGCCGGTCTCGGCGGCAAGGTTGACCGAGGCCGAGGACACGCCGTCCAGTCCGCCGACAACCCGCTCGATGCGCGCCGAGCAGGCCGCGCAGTGCATCCCGCCGAGATCGAGGTCCAGGGAGGACAGCCCGCCGGCCTCGGTTTCGGGGATTTCCCGGAACTCGGCTTCGAAGCCGAGCCCCTTTATCCGCTCGCCCACCTCTTCGGTGGTCACGGCGGCCGGATCGTAGGATAGGTCCATGGTTTCGGCGGCCAGGTTCACGGACACGTTGTCCACGCCGTCCATTTTGCCGACCACCTTTTCGATGCGCGCCGAGCAGGCGGCGCAGTGCATTCCCTTAACCTGTGCCGTTATTTTCTTCATGTTGATAACCTTTTTCAATTGGTGGGGCCAATATGGACACTCAGGCCGGGTTTGGCAAGGGGGAATAGGAGTCGGGCTGCTCGGAAGGGATGATCCCCGCAATCGGCGGCGTGTGCGGGGATGGGGCGGGAAGGGTGTCGGCTTGGGCGCGCGAACGGGCTAGGCCCGGTCCAGGCCCGCTTTGACCAGGCGGAGCAGATCATAGGGGAATGCGCCTTCCAGGGCCTCGAATACCGGATTGAGGGCCGAAACGCCCTTGGACCGGAATTGGCGCAGGGTCGATTCCACCTTTTCCAGGTCGGCGTCGGGCAGGCCGGCCGCGCGGCGGTAGTCGATTTTTCCCATGTTCACGGCCAGGATGAGATGCCGCCAGATGGAGGACGGCTTGAGGCCTCGCTTGTCGGCCACGGTTTCGATGTCGCCGAATTCGAGGAAAAGGTCGAGGGTGGCCTGGGCCGTGGCGGTGAAATCGGGTTTCTCCGTCGCTTCCCGTCTGCGCGCGTCAAGCAACTCCTGGGGAATTTCGGGGATGTTCGCGGGTCTGCCGTGCTCCTCCTCGTGGGCCTTGAGGCATTCCAGGAAAGCTTGGCCGAAACGGTCCAGCTTGCTTGCGCCCACGCCGGACATGCAGCCGAATTCCTCCAGGTCGCGGGGCCGGTAGCGCACGAATTCGAGCAGGGTCTTGTCCGCGAAGATGGCGTAGGGGGGCACGGACTGGGCTTCGGCCAGGGAGAGGCGCAGTTCGCGCAGCCTGTCGAACAGGGTCTCGGCTTCCCAACTGGTCAGGATGTCCTTGGCCAGGGTCGATCCCCGGCTTTTCTTTTTCAGGGCCCGCGCGGGCAGGACCGGGTCCTTGCGTAGGCGCACCTGCCGTTCGCCCTTGAGCACGGGCCAGGACCGTTCGTTCAGGGCAAGGGCGTTGAACCTGTCGAGGTCCACGGAGACAAGCCCGGCGGCCAACAGTTGGCGGTAGACGGTTTTCCATTCGTCCCTGCTCAGGTCCTTGCCTATGCCGTAGGTGGACACCTTGTCGTGGTCGAAGCGGATGACCTGGTCGGTCCGCGCCCCGGTCAGGACCTGGGCCAGGTGCTCGACGCCGAACCGCTGCCCGGTGCGGAAAATATTGGACAGGGCCTTCTGGGCGGTCACGGTGCCGTCGTATGTTTCCACCGGGGTCAGGCAGTTGTCGCAGTTGCCGCACGGCTCGATGTGCTCGCCGAAATAGGCCAGCAACGCCTGGCGGCGGCAGGAGGCCGTTTCCAGATAGGCGAAGAGCGAGCCGAGCTTGGCGTGCTCCAGCCGTTTGCGCGCTTCTCCCGCCTCTCCCGCGTCGATCATGGAGCGCAGGACCGCGATGTCCTGCATCCCGTAGCACATCCAGGCCGAAGCGGGCAGGCCGTCGCGTCCGGCGCGTCCCGTCTCCTGGTGGTAGGCTTCAAGGGATTTGGGCGGCTCCAGGTGGCAGACGAAGCGGACGTTGGGCTTGTCCACGCCCATGCCGAAGGCCACGGTGGCAACCATTATGACCCCTTCCTCGCGCATGAACCGTTCCTGGTTCGTGTACCGCTCCGCAGCGGACAGCCCGGCGTGGTAGGGCAGCGCGTTGAATCCGTTGTCGCACAGGAATTCGGCGGTCTGCTCCACCTTCTTTCTGGAAAGGCGGTAGACGATGCCCGCGTCGCCCGGATGGTTTTCATCGAGGAACCGCTTCAACATGCGTGTGGGGTTCTTCTTGGGGACCACGGTGTAGGTGATGTTGGGCCGGTCGAATCCGGTGGCGAAGACCCGCGCGTTTTCCAGGCGCAGGTTCTGCACGATGTCCGCCTGGGTGGGCTCGTCGGCGGTGGCGGTCAGAGCCAGCCGCGGCACGTCCGGGAAGCGTTCCCCGATGACGGACAGACGGGTGTATTCCGGCCGGAAGTCGTGTCCCCACTGCGAGACGCAGTGGGCCTCGTCGATGGCGAAGAGGGAGGGCTTGCAGCGGGCTATGAGGTCCAGGAAGCCGGGCCTGCACAGCCGCTCCGGGGCCACGTAGAGCAGGTCGAGCTGCCCGTTCAGGGCCATCTGCTCGATGTCGTAGGCGGTCCCGGGGTCCATGGCGGAGTTGAGGCAGGCGGCGCGGACGCCCATCTGGGTCAGCCCCTGGACCTGGTCCTGCATGAGCGCGATGAGCGGGGAGACGCAGACGCCCACGCCGGGCCGCAGAATGGCCGGGATCTGGTAGCATAGGGATTTGCCGCCGCCCGTGGGCATGAGCACCAGCGAGTCGCCGCCGTTCATGACGTGGTCGATGACGGCTTCCTGCAATCCGATGAAGGCGGGAAAGCCGAATACCGAGGAAAGGACGTCGCGCGGAGTGGGAGCGGAACCGGACATGGGGAGCCAGCCTAGGGCAAAGGGGCGGGGATGGCAATGACCTCGGCGGTGGTTTGACTTGTCTGCCGTTTTATTGGACAAGTTTAATCCTCGATGAACCATAGGGGGAAAATTGAATAGGGAAGCGTTGCAGCGAAAGGTGTCGGCCCTTCGGCGGGAGCTGGCCGATGCCGAGGAATGTCTGTCGTCCATGGGCGGCGGGATCGCCTCGACGGATGGAGTTGAGTTGTTGGATTTGTTCGAGGTGGAGGAACTTCAGGCGATACAGGATGCCTTTTCCTCGGTTACGGGAGTCGCGTCGATCATCTCCACGCCCGAAGGCGATCCCATTACCGCCCCGAGCAATTACTGCCGTTTGTGCGGCGAAATTATCCGCAAGACCGAGAAGGGCCTTGCGGATTGCCAGCGGTTTGACGCCGGACTCGGCCGTTTCAATCCCGGGGGGGCGACTCTTCAGCCCTGCGAGAGTTCCGGCCTGTGGGGCGGAGGCGCGTCCATTTCCGTTAACGGCCGCCATATCGCCAACTGGCTCATAGGCCAGGTGCGCAACGAACATGCGGACAAGGCCAAGGCGCTGGCGTACGCCCGGGAGATCGGGGTCGCCGAAGCGGAGTTTTTCCGCGCCTTCGAGGAGGTCGCGGTCATGTCCCAGGAGCGGTTCGAGGAGGTGGGCAGGGCGCTTTTCCTCCTGGCCAACCAGATGTCCTGGATCGCCTACCAGAATTTCCAGCTCAACGACAACATCCGCGAAATACGGTCGGCCCATGAAGAGGTCATGACCCTGCGCAACTACCTGGCCAACATCATCGACTCCCTCCCTTCCATACTGGTGGGAGTGGATTCCGAAGGATGCATCACGCATTGGAACATGCACGCGGCGGAGGCCACCGGATTCGGTCAGAGCGAGGTCGCGGGGCGGAGGCTGTCCGAGGTCCTGCCCGACCTTGGCGAGGAGTTGCGCAAGGCCGCGGCGGCCATTGCCCAGGGTGCTCCGGCGGTCCACGAACGGGTGCCCGAGGATGTTGATGGGGAGCGCCGTTTCCGCGACGTGTCGGTGTTTCCCCTGGTGGCCAACGGAGTCCGTGGCGCGGTGGTCCGGGTGGATGACGTCACTGAGAAAGTGCGTATCGAGGAAATGATGGTCCAGTCCGAGAAGATGGTTTCCGTGGGCGGGCTTGCGGCGGGTATGGCTCATGAGATCAACAACCCGCTCGCGGCCGTTCTGGGCGGAGCCCGGCTCGTCCGCAAGCGGCTGCTCGAAGACGGCGGCCGCAATGGGCGCACCGCCGAGGCGTGCGGCACGGATATGGACGCCATAGGGCGGTACGTGCGTGCCAGGGGCGTGGACGCCATGCTCGACGCGATCATTGAATCCGGCGAGCGGGCGGGCAAAGTGGTGACCAACATGCTCGGCTTTTCGCGCAGGACCGACGGCGAGGCTGGCGAAGTGGACGTGGCCGTCGTCCTGGACAAGGCTGTGGAGCTTGTCCGGAACGGGCAGGATCTGGAGCATACCTATAATTTCAAGGACATCGAATTCGACAGGGAATACGTCGGGGGACCGTTTCCCGTCCACTGCGAAAAGAGCAAGCTGGAGCAGGTCTTTTTCAATATCCTCAACAACGGGGCGCAGGCCATGACGTCCGCCCGGAGCGAGACCGGCAGGCCGCCGCGGTTCATCCTGCGATGCGGGTACACAGGCAAGGCCATCCGCATAGAGATCGAGGACAACGGGCCGGGTATGCCCGAGGAGGTCCTCCGCCGGGTTTTCGAGCCGTTTTTCACTACCAAGAAGGCGGGCATGGGAACCGGGCTCGGCATGTCCGTGTGTTATTTTCTCGTCACCGAGCACCTGGGAGGGAACATGCGGGCGGAGTCCTCCCCCGGCCGTGGCGCGACCTTCTTTATCGAAATCCCGGCATCCGGGGCGGAATAGGCAGGGGAGCGGGCCGTCTCCGCCCTTGCCAGGGAAGGCGGCCGCGTATATTGTGCATACTCGGCGGTCCCACGCCGGTCCGCCGGTTGCCGCCCCGCCGTTTCGTCCGCCACCATTCAACCTTCGGGATAATCCACATATATGTTTCAATTCGTCCGCGACGACAGGACCGCCGGTCTTTACACCATTACCGTTTCCCAGTTCGCCCTGGTCTTCATGCTTTCGGCCGTGGCCGTGGCCGTGCCCGCCCTGGGGCGGGAGTTCGGCGCCAGCGCGTCCCATCTCGGCCTGGTGGAGTCCAGCTACATTTCGGCCGTGGCCATGCTTCTCTTTCCCGTGACCCGGCTGTCCGACAAGATCGGGCGCGGGGCCACCTTCGCCTTCGGCATGGGGCTGTTCACTGCCGTGAGCATGATCCTGCCCCTGAGCAACACCATTTCCCAATTCATCGTCCTGCGCGTGTTCCAGGGCTGCGGCGGGGCCATGATGGTCTCCACCGGGCTGGCCCTCATCGCGGACATGTACCCCGGTCCCGGGCGGGCCAAAGCCATGGGCATCGCATCGGCCGGGGTCTACCTGGGACTTTCCATGGGACCGTGGCTCGGCGGGCTCATCGTCACCCATCTCGGCTGGCGCTGGATTTTCTACGGCGGGGCCATCCCCTGCGCCATCGGCCTGTTCCTCTCGATCAGGACCCTGCCGGTAAAACCGGTCATCAGGCACGGGGTGCGTTTCGACTTCGGCGGGGCCGTCTTCATCGCCCTGGGCATGATCCTGCTTTCCCAGGGCGGTTCGCATCTGGACGGATCGAACGGCGCGCTCATGCTCGTCGCCGGAATATTCTTCCTGGTCTGCTTCGTATTCTGGGAGGGGAGGGCCAAGGCCCCTCTGCTCAGCCTGGCCCTGTTCAGCGGCAATCCGGCGTTTTCCCTGGGGTCGGCCGCCCAGTTCATCAGCTACGCGGCCATTTACGGCATCACTTTCCTGCTGTCCCTGTATCTTCAGGTGGCCCAGGGCATGACCGCCAGCGACGCCGGGCTTCTCCTCATGGTGCAGCCGGTCATGCAGGTCATCCTTTCGCTCGTGAGCGGCAAGTGGTGCGAGCGGTGGTCGCCCCATCTCGTGGCCACGGTGGGCATGAGCATCGCCACGGCGGGGCTGGGCGCGGCCGTCTTTCTGGCCGTGTTCCCGTCGCTGTGGTTCGCGGCCCTGATCCTGGCCCTGTGCGGCGCGGGGAGCGCCATGTTCGCCACGGCCAACATGGCGGTCATCATGGGCGCGGTGACTCGTGAGAACTACGGCGTGGCCTCGGCTGTGGTGGCGGCCATGCGGACAACGGGCATGACCGTCAGCCTGGTCTTCATCAGCGGCGTGTTCGCCGTGGTCATCGGCCCGGCGGCCCTGACCGCCGAGAACGCCGATCTGTTCATCAGGGCCATGTACACGGCCTTCATAGCCTTGACCGTGTTCAGCGCGCTGGGCGTGCTCATGTCGGCCAAGGGCCGGTTGCGGGCCCGTGCGGACGGCCCGAACGCCGGGAATTAGGAAGCGTTTCAAGAAAAAAGGCCGCCCCCTTTCAGGGCGGCCTTGTTGTTTCTAGACCACGCCGGTCAGCATGTTGCCCGGCGGCGGAAGGATTTGAGCCCTGGCCCGGGCGTAGGCGGCGAGGGCGGATTTCATCCGGCCGGGCGACGCCGCGCCGCTGCCGGCTCCGGTCGCCTCCCGGTCGCGGAAGGCGGCTCCGTTCACGCCGATCTCGGCGCGCAGGCTCTCCACCTCGGCTTCGGCCATGAAGGCGCGGGCCTTTTGCTCCCGCTCGCTCACGGAGCGCGACAGGGAAGGGTCGAGGACCGTGGTTTCCTCGCGATAGTCCAGGCCGAACCTGCCCAGGCGGAAGCCGAACGACGTTGTCGTCGTTCGGGCCTGGGGGCGAACCGTTTTCCGCTCCACCCGGCGTTCGGCCAGGGAGTCGGTCTTGCGGTATTGTTCGGCAGCCTGCGAGGGTATCCTCATGCCTGTCTCCGGTGTCCGGCCTCTTTTTGCGACAAAAAAAGGCCGAGGCGTTGCATAAGGCAGCCCGGCCGTCCCTGTGACCCATGTCACGCTCTATCCAGAGGGACCCGTGGTTTTCCGCCTCCCGTCCATGGGAGTTGGCGAATACAAACCGATCAGTCGGCTTTCACCATAGGCTTTTTGCACGATTTTGACAACCCTGGCCGTTTGGAGCTACTAGCTAATACCCTGCCGCTGAATTTTTTTCGGTGTCCCGAAGGGATGGGGATATGTCATTCCAACAACGAGAGAGTCCACATGGGTTACAAGATTCTGAAAAAAGAGGAGCTGATTCCGGGCCAGACCACCATGATGGTCATTGAGGCCCCCCAGGTCGCCCTCAAGGCCAAGCCCGGCAACTTCGTCATGCTCCGCGTGAGCTCGCACGGCGAGCGCATTCCCCTGACCATCGCGGATTGCGACAGGGAAAAGGGAACGATAACGATAGTCTATCTCGTCGTCGGCAAGACAACAGCCGAGATGAACACCCTGCGCGAGGGCGGCGAGTTCATGGACGTGTGCGGCCCGCTGGGGCGGCCTATGCACATCGAAAAATCCGGCACCGTGGTCTGTGTCGGCGGCGGCACCGGCATCGCGGCCATGCATCATATAGCCAAGGGCCACGTGGAGGCGGGCAACCGGGTCATCGCCATCATCGGGGCGCGCTCCAAGAACCTTCTTCTCTTCTGTTCCGAACTTTCTTCGTTCTGCCCCGAGGTGCGAATCGCCACGGACGACGGCTCCGAGGGCCACAAGGGATTCGTCACCGAAGTCCTTCAGGACATCCTCGAAACCGAGGACGAAGTGGCCGAGGTCGTCGCCATCGGCCCGGTTCCCATGATGGAGGCGGTCTGCCGCGTGACCCTGCCCTTCCGGGTCAAGACCACCGTGTCGCTCAACTCCATCATGGTGGACGGTATCGGCATGTGCGGCGCCTGCCGTTGCACCGTGGGCGGCAAGACCCTGTTCGCCTGCGTGGACGGGCCGGAGTTCGACGGCCACAAGGTGGATTTCGCCGAGCTCAAGACCCGGCTGTGGCAGTTCAAGGAGCAGGAGCAGGAATCCATGGAATTGTTCAGCAAGGAGTGTCAGTGCAATGGCCGATAAGAAAGTGAAGAAAGTCCGCGCCCGCACCCCCATGCCCCATCAGGACCCCCAGGTCCGGGCCGGGAATTTCGACGAGGTGGCACTGGGTTACTCCCGCGAACAGGCCCTGATCGAGGCCGAGCGGTGTCTGCAATGCAAGAAGCCCACCTGCCAGGACGGCTGCCCCGTGAACATCGACATCAAGGGCTTCATCGGCTGCCTCGTGGACGACGATCTGCAAGGCGCTTTCGACACCATCCGGCGGACCAATTCCCTGCCCGCGGTCTGCGGCCGGGTCTGCCCCCAGGAGAACCAGTGCGAGGGCAGTTGCGTCCTCGGCAAGAAACACGATCCCGTGGCCATCGGACGGCTGGAGCGCTACGTGGCCGACACCTATGCGGCCCAGTCCGCCTGTGAGGAAGTCACCGACCTTTCCACCTGCGCGCTTGAACGCGAAGACCTCAAGGTGGCCTGCATCGGCTCCGGCCCTTCCTCCCTGACCGTGGCCGGATACCTGGCCGGGCGCGGGATCAGGGTGGACGTCTTCGAGGCCCTGCACGAGCCCGGCGGGGTGCTCCTTTACGGCATTCCGGAATTCCGTCTTCCCAAAACCGTCGTCTCCCGCGAATTGGACGGCCTGCGCAAGCTCGGCGTGACCTTCCGCACCAACTGGGTGGGCGGCAAGACCATCACCGTCCGCGACATGTTCGAACAGGGCTACAACGCCGTGTTCATCGGCGTGGGCGCGGGGCTTCCCCGCTTCCTCAACGTCTCGGGCGAAAATCTGGTGGGCGTGTTCTCGGCCAACGAATATCTCACCCGCGTCAACCTCGGCCGGGCCTACGATTTCCCCAATTACGACACCCCTGCCTACAAGGCCCGGCGTGTGGCCGTCATAGGCGCGGGCAACGTGGCCATGGACGCGGCCCGAACCGCCCTGCGCATGGGGGCCAAGGAAGTATCCATCGTCTACCGCAGGAGCGAGGACGAAATGCCCGCCCGCCGTGAGGAAATCCGGCACGCCGTCGAAGAGGGCGTCAAAATCCGCTGTCTGTGCGGCCCGCTCTCGTTCCACGGGGACAACCAGGGCCGCCTCAAGGCCATGACCATACAGAAGATGGCCCTGGGCGATCCCGACGAGTCCGGCCGCTGCGCCCCGGTCTGCCTTGACGGCGAGACCGAGCAGATCACCTGCGACATGGCCGTCATCGCCGTGGGCACCCGGCCCAACCCCATCCTTCTGGAAGCCACCCCGCAACTCGCGCTGAACAAGTGGGGCTATGTCGAGGCCGATCCGGAAACCGGCGAAACCTCCATCCCCAACGTCTTCGCCGGAGGCGATATCGTCACCGGCGCGGCCACCGTCATCTCCGCCATGGGAGCCGGACGCCGAGCCGCCAAAGCCATCGCCGACCGCCTGCTGTAGCGGGTCGCGGTGTTAACGCAATGAGAAAGCCCCGCACTGATGTGCGGGGCTTTTTTTTTGCCTCCGGCGGCCGGGGGAAGGGGAGAGGGAAACCCTTTGAGAAAAGGGTTTCCCTCTCCCCTTCCCCCGGACCCCCATCCCCTCTCCTTTCCTAAACTTTTTGGGCCGCTTCGCGGGGGGCGCTATTTATAAATCCGAAAAGAAGTCGGCTTAACGTGTTAGCCGTACTCCGCGAAGCGGCGATAAAAAGTTTTGAAAGGGGGTCCAGGGGGGAAACTTTCTCAAAAGTTTCCCCCCTGGCCGCCGGAGGCATTGTAATCAATTAATCAGTAGGGTGGCCTGTGTTTTGGATTTCGTGCCCAGCTATGCGTTCCAGGCGTTGGCGGATCATGCGGATATGCAGTCGGAGGGAGTAGATATAGTCCGTGTATGACAGGGGGACCGAGGTTTCTAGGACGAGGCGGTCCATCTCTTCAAGTTTGGCGAGCATCTCGCGGGCCTTGTCCGCGTCGGTGAGGTGAAAGGCTTCCATGTCGAGTTTCTTGAGTTGTTTGTACCACTTGAAGATGCGCCGCCGTATCTGCCAGCGGTAGGCGGGCGGGGTGATCTTGAACAGGGGGAACAGCAGGGTCAGCAGGGGGATGAGCAGGATCTTGAGCCGCTCCACGGTGATGGCCGCCTGGAAGGGCAGGTAGCGCATGAGCAGGGGCGGGCCGGATTTGTAGAAGTTTACGGCCTCGTCGCTCAAGGGGAAGAGCACGGCCTCGCCGTTGGGGAACTGCCCGGTGCGGGCGAACATGTCGCCCTTGTCGTGGGCTTCTTGCGCCGCCAGGAGGAAGAGGTATTTGAGCGCCGGGTGGAGGTCTTCCCGGACCACCAGGTTGGCCGTGGGCGCGAGCAGGGTCACGTCCTGGGCGGGCAGGTCGCGCATGAGATCGACGCCGCCCCGTGGCAGGGTCAGCTTGGCGAGGAAGTGGCGGGTGCGCGCGTAGGTTTCGGCCCGGGCAAAGGAGTACGGGGTCACGTTTTTGTATGCTTCGCACAAGGTGCGTACATCCTTGGAATTCACTCCGGCGATGACGAACAGGGCGTCGATTCCGCCGTCAAACAGTTCGGGGACGGCCTGGGCGGAGCCCTGGGGGAGCAGGTCGGCGGTTTCGTCGTTGACGCCGTTCGCGTCGAGAAGCTGGCGGACCAGGTGGCTGGTGCCGCTGCCTTCGGCTCCGACCGCTATTTTGCGGCCTTTGAGGTCGGCCAGGGTTTTGGGCTTGAGCCTCCGGGCGGTGAACAGCCAGACCGGTTCGTAGTAGAGGCTGCCGAGGCTCTCCAGGTCCGGATGGTCTTCGGGGGCGGCTATGCCGCCCTGCATGAAGGCGGCCTGCACCCCGGAGTCGGGATCGTCGATGATCGAAAGGTTGTCCATGGACCCGTTGGAGGTGCGCACTTCCAGCTCGAAACCGTGTTGCTTGAAGAATTCGGCATACCGCAGGGCAAAGGCGTAATAAGCGCCGCTTTCGCCGCCTGTGACCATCGTGACCTTGTTCGGCGGCAGCGGCTTGACGAACTGGAAGGTTACCCACAGGGCCAGGGCGAGCAGGCCCGCCGCCGCTCCGTAGATGAGGAACGACATGAGCACATGGGACCGCAGAAACGCTACGAGCTGTTTGATATAGGGGTTGCGCATAATGACTGAATGTAGAGAAAAGCGGGATTTCGGGCAAGACGGGAAATGCAATTCCCGGCACATCCGTTTCGGCGGGGATAGGCCGCGTCTTGCGAAGCGCGCCGAATATGGGTAGAGATGAAAAAGAGTTGGAGTTTTTCGTCTCGCAACACGGACCGGACACGCCATGCCCAAGCTGAAAACCCTGCTGATCCATCCAGACCCCGAGGTCCGCACGGCCCTGCGCGACGCGCTGGACGAGGTGCCTTTCGTTCAGGTCCTGGGCGAGGCGGTCTCGGCCTTCGAGGCGTTGGAGCTGCTTGAGGCCATTCCCTACGGGGTGTTCTTCGTGGGCGTGGAATTGCCTGGCGGGGCTTCGGGCATAGAGATGGCCCAGATGCTCGCCGGGCGCAGGAACAAGCCCGCGCTGGTGTTCATTTCCGATTCCGAGACCCAGGCTTATGCCGCCTTCGAGCTGGGGGCCACGGATTATCTGCTCTGGCCGCCCGCGCCCGGACGTATGGCCCGGACCATGGACCGCCTCCAGAATTTCAAGACCCGGTTTCGGGAGGTGCCGCCACCGGTCCCGTACCCGGACGATCCGGACGACGATTCCGGGGATGGCTATGAGCAGACCGTGAAGCTGCCCCTGCCCGAGGAGGAGCAGGACACCTTCCTGGCCGCATTGCAGGCCGCCTGGGACCAGACCACGGGCCGTCGGCCGGAGATCGACAAGCTGGCCGTCAACCAGGACGGCCGGACCATCCTCATCCCATACGATCAGATCATCTTCGTCGAGGCGTTCGAAGACTATTCCTACGTGCACACGGCCACCCAGAAATTTCTTTCGTCCTACAGGCTCAAGAACCTGGAGGACCGGCTAGGCCCGCATCGTTTCTTCCGCGTGCATCGCAAGTACCTGGTGAACCTGGACATGGTCACCGAGATCGCGAGTATGCCCGGTTCGAACTTCATGTTGCGAACCGCCGGACGCACGCGCATCGAGCTGCCCATCAGCAGGAGGCGCATCGCCGAGTTGAAGAAGATCATCGGGCTGTGAGGGGATAGTTTGGCACCCGGACCAGGCCGTGGGCCGCGGTCCGACCGTTTAACCCGCCGCTGCTACCGCTGGCCGAATAAGCCGGGAGTTGCGGGACGAAAATGCTATGAGTGAGACTCGCAAGACCGGTTTCCCCCGGTCGACCCTGCGAGGAGGGCATATGGACCGGTCAGGCGCGATAGATACTTTACTACAGGAAGAACGGGTTTTTCGTCCGCTTCCGCAATTGGTCATTGAGGCCAACGTCAATCCCCAGGAACTGGAAGGGGCGCGCAGGTTCGCGGCCGCCGATCCCGCCGGATATTGGGAGGAGGCCGCCGACGAGCTGGATTGGTTCAAGAAGTGGGATCAGGTCCTGGACGACAAGGACGCGCCTTTCTACCGCTGGTTTCCCGGCGCGCGCTGCAACATCGTCTACAATGCCCTCGACCGCCACATCGAGACCGCCAACAAGAACAAGCTCGCCCTCATCTGGGAAGGGGAGCCGGGCGATCAGCGCAAGTACACCTATTTCGAGCTGTACCGCGAGGTCAACCGCTTCGCCAACGCCCTGCGTTCCCTCGGCATACGCAAGGGCGACCGCGTGGTCATCTACATGCCGCCGCTGCCTGAGACGGTCATCGCCATGCTCGCCTCCGCCAAGATCGGGGCGGTTCATTCCGTGGTCTTCGCCGGGTTCTCGGCCAAGGCGCTCCGCAAGCGCATCAACGACGCCCAGGCCAAGCTGGTCATCACCTCCGACGGGTTCTACCGCAACGGGCGGATAATCAGCCTCAAGGATACTGCCGACGAGGCCCTGGTCGGGGCGTGCGCCGATTGCGTTGAGGCCATGGTCGTGGTCCGGCGGTGCAACCTGAGCGTGGACATGGTCGACGGCCGCGACTTCCAGTACGAGGACCTGGTCCGCCAGGAGCGCAACGAGGCTCCCACCGAGGTCATGGACGCCGACGACCCGCTCTTCCTGCTCTACACCTCCGGGACCACCGGCACGCCCAAGGGCGTGATTCACTCCCACGGCGGTTATATGGTCGGCGTCCACCGGACCCTGACCACGGTTTTCGACATCAAGCCCACGGACATCTTCTGGTGCACCGCCGATCCGGGCTGGATCACGGGTCACTCGGCGGGCATTTACGGTCCGCTCATGGCCGGGACCACCTCGGTCATGTACGAGGGGCATCCCAACTATCCCCAGGCCGACCGCCTATGGTCCGTGGTGGCCAAGTACGGGGTGACCATTTTCTATACCGCCCCGACCATGATCCGGATGCTCATGCGTTTCGGCGCCCAGTATCCCAAGCAGCACGACCTTTCCAGCCTGCGCCTGCTCGGCACCGTGGGCGAATCCATTTCGCCCGAAGCGTGGATATGGCTCTACAAGAACGTGGGCCGGTCTGAATGCCCGGTGCTCGACACCTGGTGGCAGACCGAGACCGGCATGTTCATGATCTCGCCCATGCCCATCTCGGTGCTCAAGCCCGGTTCCGTGACCAAGGCCCTGCCCGGGGTTGAGGTGGACGTGGTGGACCGGGACGGCAATCCCGTGCCGCCGGGGAAGGGCGGGCTGCTCGTCGTCACCGCGCCCTGGCCGTCCATGATGACCGGCATGTGGAACGACGACGACCGTTATAAGGAATATTGGTCGCGAATCCCCGGCATGTACTACGCGGGCGACGTGGCCCGCCGCGACGAGGACGGCTACCTCTGGATACAGGGGAGGGCCGACGACGTCATAAATATCGCCGGACACCGCATCGGCTCGGCCGAACTGGAGGCCGCCTTCGGCGTGCATCCGGCCGTTTCCGAATGCGCCGTCATCGGCGTTCCCGATCAGATCAAGGGCGAGGCCGCCAAGGCGTTCGTCATGCTCAACGAGGGGTTCGCCCCCGGCGACGATCTCATCAAGGATCTCAAAAAGACCATTCGCAACGAGCTGGGCCCGGTGGCCGTCATCAAGTCCGTCGAGTTTCGCGACAAGCTGCCCAAGACGCGCTCCGGCAAGCTCATGCGCCGCGTGCTCAAGGCCGAGGAATCCGGCTTCGAGATCGGCGACCTGACCGGGCTCGACGAGGACTGACGTCCGGCAGGGCGTCGCCGCAGGAAGGTCGATTCCCATCGTGAAGGGGATTTCCCCGAACCTCCATATTTCCCCGTCCCCTCCGCGAGAGGTTGAGGGCGGCCGCGCCGTTGCGGACTAGAGGCCGGACGGCTGGTCTTTGAGAACGCTCTTTGCCAGGTCCGGGCGTTTGCCGTCCGCGCGGTGCGGCGGGGCGGGGATCGCACGCGCCGGCTTGCGCGCAGGCGGCGGAAAGGGTAGGTTTTGCGCATGACCCGTATCGCCATAATGTCCGACGTGCACGGCAATTTCGAAGCCCTGAATGAGGTCCTGGCCGACCTCGACAGGCAGGGCGTGATCGCGGCCTATTGTCTGGGGGACATGGTCGGGTACGGGCCGCAGCCCGCCGAATGCGTCGACCTGCTGCGGGAGCGCGGTGTCCATTGCACCATGGGCAACCATGAGCAGGGGCTCATCAATATCCATTACCTGCGCGGCTTCAACCAGCCTGCCGCCGACGTCCTGCGGCGCACGCGGGAGATGATCTCCGAGGAGGCGTTCCACTGGCTCGTCTCCCGGCCCAAGTCTCTGGTCGCCCATGGCTGCCGTTTCGTGCACGGGCTGCCGCCGGATTCGGTCACCGAATACCTCTGGAAGCACGAAGACGACATGGCTCCGGTTTTTTCCGGCTATGCCGAGGACGTCTGCTTTGTGGGGCATACCCACGACCTCATGCGGTTCGTCAGCCTCAGGGGGGTACCCGAACGGTTCCCCCTGCCCGAAGGTGAAACCCTGCTCGAACCGGCGGTCCGGCATCTGGTCAACATCGGATCGGTGGGCCAGCCCCGCGACGGGGACAACCGGGCCAAATACGGCGTGCTCGATCTCGAAACCCAAGTCCTGACAATGCGTTTCATCCCCTACGACATCAAGAAGACCGCCGATCTCATCATGGCTCACGGCTTCCATCGCGCCTTCGCGGACCGCCTCTGGTAGGGCGTTCGTTCCGCCGACGGCAAAAGCCCCCGCGCACCCGTGCGCGGGGGCTTTTGCCGTTTTCGGCCGGTGTCTTTCGGCTGCCGCCGGGGTGGGTCCGGCCACCCTTTTCCCGCCGCGAAAACAAAATCGGTTCAGCTATCCATCTTGAATTACGTCATATATCGAATAAATTGTTTATTCCGGACTGTTTTTATCGAAAATTTCCATATGGCCCTATTGACACCTATACCCCGTATGGGTATATGGGAATCGCAGGCTGGTATTGAATGAAGGTTATAATGTCCAAGAATTTTAGCAGGCCATAAGGTCTGCAAGAGTGTGAAAACCGTTTGCCTGACGTGCAACAAGTCAACGTTGGAGGGAGTATGAAAAGCAAGCTCGTCCTGGCCGTGGCGACGGCCCTGATTACCGTATTCGCCGTTTCCATGGCCTTTGCAATGGGCGAAGGCAACGCCCGCAAGGGAAAGTTCCTGTACCGGAAGAACTGTCGTTCCTGTCACGGCTCGACCGCCAGCGACATCAGCCCGGCGGACAAGACCCAGGCCGAATGGAAGGCCCTGTTCTCCGATACGGGCAAGATCAAGTGCAGCCCCGAGTGGACCGTCAACGAGAGCGACCTGAACGACATCTTCACCTACCTGCATGACTACGCCAAGGACTCCCCGTCCCCGGCCAAGTGCAGCTAACGCAGAGCGGCAAGGGCCGCGCCCGGAGTTCCCGGCGCGGCCCTACACAACCGTCTTTCTTCCGCCCCGCTTCCAGGCTTGCGCGGAATCCTGTCCGACAGCAGAGCGGACGTTTGGAGGTACTCAGTGACCAATGCAAAGCAGACGATGTCCCGTCGCGATTTCTTCCGGGCCTCCGGCCTGGTGGCGGCAGGGGCTGTGGGCGGCCCGGCACTGCTCGGCGGCCTGAAAAAGGCCCGTGCGGCATCGCCGGCCAAGCCCGCCTGGGATTCCAGGTTTTCGGTTTGCGACATATGCTTCAACAAGTGCGGCCTCATTGCCCGCGTTGAAGACGGGGTGGTCAGGAAACTCGACCCCAATCCCAAATTTCTCAAATCCAGAGGTATGCTCTGTGCGCGCGGCAACGCGGGCATAGCCCAGGTCTACGACCCGGACCGCCTCAAGCATCCCCTGCTCAGGAAGGGCGCGCGCGGTGAAGGCAAGTGGCAGCGCATCCCTTGGGACGAGGCTTTGGACATGGCCGCGCAGAAGATGGCCGAGGTCCGCGAAAAGTACACCTCTTGCGGACATCTGTTCACGGCCGGGACCGACCTGCACACGCAGTTCGTGGGCCGGTTCGCCGAGGTGTACGGCTCGTTCAACGTGACCTCGCACGAGTCCCTGTGCCTGGTCTCTGGCAGCCGCGCGTTCCTCGACACCTTCGGCGAGGTCCCCTTCGCCGACGTGCTCAATTCCAAGTATGTAATGATGGTCGGGGCCAACCGCTTCGAGGCGCTTGTCACTCCGGACTCCATCGACCTGATGACCGCCATCCGCGAGAACGGCTGCAAGCTGGTCACGCTCGACCCGCGCTACACCAAGACCGCGGCCCTGTCCCACGAGTGGTATCCGGTCAGGCCCGGCACGGACATGGCCTTCATGCTCGCCCTTGCCCACGTCATCATCAACGAGAATCTTTACGACGCGCAGTGGGTGGCGGAGAAGACCTTCGGCATCGAGCAGCTCACGGCTCACGTGCAGCCGTACACCCCCGGCTTCGCCGCCGAGCAGTGCGGCATCCCGGCCGAGGACATCACCCGCATGGCCCGCGAGCTGGCCGCGGCCGCTCCGGCCTCCATGGTCTATCCCGGCCGCCGCACCTCGGATTACGAGGACTCCACCCAGATCCGCCGCAGTTTCGCCATCGTCAACGGCCTGCTCGGCAACTGGGACAAGCCCGGCGGGCTTCTGGCCGCGCGCCAGGTGGGACTGAAGGGCGTGCCCTATGACGCCCCGTGGTACGACGAGAACATGGAGGACCGCATCGACGCGGGCAAGGTGCCCATGATGTTCGAGCACGAAGGTTCCTTCCTCGTCACTCGCGATTCGATCCTGGCCGACGATCCGTATCCGATTCGGGGCTGGTTCGTTTACAAGACCAACCCCATGGGCACGGCTCCCAACCGCAAGAAGACCATCGAGATGATGAACAAGATGGACTTCATCACCGTGGTGGACATAGCCATGTCCGACACGGCCTGGATGGCCGACCTGGTCCTGCCTTCCCAGTCCTATCTGGAGCGCACGGACCCGTGTTCCGGCCTTCAGGGTTCCGTGGCCTGCGCCTGCGTGGTCAAGCGCGACCCGGTCATCGAACCGCTGTACGAGTCCCGGCCCCTGTTCGACATCATGAAGGGCATCGCCAACCGCCTGGACCTGGGCGAGTTCTTCGACTTCACCATCGAGGAATACCGCGAGATGCAGACCCGCGACATCCCCGAGGCGTTGAAGGTCATGGACCGCGACGGCGTGTACTACAATCCGTCCAAGGTCTACGGCATCTACGACGGGCGCATTTACAAGACGCTGTCCAAGAAGGTCGAACTGTACAACCAGCGTTACGAGCAGATGGGACTCGACCCGCTGCCCAACTACACGCCTCCGTCGGGGCCGCCCAAGAACCAGTTCCGCATGGTCATCGGCCGCAACGCCATGATTACCCAGACCTCGACGGCCAACAACGCGCTCCTGCATGAGTTCGTGCCCGGCAACACCCTCTGGCTCAACACCGAATCCGCGGCGAATCTGGGCATCGCGGACGGCGATCTCGTCGAAGTGACGAGCCCGGTGGGCAGGCAGGAGCTCAAGGCCGAGGTAACGGACAAGATTCGTCCCGACACCGTGTACATGCTCTCCGGCTACAACACCCTGTCCACCATGCAGAGCCTTTCCCACGGCAACGGCGCATCCATCAACGAGCTGCTGGACGACGATTACGACGCCATCACCGGCAACGCGTCCATGCACACCACGTTTGTCACCGTAACAAGGAAGGTGGCGTAATGGCACAGCAATTCGCCATGGTCATAGATTCGGCCAAGTGCATCGACTGCAAGGGATGCGTGGCCGCCTGCAAGGTCGCCAACGCCGTGCCCGAGGGCCAGTTCCGCAACTGGATCAAGCCCGCCGATGCGCCGGTCCGCCCCGGGCCGTCGAACGGCAAGGCAAAGTTCCAGCCCGGCGCGTGTATGCACTGCGAGAACCCCACCTGCGTGGCCGCCTGTCCCACGGGCGCGACATACAGGGACGCGGAAACCGGCATCGTCGTCATTGACGAGTCCCTGTGCATCGGCTGCGGCAACTGCATTCCGGCCTGTCCCTACGACGCCCGGTTCCGCAACGCTGTCACCCGCAAGGCGGACAAGTGCAACTATTGTCCCGAGCGGCGCGCCGCCGGGCTGCCTCCCGCGTGCGTGGACACCTGCCCGACCAAGGCGCGGGTGTTCGGCGATATCAATGATCCGCAGAGCGCGGCGGGCATCCTGTTCAGCAAGAACAAGGACCGGCTGGCCCGCGTCGCGGCCAAGACCGACACCAAGCCCAACATGTATTACATCGGCGATCCCGGACCGGGCGCATGGGGCCGCGAGGCCGTTGTGCCCGCCTCCATGGTGGCCATGAAAGAGTCGGCCCCGTTCATCAAGGGCATCGTGGCCCTTTCCGGCCTCGGCGTCCTGGCCATGCTCGGCCGTCAGCTCTTTGTTGGTTCCGGTTCCGATCACAAGGAGGACACCGATGCCTGATAAGACGTACAAGCGGCACGACCGCTCCGATATCTTCATCCACTGGTTCAATGCGGCCTGCTGGCTGCTGCTCCTGCTCACCGGAGTGGGGCTCATCCAGAATCCGGCCATCGATCCCTTCGGGTCCGGCTATCCCGCCTGGCTGCGGTCCGTGGTGGGCGGCGGGGCCAACCTGTTGGCCCTTCACGAGGGCATCGGGCTCGTCTGGGTCGCGGGCTTCGTTCTCTACCTGCTCATCAACTTCCGGGGAGCGAAGTTCTTCCTGGCCGAGGTCTTCGCGGTCAGTCCGGCCCGCGACATGGCCTGGATGTTCAAGAAGATGATTCTCATGACCCTGGGGCCAAAGGCGTTGAAGATGGTCGGCGCGGACCCCGATCTGCCGGACCAGGGGTACTACAACATGGGCCAGAAGGCCTTTGCCCAGGCGTCCGTGGTGGGCGGCGTGGTCATCGCCGCGACCGGGATCGTCATGTACCTGTCCGACCGTACCTTCGGGGCCGAGTCCACGGGCATGATCGGCTGGGCCGTGACCCTGCATTTCATCGCGGTGGGGCTGGTCTTCGCCGGATTGCTGGTTCACATCTACATGGCCGCGATCTCGCCCGACGAGCGGCCTGGGTTCAAGTCCATGTTCACCGGCGTGGTCCCCGGCGACTATGCCAAGCATCACCACCGGCTGTGGTGGGAAAAGGTCAGGACCGAGTCCGGGAAGGGCTCGGAGTAACGGAATAGAGGGCCCGCCCGGGTCATGGGCGGGAAGGAAAATGAAGAATCCTTTAGGAAGGGAGTGTCTCATGCACAGGAAATTGATTGCAGCCGCCGTCCTGCTGGCGTTCGTCGCAGTGGCCGCCGCCATGCCCGCCATGGCTCAGGAAAAGGCCAAGTTCAAGGAATTCCACTCCATAGTGGATTACAAGTTCGTGGCCGAGTACGCCAAAATGCCCCAGCCCAAGGGGGTCATGATCGTCGATTCCAGGCCGTACAAGCCCAAGTACATCGAGGGGTACATCCCCACGGCCGTGTCCATCCCGACGAGCCAGTTCGAAAAGATGACCGACAAGCTGCCCGAGGACAAGAGCACGCTCCTGATCTTCTATTGCGGCGGCTTCGACTGCCCGTTGTCCCATAAGTCCGCGTTTGCGGCGGAGGCCATGGGCTACACCAACGTCAAGGTTTACGCTGCCGGCTTCCCGGACTGGAAGAAGCGCGCGCCGTACTATTCCATCGGTATCGAGGACCTCAGCGCCCGCATCAGCGAGGGCGGCAACTACATGCTCGTGGACTCCCGGCCCCACAACAAGTTCCTGGAGGGCGCCATCCCGTCCGCCGTCGGCATCTCCGACAGGGATTTCGCGGCCAAGCGCGGCCTGCTGCCCACGGACAAGGAAAACACCACGCTGATTTACTACTGCGGCGGCTACGCCTGCGCCCTGTCCCACAAGTCCGCCGTCAAGGCGCGCTACCTGGGCTACAAGAACGTGATCGTGGCCGAAGCAGGCTACCCCGGCTGGAAGGAGCTCTATGGCGGCTCTGCTACCGCCGTCGTGGCGGG
Organism: Desulfovibrio sp. Fe33; assembly: GCF_028532725.1. Classification (NCBI taxonomy): domain Bacteria; kingdom Pseudomonadati; phylum Thermodesulfobacteriota; class Desulfovibrionia; order Desulfovibrionales; family Desulfovibrionaceae; genus Desulfovibrio; species Desulfovibrio sp. Fe33. The sequence continues at coordinate 445,492 of NZ_JAQKGU010000001.1, forward strand.
CGAGGCCGAGGGCGCCGTGGACGCCGAGTGGTTCCTCAAGACTCTCAAGGAGAATCCCGAGGCCATTCTGCTCATCGACGTGCGCGACCCCGAGGAATACGCCGCCGGTCATTTCCCGTCCGCCATCAACATGCCGGTGGACATGGTCGAGAAGAAGGCCATGGAGATTCCCACCGACAAGCCCATCGTCTTCTCCTGCGCCACCGGCGCTCGTGCGGGCGAGGCATTCTATCTGTTCAAGGACATCCGCCCCGACGTGGAGAAGGTCTTCTATCTTGAAGCCACCAACCAGTTCGGCGACGGCAACACCTACGAGGTCCATCCCAACAAGTAGGGGATGGGCCGCTGACGGCCGGGGGAATCCCCGGCACGCCTTAAACCGAAAGGCGGGGAGCGCATATGCACGGAACAACGACCTGTTACGCATGGCTGCTCCTCGCCTTGTGCATTTCGGCCGCTACGCCCGCCCTGGCCGACGAAAACGAGGTCTGGTGGGCGTCGGCCGTGACCGAAGCGGACCGGGACGGCTACACCCTCATCGACGACGACGGGCTCAGGAAGCTGGTCGACGCGGGCGGCGACATGGTGCTGCTCGACGCCAGGGCGGACTACGAGTTCGAGGCCGGACACATCCCCGGCGCGGTAAACCTGGAATTCGACCTGGGCGACGATCTGGAGCTTTCCCCGGAGAAGCGGCAGGCCCTGACCGACCTCATGGGGCCGGACAAGGACCGGATGCTGGTCGTCTACTGCCGGTCATTCAGGTGACTGCGCAGCTCCATTGCGGCGCGCTGGGCAGCGCGTCTCGGTTATTCCCGGACATACAGATATCCGGCTGGCTTTCACGGCTGGAGGGACAAACATCCCGACATGGTGGTGGGCAAGCCGGAACAGGTGCACGTCCTGGCCGTGGGCGAGGACTTTCCCACCTGCCGGGTGGCGGTGCTCAACGGCGACGAGGACCGGGAATACCTTGGCCTGCCCGAAGGGGCCAAGTTCCTGCAACTTTCGGAACTCAAGGCGAGCTTCGTCCTCATCCAGCTCTACAACACCATGTGCAACGACTGCGTGGCGGAAACCAAGATGCTGACGCGGTTCTTCAAGAGGGTGGAGGCGGACCCGGAGCTTGCCGGGCAGCTCAAGATCATCGGGCTCGGGGTCTACGACTCCAACCTGTCCGTGGTCCGGTTCCGGAGGCACTACGATGTGGCCTATCCCTTGTTTTCGGACAAGAGCGGGCAGATATTCGAGTGTCTGGGCCAGGCCGAGCTGCCGCTGGCCTATCTGGTCCGGTCCAGGGGCGACGGCACCTGGCGCATCGAGTTGATAAAGCGGGGCTATTTCGAGCCGGACGAGCAGTTCATGGACGTGCTCCGCTCGGCAGTGAAGCGGCCGCCGAGAGATTAGGTCCGGGCCACGGCCTCAAGCAGGTCGACGACGATGTCGGCCGTGAAGCGGAAGACCGGATCGGGGTCGGCGTCGGCAAGGGTTTCGCGGAAGCGGCGCACCCACGGGAGCATGACTTCGGCGGCGAACCGGGCTCCCCGTCCCTCAGGTTCGGCCTCCCCGGACCATTCCCCGGCGCAGAGATGGAAGAGGTATTCCAGCTCCAGGGTGAGATGGTCGGGCGGCTCGTTGGATTCGAGGGAAATGACAAGACCGGCCTCGTCCAGGCGGGCGGCCATTTCCTGGGCGCTTTTGCCCATGGTGCGGGATTCGGTCTCCTGGTGGCAGGATTCATAAAGCGGGGCCGGAATGCCGCCCGGTCCGGCGATGAACAGGCGGACGTATTCCGTCTCAAGCGGTGAGAAGTCGTCGGCATGGGCGCGGGACGCCAGCGTATCGGCCAGTTCCCTGACCGGCTCGGCCGGGAAGGTGGAAATTTTCTGGACACGATCAAGGAGTTCGGGCAATGCATGGGTGGCCAGTTCGGCCCACACCCCTTCATCCGGTCCCCGAAACACGGTGACGCCAAGCTCCATCAGATTGAGCAGAAACAGCTTAGACATGGAAAGACACATGGCGCAATCCTCCGGATATGCTGTGAATAATACCCTACGATAGTACGGTAAAGTTCGTGCCGGGGCAATGGGAACATGGGTTGAGAAAAAGGAGAAAATGATGGGCGAACACATGTCGGCCGAAGAGTTGGCAATCAAGAAAAACGTGCTGTCGCGCATGAAGCGCATCGAAGGACAGGTGCGCGGCATCCAGGGCATGATCGAGTCGGGCAAGGAATGCCAGGATATCCTGGTCCAGGTCCGCGCCGTGCGTTCCGCCCTGCAATCGGCCAACAAGCTGATCCTCAAGCGCTATCTGCTCAAGTGCTATGCCGAGTCCGTGGAGAGCGGCCAGGACGCCAAAGAGGCCCTGGACAAGTTCATCTCCGTGGTCACCGGCTTCATTGAAGGCTGAAAAGCCGAAATACATGGAGTGACCTGATGAAGAAACTGTTTTTGGCTTTGGCCTTCGCCCTGCTGTTCTGTCAGCCCGTGGCGGCGAAGACCAACTACAACGTCTGCTTCCAGTCCCTGGACGTGGACGTGGACGGGCGCATGTCCAAGGGCGAATTCCTGGTGGCCTTCTCTGATGGCGACACCTCGGTTTTCGACCAGGCCGACAGCGACAAGAACGGCTCGGTGTCCCACGAAGAGTGGGAGGCCTTCAAGCAAGGCCAGGGATTCGCGAGCCACGAGTAGCCCGTCCCTCCCAAAACGGCGAAGGGGCGCTGTCCATGACGGACAGTGCCCCTTCGTCGTTTTGAATGGTTCGTTTCGGGCTACTCGCCGAGGCCCATGGAGCGTAAGAAGCCGGGGTCCTCGGTCCAACCTTCGCGGACTTTGACCCACAGCTCCAGGTGGACCTTGGAGCCGATGAGTTCGGAAATTTCCTGTCGGGATTGGGTGCCGATTTCCTTGAGGTTCGCGCCCTGCTTGCCGATAATCATGCCCTTGTGGCCCTTGCGCGAGGTGTAGATGACCGCATTGATGACGACCATGTCCTCCCGCGAATCCTCGTCCCACAGCTCGATTTCCACGGCCGTTGAGTAGGGCAGTTCCTGCCTGAGCGAATAGAACAGCTTTTCCCGGATGATCTCCGAAGCCATGAACCGCAAGGGCACGGTGGATATCTGATCCTCCGGGAACATCTGCGGCCCCTCGGGGGTGTGCGCCAGGATGCGTTCGAGCAATTCGTTCGTGCCCTTGCCGCGCAACGCGGAAACCGGCACGAACTCGGCTTCGGGCCACAACTCCGAGAGTCTGGCCATGAACGGCAGCAACTGGTCCTTTTCCTTGATGCGGTCGATCTTGTTCACCGCCACCAGCACTGGCCGTCCCGCTTCGCTCACCGGTTTGACCAGCGGAGCGATTTCCTTGTCGAGCAGTTGCGGCTTGGCGCAGTAGAGGGCCGCGTCCAGAAGAACCACCACGGCGTCGGATGAAGCCAAGGCGTTCCAGGCCGACTCCAGCAGGAACCGGTTCATCTTGCCGCGCAGCCGGTGGATGCCCGGCGTGTCGAGGAAAACGAGCTGTGCGTCGTCCGTGGTCAGGATGCCGCTGATGCGGTTGCGCGTGGTCTGCGGCTTGGGCGAGACGATGGCCACCTTCTGTCCGAGATAGGTGTTCATCAACGTGGACTTGCCCGCGTTGGGCGGACCGATCAGGGCTATCATACCAAATTTGTGCATATATTACCTTATGTTAATCCTTTTTCTGACTTGCCGAACCGTTCCTCGGCGATGCGCACCTTTTCAACGATGCGGCGGTAGTAGTCGCTGGACGCGTCCAGAGTCACCGGACGGCGGCGACGTTCGTTCATCTGCATTATCATGACGTTCAGCTTTTGCACCTGCCGGTAGCGCTCCTGCTCGTCCTCCATGTGTTCAAGCAGGTCGATGGCGCAGGTGATTTCCTTCTCTTCAAGGATTTCTGCGGGCAGATGCCCGGAACTCTTGAGGATTCGGTAGGCCATGCGCAACTCGGGCGGCAGGTTCGCGGCCTCGTCCGGCTTGAGGGGGAGCCCCATGCCGTCCAGGTCGTCGAATTTACCCTCTTTCTGGGCCTTGCGGATGTGCTCTTCGGCGATGATTGCCGTCACATTGAACATGGGGGGATATTTTCACACTCCGTGTGGCTAGTCAAAGGGGTGATTGTTGACGGGGGGGCGATATCCCCTTTTGGGGGAAGGGGCTTTTCTTCGCGGGGAGGTGCGCGATTACGATAAGGCGTGCGCGCCTTTGGCGCGAGAGCCAGTGAAGGGGCGCTGCCTCCTCAGCTTCCATGCCCTCCCGGCGGGGTCCATTTCTTTTGCTGGCCCAAAAGAAATAGACGAAAGAAAAGGGCCTTTCCCAGCGCGGCCGCCCCCGGGATCTTCGGCAAGAATCCGATCCGCTCGGGTCGGCTCCATCCGAGCAAAAGTATAAGCCCTTTCCCGCTGGCCAGCTTCCCACTCTCGCAGGTCCTTCCTTCCGCGTCACCGGAGCCGCCGCCCCTTCGCGGTCGGCTTCTAGGCCGCTGATCCAGGGCTAGAGCTCGTAGGGGGCCACTTGCCTTGCGTTCGCCTTGGGGAGGGCCTTTGAGAACGAAGAGCCAGAACTAGGTCTTATTGATTTAGAAGAGCGGCTCTCGCTTGCGCGGGAGACGTTCGAAAGCCGGGGCCTAGAGCCTGTCTGAAGCGGCGAAGCGTAGGCCGACTGCGTCCGCCGCAGGCGGACATCCTGTCGGGCAGCGAAAGCCGCTACAGGCTCTTGGCCACTGCTTTCGGGAGCCGAAAGGGCCGAAAAGCGCAGTTTTTGCTTCCTTTTTTCTGCGCCAGCAAAAAAGGAAGTCGCCGTAAAGGCGAAACAACACGTGGTGAGAACGCGCACGGTCTGCCGCGAAGCGCAACACGCCTCATCGCGCTTCAATTCCCCCCCCAAAAAAAATAAAAAGGCCTTCTTGCGGGAACTTGTTTTCGAGGGGGCTTCTTTGCGGGAAGGTGCGCTAGCTTGTTGAGGCGGGCGCGCCTTTGGCGCGAGAGCCAGTGAGGAGGCGCTGCCTCCTCAGCTTCCATGCCCTCCCGGCGGGGTCCATTTCTTTTGCTGGCCCAAAAGAAATAGACGAAAGAAAAGGGCCTTTCCCAGCGCGGCCGCCCCCGGGATCTTCGGCAAGAATCCGATCCGCTCGGGTCGGCTCCATCCGAGCAAAAGTATAAGCCCATCCCCAGTGTCCGGCTTCCCACTCTCGCCAGCCCTTCCTTCCACGTCACCGGAGCCGCCGCCCCTTCGCGGTCGGCTTCTAGGCCGCTGATCCAGGGCTGGTGCTCGTAAGGGGGCTAGCCGAGTGCAACCGCTTTCGGGGTGGATTTGGGTAGCGGCTATGAGGACGAAGAGCGGGGAATAAGGTCTATCGATTTTGAAGACAGTACCTCGCTTGCGCGGGAGACGTTCGAAAGCCGGGGCCTAGAGCCTGTCTGAAGCGGCGAAGCGTAGGCCGACTGCGTCCGTCGCAGACGGACATCCTGCCGGGCAGCGAAAGCCGCTACAGGCTCTTGGCCACTGCTTTCGGGAGCTACACGGGCCAAAAAGCGCAGTTTTTGCTTCCTTTTTTCTGCGCCAGCAAAAAAAGGAAGTCGCCGTAAAGGCGAAACAACACGTGGTTAGAACGCGCACTGTCTGCCGCGAAGCGCGGCACACTTCCACGCGCTCCCATTTCTGCCCCCATAAAAAATTAACAATCCGCTTACCGCGCCATTTGGCGCAAATGAAAGATCTCTACTCTCCGTGCAAAATCGACTTCCACCGCCTGGCGTCTTCCCAGTTGAAGCCGCCCGGCACGCAGGGCCAAATGGAGTTGTTCTGAAAGAGCGGTTCGTCGGCCAGCGGATACGGGCTGGCGGCGCAGGCCGCATCGAACATGGGCGACCCGGGGATGGGCGTGTAGTGGGCCAGGTGCGGGCGGAACCCGAAGGAACGCACGTGGCGTACGGCCTGTTCCACATTGCCGAGATCCTGGCCGGGGAGGCCGAAGAGAATATACACCCCGATATCGTCGAGATCGAACCCCGCCTCCAGGAGATTCCGGGCTCCCGCTTCCCATTGCTCGCGCGTTAGTTTGACGTCGTGACGGTGGTCGAAGTCCGTGGTCTCCAACCCCAGCCGCACCGTGGTCAATCCGGCCGCCTTGAGCCGACCGCACACCTCGGGGGTGAGATGGCGCACATGCATGGCGTTGGGGGTGTGCAGCCTGATGTCCGGACCCGCCCCGGCGATTTCGTCGAGAACCGGCCAGAGCCAGCGCCCGGGATTGACGAGCAGCGCGTCGTCGTAAAAGGCGAAGTCGCGCACCCCCCGGGCGTGCTCGGAGCGCACGGTTTCCATGACCGCATCGGCAGTGCCCTGGCGGAAATGGGGATACAGGGCGCGGCTGGCGCAATATTCACAGGCAAAGGGACAGCCCCGCGAACCGAGAATGATCGAAAATGCCGGGTCTGAATAAAGGTCTAATGCTAATGAAAGACCTGAATTCTCAGTTGGTTGAGCTTGATTGAAATTAATCAGATCGCAGAAATTAGCCCAGTTCGCGGAGTTTTCCAGCGGGCCTTGCTGGAGGTGGGCGTCGGCGTGTTTGGCGGCATGTTCTCCGCACAAGGTGGCGTAAGTGCCGCCGAGGAAGCGGGGAGTGTCGGGCCACAGTTCGGCGCAGATGTCGAGGATGTCGAGCGCGCCGGGATACCAATAGGTCATGATGGTCGTGACCATGACGGCGTCAGGGGCCGGATCAAGCGCGGCCAGCGCTTCGACGACCCGGTCGCGGGGGAGGCCGTAGCGGGAATAGCGGCGGTCCATGAAGGCCAGTGGCGCGGGCGGTTCGATTTCTTCCTTGTGGTAGTGGCCGGTGCCGTACTTGCCGGGTTTGGGCCATTTGAGGCCGAGCTCCGGGGCCGGGGCCCAGGTGGGATCGAGACAGTCGAGCAGGGCGACCGAGGCTCCGGCGTTGCGGAGCATGTCCAGGCAAGCGAGCAGACCGGCGGGACGCGACCAAACGTTGAAGGCGGCGAAGTCGGTTATCCACGGGTTGATGCCGAGGACGCGCGGGCCGTCGTCCCGGTCCGGAAGCGAGGACCAAGGAATGTTGGGAAAAGTGGGGCGTGCCATGGCGGCTAGCGGTTCATGAAGTTGGACAGGATGGACAGTCCGAGCATGACGATGACGATGATGAGCAGGATATTGGTCAGCCGGTCGCGCCGCGCCGCCCGTTGCTGCTTGGACCTGGTGAACTGGCTGAAGATCAGGAAGATCAGGCCGAGGATGATGATCAGTTTGACGAGCAGGCTCATGGGGAGGGTGTAGCGGATTTCCCGGAAAAAGTCTTGCCCGCATCGGGCCTGTGGAATCGTTGCCGGTTCGTCCGGCACGGCAGGGCTGCCCGGGGCGGTGAAACCGGGCAGGGGGCTTTCGCTTCTTCCCTGCGGGGAAGGATGTTGGAGGCCTGTCCTGCGGCGGCTATTTTTTAATCCAGATGATACCGCACTGCCTGCCGGTATCCCGGACAGGGGCCGCGCACGCCTTGCGGTATGAGAAGAAGGTGTCGTTCATGGTCATGGTGCAGAGGTCGAGTCCGAAAATTTGTTTTCCAGGTACGCCCGCGTCCATCAGTTGATCGCGGGTCAGCCGCCAGAGGTCCATGGTCCGGCTCGCGGAATTGAACCAGGGGCGGAATTGGTCGCCGAAGTCCTTGTCGAAGTTGACGAATTCGGCGGATTCCGGACCCAGCGAGGGGCCACGAACGGCAAAGATGTCCTCGGGCTTGAGTCCGTAGCGGTCGCAGAAGCGGCGCACGCCCGAACCGGGAAAGTCCAGCTTGTTGCCGCGCCAGCCAGCGTGCAGCCCGGCCACGAATTTGCCCGAGCGGTGGGCCAGGAGAATGGGCTGGCAGTCGGCGGTCTTGATGACCAGGCCATAGCCGGGTTCGGCCGTGGTCATGCCGTCGCCGTCCAGGGTCGGGCGTTCTTCCGGGGCGTGGGGCGCGGGATCGAAATGGATGACGTCGCCGTGCACCTGGTTGAGTTCGCACCAGCCGGTCAGTCCCATGCGTTCGAAAACCGCCCTTCGGTTGACGGCCACGGCCTCCGGATCGTCGTTCACGTCGAAGGATATGTTGGCCGAGTCGTGGGGCGGCTCGGAAACGCCTCCCCGCCGGGAGGTGAAGGCGCAGGCCACCTGCGGGATGTCCACGAACTGAAAGGGGAAGAAGGCTACGGCCGCCATAGTTCGTCCTCGGTGCAGACCACGTCCACCGGCTTGTCCCAGGGCTCGGTCGGGATGCTTTCGACGAGCTGGAACTCGTGGGCCACGCCGACGATAAGGGTGTCCCGCATGGCCTCAGTGGCCAGCAGCCTGTCGTAATACCCGCCGCCGAAGCCCAGCCGGTTGCCCCGCCGGTCGAAGCTCACGCCCGGAATGAGCGCGATGTTCGGGCGGCAGGAGTCCACCGCCGGGCAGCGCATGGCGTCCGGCTCCAGGATGGAGAACGCGCCCGGCACCAGTTCGTCTTCGCAGGCGGCGCAGGCCAGGTCCATTTCGCCGGGGGAGTCCGGGCGGCAGCGGGGGAACAATACGCGGCAGCCGCGTTGCCACAGTTCGGCGGCCAGCGGCCGCAGGTCGATTTCGCCTCGGACCGGCCAGTAGAGCAGGGCCTCGGTGGCGTTTTTCCATTCGAAGAGGGTGCGGATGAGCGCAACGGCTCCTTCGCTCGCACGGGCTACCTCGTCGGCGGTCAGGGCGGCACGGCGTCTGATGAGCCGTTCGCGCAGTTCGGTTTTTCCCTTTTCAGACATGGCGGAAAGCTACCATGGCCGCAAACGACAATCCAGCGGCAAAGGGTGAAATTCCGGCGACACGGGGATGGCCCTTGGTTTTCGGTCCGTCTTGGTCTATCTTCCCAATGCCTGATATGTAATGGACATCACCCCGGAGACCGAATGGCAGCAAACATACTCATACTCGACGACGAAAAGAACTATCTGCTCATCCTGGAGTCCATCCTGGAGGACGAGGGATACGGCGTGACCACCTTGTCCGATCCGGAGATGGGACTGGCATATCTCGAGGATTCCGAGGTCGACGTGATCCTGACCGACATGAAGATGCCCGGCATGTCGGGCCGGGATGTGCTCGAACACTGCAAGAAGAACTATCCGCATATCCCGGTGTTGATAATGACCGCCTTCGGTTCCATCGAGGCCGCGGTGGAGGCCATGCGCATCGGGGCCTTCGACTACATCACCAAGCCCTTCGCCAACGAGGAGCTGCTCCTGTCCATCTCCAAGGCCGTGCAGTACGCCTCCACCCAGCAGGAGAACATCCGGCTGAAAAAGGAAATTCGCGACAGGTATTCCAAGGACAACATCATCGCTCGCGGCAAGGGGATGCAGCAGGTTCTGGACATGGTCGACAGGGCCGCCCCCTCCAAATCCACGGTGCTCATTCTCGGCGAGTCCGGCACGGGCAAGGAGCTCGTGGCCCGGGCCATCCACACTTCCTCGCCCCGGCGCGAGGCTCCCTTCGTCACGGTCAACTGCATGGCCCTGAACCCCGGCGTCCTCGAATCCGAGCTTTTCGGCCATGAGAAGGGGTCCTTCACCGGCGCCACGGCCATGCGCAAGGGCCGGTTCGAGCAGGCCAACAAGGGCACGCTCTTTCTCGACGAGATCGGCGAGCTGACCCCGGAACTTCAGGTCAAGCTCCTGCGCGTGTTGCAGGAACATCAGATAGAGCGCGTGGGCGGGACCGAGACCCTGGATGTGGATATCCGCATAGTGGCCGCCACCAACAAGAATCTCCAGGATTCGGTGGCCAAGGGCGAGTTCCGCGAGGACCTGTTCTACCGCCTGAACGTCGTTTCCCTCTTCATGCCGCCCCTGCGCGAGCGACGCGAGGATATTCCGCTCCTGGCCGCGCATTTCCTTGAGAAATACAACAAGGAAAACCAGATGGAGATTTCCGGTTTCACCTCGGCGGCCATGGATTACCTGACCGCCTACGAATGGCCCGGCAACGTGCGGCAGCTTGAGAACGTGGTCGAGAGGTGCACCGTCCTGGCCCGCAACGTGGTCATCGACGCCGACGACCTGCCGCCCGAGATCAAGGATGAGGAAGCGCAGTTCAAGTCCGCCGTGGATCTTCTGCCCACCAAGCTCAATCTGGCCGATACCATGGACAAGATCGAGGGAGCCCTGGTCAAGCGCGCTTTGGTCAGGACCGACTTCGTTCAGGTCAAGGCCGCCGAGATGCTTGGCCTTTCCAAGTCCAACCTACAGTACAAATTGAAAAAATACGGCCTGACAGGCAAAGCGAAATAGATGTTCGTCATCGATTATCCCTACGTTTCCGACTTCCTGCTCGACTCCATTCGCGAACTCGACCAGCCCGTGCTCGATACGCCCCAGGCCCGGAGCCTGGCCAAGGGTGCGCCCCTCGCCTACATCGACGAGATCGAATTTTCCGCCCGCATGGCCCTGGGCGGCAAGGTCCTGACCAATTCTGAGAACGGGTTGGGGCACGTCCTGCGTTGCCGGTGCAACGAGGACCTGGCCCGGCAGATAGACGTCTGCAAGGACAAGGCGCTCTTCCGCGAGGCCGTGGCCGCCCTGCATCCGGACTACGTCTTTCGGCGCATTCCCTTTGATGATTTGGCCGCTTTCGACGCCTCGTCCATGCCTTGTCCCTTTGTCGTCAAGCCCACTCGGGGCTTCTTCAGCCTGGGCGTGCATGTGGTCGGTTCGCCCGCCGACTGGCACGCGACGGTCCGCGCCATCGAGGCCGAGCGCGAGGCCCTGAACGCCGAGTACCCCGAAGCGGTGGTCAGCGGGGGCGAGTTTATCGCGGAAGCGTCCATCGACGGCGAGGAGTACGCCGTCGACGTCTACTACGATGCCGACGGCAACCCGGTGATTACCAACATCATGCATCACGCATTTCTGTCCGCCGACGACATCTCGGACCGCCTTTACTACACCTCGGCACGGATCATCGAAACCTGGCTGCTGCCTTTTACCGACTACCTTCGCGACGTGGGCAGGGAGTGCGGCTTCCGCGATTTCGCCACCCATGTGGAGGTGCGCGTTACCGCAACCGGCGACATCCTGCCCATCGAAGCCAACCCCCTGCGTTTCGCGGGCTGGTGCGTGGCCGACATGACCTCCATGGCCTGGGGATTCGATCCCTATGAAGCCTATTTCAAGGAACTGCGTCCCGATTGGGACGCCATCCTCTCCTCGGACCAGGGGAACGCCACCGTCATGGTCATCGGCGACCTGCCGTCCGGCCTGGACCGCGCCTCCATCCGGGACATCGACTACGACGGATTCCGGTCTCTTTTTTCCAACATCTTGGAATTGCGTAAAATTGATTACATGCAATACCCCGTCTTCGCCTTTGCCTTCGCGACCATGTCCGAAGGCGATCTGGAGGCCCTCAAGCCGGTCCTCGCTCAGGACTTCACCCGCTTCGTCGGGATGAAGTAAGCGTTTCTCTTCTCTTCTGATCGGAACAAAAAGGCCGCTGCGGACATCCGCGGCGGCCTTTTTATGCATAGTGGAGGCGGGGTGATGCCGTTGGCCGGGCTAGAAGAGGTCGATGCGGCCGTCCGTCCTGTCATACCAGGCGAGGAACCCGTCCACGCATTCCGGGCAAAGGAGACGGTTTCGCTCCTCCTTGATTATTTCGGCGGCTACGGCACGCGGCAGTGAGTCGCGGTGGGGCCGTTCGGAGATCATGGCGCAGTAAACGTCGGCCACGGCGATGAGCCGCGCCGGGTTGGGGATGGCCTCGCCTGCCAGGCCGTCGGGATAGCCCGAGCCGTCCCAACGCTCGTGGTGGCGGCGGCAGACTTCAGCCACGTCCGCCAATTGCGGGATGGCGGCGAGCAGGTCCGCGCCGAGCCGTGCGTGTTCCCGGATGTGCGCGAATTCCCCGGACGTGAGTTTCGTGGTTTTGAGCAGGACCGAATCCCTGATGCCCACCAGGCCGATATTATGCAGCCTGCCCATGAGCAGCAGGCGTTCCAGGACGGCTTTGGGCTTGCCCAGGGCCTTGGCGACGCCGTGCGCCACGCGGGCGACCTTTTCGGAGTGGAACGCTGTGGATTCTGTCCGCGACTCGGCGGCGCGGGCTATTTCGATGAGGCAGGCCAGGCTGCCGGGGAGGCTTTGTTCGGGCGGCATGGTTGCTCCGGGAGGCTGAACGGGTTTACGCCCCAAGTATGCGGATGCGCCGTACCTGGGGCAATTATATTTAGCGGCTTGCCTCGCCCTTGCGCCCGAAGTAGGATTCGGGTGTGGAAAGCCCAGTCTTCGAATACGTATCGGCCATGCTCGATTCCGAGCGCATGGCCCATCAGATAGCCCACCACCGGATCGTCGAGGGAGCGGACGCCCGGTTTGGCGAGCCTCGCCGCCCGTGGCCCGCCGCCCTGCAAAACGCGCTTTCACTGCTCGGCATCGACAAGCTTTACGACCATCAGGCCGAGGCTGTGGACTATGTCCGTGCGGGGCGTCACGTCGTGGTTGCCACGCCCACGGCCAGCGGCAAGACCCTGACCTACAATCTCCCGGTCATCGAGCAGTGCCTGGCCGACCCCGAGTCCAAGGCGTTGTATCTTTTCCCGCTCAAGGCGCTTGCCCAGGACCAGCTCAAGGGATTCAACGAGCTGACCGCGCTGCTGCCGAAGGAGCGTAGGCCCACTGCGGCCATCTACGACGGCGACACCACGCCCCATTTCCGCAAGAAGATCAGGAATTCGCCGCCCAACGTGATTCTTTCGAACCCGGAGATGGTCCATCTGTCCATGCTCCCGCACCACGCGGGCTGGGCCGAATTCCTGTCCGGGTTGACGCACATCGTGGTGGACGAGGTGCACACCTATCGAGGGGTCATGGGCGGTCACATGGCCATGGTCTTCCGCCGACTCATGCGGCTGTGCCGTTACTACGGGGCCAGCCCGACCTTCGTGTTCTGCTCGGCGACCATCGGCAACCCGGCCGAGTTGTGCCGGATGCTCACCGGCCTCGACGCCCACCCCATCCTGGAGTCCGGGGCCGCGCACGGCGGGCGGCACATGATCTTCATCAACCCTGACGCCAGCCCGTCCAAGGCCGCCATCCAGCTCCTGCGGGCGGCCCTGGCGCGCGGCCTCAGGACCATAGTCTACTGCCAGTCGCGCAAGATGACCGAGCTGATTTCCATTTGGGCCTCGGAACACAGCGGGGAGTTCAGGGACCGCATCTCCGCCTACCGGGCCGGGTTCCTGCCCGAGGAGCGGCGCGAGATCGAGGCTCGCATGGCCGACGGCGATCTGCTGGCCGTCATTTCGACCTCGGCGCTGGAGCTGGGCATCGACATCGGCGGGCTGGACGTCTGCATCATGGTCGGCTACCCCGGCTCCATCATGGCCACCCTGCAACGGGGCGGCCGGGTGGGTCGCAGCCAAAGGGATTCCGCCGTGGCGCTCATCGCCCAGGAGGACGCCCTGGACCAGTATTTCATGCGCAACCCGGAGGATTTCTTCGCCCGTCCGCCCGAGTCGGCCATGCTCAACCCGTTCAACCCGGTCATCATGGACCGTCATCTGATCTGCGCCGCGGCCGAGCTGACCTTGCGCCGTGGCGAGGAGTTCCTGGCCGAGGAGCCTGTGGCCCGCAGGGTCGGGCAGTTGGTGGACGCGGGTGAGCTTTTCGAGGTCGAGCCGGACCTGCCCGGCCATCCCGTGGAGATAGTCACCCACCGCAAACGGCCGCATCGGGACGTCGACCTGCGCGGGGCGGGCAGCCAACTGCATATCGAGGACAACTCCCTCGACCGCGAAAAGGCGCCCGTCATCGGGACCATAGACCAGTACCGGGCGTTCAGGGAGACCCATCCGGGCGCGGTGTATCTGCACCGGGGGCGGACCTTCGTCGTCGAGGGGCTGGACCTGGCCGCCGGAGCGGTGCACGCCGTGGCGCGGCGGGTGGGCTATTACACCAAGCCGAGAGGGTCCAAGGAGACCGAGATTCTTGAGGTCCTGGGTCAGAAGGCGAGCTTCGGCACGCGCGTCTATTTCGGCCGGGTCAAGGTCACGGAGATGATTACCGGGTACGAGAAGCGGTCCGTGCGCGGCGGCAAGCTGCTCGGCATCGTGCCCCTGGACCTGCCGCCGCAGGTCTTCGAGACCGAGGCCATCTGGTTCGAGATCGGCCACGACATCCGGCGGCGGTGCGAAGAGGAGTTCCTGCATTTCATGGGCGGCATCCACGCCTTCGAGCACGCGGCCATCGGGATGCTGCCGCTGCTGGTCATGACCGACCGCAACGATCTGGGCGGCATATCCACGCCCATGCATACCCAGGTGGACGGCCCGGCGGTGTTCATTTACGACGGAATGCCCGGCGGCGCGGGGTTGACCCGCCAAGCCTTCGAGCGCGCCGACGAGCTTATCGAAACTACCCTCAAGACCATCCGGGACTGCCCGTGCGAGCTGGGTTGTCCCTCCTGCGTTCATTCGCCCAAATGCGGGTCGGGCAACCGGCCCATCGACAAACGGGCCGCCCTGTTCGTGCTGGAAGCCATCCGCTCGGGCGACCCCAAATCCATCACCCCGAAGGACATCGACGTGAACACGCTCCCCGGCATCGACATGAAGCGGCCCGCGCCGAAACGATTCGGCGTCATCGACATCGAAACCCGCTACTCCGCCGACGAGGTGGGCGGCTGGAACCGCGCCGACCGCATGGGCGTGTCCATCGCCTGCGTCTGGGATTCGGGCGATGAGGCCATGTTCGACTACGAGCAGGACGACATGAACGGCCTTGTGGCTCACCTGCAACGGTTCGACCTGGTCATCGGCTTCAACCATATCAAGTTCGACTATGCCGTGCTCGGCGGCCTGCATCCTTTCAGCTTCCGTTCGTTGCCCAGCCTCGATCTGCTGACGGAAGTCCAGAACCGTCTCGGCTACCGGGTCAAGCTGGACAACATCGCGTCGGCCACCCTGGGCGCGGGCAAGTCCGCAGACGGGCTCCAGGCGCTCAAGTGGTGGAAGGAAGGGCGGCTTGATTTGATTACCGAATATTGCCGCCAGGATGTGGCCGTTACGAGGGACGTGTATCTTTTCGGACGGGAGTACGGCCACGTGTTTTTCACCAACAAGGCCGGGCAAAAGGTCAAGCTGCCCGTGCAGTGGTAGGGCCTTCACCCGGCGATTTCGGCGCAGCGTTGCTTTGACATTGCGCGCCGAGGCGTATTAGATCGTTATTGGCGGTATCGTATCCTGTAAACGAGGTTTCGGGCATGATATTACGGTCGTTTTCCTTCCTGCTGATTCTTTCCCTGCTCCTGGGAGGCATTTATTGCTCGGCCCTGCCTGCGGTGGGCCGCGATATCAAGGCCGCAGCGCGGTCGGGCGACGCCGCGGCCCAGGTGATCCTGGCGCGGATGTATTTCGAAGGGACTTTCGGGAGCCACGACCCGGTCATGTCCGCTCGCTGGCTGTTGGCCGCGGTGGATCAGGGCGATCCCGACGCCATGAACATCCTGGGCCGGTTCTACCTGTCCGGGGTGGGGGTTGAGCGCGACGAGGCCAGGGGGCTGTCCCTGCTCAGGGAAGCCGCCGACAGGGGCCAGCCCCAGGCTCAGGCGTATATGGCCTATGCCTACGGGGAAGGCGCGGGCGTGGAGCGCGACACCGTCGAGTTCCTGCGCTGGACCAGGCGGGCCGCTGAAAACGGCGACGCCCGGAGCCGGTACAATCTGGCCGTCCTCTACCTGACCGGCAGCCTGGTTTCCCAGGATGTCCCGGCCGGGCGCGCCCTGCTTGAACTCTCGGCGGACCAGGGGTTCACCGAAGCCCAAGTGGCCCTTGGGGAGCTGTTGATCCGAAATCTGGACCAGCCGTCCGATCTGGTGGAGGCGGGCAAGTGGTTCGCCATCGCCGGAACAAAGGGCCATCCCCGGGCCGAAAAACGGCTTCACCAGATCGTCGAGTTCATGTCCCGCGAGGAGATGGACGAGGCGGGCCGCCGCGCCAATGCCTGGCTTCGGGCCAAGGCCGCCGCGCGATAACCCGCCCGCATACTCTTGGCGTCCGTTGCGCCTTACGCCATGGCCCGATGCGGCATATCATTTCCCGCGCAGGCCGCGTCCGGGCGGCGTTTTGCCGCGCTATCGGTTCGTTATCGAACGGCGACGATGTCTTTCCCCGTCCGTGTGCCCTTGGCGGCACGGCCTGACGCAATACCCGCGCCTCGGTGGAGGCGCGGTTTTTTTGTTGCCGTGACGGGGACGCGCCGAAGCGCGGGAACCAGGGTGCGCCGTTCGGTCAGAAACCGGAGGCGCGCCATGAACGCCTAGTTCATGGCGTAGCGTTCGATCTGGCTCTTGTAGGCGAGAATGCCGTCGACGATGCCGTTGGCTAGGTGCCCGAGGTACTTGTCCGAACGCAGCCGGCCGGCCTCGGTCTTGTTGGTGATATAGCCGATCTCCACGAGGATCGAGGGCATTTTCGCGCCCATGAGCACATAGAACGGAGCCTCGCGGGTCCCCTTGTTGTTGAGGGGGTAGGCCTTGCGCACCCGGTTGATGGTCTGGGTCTGCACGTCTTGGGCAAGGTCGCGCGACTCCTTGATCTTGGAGTTGACCATCAGGTCGGTGAGGATGAACTGCAAATCCGATATGGCGCGGGGGTCCACGGCGTTTTCACGGGCCGCGATGCGCACGGCCGCGTCGGTTTTGGCCAGGTTGAGGCTGTAGGTTTCGAGCCCGCTGATCTTGCGGCTGTGGTTGGCGTTGCAGTGGATGGACAGGAACAGGTCGGCCTTCTGGGCGTTGGCCATGGCCGTGCGTTTTTCCAGCGGGATGAAGACGTCCGTGGTCCGGGTATAGACGACGTTGAAGCCCTTGGCCTGGAGCTTGCCGCCGAGCAGCTTGGCGAACTTCAGGTTGATGTCCTTTTCGCGCAGCCCGTTGGCCGTGGCGCCGGGGTCCTTGCCGCCGTGCCCGGCGTCGATCATGATGGTCCGGACCGTCAGCCCGAGCTGTTCGAGAAGGCTGCCCGCCATCTGCTTGCTGCCCTTGGGCGGGCGGTATTGCGAGTTCGCCGTGGTCTTGTGCCCGGGGTCGGCCTTGGCCGCGACAACGGGCGTCTGCCCGTCGGGCGCGTACACGTCGATGACGATGCGGTAGGGGTTTTGCAGGGGAAAGACCTTGTATTCCTGCATATTCAGGAAATCGAGAACCACGCGGGTGGTGTCCTGGGAATACTGGCCCGTGCGGATGGAGCGCAGGATGCCGTCGGACACGGTGGTGGCCGGGGTCACATCGCGTCCCAGGCGGGAGCCCTCCAGGTCAATGTACAGCCGGTGGGGCCGGTTGACCGCAGGGTTGGGGCCGAGCACCTGATAGCGGTACTTGACCTGGTCGTCCAGTTCGAGAACCACGCGGGTGTACTCGTCGCTGGAGGTGTAGCGCACCACATCGAGGTGGGCCGGGCTGGCGGGAGTATGCTGTCCGGCGGGAGCGGCCTTGGCCGTGGGCGTCTGTTTCTTCGGGGCGGATTTGCCCGAAACCTGGGCTATGGCCCAGTCGTATTTGCCCAATTGCTTGAGGGATGCCTCGGCCTTGGGCTTCATGTCGCCCTTGGGGTAGTCGACGATGATGGTCGCCAGGTCCAGCCGGGCCTGGGTAACCATGTTGAGCCGCCTGGCGTTGATCTCGGCGCGCCGGAAAAGGCAGTCGTCTGCCCAGCCGTGGTCGGGATACCGGGCCAGGACCCTGTCGTAATAGTCCACGGCTTTGCGGAAATCGGATTTCAGCCCGCTTCGTTCGCCCAGTTCCTCCCTGGTCCGGCCGAGATAATACAGGGCCTTGGGCGCATAGGAGCCGTTCGGCGAGGCCTTGAGGCAATCCGTGAAGATGTTCTCCACTTTTTGCCAGTTGGAACGGTATTTGGCCTTCCGGGCGTTGTTCACCAGGGCGTGGAATTCGGAGTGTCCGGCCGTGAAGTAGGATTTGGCGGAAGCGGCCGGGGCGGGACGCGCGCACAGAAGAAGCGCCGCAAAGGCGCATAGCGTCAATGTGGTCAGCAGGCGTATGTTCACTGCGTGAAACTGCTTCATGCGTATCGGACCGTGGCTAGGGTATGGCCCACCCGGCATCGCCTTCCCGCAGGCGCATGTCCGGCAGGTTCATTAAATAAGCATTTTCCAAAAAAATCTAAAAAAAGTCCAGAAGAAAAGGGTGATACGTCGGAAGGCCGTGAAGCGCGGTGTCAGGCCCGTCCGGTTGAGAGCCATTCGGCCCAGTCGCCGCGGCCGTTTTTGCGGGCCAATTCTGCGGCGGATCGCCAGTTATAATCAACGGTTGCGAATTCCGTTTCCCACCCGTGCCCCGTCCGCCAAACCACGGCGTAGCGTGCTTGCGGCGATCCGGCCTCCATGGCGTGGGGCGGGTCGTCGTCGCTATAGGCCGGAAGCCCGACGCTGCCCGGATTGACCACGGTGATGCCGTGGGCCACGGTCAGACCGGCGTGGTGGCTGTGCCCGGCCAGGACCAGACCGCACCCTTCGGCCTCGGGCAGCAGGTCGGCCAGGATAAGGGCCGGGTCGCGCGGAACAGGCAGGCCGGTGGAAACCTCTTCGAGCAGATAGGCCCCGTCGTTTTGGGGAGTGCCGTGGCAAAGCAGGATGTCCGGCTCCGTGCGGAGGGTCTTGGGCAGGGCGGCGAGCCAGGCCAGGGCGGCCGGGCCGAGCAGGTCGCGCACGGCCGCGACGGCGGGCGAAGGATCGCTGCCGAGCAGGATGCGGTCCTGGTTGCCAAGCACGGCGGGCATGTCGAGCCGACGTAGAATATCCCATGTCCCGGCCGGGTCCAGCGGACCGTAGAAGGTGTCGCCGAGGTTGACGAACCGGGTCAGCCCGCGCTTCGCGGCGTGGTCCAGTACGGCCGCGAGCGCGGCGGCGTTGCCGTGGATGTCGGCCAGTACGGCCAGCGGAGCGGAGTCGAGCATGAGCCGACTATCGGGGAAAAAACACGCGAAGGCAAGACCGGCGGCCTTTACTCCCGATACCCCCGGATATAAGAGACATGATAATGAGCAAGACCCTGGTCGTCGGCATTTCCGACATGAAGCTTTCCACCCGCCCGGAAGACGTTATCGTCACCTACTCGCTGGGCTCATGCCTCGGGGTGACCGTCTATGATCCCCGAGCCGGGATCGGCGGCATGGTCCACTGCCTGCTGCCCAGCGCGGCGTCCGCCGGGGAGCGGGCCAGGCGCAACCCCTTCATGTTCGTGAACACGGGCGTGGCCATGACCGTCCGCAGGCTCGTCGATCTCGGGGCCGACAAGCGGCGGCTGGTCTTCAAGGCTGCGGGCGGGGCGAACATGCGCGGTGACCGTCTGTTTGAGACGGGCGCACGGAATTTTCAGGCGCTCATGCGGCTGTTGGACCGCAACGGCAGGAAATTGGCGGCCCGGGACGTGGGCGGCACCATTCCCCGGACGCTCTTCCTGTACCTGGACACGGGGCGTGTGGTAGTGCGTTCCTTTGGAAAGGAGAGCGAGCTGTGAGCAGACGGGACGAGATTCTGGGGGCCTGCGGGAACGTCGTGGCCATGCCGACCTGCGTGCGCGGGGCAGAGGTCCTGATGAACGCGCCGGACGCGGATTTCGACATGCTGGCCCGGATCATCGGGCACGACCCCGGTCTTACCGCCAACCTGCTCAAGGTGGTCAACGCCTCGGTTTCGCCTTCGGGCGGGCCTGTGCTGACCGCGCGGGCCGCCTTCGAGGTCCTCGATTCGGTCGAGGTCCTGCGCTTTTTCGTCTCCACGGGCGTTGCGCCGCATTATATGCGCGCCATCAAGGGATACGACCAGGCCCCTGACATGTTCCTCCGGCATTCCGTTACCGTGGCCGTCGCCTCACGGCAATTGGCTCGGGCATCGGGGATTGCCGCCCCGGACCATGTGTTCACCGCCGGTCTGCTGTCCGGCGTGGGCAAGCTGCTGCTCGGGGCGTACGTGCAGGTGGACCTGAGCGAAATACTGCGGCTGGTCTTTGACGGCGACATGGCCTTCGACGCGGCTGAACGGGCCGTGCTCGGCATTTCCCATGCGGAGTTGGGGAGCATCGTCCTGGATCGTTGGGGGCTGCCGGACTCCATTACCCGGGTGGTGCGCCATCATCTCAGGCCGGACGAATACGAGGGCCGGGACGTGGTCCTGGACCTGGTTCACGTGGGCAACGTGCTGGCCAAGATGATCGGCGTGGGGCTCGGCGCGGACGGGCTCAACTACGAGGTGTCGCCCGCCGCCGTCGGGCGGCTGGGCGTCACATCGTCGGTCATGGACCGGGTCGCGGCGGACGTGGTGGCCGAGCTGGACGGCCTGCGGGACCTGTTCCTCGCCTGCGCTGACGCCGGTTGCCGGGAGTAGCGCCCGGCCGACGCTTCCTATCTGGCCACGTAGGCTTTCTTGATGAACACCGGAGTGACCGGGACGTCTTCCATGCGGCCCGAGCGGGCGGTTTTGACCTCGTTGATCTTCTCGACCACATCCATGCCCCGGATGACCTTGCCGAACGCGCAGTAGCCCGCGCTGACCGATTGCGAGTAGGTATTCGCGCCGGTCTGCGAGGCGGACTGATGGAAGTTGAAGGCCGGGTTGTCCTGCACGTTGAAGAAAAACTCGCTGGTGGCGGAGTCCGGAGCGGCGGCCCGGGCCATGGCGATGGTTCCCTTCACGTTGGAGAGGCCGCTCCCCGCCTCGTTGGGGATGGGGGGCAGCAGCGGGGTCTTGTGCCGGATGGGGAAGGTGAAGCCGCCGCCCTGGACGATGTTCATGGACTTGTCGTCGTCGCCGCCGGTCTTGCGCTGGCGGATGACGCGGTGGAAGATGGTGTTGTCGTAGAAACCGGCGTCAACGTACTTGAGGAAGTTGGCCACGGTCTTGGGGGCCTCCTTGGGGTAGAGCATGATCATGATCCGGCCCATGGATGTCTCCATGATGACCACCGGATTGGGTCCGGCAAGAGCGGAACCGGACAGGGCGGACAGGATCAGGGTAAAGGCCAGGAGCAGCGGAGCGAACAGTCGGGCTGTGCATTTCATGCGGTTTATCCTCTTTCGGTTGTCTTACTGGCGAAGGATCGAGAGCAGCAGACGGCGTGCTTCGGCTTCGTTCATGTCCTGCCCGGTCCACAGCCGGAACTGGGCCAGCCCCTGGTGCAGGAACATCTCCAGCCCGGAAACGATCCTGCGCCCGGCGGCCCGGGCTTCGGCCAGGAAGCGGGTCTCAAGCGGGTTGTACACTATATCATAGGCCACGGCGTTTTCGGCCAGCCGGGCGGCATCGAAGGGCGTTTCCCCTTCCATGGCCCCGGCCATGCCCAGCGGGGTGGCGTTGCAGACCAGCTCCCACGGGAAATCCATGCGTTCGGTCCACTTCACGCATTCCACGCCGAACTCGGCGGCCAGGGCGTCGGCCTTGGCGCGGGTCCGGTTGGACACGGCCACGCGCGGAATGCCGAGTTCCCTGAATGCGGCCAGTGCGGCCCGGGCCGCGCCGCCCGCGCCGAGCACGACGGCCGAGCGCGGCAGCGGGGCGAGCGTGCGCAGGGAGGCGGCGACGCCGATGACGTCGGTATTTTCGCCGCATAACCTGTCACCGTCCCAATACACGGTGTTGACCGCGCCCACGGCCTTGGCCCGGTCCGATATCCGGTCGAGGCAGGCCATGACCGCGCGCTTGTGCGGGATGGTCACGGACAGCCCGTGGATGGGAACGGAGCGCACGCGCTCCATGAATGCGGGCAGGTCCTTGGGCTCCAGCGGCCACGCCTCGTAACGGGCGTCCAGGCCAAGCCGCGCGAAGCCGTGGTTGTGCAGGGCGGGCGACATGGTGTGGCCCAGGGGCCAGCCTATGATGCCGTAGGAGCGGGTCACGGCCTACAGTTCCCCCGCCTGGGCGAGGTCGCCGATGTTCAGGCCGGACCACTTCTCCTCTTCGGAGCCGAGGTTGGCCTTGAGCATCTTGAAGAGCACGCCCTTGGGGCCTATTTCGATGAATTCGCGCACGCCGTGGGCCCACATGGCCTGCATGGTCTGAATCCACAGGACCGAGGAGGTCATCTGGCTCTGCATGGTCGTCCGGATTCCGGCAGGCTCGGGCTGGGGCAGGGCGGTGGCGTTGTGGAAGACCGGGAAGGCGGGGGCCTTCCAGGACAACGTCTCCAGGAATGCGGCGAACTCGTCGGCGGCCTCCTGGATGAGCGGGGAGTGGAACGCGCCGGAAACGGCCAGGCGGATGGCCCGGCCCTTGGCTTCCTTGACCAGCGCTTCGGCCGCGTCGAGGGCTTCGGCTTCGCCGGACACGACGAACTGCGCCGGGGTGTTGTAGTTGGCGATGCGCAGTTCCTTGCCGGACTGCTTCGCGGCCGCGGCGACGATCTCCTCGACCTTGTCCTGCGGGAGCTTGACCACGGCGGCCATGCCGTGGCCCGCGCCGCCGGATTCGGCCATGAGGCGTCCGCGCAGGATCACGGCCCGGATGCAGTCCTCCACATCGAGCGCGCCGGACGCGCCGAGGGAGGCGAATTCGCCGAGGGAATGCCCGGCGGTGGCCGCCGGGGAAAGCTTGTCCTTCACGGCCAGCCACAGGGTCAGGTTGACCACCGTCAGGGCGGGCTGGAGGGCGCGGGTGTCGGCCATGTCGGCCGCTTCGCCATCCCAGTATATTTCCCGCAGGGCCAGGCCGGACTCGCGCTCGGCCAGCTTCCAGAGGTCCAGGGCGGTGGAATCCGCCTCGGCCACGTCGCGGCCCATGCCTTTTTCCTGGGACCCCTGTCCGGGGAAGAGAATGCCGGTCTTGGTCATGTATGTCTCCTTGAAAATGCGCGTGCCGCAGGCTGCGGTCCGCGCTGTGGTGTCGATTTTCCGTAGCAACCGGATACCGTGCCGCGGAAGTCCGCGTCAAGCGTGTGCAACGGACGGCCGGGCCGATCATTCCGTTCGGAGCGGGCCGGGTCGGCGGGACCGTGACCGGTGCGGCCGTCCTCCGGGGCCTGCTCCTCGGCACAGGGTATTTTCCGGCGGTCCTTTGGCCCGTTCTCAACGGTGTGCGCAATAAGCCGGAATTGTTTCACAATTGATTTGTTCAGTAATTTCATTCTTCCTTGTCCGGGCAACCGTCCGATTTTTCAGACAATATCTAGACTCCCCGTCAGCCCTTGCCGGGCGGGCTTTTTTGGGAATTCAAACGAACTGACTTGATTTAACTGAACATCTCTTGTATGAATGCCAGTAACGGTCAAAAACTATCATCAAATGACTGCGAATCCCATGCGGCTGAAACCCTTGGGATTCAACTCCGATGGAGGAAGAAAACGAATGGCGATTGCGGATTCCGAGTGTATTTTTTGTAAGATAGTGGCCGGGGAGATCCCCTGCGCCAAGGTCTTTGAATCGGACACGGTCCTGGCATTCCTGGATATCGCGCCCGTGCATCCCGGCCATGCGCTGGTGCTGCCCAAGGACCATTACCCGACGCTCATGGACATCCCGCCCGAGCTGGGCAACGACCTGTTCAAGGCCTTGTCGGCCGTGGGCGGCGCCGTGATGAAGGCGACCGGCGCGGACGGACTCAACCTCATGCAGAACAATTTCGAGGCGGCTGGACAACTGGTCAACCACGCTCATTTCCATCTCATTCCCAGGTTCGGCGACGACGGCCTCAGATTGTGGGCCCAGTCGTCTTACGACACCCCGGACGACATGCAGAAACTCGCGGGCACCATCGCGGGATTGCTGAAGTAAGTTATTGATAACCCCTTTTTGGAGGCAATCGATGAGCACTCTCACCAAAGCCGGAATCGTGGATTACATCTACGAACGCACCGACAAGAACCGCGCCGAGATCAAGGACCTGGTGGAAACCATTCTTGAAATCATGAAGACGGCCATCAAGAAGGATCATGCCCTTCTCGTCTCCGGTTTCGGCAAGTTCGAAGCGTACGACAAACGCGCGCGCAAGGGCCGCAATCCGCAGACGACCCAGACCATCACCCTGCCGCCGCGCAAGGTGGTCGTCTTCCGGCTCTCCCGCAAGTTCCGCGCCGAACTGAATCCCTAGGCCGTAGCGACAAAAAAGGGCCGAGCGGCGACGCCCGGCCCTGAAGTCAGGCTTCAACCTGACTACGGCTTCTTCAGCACGAACCCCTTGGGATAGTCCGCCTTCAGGATTTCCAGGGCGCTTACGGCCGTTGTCTCGTCCGGGAACGAACCTGCCTGCACGCGGTACAGTCCTTCGTCGGTCCTGATTATCACAGAGCCCTTGTAGCCGTCTTCAACGAGACGCGCCAGGGCTCTGTTCGCGTTTTCAACATCCGAGAACGCGCCCACCTGCACAAAATACGGTCCGCTCGCGGTCTGGGCCGCACTGGTCGCGTCCGGTTGTCCTCCGATGCCGACGACCTCGTCTTCAGGGTCGGCCCAGGGGTTGGCCCGATCCTGCTTCGGAGCGGCCGGGGCGGCGGGTTGGCTTGCGGGCGCGGGCTGCTTGCTCGCAGCGGCTTCGGCCTCGCGCTTGAGCTGGTCCGCGTCGGGAAGGGCCTCTTCGGCCAAGTTGGCTTCGCCCACGGCGGGGGCCGAGGCTCCGGCCTGCTTGGCGGCGTCCACCTCGTAGACTTCCTCCACGGGGCCGTCCAACGGCTTCTCGTCGCCCACCACGTGGGTTTCTTCAATGATGGGCTGTGCAGCCGTCGGCGCCATCTCCGTTTGTTGGGCGGGTTGCCGCGCCGGTGCGGATTCGATGTGCTTGCGGAAGCAACCGCCCAGCACGAGTGCGGCGGCTGTCAGCGCCGCAAGGGCCAGTATGGTTTTTTTCATGGGTCGCTCTCCCTGTTCGATCTTATTAGGATGTATTTCTAGAGTATGTCTAAAGTAAAGGTCAAGGGATGCGTTGGCAAGCCTGTGCTGCTTAGTGCGGGCGAATGCGTTTTTCCAACCCCGTCAAGATGTTTTTTTATGCTTATCGTTTGATTTTTCCCGACATTCCTTCCCCGAAACGGCTTTTCCCGAAAACAGGGTGTAGGGTTTCCGGGAAGCTCGGGGATCGGCCCCGGGCGCCATCCCGGTTCAGGGGCGGGGGCTGCTGCTCCCGCCCCGTCAGGATGCGGTCCGGGCCCGCCCGGCCCGGTTTATCGGAGGCTGGCCGGATCGAAGCCGAACGGCGGGATGGACGCGGGCCGCGCCCTTGGGCTAACGTGCGCTCATGCGGATAGGACGATACGAAATACGCGGCCTGCTCGGCCGGGGCGGCATGGGCGCGGTGTACAAGGCGGCCATGCCTGTGACCGGCAGGATAGTGGCCCTCAAGGTTCTCAAGCCGGCCGAGATCATGGCGGACCTCGTGGGAGAGGACGCCCTGAGGGAGATGTTTTACAAGGAGGCGTCGGCCATGGCCTCCATCAGCCATCCCAATGTGGCCGCCATCCTCGACGTTAGCGGCGGGAGCGGGGAAGGGGAGGGTGATCCGGCTCCTCCGCATTTCACCATGGAATATTACTGCGGCAACCTCGGGGCGCTCATGGGCGAGACCTACGAGGTGGAGCGCGAGTCCCGGCGGCTCGGCGTGGAAACCTCGCTGGCCATCGCGCGGGGCATGATCTGCGGCCTGGACCGGCTGCACTATGAGGGAATCATCCACCGCGACGTCAAACCCTTCAACGTCATGCTCGCCGAGGACCAGGGCGGTCCCGGCACGGTCAAGCTCATCGACTTCGGCCTGTCCAAGCTGCGCGGGGAACGGACGGTTCGCCATAAGGGCATGGTCGTCGGCTCGCCGTACTATGCCGCCCCCGAACAGGAAGCGGACCCTGAATCGGCCGACGAGCGGTCGGACCTTTATTCCGTTGGCGTGACCCTGTACCGTATGCTTACCGGACGGTTGCCGGAATCCGGGAAAAGGCTGCCAATCTGCGACGTGCACGCGGACCTGGATTGCCGGTGGGACGACTTTTTCTCCACGGCCCTGGCGCGCGACCCGGCGGCGCGGTTTCCCGACGGCCCCGCCATGCTCAACGCCCTGGACGATCTCGAAGCCCGTTGGCGCGAGCAGCGGGATGCCGTCTGCGCGGCCCCGGACCTCCTTGGCGATGCCGGGAACGGCAGGCCGTTTCCGCGTCCCCGGCGCGAGCCGGTCAAGGCCGGTCTCAAGGAAGGACGCACCGTCTTCGGCCTGGACGGGTTGTGGCGGCCCGAACGGTACGCCCACGGGGAGTTCGCCGATCAGGGCGACGGCACCGTCGCCGAGCTGTCCTCGGGGCTGATTTGGGAACTTGACGGCTCCCGCTATCCGCTTACCTGGGAGCGTGCGGCGGCCCATGTGGCCCGCCTGAACCGCAATGCGTTCGCCGGCCGCGTCGACTGGCGGCTGCCGACCGTGGCCGAACTGGCCACGCTCTTCACCGGCCGCACCGAACCCGGCGAGTTCTGTCTCCAGCCCGCCTTCGACCCGCGCAAGGCCCGCCTCTGGTCCGCCGACCGCAAGGCCTTTACCGCCGCCTGGTATGTGGACGCCGAACTCGGCTTCGTCTGGTGGCAGGACCTGACCTGCCGCTTCTTCGCCCGCGCCGTGGCCGGGTAGATATCGTCTCCGGCGGCCGGAGGGGAAACGCTTGAGAAAGTTCCTCCTCCGGACTCCTCTTCAAAGCTATTTGTGCGTCTTCGGAGCGTGCGCGCCGACGTCGGCTGCCGTTTCCCGCGCCTCCCCGCGCCGTTTGCCGTTCACCGGGCGGTTTCTGACCGTTCACCTAAAAATGGGAGCGGTTGTTATTTGCTTCATATAGATGATAACGTGTCTACGGCGGACTAGCGCCATGATACGACATTTCAGTGGGTTGCGGCCCGTTCCCGGCGGGCGAGGCGAAGAAACGTACAGATCAGGAGCATCTTGATGACCGAAGAAGAAAGGAAGATCGAAAGTCTGCAAAAGGAAGGACAGATATTTCAGCCCGACACCTCCATGCAGGATCAGGCCTGGGTTTCGAGCATGGACGCCTACGCAGCGGCCAACCAGCGGGCGCTCGACGATCCCGAAGGATACTGGGGCGAGCGGGCCAAAGACCTGATCGACTGGTTTTCCGATTTCGACTCCGTTCTGGAGGCGGATTACGACAAGCCGGAGTTCAAGTGGTTCTCGGGCGGCAAGACCAACGTCTCCTACAACTGCCTGGACCGTCATCTGACCGGTGGCCGCCGCAACAAGGCCGCGCTCATCTGGCAGGGCGAGCCCGAGGAGGACGTGCGGGTCTACACCTATCAGATGCTCCACACCGAGGTCTGCCGCTTCGCCAACGTGCTCAAGAAAAAAGGCGTCAAGCGGGGCGACCGCGTTTCCCTCTACATGCCCATGATCCCGGAACTGGCCATCGCCATGCTGGCCTGCACCCGGCTGGGCGCGCCGCACTCCATCGTCTTTGCGGGCTTCTCGTCCATCGCGCTCCAGTCTCGTATCGAGGACGCCCAGGCCAAGGTGCTGGTCACGGCGGACGCGGTCCTGCGCGCCGGCAAGACCATTCCGCTCAAGCCCAACGCCGACGAGGCGCTCAAGGACTGCCCCTCGGTGGAGCAGTGCATCGTGGTCAAGCGGGGCGGCAACGAGGTCGGCATGGTCGAGGGCCGCGACTCCTGGTGGCACGACGAGATCATGGCCGAGGACATTACCTCGGATTGTGCCTATGAGGAAATGGACGCCGAGGACCCGTTGTTCATTCTGTACACCTCCGGCTCCACCGGCAAGCCCAAGGGCGTGCTGCATTCCACCGGCGGCTACCTGACCTACGCGGCCCATTCCACCCAGTACGTGTTCGACGTCAAGGACGACGACGTGTACTGGTGCACCGCGGACGTGGGCTGGATCACCGGCCATTCCTACATCGTCTACGGTCCGCTGGCCCTGGGAGCCACTTCGGTCATGTTCGAAGGCGTGCCGAGCTATCCCCGCCCGGACCGCTACTGGAAGATCGTGGACAAGTTCAAGGTCAGCATTTTCTACACCGCTCCCACGGTCATCCGCGCCCTCATGCGCGAGGGCGAGCAGTGGACCAAAACCTATGATCTCTCCTCCCTGCGGCTGCTGGGTTCCGTGGGCGAACCCATCAACCCCGAGGCGTGGCTCTGGTATCATAACAACGTCGGCGGCGGGAAACTGCCCATCGTGGATACCTGGTGGCAGACCGAGACGGGCGGCATCATGATTTCGGCCATGCCCTACGCCACGCCGCTGAAGCCCGGTTCCGCGACCCTGCCCCTGCCCGGCATCTCGGCCAAGATCGTGCGCCGCGACGGCAGCCTGGCCGAACCCAACGAGGGCGGCCATCTGGTCGTGGACAAGCCGTGGCCCGGCATGTTGCGCAATGTCTGGGGCGACCCCGACCGCTACAAGTCCACCTACTTCGCCGGGTTCCCCGGAGCCTATGAGGCCGGAGACGGCGCGCGCGTGGACGAGGACGGCTATTTCTGGATCATGGGACGGCTCGACGACGTCATCAACGTGTCCGGCCACCGCATGGGAACAGCCGAGATCGAATCCGCGCTGGTCGCCCACCCCGACGTGTCCGAGGCCGCCGTCGTCGGTATGCCCCACGACATCAAGGGCGAGACCATCTACGCCTACGTGACCCTGCGTTCCGGCGTGGAGCCCAGCGACGACATGATCAAGGAACTCAAGGTCTGGGTGCGCAAGGAGATCGGCCCCATCGCCACCCCCGAGTTCATCCAGTTCGCCGACGGTCTGCCCAAGACCCGTTCAGGCAAGATCATGCGCCGCGTCCTGCGCAAGATCGTCGAAGGCTCCAGCGATTTCGGCGATACCTCCACCCTCGCCGATCCGGGTGTGGTCACCGATCTGGTGGAAGGCAACAAGGACCTGGTCAGCTAGCCGCCGGTCCGCTCAACAAGGCATTCAAGGCCCCTGATTCGTCGGGGGCCTTTTTTTTGGGATTATCTTTTTTTGACCGCTGAAGAGGAAAATCAGGAGGAGAAAGCCGCTTTGCGGCTATAGCCGGGTGATTTCGCCTCCGGCGGGCAAGGGCTCGCACCCTTGCATCCCGTGTATGCGCCTTCGGCGCGGTTTTTCGCTTCGGGGTGTTCTGTAATGAAAAGGGTACAGGTTAGTATGTAGGTCCCTTTTTTATGGGCATCATAACCGATGATGTGGTAACAAATACATTGTGTATAATAGGTTGAGATGTGAACTGTAATTTTTTTGGTAAGATGTGAACAAAATGCTATCGATAATCATTCCTATTTGGTATGGTTTGAACAACTAACCGGAAGCAAGGGGGATAAGTTCCCGTTAACATTGTCTTATAAGGAGAGATCCATGTCGAAAGACTCGAAAAGATTGACGACCGCCTTTGGCAGCCCGGTGGGCAACGACTTGAATACGGTAACCGCGGGGCCCCGGGGCCCGGCCCTGATGCAGGATGTGCATCTTCTTGAGAAGCTGGCCCATTTCGACCGGGAGCGGATTCCCGAGCGGGTGGTGCACGCCAAGGGAGCCGGAGCCTACGGCTATTTCGAGGTCACGGCCGATGTGACCATGTACACCAAAGCCGCTTTCCTGTCCGAGGTGGGCAAGAAAACCGATGTCTTCGCCCGATTTTCCACGGTGGGCGGCGAAAAGGGCAGCGCGGATTCCGAGCGCGACCCGCGCGGCTTTGCACTCAAGTTTTACACCGAGGAAGGCAACTACGACATGACCGGCAACAACACTCCGGTCTTCTTTATTCGCGATCCTCTCAAGTTCCCCGATTTCATTCACACCCAGAAAAGGGACCCTGCCACCAACCTCAAGGACCCGACCATGGCATGGGACTTCTGGTCGCTGACCCCCGAGTCCATGCATCAGGTGACCATTCTCTTTTCCGATCGCGGCACCCCGGCCACTTACCGGAACATGAACGGCTACTCCAGCCACACCTACAAGTGGTACAACGACAAGGGCGAATATTTCTGGGTTCAATATCACTTCAAGACCGACCAGGGCATCAAGAACCTTACCGGTCCCGAGGCCGACGAGATGCGGGGCAAGGACCCGGATCACGCCACCCGCGATCTGTTCGACGCCATCGCGGCGGGCGACTACCCGTCCTGGACGCTGGAAATGCAGATTCTGACCCCGGAGCAGGCCGAGGACTTCGGTTGGGACATTTTCGACATCACCAAGGTCTGGCCGCACAAGGAAGTCCCGCCCATCACCGTGGGCAGGCTTGTCCTCAACCGCAATCCGGACAACTACTTCGCCGAAGTCGAGCAGGCCGCCTTCAATCCGAGCAACCTCGTGCCCGGTATCGGCGTCTCGCCGGACAAGATGCTCCAGGGGCGTCTCTTCTCCTACCACGACACCCACCTGCACCGGCTTGGTCCCAACTATCACCTTATCCCGGTCAACCAGGCCAAACATGCGCCCGAGAACAACTACCAGCGCGACGGCGCAATGCGCGTCGACAACAATGGCGGCGGCGGTCCCAACTACTGGCCCAACAGCTTCCACGGACCGTCTCCGGACAATGTTTCGGTCGAGCCGGGCATTCCCCTGGAAGGCGAAGGCGGACGGCATGAGTACACCCATCCGAACAACGACTTCGTCCAGCCCGGAACCCTGTATTCCGTGGTCATGAGCGATCAGGACCGGACCAACCTCGTCAACAACATCCTCGGGTCCATGCAGAACGTGCCCGAGCCCATCCAGCTCCGGCAGTGCGCGCTCTTCTACCTCACCCATGAAGAGTACGGCACCCGCGTGGCCGAAGGTCTCGGCCTCGATATGGCCGAAGTCAAGCGGCTCGCCGCCATGACCCAGGAAGAACGCGTGGCCGCCACGCAGATTTAGTGAAGCAGTGAGGGGATGCCTCCGGCGGCCAGAGGGGAAACTTTTGAAAAAGTTTTCCCCTCTGGACTCCCCTTCAAAACTTTTTAGCGCCGCTTCGCGGAGACCGGCCATCTCGCCGGTCAGGCCTTCTACAAAAGAGCGCCCCCGCGGAGCGGCTATAAAAAGTTTGGGAAAAGAAGGGGATGGGGGTCCGGGGGAAGGGGAGGAAAGAACCCTTTTCAAAGGGTTTTTCCTCCCCTTCCCCCGGCCGCCGGAGGCAAAAAAAAAGGGACGTTCCATCAGGAACGTCCCTTTTTTGACGTCTGTGGACCCAGGCCTACAGGGAGAGGCCGAGGGGCTTGAGGTAGAGTTGTCCCTGGAAGGTGAGTTCGGCGGCTCCCTGGAGGAAGACGGTGCCGTTTTCGAGGAACACGGTAAGGACTTCGTTGCCGGTGGTGGTCAGGTCGGCCTTTTCGCCGGTGAGTCCGAGGGTGTGCGCCAGGAGCTGGGTGGCGGCGGCGCCGGTGCCGCAGGCGTATGTTTCGGCTTCCACGCCGCGCTCGTAGGTGCGCAGGAGGATGGTGGCGTCGTCGACGACCTGGGCGAAGTTGACGTTGGTTCCGGCGGGCGCGAAGCGTTCGTGGTAGCGGATCTTGGGGCCGAGGTCCATGATGTCGACGGAAGCGACGTCATCCACGAAGACCACGGTGTGCGGCACGCCGGTGTCGGAGAAGTGGACGGTGAGCGGCGCGCCGTCGACTTCGATGCCGATGTTGGTTTCGGTCTTGAGCGGCGGGGTGAGCTGGACCTTGACGCGTCCTTCGTCCGGGCCGTCGAGAAGGACCTTGGCCTTGATGGGACCGGCGTCGGTGCCGAAGGCGTGCTCGGCGGGCGCGAGGCCGATGGCATGGGCGAGTTTGCCCGCGCAGCGCGAGGCGTTCCCGCACATTTCGGCGCGGGAGCCGTCGGAGTTGTAGAAGTGCCAGCGATAGGCGAGGGACGGGTCGTCCGCGTTTTCGAGGAAGAAGAGCCCGTCGGCGCAGACGCCGAAGGCGCGGGCGCACACGGCCTTGGCCCAGTCGGCCATGGCTTCCACGGGGACGCCGAGTTCGCGGTTGTCGATGACGACGAAGTCGTTGCCGCAACCCTGCATCTTGTAGAAGGGCACGGAGTCGGTGAATATGTTCATGGAAAATCCTCGCATTTTTCGGAAAAGCTATACGGGACGGGGGGTATGGTCCAATTCTTTTTGCGTATGGATGGTCGTCGGCCGGGGCTGGGCGCTTCCTTGCATTTAGGGGGCGGGAACGATATCGATTGTGCAGATTGACCAGGAGATTTCGATCATGTCCAAACCGTGCGTAGGTTGCGGGTGGTGCTGCCTTCAGGACCCCTGCATGGAATCCCACAGAAGATATGGCTACATGCGCCGCTGCCCCGACCTGTTTTGGGATGAGGCCGCAGGCCGGTATATGTGCGGGCTGATGCTCGATCCGGAGACCTCGGAGCAGGTCAGGCGGTCGCAGCACGCAGGGCAGGGCTGCTACGCCCCGTTGAATTCCTGGCGGGAGGATGTGCGCAATCGCGACGACGATTGATTGCTTTTCCTTTTGCCTCCACCGTGTATTTGTGAAACGGTGTTTTTTTAAAGGGAATTTAATAAAACGGAGCAATGAATGCGCGTGACTTTTGTCGGGGTGGGCGAGGCCTTTGACGAACTTCTGCCGAACACTTCCCTGCTGGTGGAGTCGGGCGGTTCGTCCATACTGCTTGACTGCGGTTTCAACGCCTCCTGCAAATTGTGGAAATACGCGGCCAATCCCCTCGACCTGGACGCGGTGTTCGTCTCCCATTTTCACGCGGACCACTATTTCGGGCTTCCGGCCCTGATTTCCCGTTCCATCGAGGAGGGACGCTCCAAGCGGTTGACCATTCTCGGTCCGAGCGGCATTGAATCCCGTGTCCGTCGGCTTATGGACCTGGCCTATTCCAATGCCCTCTCGCGGGCGGGGTTCGAGATTTTCTTCATCGAGTGCGTGCCCGGCGAGGATTTCAAGCACAGCGGATTCCGCTTTCGTTTCGCCCTCAACGACCATTCCATGCCGTGCCTGGCCATCCGGCTGGATGCCGGGGGCAAGTCCCTGTACTATTCCGGCGACGGCAAGCCCACGGACGACACCGTTGACCTGGCCGGGGATTGCGACCTTGTGGTGCACGAGGCCTTTACCCTGGACGAGATCACCACGGGCCACGGCGACGTGGGCACCGCGCTGGAGATGGCGAGCAAGTCGGGAGCCAAGGCTTGCGCATTGGTGCATATGAAGCGGACCATCCGGCATTCGATGATGGACATGATCCGCATGGCCATCGGGACCATGCCGGGCGTCAACGCCTTCGTGCCCGAGCCGGGTGATGTGTACGAGTACTGATCCCTCCCTCGGGGCTCTAGAAATATCATTTCCTTTTGTTCCTGCTCGTGCCATCCTCAGCGTCTGCGTGCCGGCGGTAAAAGGTGCGCCGACAGCGTTTGAACAAGCCGCGACCAGGGGAGAACATGGCCGGTAAATACGACTCCATCGTCTACGATTATTTCGAGAAGACCAACGGTTCCATCATTCTCATAAGTGAGGACCTCCTGTTCAAGCGGATGTTGTCCTCGACCATTTTCAAGATCATAGGCACGAAGCGGGACTGCCTGTTCGCCATGGAGACCGTCCATGCGGGGCTGAAGAAGGTTCAGTCCATGCATAAGGCCGGGCACGAGTTCATCGTCTTCATCGAACGGATGCTCGGCGGCGGCACCAGCACGGACACCATCCTGACGCTCAAACGGCTGCTGCCCGACCTCAAGATCATCGTTCTGGTGGGGGAGACCAAGCGCGAGAACATCGCCTTCTTTTACGAGATCGGCGTGAGCAACGTCATCTCCAAGCCCGCCTCCATGAACAACATCATCGAAAAACTGGCGTTCACCGTGAAGCCCCAGGGCAAGCTCAGCGAGTATATGCACCTCGGCAAGCAGCGTCTGGCCGCCGGAAAGTTCACGGAGGCCATGCAGATCGCCCGCAAGGTCCTGGAGCTCAAGCCGGGGAGTCCGGCCGGGCTCATGCTCAAGGGTGACGTGCACATGGCCTTGAACGAGCTGGACAAGGCGTTGGACAGCTATCACCAGGCCCACGACAGCTCCAAGATTTACCTTGAGCCGATCAAGAAGCTGGTGGACGCGTACCGGGGCGTGGACGAGAGCGAGATGCTCAAGTACATGAAGAAGCTCGATCGGCTGAGCCCGCTGAACGCCCAGCGCAAGACCGAAATCGGCAAGGTTCACGCGAAGCGGCAGGAGATGGACGAGGCCATGGCCTATTTCGACCAGGCCATCGAAACCGTCACCAGGGAGGCCATGGGCATGATCGGTTCCGTGGCCGAAAGCATTGCCGAGGCCGTGGCCGACGACCCGGGCATGTCCGAGAAATACCTGAGCAAGGTCCTGGAAGCCAAGGGCGGCCGGTTGAGCAAGGAGGACATCTCCCTGTTCAATAAGCTCGGCATCGCCCTGCGGGGCCAGGGCAAGTGGCGGGAGGCCATCGAGAACTATGTCGAGGCCCTGCGAATTTCCCCGGAGGACGAGGGGCTGCATTACAACATGGGCATGGCCTTTTACGACGGGGGCGACAAGCGCCGGGCCGGAAATTGTTTTCGCAAGGCCATGGAGTACAACCCCGATTTCTACAAGGACAGCGAAAGGGTTTCCATGAACCTCGGCACCCTGTTCGCCGATCTGCGGGAATACGAGCTGGCCATTCCCTGCCTGGAAAACGTCCTCAGGCTGAATCCGGACAATGTCCTGGCCGCGCGCAGGCTCGGCGTCTTGCGGGACGCCGTGGGCTGATCCGCGCCCGGAACCGTTTGGGGCCGGGAGCGCGGCCCTTCATCCCCTCTCTTTCCCGCCGGGTTGACCGTTTTCCCCCACTTCACGTAGTGTCCGGATGAGGAGCGGATGGCCGCTTCGCCACAGGCAGCCGGAAGGGGCACCCATGCAGCAGGAAACCGCCGACAGCACGGTCCGCAGGTTCATCGAGAAGGATGGCGGCGTCATCGTCTATGTCTCGGACGACTTCGGTTTCACTCGCGCCCTGCGCAACATGGTCTCCAGGGTCATAGGCCTGCGCGGCGAGGTGCTGCTTCCCTATGCCTCCCTGGAGGCGGCGCTGAACAAGTGCGTGGAGCTGGATGACCAGGACATTCCGTTCGTGGTTTTCATCGAGCGGATGATCGACAACCGTCCGTCCACCGACTTCATCATCCGTCTTTCGCGCGAATGCCCCGGGGCGCGCATGATCGTCCTCACCTGGGAGGCGACCAAGGAAACCGTGGCGTATTTCTTCGAGCTGGGCGTCAGCCGGGTGCTGGTCAAGCCCGCCTCGGCCAACAAGGTCGTGGAGGAACTGGCTTCGGCCATTTCTCCGCCCATGGCCCTGAGCCAACAGGTGGAGCACTGCCGCAAGCTCCTGGACGCCCGCAACTACGAGGCCGCCCTGGCCGCCTCGGACCGCATCCTCATGCTCAAGCCCGATTCCGCGTGCGGGCTGGCCATGCGGGGCGACGCCCTCATGGGCGTCGGCCTGCTTGACGAGGCCGTGCAGACCTACATGTCCGCCCATGAGGCCAATCCCATATTCATGGCTCCGCTCATCAAGCTCGCCGAAGCGTTCCGCAGCATGGACGACGAGCGCGCCCTGGCCTATCTCAAGGAGCTGGACAACATCTCCCCCCTCAATCCCGAGCGCAAAATCGACATCGCCGAGCAGCATCTGCGCCAGGGAGAGCACGAACAGGCCGAGCGATATCTGGACCAGAGCGTGCAGGCCGCGGAGCGAGAGACGCGGTCCATGGTCGGCGACCTGACCGAGCGTATCGTGGACGCCGTGTCGGCCACGGCCCCGGATTTGGCCGTCAAATACCTGAAGCGCGTCATCGACACCAAGCGCGTGCTCGGCCGCGACGACCTCGTGCATTTCAACCGCCTGGGCATCATCCTGCGCGGGGAAGGCCGTTGGGCCGAGGGTGTGGAGGTTTACAGGAAGGCCCTCTCCATCGCGCCGGATGACCCGGTCATCCTCTACAACATGGGGCTGGCCCATTGGGAGGGGAACGAACGCATGACCGCCCTGGACTGCTTCGAGAAAGCCCTGGCCCTCGATCCGAACTTTTATGCCGGGAGCGTGGGGGCGGCCCTGAACATAGGCTCCCTGTATCTCGATCTGCGCTATCCGGCTGACGCCGCTCCTTTCTTCGAGCATGTTCTCGGCCTGGACCCGGAGAACGAATTGGCCCGCGCCAAGCTCGACCTGGTCCGGAACCTGGCCCGTCTCCAGCCCGAGGCTTCGCGCCGTCACCATCGGGAAGAGACGAGGCCGCCCGAGCCGCCTCCCGAACCGTCCGGGAAAAAGAGAAAGCGCAGGCCGTTTACCAATCTGGAGCTGTGACGCGCCAGTCCCCATCCGAGGTTTGAGAGGAATTGCCGCAGGTTCGGAGTGCCGGTCCGCATGGCCGGAAAGCCCCGGCGGCCGGGCGGGACGCTTGATCCGGGCTTGGATTGGGCGGGGTTTCGTGCTAGAGGCTTCGCCACAAGGTTTGTTTAAGGAGAATA
The DNA here is from genome assembly GCF_028532725.1 of Desulfovibrio sp. Fe33. Taxonomy (NCBI): domain Bacteria; kingdom Pseudomonadati; phylum Thermodesulfobacteriota; class Desulfovibrionia; order Desulfovibrionales; family Desulfovibrionaceae; genus Desulfovibrio; species Desulfovibrio sp. Fe33. The sequence continues at coordinate 482,027 of NZ_JAQKGU010000001.1, forward strand.
CTCGAAGATGAGAGCAAAGATACATTTGGAAGGGGCGCTGAAGAAGGCGCTGGACGGATTCGGCTGGGCGTGGCCGGAGAAGGCGGTCATCGAGCCGCCCAAGGACAGCGGGTTCGGCGACATGTCGGCCAACGTGGCCATGATGCTGGCCCGGGAGGCCAAAAAGGCCCCGCGCGCCATTGCCGAAGACCTCAAGGGCGTGCTTGAGAACGATCCGCTCATCGAGAAGATCGAGATCGCGGGCCCCGGATTCCTGAATTTCACTTTGGCCCCGGCCTTCTGGCAGGAAACCGTGGGCGAAATCCTCAAGCAGGGCGCGGAGTACGGCTCCTCGACCCTGGGCAAAGGCACGAAGGTGCAGGTGGAGTACGTGTCCGCCAACCCCACCGGGCCGCTGCACATCGGCCATGGCCGAGGCGCGGCCTTGGGCGATTCCCTGACCCGCATCCTGGAGAAGGCCGGATATGACGTCCAGGCCGAGTACTACATCAACGACGCCGGACGCCAAATGCTCATTCTGGGCGGTTCCATTCTGTACCGCGCCCGCCAGTTGGGCGGCCTCAATCCGGCCGAGCCCGAAGATTACTACAAGGGCGAGTACATCACCGACATCGCCCGCGACCTGATGGCCGAACGCTCCGATCTCCTGGAGCTGCCCGAGCAGGAAGCCATGGAGATCTGCAAGGTGTACGGCAAGGACGTGATCCTGGAAGGCATCAAGCAGGACTTGGCCGCCTTCGGCGTGCGCCACGACGTGTGGTTCTCCGAGAAATCCCTGGTCGAGGACGGCAAGGTGGACGAGACGTTCGCCGACTTGACCGCTTCCGGCATGGGCTACGAGGCGGACGGCGCGTACTGGTTCAAGTCCACCCAGCTGGGTGACGACAAGGACCGCGTGCTGCGCAAGACCAATGGCGACACCACTTATTTTGCCTCCGACATCGCCTACCACGACAACAAGTTCAAGCGCGGCTTCGATCTGGTCGTTGATATCTGGGGCGCAGACCATCACGGCTACGTCCCGCGCATGATGGCCGCCTGCGAGGCGCTCGGCAAGCCGGGCGGCCTGTGCGTCATCCTGGTCAATCTGGTCAACCTCCTGCGGGACGGCCAGCCCATCGCCATGTCCACCCGCGCGGGCCAGTTCGAGACCCTCAAGGACGTCGTGGACGAGGTCGGTTCCGACGCGGCCCGGTTCATGTTCCTGTCCCGCAAGTCCGATTCCAAGCTCGATTTCGACCTGGAGCTGGTCAAGCAGAAGTCCATGGACAACCCGGTTTACTACGTGCAGTACGCCCATGCGCGCATCTGCTCGCTGTACCGCAAGGCCGCCGAGGCCGGTGTCGAAGCCGCCGCCGTCTCCCCGGCCTCCCTGGCCCTGCTCGATACCGAGTATGACCTTGAGATGCTCCGGCTGCTGGATCAGTACCCGGACTACGTGGAGGCTGCCGCGCGGACCCAGAGCCCGCACCTGATCTCCACGTATTTGCAGGACCTTGCTTCAAAGCTTCACAGGTACTATACCAATTGTCATGTTCTCAGCGCCGAGCCCGAAGTGGCTTCGGCTCGGCTCATGCTGCTCGGTTGCGTGGCCGGCGTGGTCGCCGGCGGCCTGGCCCTGCTGGGTGTCAACGCTCCGGAATCCATGTAGGGGCCTTCCGGCCGAAATTGAATACGGACGACTGCCATGGCTGAAAAAATGGAACCGAAATTCAAGGTCAAAGTGCCCAGGATCAACGCGGCCAAGAAGAAATTCGACTTCTCGCTGACCCTGCCCGGCATGATAAGCGCCGTGGGCGCGGGTGTGCTGGCCCTGACCTTTTTCTTCATCATGGGTATCCTCATAGGGCGCGGCTACCGGCCCGAAGCCGACGTGCCGCCCCTGCGGGACATCATGCCCAGCGCCGAGCACGGCCGGTTGGCCGAGGACGCCTCTCCGCCTACGGTTTTGACTCTTGAGGAACTGGATTATCAGGATAGGCTCAAGGCCTCGCCCCAGCAGATGCTCGACACTCCGGCCGAGGAGCCGAAGGCCGCGCCCAAGCCGGAGCCCAAGCCCGAAACCAAACCCGAGCCCAAGCCCGAGGTCAAACCGGCACCGGAACCGGCGCCGGAACCCGCCCAGGCGGCCGCGCCCGCTGCGGTCCAGCCGGGCGAGCCTGTGTTCGACTACGTGTATCAGGTGGCTTCTTTCCGCAAGATGGACATGGCCCGCAGCCTGAGCGACAAGCTCTCCGCGGCGGGGCTGAACGCCCGGGTCGAGTCAGGCGAGGCCAAAGGGGCCACCTGGCACCGTGTCCAGGTGGTTCATCGAGGAACTCCGGCCTCCACTTCGCAGATGAAGACGGTGCTCGCGAAATACGGCATCGACAAGCCGCTGCTCAAGAAGAAGTCCGCTGTCCAGTAGGCGCGGAGGATCGGACCGGGTTTTCGAATTCTGCGACGACGTCTCATAAAAAAAGCCGGGCTCTGGAAATCCAGGGCCCGGCCTTTTTGTGTGAAGTCGGCTACGCGTTCTGCGGGGTGTGTTCCTTCTGGAACAGGTGTTTCGCCAGGTAGATGAACGGGGTGTCCATGGCGGCCACCACGACCTTGATGATGTAGGTGGAGAGCAGGATTTCCATGAACACGTTCATGGGGAAGACGCCCCAGAAGGCGATGAAACAGAATATGGCCGAGTCGAGGAGCTGGCTCAGCATGGTCGAGGCGTTGTTGCGCAGCCACAGGTATTTTTCGCCGGTGCGTTCCCGAATGGCGTGAAACGCCCATACGTCGTGCAGTTGGGAGACCAGATAGGCCGCCATGGAGGCCAGCGCCACGCGAGGCAGGAAGCCGAACAGGGCTTCGAGGTGCGGCTGGGCGAAGTCGTCCGCGGCGGGCTGGAAGTAGAGCGCGATCTGCATGTAGCCGACCATCATCACCAGGGTGACGAAGCCGAGCAACACGCCTTTGCGCGCTTCCTTCTTGCCGTAAAATTCGCTGAGCAGGTCCGTTGCCAGGAACACGCTGGCGTAGAGCACGTTGCCGAGCGTGGTGGTCAGCCCGAAGAGCTGGACGGTTTTCAGCACCTGGATGTTGCACAGGAGCAGGTTGAAGACCATGAGTCCGAACAATCCCACCCGGCCGAAGAGGCGGTACACCACCAGGACCATGCACAGGTCCACCAATGCAAACAGTATCCACAATGTTTCGTTCATGGCCGTGGATGTGCCTCTATTTCCGCGTCAGGTCAAGTTCCGCGTATTTCGGAGCCCCGTCCGGCCGCCTTCCCTCCGAGCCTTCATACGGGTCATAACGGCCATTTTCCGCGTTCTCCGCACCGGGCCCTGGGCGAAAATCCCTGAAAGGAAGGGCGGATGGACGCCGAGGACCGTCACCGAAAAAGCCTGCGCCGAAGGCGCATACAGGGGATGCAAGGGGGCGAGCCCTTGCCCGCCGGAGGCGAAATCCTCCGATTATTGCCGCGAAGCGGCTTTCACCTCCTGGTTCTTCTCAGGCGGCGGGCCGGCCCCTCCCACAAAAAAAAGAGGGCCGGTATTACCCGGCCCCCATTTATATTCGATATGCGGCGCGCCTAGTACTTCGTGACCAGGCCGTAGTTCTTCTTGCCCTTGCGGATGATGAGAAGCTCGCCGCCGATGAACTGCGAGTCGGCGATCTCGTCGCCGTCTTCGACGCGTTCGCCGTTGATGTAGATGCCCCCGCCGAGGATATCCTTGCGGGCCTGGCCCTTGGACGCGGCGAGACCGAGGTCCACGAGCATCTGGGGCAGGTCGGGAACGTCGCCGGATGCGTAGCGCACGGCGGGCGCGGATTCGAAGGCGGCGCGCAGGGTGCCCGGATCAATGGTCTTGATGTCGCCCTTGCCGAACAACGCCTCGGTGGCGGCCAGGACGCGCTCCAGCTCGTGCTTGCCGTGGATCATGGTGGTGACTTCCTCGGCCAGCCGTTTCTGGGCGGCGCGCAGGTGCGGAGCCTCCGCAGTCTGCTTTTCAAGCTCGGCGATTTCCTCGGGAGTGAGGAAGGTGAAGAGCTTGAGGAACTTGATGACGTCCGCGTCATCGGTGTTGATGAAGAACTGGTAGAAGGCGTAGGGCGTCGTCAGGTCGGCGTTCAGGTAGACGGCGTTGCCTTCGGACTTGCCGAACTTCTTGCCGGAGGCCGTGGTGATGAGCGGGAAGGTCAGGGCGAAAGCCTCGGCCTGCTCCCCGTCGGCGGCGTACCTGCGGCGGATGAATTCGCAGCCGGAAGTGATGTTGCCCCACTGGTCGCCGCCGCCGATCTGGAGGCGACAGCCGTAGTTCTTGTACAGGTGGTAGTAGTCGTAGGACTGGAGAATCATGTAGGAGAACTCGGTGTAGGAAATGCCGGTCTCCTCGCGGTCGATGCGGCCCTTGACCGATTCCTTCTGGAGCATCCAGTTGACCGTGAAATGCTTGCCCACGTCGCGCAGCAGCTCGATGCAGGTCATGTCCTTGGTCCAGTCGTAGTTGTTGACGATGCTCGGACGCTCACCGGTGTTGCGTTCGACGAAACGGCGGACCTGGTGCTTGATGAGCTCCAGGCGTTCGTCCAGCTTGTCGGCGTCGGACAGCTCCCGCTCCTTGTCCTTGCCGGAGGGGTCGCCGATGCGGCCGGTGGCCCCGCCCATGAGGTAGAGGGGGTTGTGGCCTGCCTTCTTCATGCGAACCAGGCAGAGCAGAGGGACGAGGTTGCCCACGTGCAGGCTTTCGGCGGTGGGATCGAAGCCGCAATACATGGTGGCTCCCGGCTTGGACAGATACTCGCGCACCTTGTCTTCGTCAGAAACCTGATTGATCAGCCCCCGCCATTTCAACTCGTCGTAGATGTTCACTTTCTTCCTCATTTATGTAGGTTTGACAATGTGATGCGGTCATCCGTTCCGTTGGAACGCAATCATGGACACCGCCTTGCCGGTGGTATCATCTATGTCAAAAATCGCGCCTTGTAAAACCCCTGGGCCAGTTGCCGCCTCAAGTTGCCTGGGCAGGCCGGTAAGGTATCGGTCAAGGATGATTTCCGGCTTCATTCCGAGGCAGGAATTCGCGGCTCCGCACATGCCCAGGTCGGTCAGGTATCCGGTGCCTCCGGCCAGTACCTTGGCGTCGTTGGTCTGGACATGGGTATGGGTGCCGACCACGGCCGAGACCTTGCCTTCGAGGAAATAGCCCATGGCGATCTTCTCTCCCGTCGCCTCGGCGTGGAAGTCCACGATCTGCACCGGGATGTCGGCCGGGAGGGCGTCGAGAACGGTCTCGGCGGCCGCGAACGGGCAGTCGATGGGCGGCATGAAGGTCCGGCCGATGAGGTTGATGACGGCCACCGGCGGGAAGCCTTCCTTGCGGAAGACGCGCACGCCGCTGCCGGGCAGGTGGTCCGGGTAGTTGTGGGGCCGGAGGATGCGCCCGTCCCCGTCGAGCATGGCGTAAAGGTCCTTGTATTTCCAGATATGGTTGCCGCCGGTGATGCCGTCCAGGCCCGCCTTGAGCAGTTCGGCGGCGTGCCTGGCCTTGAGGCCGTAGCCGCCGCTGGCGTTTTCGCCGTTGGCGAAGGCAATGTCGATGGATTCCTCGTCCTTTATGCGGGCCAGGTTTTGCATGACGGCCTTGCGGCCCGGAAGACCTACTATGTCGCCGAGAAAGAGAATGCGCATGACGCTCCTTGGGGTGATGCGATGGGGTTGCCGCCTGCGTGCAGCGAGGCGTATGCGGCGGTCACAGCCGCCGGAAGACAGTGGGGGCGACCTGCCGGAGAGGCAGGTTCATGCCGGACAGGCTTTCCGAGTGGCCGATGAAGAGATAGCCGCCTGTCTGGAGGTTGTTGCAGAATTTGTTGAAGAGGACTTCCTGGGTGGCCCGGTCGAAATAGATGACCACGTTGCGGCAGAAGATGATGTCCTGCCGGTCGCGCAGCCGGAAATCCTCCATGAAGTTGAGCCGCTGGAAGGAAACCTTGTTGCGCAGGATCGCGTCCATCTTGACCCGCAGCTTGTCCTTGGACTTGAGCATGTACTTCTTCTTGTACTGCATGGGCACGTCGGCGACCTTGTCCATGGGGTAGACGGCCTGCTTCGCCTCGGCGAGGATTTTCCCCGAGATGTCCGTGGCCAGGATGGTGAAGTCGAATCCGGGGTACTGGTCCGCCCATTCGTGGAGCACCATGCCCAGGGTGTACGGCTCCTCGCCGCTGGAGCAGCCCGCGGACCAGATGCGCAACGCCCCATGCTTCCCGACGTTTCGTTTCCACAACTCGGGCAGGACGATGCCGGTCATGATTTCCCAGTGCTTGGGCTCCCGGAAGAAATGCGTGGTGTTGGTGGTGACCGCGTCGATGAGGTGCGTGCGCTCCTGTTCGCGTCCCTCCGGCGAAAAGACGTAGTCGCAGTATTCCTTGTAGCCGGACAAGCCCAGTGCTCGCAGCCGTTTTTGGAACCTGGACTGGAGCAGGACCTTCTTGGAGGGCGGCATCTTGATGCCGAGTTCGGTCTGGATAAGCTCGCTGAACCGCGAGAATTCCGCGTCGCCCATCTCGGAACGCACGAGGTTCATGGACTTGTCCATGGCCTTTCTGAGCTTTTCGGGGACGGGTTCTGAATCGTTCATGGTTGTCTGGGCTCCCTTCGATGCCGGGTGGGGTCACGTAATCATAGGGGATCATCATGCTGGTGATCTATGATTATTTTTTCGAAGGCGCCGTCGGGGAAAAGAAAAACGCACCCGAAGGACATTCCTCCGGGTGCGTTGCCGAAAGCATTTACTTGGCGTAGCCCACGGCCCGCTTTTCGCGGATGACCGTGACCCGGATCTGGCCGGGGTAGGTCATGTTGTTCTCGATCTTTTCGGCGATGTCCTTACAGAGCACATAGGTGTTCTCGTCGCCGACCTTCTCGGAATCGACCATGACGCGGATTTCGCGGCCCGCCTGGATGGCGTAGGCCTTCTGCACGCCGTCGAACCCGGTGGCCAGGCCTTCGAGTTCTTCAAGGCGCTTGACGTAGTTCTCAAGCAGCTCCTTGCGCGCGCCGGGACGGGCGCCGGACAGGGAGTCGGCCGCCTGGACCAGGTTGGCCAGAATGGTCATGGGCGGGGTGTCCTCGTGGTGGGCGGCGATGGAGTGGATGATCTCCTTGGATTCGCCGTGCTTCTTGGCCAGGTCCGCGCCGATGATGGCGTGGGGGCCTTCCACCTCGTGGTCCACGGCCTTGCCTATGTCGTGCAGCAGTCCGGCGCGTTTGGCCTCCTTCTCGTTGAGGCCGAGCTCGGCGGCCATGACGCCGCACAGGAAGGCGACCTCCATGGAGTGCTGGAGCACGTTCTGGGAGAAGCTGGTGCGGTAGTGCAGCCTGCCCAGCAGGTTGATGAGCTCGGGATGGATGCCGTGCACGCCCACGTCGAAGGTGGCCTGCTCGCCGATCTCCTTGAGCTTGGTGTCCATTTCGCTTTCCACCTTGCGCACGATCTCTTCGATGCGGGCGGGGTGGATGCGGCCGTCGTGGATAAGCCGTTCAAGGGCCTGCTTGGCGACCTCGCGCTTCAGGGGGCTGAAGGCGGACAGGACAACGGTTTCAGGCGTGTCGTCGATAATCAGGTCCACGCCGGTGGCCGCTTCCAGAGCGCGGATGTTGCGCCCTTCGCGGCCGATAATGCGGCCCTTCATGTCCTCGGAGGGCAGGGTGACGGCGGTCACGGTCTGCTCGCCCGCGTAGTCGCCCGCATAGCGCTGCAAGGCCAGGGAGAGGATCTCCTTGGCCTTCTTGGAGGCGTTTTCCTTGGCCTCCATTTCGATATTGCGGATCATTTTGGCGGATTCGTGACGAGTGCGGGATTCGATTTCCTTGAGCAGGCTTTCCCGGGCTTCCTCCACGGTCAGGCCGGAAATCTCCTGGAGCTTTCGCTCGTGCTCGTCCGACTTCTGGGCCAGGTCCTCCTCGACTTCGCTCAGGTGCTTTTCCTGCTTGATGAGCTGCTTTTCCAGCTCGACCACCTGGGCTTCCTTGTCGGCGACCTTTTCCCGCTTGGCGTCAAGGCGCTCCTCCTTGGAATGGAGGCGCTTTTCCTCGTTCTTGAGCTGGTTCTCGCGGTCCTTGAACTCCCGCTCCAGCTCCTTTTTCTGGTTGAATATCTCATCCTGGGCCTGGAGACGCGACTCCTTCTTGAGGGCTTCGCTTTCCTTGCGGGCCTCCTCGACGATGCGTTCCGCAAGTCCCTTTGAATCGGAAATCTTTTTGTCGGAAATGTATTTGAAGAGTATGAACCCGGTCCCGAGACCGACGATCAATCCACCGCCGACCATGGCGATTTCGGCTATCATGTGGTTGCTCCTTGATTATGTTGACAGGCTATTCGTCTGGCGGCCTGTTTCCGCCGAATCCGGCTTGAAGAGCGCGCACGCGAAAACGCACTCTGCTTCGGAAGAGAAGAGAGGAGCGGGGTTTCGGATATGGCTGTAGGGTTTTATATCACCGCCCGAGAACGCCGGTCAGTGCCGGTCGGGCGGAGTTTAAAAATCCCCGGGAAGCCGTGTTGCCTGTATGTTTTGAACCTGGCATGTCCAGGTGGGCATGACTCGCGCGCCTTCAGGCTTCCCGGCCGGACCGGGCCTGCTCACCAGCACACTGGAGTCGTCGCCCTTTTTCAGAGCATTGGCTCAATAACACTCCGGGCAATCACGTACGCCCCAGGGTAATTCCTTGTTGCCGACCACGGGTCCGCCCAGTTATCGGTCCGGATCCGTCGAGGTCTTTTCCAAAATCTCTCCGATCTTCCCTTCCAGTCGCTTCAGTTTTTCTTCGGCGACCAGATAATCGTCCGCCAGGCTCAGGAGCAGATAGGTGAGCAGCTTTTCCTTGCTGATGTCACCGGCTCCGGCGACAAGCTCCTTGTGCTTGTTCTCGATGAACGCCTGCGCGGCCTCGATACGGACATTGTCCGCATCCGTCTTGAAGGATATCTCGAGTCCCATCAGGGTCAGCGTGTAGCGAGGCATCGTAACCCACTATCATTCGAGCTCGTTCTGAACTTTTTCGAGCAGCGCGTCGATACGGGATTCGATGTCGTTACGCAGACGCCTTTCGGCCTCGGCCTCCTCCTTCAAGCGCTGATTTTCTTCTTTCAGTTCCGCAATTTTATTCAATAAGACATTGAAACGCTCTTCAAGCTTGGCAACTAATTCCATATCTTCTATCTATGCTTTTTTCCGGTCCAAGGCAAGATTTCTTTCCACAGTTATTTTGAGGGTTTTCCACTGCATCACTAGTTTTTCTTCAGGCGCCTTTTCAGGTTGACCTGCTTGCCTCTGGCGATGCCTGCCTGATTGTCCGGCACGTCCTTGGTGATGGTGGACCCGGCCCCGATCAGGGCGTTTTCGCCCACGGTCACCGGGGCGACCAGGGCGGTGTTGGAGCCGATGAACGCCCCCGCGCCGATTTTGGTCGTGAATTTGTTTTTGCCGTCATAGTTGCAGGTGATGGTCCCCGCTCCGATGTTGGCTCCGGGACCGACCTCGGCGTCGCCCAGGTAGGTCAGGTGGCTGGCCTTGGACCCCTCGCCCAGAACGGCCTTTTTCATTTCCACGAAGTTGCCGACGCGCGCGTTCTTTTTGAGCACCGCGCCGGGCCGCAGCCGGGAGTAGGGGCCGACGGTCGCGCCTTCGCCCACCTCGGCTTTTTCGATGTGGTTGAATTCGCGGACCACGCAGCCCGGGGCGAAGACGGCGTCGGTGATGTGGTTGTATGAGCCGAGGCGCGCGCCCGCCGCCACCTTGGAGGCCCCGTAGATTTCGCAGTGGCCGAATATTTCGGCTCCGGGCTCTACTTCGGCCCTGGGGCCGATGATGACGGTGTCGGGGTTGTGGATAAGCACGCCCGCGTCGATGAGTTCGTTCACGATGCGGCTGCGCAGGGCGTTCTCGGCGACGATCAGTTCGCGCGGAGAGTTGATGCCCATGAGGGAAATGTCGTTGCCCGCCTGGACGCCGTCCACGGACAGCCCCTTTTCCACGGCCAGCCCGATCAGGTCGGTGATGTAGTATTCGCCGGATTTGTTCTTGTTTTCAAGCTGGTCGAGCAGCGGGCCGACGGTTTCGACCTTGAGCAGGTAGATGCCCGCGTTGACCTCGCCGGTGACCGGGCCGTGCACGGAAAAATCGTAGTCCTTGGCCTCGACGATGGCCGTGATCCGCCGTTCGGCGTCGCGGACCACCCTGCCGAAGGAGGCGGTGTCGCGGGGGGTGATGGTCATGAAGGCCAGGTCGCAGCAGCCCTGGGCGGCCATGAGCCGGTCCAGCGCCTCAACCGTCACCAGCGGGGTGTCGCCATTGATGACCAGGCAGTGGGTGGCCCCGGAGCGCTTCACGGCTTCCCAGGCCACCTGGAGGGCGTGGCCGGTGCCGAGCTGTTCCGTCTGCGTGACGAACCTGTCCGCCATGTCCGGGAAGGCCGCGGCCACGTTGTCGGCGTCGTGCCCGACCACGGTCAGGACGTTTCCCTTCACGATCGGCGCAAGGGCCTCATACACGTAGAAGAGCATGGGCTCGTTCAGCAGGGTTTGCAGGACCTTGGCCTTGGGAGAGCGCATTCGCGTTCCCTTGCCTGCGGCCAGCACCAGGGCGGTCGTCTTGTATTCGGGCATTCCGTTCTCCGTATGTGGTTCCTTGTACCGTTACGCCGGGCACAAATTACCCGCTCGCAGGGGAAAGAACAAGGCCCGTTTGCAAAATGCGGGCAGGTTTCCGGACGTGGCGGGCCATGACGCGCGCGTTCGGAGCGGGTTCCTAGTACGCCAGCCTTCCGAGCGACTTCATGATGAGGGTGCAGCCCATGGCGAACATGCCGGTCAGGCCCATGCCGCAGGAGAAGCCCGCCAGCAGGACCGGGGCGTAATGCCGCCAGCGCGCGCCGTATTTTTTCAGGAAGTAGAAGCGGCCCAGGAGCGCGCCGACCACTTCCAGGATCATGCCGTGCGGCGTGGACTGGCCCAGTCCGCGGACCACGCCGTAGACCAGAAGCACGGGCAGGCCGAGGACGTTGAGCACCGAATAGAGGATCAGGCCGAGCCCCAGGCCGGACAGGACCACCGGGCCGGACAGCGCCTCGAAGAAGAGGGAGTTGCCGTCGAGGGTGGAGGTCTGCATGAGCAGGGTGTTCAGGGCCTGGAGGTGCCACAGCTCCTGCGCGAAGGGGTATTCCGGCGAGGGAATGGGCGCGAGCTGCCAGAGGAATTGCGAGAAGAGCAGCGAGGAGACCATGACGATGGGGAAGACCAGAATTTCGGCCTTGATGATCCCGCGCAGGCTGGTTCCCGTCAACTCGATCTGCCGGAACTGGACCGTGGCCTCCCCGTAGTTGTGGAACGGGATGGGCGCGTACCATATCTCCAGCCCGTGATAGCCGAAGAATTTGGCCCCGGCGATGAACGAGAACTCGCGGACCATGGGCAGGGCGATGAACTGTCCGGCGACGCCCTCCATGCGCGCGGAGATGTAGGAAATGACCGGGGTGTACACGAAGCCGTAGAGGACGAAGAAAATCCAGGGAAAGCTCGGCACCAGCCACAGGCAGAAGGCGATGTAGCACAGGGTGGAAAAGACGTAGATGCCGATGGACACCCAGAAGTTGATGTCGCCGCGTCCTTCGGGCGGGTTGAACAGGGCCGAGAAGTCCAGGCCGCCGCTCGCGCTGCGGAACGATTTGACGACGTAGTATACGCCCACCGCGCCGATGGCCAGGCCCAGGCCTATGCCGAAGCTCATGTAGAAGTCGAAGTTGTTGGCGAAGACCGTTTCCACGGTGGCCATGCCCGGATGCCAGCGGTGCAGGATGCCGTGGGCGTAGAGGATCGGGTTGGCCGCGATGGTCACGACGAGCCCGAGCAGGCCTCCGATGACCGCCCAGAAAGGCAGGACCATGCCGATGAAGACCAGCCCCAGGTCGAATTGCAGTCCCGTGGCCACGGCGGGCAAAACGTCCTCGGTGTGCCGGGTCAGCTCGATCCACGGTATGGGGATGAGCCGGATGGGTTCGGTGAAGAGCAGCCCGGACAGGGCGGGCAGGAGCACGTAGAAGAAACCGAAGGCGAGTCCTATGACCCCGCCGATGGAGAAGACCCGCCACTTCCAGCCGGTCTTCTTGTCTTCGGTGGATTCGGCCAGGGCCATAGTGCCCAGCGCGCCCACCGGGGCCATGGGGAACGGCAGCTTCTCAACGTCCGAGGTGATGCGGTACAGGGAATAGCCCAGCCCGAAATGGTCGATGCGCTGGACCAGTTGCGCGCCGACGAGCAGCAGGATGGGCACGAGCCAGTCGCGGTGCAGGAAGGTTCGCTCCAGGTATGAGCCGGAACCCATGGCCGGCGCGACCCAGTGGGGGATGAACTCGGTCAGGCCGAGCATCCGCGCCGCGTCGGACTGGACCAGGTACTGGTTCCACAATAGCCCCTGGAACGGCGAAGCCAGCGCCGCGCCCGCCATGTAGTAAAGCAGGAATATCTCCTGCTCCTTCAAATGGGTGTAGGAACGTTTGGCGATTTCGGCGAAGAGGATGATGGTCACCCAGCGGGCGGCCGGGCCGATGCCCTGGCCGATGACCAGTTGCAGGTACATGGAGCCGGGCATCATCAGGAAGCCGATGAAAACGGCTCCCACCACGGTCTTCCAGTCGAACCCCTCCTCGAATTTCTCGGGCGGCTTGAGCAGGTCCCGGTATTCCTTCAATTCCTTGTCGTCGTACATATGCTTCGCTCCTGCGGACCGGGGGCTACCTGTACCGGTCGAGGACGGCTTCGAGGCTGCCGTCCGCCTTCATTTCCCTGAGACGGAGGTTGAATTGTTCGATAACCGGTTCCCATCCCCGGTTCTTGGGAAATACGAAACGGATGGAGGCGGTTCCGGCCGGGGTGGGGTCCACGCGGAACTGTCGGGAGTCGATATCTTCCCGGTGGTGAAACATCCAGTGTATTTCCGTGCGGTTGACGATGGCGGCATCCGCCCTGCCCAACCTGAGAAGCTCCAGCATGACGTCGGGTGAGGTGGCGTCGAGCCGCGTTATGCCGCCCGGCCCGAAGTGCGCTTGCAGGGCCGGGTAGAAAAATCCCTTGATGCACGCCACGGTCGTGCCGTGAAGCGTCTCGGGGCTGAGGTACTGAATCGAGCACCCCGCGCGGTAGACGAGTACGTCCTCGTTGGGCATGAACGGGTCGGTCCAGAGGAATCTGTCCGGCTCGTCCTTCCATTCCCTGGCCGAGGCGTAGACGTCCACACCGCCGTGTTCGAGCATGTCCCAGCCCCGCTTGTCGGGCAACTGCTTGAAGGAAAGGGCGTATCCCAGCGGTTCGGCCACGGCCTTCAGCACGTCAGGCAGGATGCCCCTGTCCGGCGCGCCCGGGCCGCCGATGTAGTAGGGCGGCACGTCGGCGTGGGCGATGAACATGACGAGGGCGTTCTTCGGGGGGGAAGCCGCAAAGGCGCGTTGCGCATGGCCCGGGGCGGCCGCGAACAGCAGGAGGAGGGGGAGCGGCAATATCTTCATGAACGCCTTCATGGACATCCTCGGTTACAGGGGAAAGACGCTGTACGCCTGGTTGGAGAACATGCCGATGACGGCGTAGACGCCGCCCATGAGAAAATCGCCGAGAATCAGGCCGATGAACAGGAATCGGACCTTGTTGTAGAGCCGGGTGCCGCCGTAGTGCAGGACCAGGTGGTTGCACAGCCAGCCCAGGAAGAACGGATACCACAGGATTTTCATGCCTGCCGAATAGGCTGCCAGGTAGCCCAGCGGGTGCAGGGGCCACCAGGGCAGCTTGTAGTAGCAGTAGATGAGCACGAACATGACCAGCGCGCCGAAGCCCGCGTAGGTTATCAGCCATTGGTTGGGGCCTGCGGGCTGGTCCACCAGCCGTTGGGCGTTTTCGTAGTTGGCCAGCACGGTCTGGGTGGCCCAGTCCAGGCGCAGTTCGCGCAGGCCGTAGCGGTGGCCGAGATAGAGCATGGTGGCGAAGGCCGCGGCCAGGGCCAGAACCAGGGAGACGCCGATGGCCGCGAGGAGCAGCCTGCGGCGGGCCGGGGCGGCCGATTCGCGTATCTTGGACCCGTGGAACAGCGTCGGAGCCACGGATTCCCGTACGTCCAGGAAGAGGACCTTCTGCATGACAGCGGTTGCGGCCACGCCCGCCGAGCCGAAGACGCCTGTGCCGAACAGGCCGATGATCCCGTCGGACGGAGCGGCCGTCAGGGTGAAGTAGGGCAGGCCGCCCTGGCAGACGAGTCGGCTGACCACGAGCGTGACCAGCAGGAAGGCCAGGGGCAGGAGCACCGCGCCGGTCCAGGGCAGGCCGAAAAAGCGGCACCAGGCGACGAGGAACGCCATGCCGAGAAAGAGTCCCGCGAGCGGCCATGCGGGCGGGCCCCATTCGCGGGGCGGCGATTCGAAGCCCGGGGCGTGCAGGGCCTTGCCGCCTTTGCAGGCGGGCCGCATGAAACAGGCGGCCGTTTCCTTCAGGTGGTGGCGGGAGAGCCAGAGAAGGAAGAGGAAAAACACGGCGTAGGAGCCGATGGTCTGCGCTCCCTCGGGGCGGGCCAGGTCCGGGCCGAGGGTGGTCCCGAGCGCGGCTTCGGGCAACTGCCAGCCGAGCACGTAGAGCAGGCCGAAGAGGAGACCGGCCGCGAGGTGGAAGAACCACATGGAGAAGGAAATCTGCCGGGTGGTCAGGAAGGCGAAGCCCACGAAGGCCGGGATGAAATAGAGCTTCAGTTTGTAGAACCCGGAGAAGAGGCCGAATTTCGGGAAGTAGGTTCCGGCCAGGACCAGGGTCGGCAGCTCGGGCACGGACGGATAGTAGAAGTGCAGCCCGTTGAGCAGGTGCAGCGACCCGGCAAAGGTCAGCCCGATGAGCAGGAACCGGTTCGTCCACCATGAGGACAACTGCCGCTGGTCCAGGGCCTCGCCCATGAGCTGGGGGACGCGCAGCAGGGGAAAGTTGACCCGTTCGTTGACCACCCACTGGCGTCCGAACAGGGCCGTCAGGCAGATCATGACGAAGTACGCGCCCAGGATGAACAGGGACCAGACGAGGAGCGGGGGCAGCCAGACGCCCCACGGGATGGCGGACATGACCTCGATGACGGACATGTCCCGGCCGCCCTTGAGCCCCTGGAAGAGCTGGCGCACGGCCTCGGCTGAGTGGGGGAACCAGGATTCGGGCAGGAGCGGCCCCAGCACTTCGGTCCAGCGGTAGGCGTCCCTGGCGTAGCGTCCGGGCGCGGTGATATCGACGAGAAAGGTCTCGGACAGCCCCGCGTAGCCGATGGCCGTGAACAGGGTCATCATCAGCCAGACCGTCAGGAGCTCCACCCCGGAGAAATAGGGCGGCCTGCCGGTCAGCCGGGCGACGGCCGCGTCGATGACGAACATCCAGGCCAGGATGAAGAAGGGGGCCAGGGGGAAGTGTCCGCCGCCCAGCGGGACGCCGCCGAGCACCGCGTTGTTGTAGGGGGTGTAGACGCACAGGATCAGTCCGAGGACGAGCCCGGTCGCCAGTGCGCGCAGCCTCAGTCGTCCGTTCATGCCTCGGCCTCCTTCGGCTGTTCCCGCTCGAACCGCCGCCGCTCGGCGTTCAGGTCGTCGGCGTAGTGGACCACGGCGTCGTTGTCCAGGGACCGCCAGGCCAGCAGTTGCTTGCGCAGGTCGTTGATGAAATTGCGGTTGAGGTTTTCCCAGGCCGTGAGCTCGCCCGCCTCGCGGTCGATGAGGACCTTTATCTGCCGGAAGCCGCCGTATATTTCGGAGGGGCAGAAGATCAGCTTCACTTTCTGGCGCACGCCGAAGTCGAAGGGCGCCAGCCAGACGCGCAGGTCCATGGAGAAGCACAGGTCGTCGGACAGGGGGATGTCGGGCTCCGGAGCACCCTGTTCGTCCAGGTCGAGGAAATTGCAGCGCATGTCGTCCGTGCAGAACATGCCGTGGGAAATGTCGTGGTGAGCCAGGTAGTACTGGCGCAGGAAGCCGCCCGCCGAGGACATTTCGGACATCTTGATGAGGAAGGGCAGGATGACGGTCAGCCTGTCGCCTTCGGCCTCGGGCATGGTCCAGGATTTGTTCACGTCCGGGATGGCGATGTTGGCCGCCACGCGGGCTGGGTAGATGGCCGAGATCAGGACCACGCCGATGACCAGGATCATGGCGGCCACGCCTGCCGTGGAAGAATAGTTGGCGGTCATGCCCGCCCACAGCGGGGTCCCGGCCAGGAACGCGCTGGAGGTCTGGGCCAGGATGTAGCCCACCACCACGGAAATGACCGCGAAGGCCAGCGACTCGGCGATGAACAGGAAGGCCACGTGGGGCGGGGCCAGCCCGACCGAGGTGTAGACCGCGATCTCGGGGCGGCGTTCGTAGACGGAGCCGATCATGGTGTTGAGCACGATGAGTATGGAGATGCCCAGCGGAATCAGGATGTTGGCCATTCCCGAGTAGTTGACCGCGTCCGAGGCGTAGTAGAGGGAGGTCCCCTCCGGGCCGCCCTTGAACAAGAGCAGGCCGAAGCGGTCGCCCAGGTCGTCGCCCACGCGATGCCCGATGTCCGGGCGCACGGCAATGCCCTTGAGGCGGCCCGCCGACAGGGCCAGCAGTTCCTCGGCCGGGACGATGACGGTCTCGAAGCCGGGGATGTGCTGGTAGCGGGATTCGGTCGTCATGACGTCCTCGCCGCTTTCGATGGCTTCCGCCTCGACCTCGGAGAGCTGGGTGGCCGCCTGGTTGGGAAAGACGATGGGGGTGATGGGCTCGCCGTCCAGGTCGGGATTGTCGCGGAGGCCGTCGTCGCTGAACACGCCCACCAGGGTCAGGGGCAGCCCCCAGAGAACGACCTTGTTGCGCGTGGGATCGTCCGGGTCGGCTCCGATCCGTTCGGCCATGCGCTCGGGCAGCATGACCGCCTGCCGTTCGCCTTCTCGGAACCAGCGTCCCTTGACCAGGATGCGGTCGAGTCCGCTGACCCGCGGTTCGAGCCAGGAAAGGCCGACCAGGCCGCGTCCCTGCGCCTCCTTCCCGTCGCGGACTACCGGGATGAGCGGGGCGCGGGATTTGTCGGAGGTGAAGCCGGTGTCGTACCAGACGCGCGGGGCCACGGTCCCCGAGCCGGAAAAGGCGTTGCGGACGACGGACAGGGCCTCCACGGGGATGTCCTGCCAGTTGAGGTACTTGCCCATGAGCCCCTCGTAGGAGGCGTGATCGTTGAATTTCGCCCACCCGGCCTGCCGCACCGATTTGACCGTGGTGAAGTTCATGATGGTGAAGGTCAGGATGACCAGGGTGGCGAAGGTCAGGAAGGTGCGCACGGGCCGCCGCTTCAGGTTGCCCACCCCAAGGACGAAGGCGGCGCCGAAGGCCGCCATGGGGCTGATGCCGGTCAGTTTGACGTGGGAGGACCGTTTTTGCAGTTCCACCATCTCCCGCTCGAAGCGGAAGAAGATAATCAGCGAGACGAGCAGCGACAGGGCCAGGATGAAGAAAGCCAGGATGACCACCAGCGGCGAATAGGTCAGTTGGAAGGCCGGGTGCACCAGATAGATGACCCCGATGATGAGGAACAGGAAGCCCAGGAAGGCGCTGATCCGTTTCTTGATGTCCACGAAGGAGAAGAAGAGCCGTTCCATGCAGTAGGCGAAGGGCACGAACAGGGCCACATAGAAGAGCACTCCGAAAAGCACGTCGCGCTGGGTCTTGTCCACGTCGTTGTATACCCGGCTCGCCTTGGACAGGGAGGCGCGGGACGCCTCGACGAACTTGTCCCACTGCTTGGCCTCGCGGAAAGCCGTGGCCTCCGCCAACTGCTCGTCTCCCTGCTTGCGCAGCAGCCGGATGCGGTCGTTGACGATGCCCTTTTCCTCCAGGTTGTCGATGCGCGGGGCGAGCAGGGTCCACATGTCCCGGGCGGCCCGGAATTCCGTCAGGGGGATGACCGGCCACCGCCGGGCCACATAGCCCAGTCCCTCTGGATGTTCCGGATTCGAATTGAGGAGCAGGACCTTCTTGTCCAGGACCGTGTCGGACAGGGTCAGCTTGACCGGGGTGTCCGGCTCCAGGAAAAGGGTGCCGAGCGTGGACAGGCGGGTGTCCAGGCGGCTGTACCAGTAGCTTACGGGCGGAGCCTCGGAGCGGCCGTCGATGAGGGTGGGCCGGTACAGGTACTTGAAGGTCCTCGGCTCGAACATGTCGAACAGGGTGGTCTGCGTGCAGGCGAAGAGGACCAGGTCCGTGGCCTGCACGGGGCGGGAGAGCTTGAGCCGGTATGCGTCCTTGCCGGTTTTCGGCTTGTCGATGGCCCAATCGGCCAGCCCGGTCTCCTCGTTGAATTTGAAGGCTTCGATGACCGCCTTGTGGTAGCTGACCGTCTTGCCTGCCAGGCCGGGGATACGGAAGTCTCCCTGGGTGTCGACCATGCCGTAATCGCGCGTCTGCCACTGGAAGGCCAGGACGACCATGCCCGTGGCTGGCCTGTCCGGGAAGATTTCGCCCTTGCGGAGAAGGTTGGCGCGGCCTTCCACGGTCACGAAGTTGTTCTTTTCCCGTTTGCCCGCGTCGGTCACGGGTTCGTTGGCCAGGGCCGTGACCAGGGTCGCGACCAGTCGGGACTGCTTCGCCAGGAACTCGAAATTCACGCGCCCGGGCCGGTCGTAGGGGGTGCCCCAGGCGGGGCGCACGTCGTGGACGGTGGCCAGGGTGAAACCGGGCAGTCCGGCCAGGGCCATGGGCTCGCCGCCCAGCTCGGGGCGGTCGGGAAGGTAGCTCTGCCAGGCGCGTTTGCCGGGGCGCAGGGTGTCGCGGAACAGCCGGGCGGTGTCGGGATCGCTGTTTTTCAGCCGCTCCACCGCGCCCTTCATGACCGTGTCCAGGGGACGGAAGAAGCCGGTCCGGTTGACGTCGGGCTTGAGGTCGATGAGCCACCCCTGGTCGAAGCCGCCCACCCCGTCGCCGTGGGTGGAGAGGTACAGGGATATGTGGGCCGCGATGCTCGTTTCGCCCAGGGCATCGCGCACGGCCCGGGCCGAGGCGATGTCCTCCAGTTGGCCTGTCGCGTCCGCGAGCACGGCGGCCTGATGCGTTTCGGCGGGCAGGATGAATCGTTGCAGGGCCGTCCGCTCGTCGTCGGGCAGCTTGTAGTCGGCCACGGTGGAGCCGACCCAGGTCAGCCGCTTCAGGCGGATGCGCTCGTCGGCCAGGGTCTGGATGCGCGTCTGGTCGGCGGTTTCGTCCCCGTTCAGCAGCCGTAGCCGCATGAGTTCGCCGGTGATGTCGTCCTCGCGGTTGCGGACCACGGCCTTGAGCGCTTTCTTGAGCAGGGTCGCGTCACTGGGGGCGGCGAGGCCGTTCGGGGACAGGGGAGCCGGAGAGCGGAGAAGATCCAGGGTGCGCCGGGTGTCCGCCACGAGACCCTGTAGCCGGTCGCGCCGTCCCTTGAGGTCCTTGCCCCTGGACACCAGGGCCCAGGTGAATTCGCGCATTCCCGCCTGCGCCGATGATTTGCCCGCCGTGGCCAGGAAGAGCACCGATCGTTTGGGCGGATGCGCGGCCAGGGTCTCGGCCAGGTCCATGAGGACGGCTATGGATGCGCCTTCGTCCGCGCCGGGCGAGTGCCCCTCCACCAGCGCGGTGGAGTCGTAGAACGCTTCAAGGATGACGGTCTGTGCGGAAAGCTCGGGGTCTGAGCCGGGGATGCGGCAGTAGACGTTCTCCAGCCGTTCGTTGCGCCACTTGCCCTTGGAGGTCAGTCCGACTTCGCCCAGAGCCTTCGGCCCTTTCGAGACGAGGCCTTTGCCGAACAGGGCTTCGGCCCGTTCGCGGGATATCCAGAAGATGGGGAAGTCCACCGGGGTGAGTTCGAACTTGGCCTCGAAGCCCGGCCTGGGATTCGGGCCGCCGTCGCCGCCCACGCCCACGAAGATCAGGGCGCGCGCGCCGAGCATGGCCGCGTTGTTCCAGTTCTTGCCCGAGTCCATGTCCATGAGGACCACGGCCCCTTCGACCGACAGCCCGTTGAAGTCGGCGACGCGTCCGTTGCCGACATAGATGAGCGGTCCGTCGACGCCGGGCGGGGTCAGGGCGCCGGGAGACAGGGCGTTGGCCCGCAGTTGGCGCAGGGGCTCCACATGGCCGCTGGCCGCGATTTTCAGGGCGGCTCCCTCCTGAACCTGCACGGGCAGATGGAAGCTTTGGCGGCCGAAGGTCCCGTTCGGGAAGAGGCGTTTCAACTCGGCTTCGACCATGTCGGCCGCTTCGGCGCAGCCGGGGCTGCCGGGCGAGCGGTCTTCGATCGCGCTCAGCCTGCGCAGAAGCGCCGCGCCGTCGGCCCGCGCGGAAGGCGCGAAGGCCGCGCCCAGGACGAACGCCGCGGCCAAGGCGAGAAGAATGTGAAGATGCGGTCCGCGCCGGATCATGGGCTACGCTCCGGCTTCCCTGTGTCCGGTCAGCTTTTCGCCGATGGAGCCTATGGAGATGTCCAGCTCTTCACGCCGTTCGATGCGGTCCACCTGGCCGTCGCGCACCCAGACCACGCGGTCGGACACGTTGAGCATCTTGTAGTCGTGGGTGGCCGAGATGACCGTGACGCCGCGCTCCTGTGAGAGCATCCGCAACAGCTCGATGATCTCCTCGCCGGTGGTCAGGTCCAGGTTGCCGGTGGGCTCGTCGGCCAGGACGATGGACGGGTCGTTGGCCAGGGAGCGGGCCACGGCCACGCGCTGCTGCTGGCCGCCGGACAGCTCCAGCGGTTTGTGCTGGAACCGTTCGCCCAGCCCCACCAGTTTGAGCAGTTCGATGCCCTTGTCCTGGGCGTCGTCCGCGTTCATGCCCGCGAATGTCATGGGCAGGGTCACGTTTTCCAGCGCGGTCATGACCGGGATGAGGTTGAAGGTCTGGAAGATGTAGCCGATCTTGCGGTTGCGGAGCCACGCCAGCTCGAAGGCGTCCAGTTGGGAGATGTCCACCTCGTCGATGAAGACCTTGCCCTCGGTGGGTTTGTCCAGGCCGCCGATCATGTTGAACAGGGTGGATTTGCCCGAACCGGACGGTCCCATGATGGAAATGTATTCCCCGGCGAAGATTTCCAGGTCCACGCCCTTGAGCGCTTCCAGTTCCATCTTGCCCATGGTGAAGGTTTTTCTCACGCCGATGACGCGGACTATGGTTCGTTTGTCGTCGCTCATGGAATATCCTCAATG
The DNA here is from genome assembly GCF_028532725.1 of Desulfovibrio sp. Fe33. Taxonomy (NCBI): domain Bacteria; kingdom Pseudomonadati; phylum Thermodesulfobacteriota; class Desulfovibrionia; order Desulfovibrionales; family Desulfovibrionaceae; genus Desulfovibrio; species Desulfovibrio sp. Fe33. Next base: position 503,258 of record NZ_JAQKGU010000001.1, read on the forward strand.
TTCCGCGCGCATGGCCTTGATCGGGTCCATGCGCGCCGCCAGCAGGGCGGGGTAGAGCACGCCGAGAAGGCTCAGGAGGCAGCCCGCCAGGGTCGCCAGCCCGACGGAGCCGAGCGCCGAGGCCAACGGCATGTGCGCGAGGGAGGAGAAGCCGAAGCGCGCGGCTCCGGCCAGCATGGAAAAGACGCAGCCCAGGACCGCCCCGGCGAAGGCCCCGGCCAGGCCCTGCATGGCCGCTTCCAGCAGGAACAGGCGAAGGATCATGGAGTCCAGGGCGCCCAGGCATTTCATGACGCCGATTTCGGAGAACCGCTCGGTCACGGACATGAGCTGGGCGTTGACTATGCCCACCGTACAGACCAGCAGGGACAGAATGACGATCCAGCGCTCCTTGGCCGACATGGCCACGGCCTCGCGGGCCATATCCACGTCGTAGCCCGCCTGGGACAGGGCCCTGGCCGCCTCGCGCCCGCCGCTTTGGAGCATACCCGTGGCGATGTCCAGGTTGACCAGGACGAAACTCAGGAACGATACGGCCAGGACCAGGCTGGAGACCGTAATCATGGAGCGGAAGAAACGGACCTTCAAACTCTTGAAGCTGATCTCGACGGATTTCGAGAATGGCAGCGAAATGAGTCGTTCCGGTTTGCTCATGAGTGTTCCTTCAGGGGGAAGATGCTGGATTATTTCACACTCAGCATACAGTTTCGCATCGTTCTAAACAAGCAGAAATAGGAATCAGTGTCCAAGAAAACACAGGGTTGTAGCAAGATCGTCGAAGCCGAGGCCTGGTTATCGGGCCACGCCCTTTACCACCACCACGGTCAGGTCGTCTTCGCGTTTGCCCGGGCCGGAAAATTCCAGGACCCGGTCGCTGACGGCTTGCAGAATGTCCTGCGCGCTCCTGTCCCGGTTCTCGCGGAGGATGTCTTGAAGCCGCTCACGGCCGAACATTTCGCCCTTTGCGTCGTGAGCCTCCCAGACGCCGTCCGTGGTGATGAGCAGTATTTGCCCGGGCGCGGGTTGTTTCATGACCTCTTCGTGATATTCCCATTCGGGTTCCACGCCGAGGGGGATGTCCCGTCCCTTGAAGTCGGTAAAGGCGTCGGTGGCGGGGTCGTAGAGAACAGGGGGCTGTTGCCCGGCGTTGATCCAGGTGATGTTTTCCTCGAGCGGGTCGATTACCATGAAAAACAGGGTCATGAACCGGCCTGTTTCGCCGATGTCCCTGGTGAGGTGCAGGTTGGCCCGGCGGATGGATTCGGCGGCCGAGCCGGGCGTGGCCGCGTTCTGGCGGATGACGGCGCGGCCCGCGGTCATGAGCAGGGCCGCTCCGATGCCGTGTCCGGACACGTCGCCCACGGCCACGGCCAGTCTGCCGCACCCGTCCAGGTCGCATCCGATGAAGTCGTAGAAGTCGCCTCCGGTTTCATCCGAGAACAGGCTTGCGCCCGCGATGTCCAGTCCGGGCATGTCCGGCGCGGCCTTGGGCAGGAAGTGCTGCTGGACCTCCTGGGCGATAAGCAGCCCCTCGCGCATCCGCACGCCCTCCCGCAACCGGTTAATCATGGTGTTGGTGTACCCGGCGATGACGCCCATCTCGTCCGATGTGGTCACGGGCACCTTTCGGGAGAGGTCTCCCCGGCTGACGTTCTCCAGGACCGTGGTTTGGGTGTTGAAGAGGATGCGCATGTTCCGGGCGTACGAGATCACCAGATTGGTGACCATGATCGTCAGGAACCCCATGACGAATAGGATTTCCACCAGGACTACGCGGCCGATGATGTCCAGCGTGCCGAGGTTCAGGTCCTGGGTGGCGAGCCAGCCGATATCGCGGATGAGGACCAGGATGATGATGGCCGTGCTCAGGATAAGGATGAGTACGGCGATGAGCGAGAATTTGCGGGTCATGGGAATGAGCCGGGCGGGCGGATCGTAGGCGGCGTTGCCCGCCAGCGCGTTGCGGATGACCTGCCGCTCCCGGGCCAGGGCCATGTCCAGGCCCGCGAAGAGCCCGATGGTGAAGATGCCCAGAACCAGCTTCATGCCGCTTCGGGCCAGGGGAAAGCTGAATACGGCCAGGAGGACGAGGGCCGAGACGAACCCGGCGGCCAGGAACAGGCCGAGGTCCATCTGGAACTGGCGCAGGGGCTGCCGCCGTGGGCGGGCGGTTTCCACCATTCGCTGTTCGAGCATGGGACGCACCGCCCAGGCCGCGGCCAGGGGGATGAAGATGACCAGTCCGAGCTCCCAGACCGGGAGCTGCGCCATGAAGGGTCAGACCTGGCCGCCGTAGACCGAGCCGCCCGCCACGGCCAGCGAACAATAGAGAAGCGGTCGCCAGACGGTCATGGCCGGTTCATTGCTCATTCATTCCTCCATGTCGGTTGCCTATTTCTTTGCCAATCGGCATGATGTCGTTTAATCATAGGATGTGTCCATTGCGCGGACAAGTCTTAATTAAACCAAAGGCGAAGTACCCATGAGAAAAGCATTCCCGCTGCTGATCGTCCTGGCGGTCCTTTTCGCGACCTCAGCCTCTGCCGCCGACGGGTTCCCCAAATCCATAGCCGGGTTCACCCTCGGCGAGCCCATGGAGCGATACGGGCAGTATTGCCGCATGGAGCAGGCCCTTCCCGTGTCCGACGCGCCGTTCCTGTCCGAAGTCCTCATCAAGCCCGACGCCCTGCCCGGGGTGCGCGGGGGCAGCCTCGCGTTCGGCAATTGCAGGAACAAGGACCGTCTGGTGCGCGTCAAACTCAAGTTCAACGACCGGGGACAGGGGTTCTTCGACAAGCTGTATGAGCGCTACGAGGACGCTTTCGGCGAGCCGGACAAGTATCTGGGCGACGCCTTCAAGAACGTCATCGCCTGGGAATGGTTTTTCAGGAACGACAAGGGAGAACAGATTTCCCTGGTGCTCATGTGGAGCCGCGACAAGGAAATCCGGCCCGGCGTGTCCATCAAGATGACGTACGGGAGTCTCATGGACGAGGAGTACGAGTGCTACATGGCCGGGTTCGAGGGTGCTCCGAACGGTCCCGGCAAATCCGTAATCCGGTCCCTGGACACCTACGTGCCGCGCTGATGATGGTTGATTTCGCCTGGAACGGGATCGGCCTGGCCGCCCCCGCGGACTGGGAGCCTTCCGCCATCGAGCGGGACGGATTGTTTCTGGCCGACGGCTCGGGGCCGGTCTGCGAACTCAAGTGGAACCGGGTGCAGGGGGCCTTCTCCTTTGACAGGCACCTGAAAAGGCTGACCAAGGGCAACAAAAACGCCGAGGTCCGCGCTGTGGAGCCGGACGAGGTCCCGCCCGACTGGGCAGGGGCCGTGAACCGGTTGGCCGAATCCGGTCTTCGCGCCCGGAGTTTCGTCTGGCGGGCCGGGGAGAATCGAGGCCTGGGCGCGGCCCTGCATCATCCCGGCACGGGCCTGGCCTGCCTGGTTCAGTTCTTCATCCGTTCGGAGGCTGACGAGGGGCCGGCCGCCCGGGTGATGGCCACCCTGCGCGACCACACCGCCGGGAAGACCATGCCGTGGGCCATGTTCGGCCTGGCCGCGAGAGTCCCCGCGGATTTCGCGCTCGATACCTTTTCCTTCAGGCCGGGACATTACCGGATGTCTTTCTGGCGTTCCGCCTCGGGCGGACGGTCCGGGCGCGCGCCCGCAGGCAAGGGGCCGGGCGTTCGGCTCGATTTCGAACGGTTCGCCCCGGCGTCGGCCCTGCTCAAGGAAACGACGCTGGAAGCGTGGTGCCGCGACAGGCTGGCCCATGCGCCGCCCGCGTCCCTGCCCATGGAGGGCGATTCCGGGCGCGTTTCCTGGCGCGGCGATGCGCGGACGTCTTTCCTGCGCAGGGCTTTGCGCCGGGTAGTCCGGACCAGCGGCCGGGCATGGCTTACGGACGCGGGAAACGCCGTTTTGGCGGTCACGGCCACGGGCACAGTTTCACTTGCCGAATCCGTTTTCAACGATATCTGCGGGAGTTTTACCCTTGTTCCGGAAGAAACGGCCTGAGCCGGTCATATCCCGAGCCGAGGCCCTGGGAATGATCCCGGTGCGCAACGAGGCGGTGGAGGAGACCGAGCTTCCCGGCGGCCTGGTCAGGCTGGCCTATCCCCTGGCGGTCAAGCCGTGGTTCGGCCGCCTGGCCGACAAGGTGGGGCTGTGGGACGGCAGGCCCATGACGAAACGGGTGGAGCTGGACGAGATGGGAACCTTCGTCTGGCGGCGCATCGACGGCCGCAACTCGGTCCGCGCAATAGCGGAAATGTTTGCCGAGGCCTACGAGGTCCAGCTTCGCGAAGCCGAATTGTCGGTCACCGCCTTCATCAAGACTATCGGCCAGCGCGGCATGATCGGGTTGAAATAACGCGCCCTGGGGCTGGCGTCCGCCGTGGTGGCCGTGTCGCCCTGCGGGCGGCGCGTCTGCGTATGGTTAGGATTCCCGCAACGGGGCGGGCAGGATCTCCAACTTCATCTCCGTGCCCGCCGCCTTGAGGAAGGTCCTCACCTCGCGTTGGAGGTGCGGGCTGTAGCGCAGGACAAGGATTCCCTTGAATTTGTTGACCACGGTGAACACGCCGAGGTTGTCGTATCCTTCCAGGATGAACCGGAAGAGTCCGATGTCGCTCGGGTCGACGCGCACGTATACGCGGTCGGACCACTGCGGGGCGGGAGGGCAGACCCTTTTGCGGGGCCTGCGGCGCGAAGATGATGCCATGGACGCTCTCTAGCCTCAGCTTGCGCAAAAGGCAAACACGTTTTCCCGGCGTACCGCCCCGCGTTTGCGGCGGGCCTCGCATCTTCCGCCCCGCACACGCGAAATGCCCGCTAGGAGGTCAGATCGGCCTTGGCCAGCACCTCGATGAGACGCCTGAGCATTTCCGTGTCGAACGCGCTTCGCATGGACTTGATCCTGGTCAGGGCTTCGAAGGGCGTCAGGCGGCGTCCCGTGCGGCCGCGCGTGAGGTTGTCGTATTCGTTGCAGAGGATGAGCGCCTTGACGTAGGACGGCAGCATGGCCCCGGTGGAGCCGGAGGGATAGCCCAGTCCGTCCTCGCGTTCGTGATGGAAAAGGATGCACTGCAACGTCTCCTGGGGCATGGGCAGGCCCGAGCAGACGCCCACGCCCAGGGCGGGATGGGATTTGACGAGGTCTTTGTCCTCGCGGCTCAGCGCATCGAACTTCTTGGTGAAGACTTCCCGCGGCAACTCGATTTTGCCTATGTCGTGCAGGATGGCACCCATGCCCACGGCCACAAGGAGTTCGGAATCCTCCTTCATGAACGAACACAGGGTGGTCACGGTCAGGACCATTACCCCGACGCCGTGGTGGAAGGATTCCTCGCCGTCGCGTATGAACCGGGCGAGCTCCTTGAGGGCGTCCTCCCTGGAAAGGAACTTGAGGGAGTCGGCGATGAGCTTGCGGATGCGCTGAAAATGCCTCCTGTCTATGGGCGCCGGCAGGGAGCTGTCGAAGGCTTCCCGGGCGAGCGCCACGGTGGCGTCGCTCCAGACGCGGGCGCGCTCACCCACGGGGATGCTCTCGTCATCCAGGATTTCCAGAATGTTTTCCTGCACATAGCGGGTGAAGTCGTCATAGTCCGAGGCCCGGACGTAGAGATGGTCCACGCCGAGCAGGGATAGCCGCTGCTTGTGCGAGTCGGTGAACAGCTCTCCTTTTTCCGCATACAGGACGTATTTCCCGCCCTGCTTCAGGTATACGGAAAAGCCGCCCACCCGCGAAGGAATGACCATGTAGGGTGAAACCTTGACCATGGCCCGGCCGTTGCCGCCGTGCGCGCCGTTGTCGGCGGAAGGGATATTGTCCATGCGTTCTCCTTGCCATATGCCGTGGCCGCGTGAAGTCCGCAAGGTGTCGGTGGGAGCTTCGGCAACCCGGCTGCCTGCGTGAGGCCCGTGGCTTTCCGTCCCCGTCTCGCAACGGGTTTGGCATTGTCTCTATTCACGCATATACGCGCTGCGTACGGACCTGTAAAGGATGGATGGCGGGGCGGATGATTCCTTCGCCTCCGCGCTTGCCTTGCCTGCGAGAATGATTACTCTCTGCCGATGCATACCACCGACTCCAAATCCATCCATATAGAAGGCGCCCGGCACCACAACCTCAAGAATCTGACCCTGGACATCCCCCGCGAAAAGCTGGTGGTCATCTGCGGTCCGTCCGGGTCGGGCAAGTCCACGCTCGCCTTCGACATCGTCTACGCCGAAGGCCAACGACGCTACGTCGAATCCCTGTCCGCGTACGCCCGCCAGTTCCTGCCCCAGATGGACAAGCCGGACGTGGACAAGGTCGAGGGGCTTTCCCCGGCCATATCGCTGGAGCAGCAGACCTCCACCCGCAACCCGCGTTCCACCGTGGGCACCGTGACCGAGGTTTACGACTTTCTGCGCGTCTTCTTCGCCCGCCTGGGCAAGTTCTACTGCCCGTCCTGCGGCAAGCCCATCGAGGCGCAGACCACGGACGAGATAGTGGAGACCGTCATGGGCATGGAGCCCGGCTCCAAATTCATGCTGCTGGCGCCGCTGGTGGAGCACCAGAAGGGCACCCACAAGGACCTTTTCGCCAAGCTCAAGAAGGAAGGCTTCGTGCGTGTGCGCGTGGACGGCGCGCTCTACTCCCTGGACGAGGTCCCTGAGCTGGAAAAGAACAAGAAGCACACCATCGATCTGGTGGTGGACCGCCTGGTGCTCAAGGACGGCATCAAAAAGCGGCTGGCGGATTCCGTGGAGCTGGCGTTGGAAAAGGGCGACGAACGCATGATCGTTTCCGTGATCGGCGGGGAAAATGCGGGCGACATCTTCATGTCCACGCTGTCCACCTGCCCATCCTGCAAGATTTCCATGCCGAAGCTCAGCCCGCAGCTCTTCTCGTTCAACTCGCCCCAGGGCGCATGTCCGGTCTGCAACGGTATCGGCTCGGTGGAATATTTCGAGCCGGACCTCATCGCGCCCAACAAGGGATTGTCCCTCAACGAAGGCGGAGTAATCCCCTGGAAATCCGCTTACCGCCAGGACAAGTACGCTCCGTTGTTGAAGAAGCTCGGCAAGAAATTCGGTTTCACCCTGGATACCCTCCTGGCCGACTACTCCGGCGAGGCATGGGCGGCGCTTTTTTACGGCGATCAGGAAACAGGCTGGCCGGGCGTGGTGTCCATTCTCGAATACGGCCAGCAACAGGCGGGCGTATGGGATCACTGGACCGCCCGGTTCCAGCAGTCCAAGCCGTGCCCGGCCTGCGAGGGCGCGCGCCTCAAGCCCGAATCCCTGGCCGTGCGCGTGGCCGACAAAAACCTGGTGGAGTTTACCTCCATGTCCATCCAGCGCGCTCTGGAATGGCTTGAGGGGTTGAAGTTCTCCGGCCACGAGACCCTCATTTCCGAGCCGCTCCTCAAGGAGTTGACCCACCGCCTCGGGTTCATGGTCAACGTGGGGCTCGAATATCTTTCCCTCGGCCGCAACATGGCCACGCTCTCGGGCGGCGAGGCCCAGCGCATCCGGCTCGCCTCACAGCTCGGATCCGGCCTGGTGGGCGTGACCTACGTGCTCGATGAGCCGTCCATCGGCCTGCATCCGCGCGACAACCAGCGGCTCATCGACACCCTGCGCTCGCTCCAGTCCAGGGGCAACACGGTGCTCGTGGTCGAACACGACGAGCCGACCATCCGCGAGGCCGACCACGTCATCGAGATCGGCCCTTCCTCCGGCTGGCTGGGCGGCGAGATCGTGTTCCAGGGGCCGGTGGATGAACTGCTCAAGGCGGATTCCCTGACCGGCAAGTACCTGCGCGGCGACATGTTCATCGAGCCGCCCAAGACCCGGCGCAAGCCCACGGGCCATATCTCCCTCCGAAAAGTCCAGACCAACAACCTCAAGAACCTGGACGTGGACATCCCCCTCGGGGTGATGACCTGCGTGACCGGCGTGTCCGGCTCGGGCAAGTCCTCCCTGGTCATGGACTCCCTGTACAAGCATCTTCTCCTGCATCGCGGGCAAAAGGCCAGTGATCCAGGAAAGATCGGCGGCATAGAAGGGCTGGATTCCATCGAGAAGGTCATCTCCATCGACCAGTCGCCCATCGGCCGCACTCCGCGTTCCAACCCGGCCACCTACACCAAGATATTCGATGAGATCCGCAAGATATTCGCGGGGGCCAAGGAGTCGCGCAAGCGCGGCTATGCGCCCGGCCGGTTCTCCTTCAACGTCAAGGGCGGCCGTTGCGAGGCGTGCAAGGGCGACGGCCAGATTCGCGTGGAAATGCATTTCCTGCCCGACGTCTACGTGACCTGCGAGACATGCAAGGGCAAACGGTACAATGCCCAGACTCTCGAAGTGGAATACCGGGGCAAGACCATCGCCGACGTCCTGGACATGACCGTGCGCCAGGCCCGCGAGTTCTTCTCCAACCACCCGGCGCTCATGCGCAAGCTCGACGTGCTCGCCGACGTGGGACTGGAATACGTGCGCCTCGGCCAGCCCGCCACCACCCTGTCCGGCGGCGAGGCCCAGCGCATCAAGATATCCCGCGAGCTCGGCAAGCGCTCCCTGCCCGGCGCGCTCTACATTCTCGACGAGCCAACCACCGGACTGCACATGCACGAGGTCGGCAAGCTCATCCGGGTGCTGCATCAGCTCGTGGACAAGAACGCCACCGTCATCGTCATCGAGCACAACACCGACGTCATCATGGCCTCGGACCATGTCATCGACCTCGGCCCCGGCGGCGGCGAGCACGGCGGCCGCATCGTGGCATCCGGCACCCCGGAAGAGATCATCGCCAGCCCGGATTCCGTCACAGGCCAGTTTTTGGTGTAGGGGGGAGCCTCCGGCGGCCCCTCCGGGGAGGCCGGGGCGCTGCCCTGGACCCGCTCAAGGCCGAGGGCCTTGAGAATCCCATTGCCGCCTTCGGCGGGGGATGAAACAGATGCGGCGGCCCATCCTTCATGGATGGGCGGCCGCATCTGTCCGCAAGGCCGACAGTGCCGTCAGCGCCAGTAAATCCGTGCCGTGCGTTCGCCGAATCTGCGGGCGGCTTTTACGTTCATGCCGAAGTAGATGTCTATCCGTTGCGTGAACCGTTGGTTCATCTTGTCCAGGACGATATAGGGGCCGTCGAAGCCGTCGATCCAGACTTTGGTTTGGTTGTCCAGGCCAAGCTCGATAAGGTCGCGGGATACCGCAATGGCCTTCATGCCGGGTTTGAGCCGGTTGTTCCAGGCTGCCCTGTGCGGGTCCCCGTCGGTCTGGGCGGGAGTGGAGTTGTAGGCCGTGACCGAAACCTCCAGGCTGTTCCAGAACAGCCTGTTCGGCTGGCTCATTCCGTAGCCGAGCGCGATGACCAGCACGCCGGCGGACAAGAGGATGAGAGCGCGTTTCATACGCTCCCATACCTCAAATAGGCGATAAGGGGCAAGTCGCCCCGATTCCCGGGCCGCGCGCCATGTTCCCTTTGCCCACGCCGGGCCATCTGTGCTATGCACGGAAGCGATGCAATCCGTCCTGCGACATACCCTGACCTGTCTCCGGACAACAAGCCGCCGCGCAGTCCTTGCGGCCGCGTGCGTCGCGCTGTGCCTGCTTGCGGCCGAGCCCGGCCATGCCCGCGAACCCTATCGGATCGGCTATTCGCCCGACGCCATGGTTCACGTGGAGGCCAAGAAACGGTTGGAAGCGGTCTACAAGCGTGCGGGATTGCCGGTGGAGTTCGTGTCCATGCCCACAAAACGCTCCCTGGTCCTTGCCTGCGACGGCGTTCTGGACGGGGACGCCGGACGTATTCCCAACCTGGAGCAGAACTTCCCCACGCTGATTCGGGTGAATGTCGAGCTCATGGAGCTGATCGGAACGGCCTATGTGCTCAAAAATCGGAAGATCGAGCGGTTCGACAAGAGCCTGCTGGACGAAATGGCGGTGGGAGCGGTCAGGGGAGTCATCTGGGCCGAGCGGGTCATGGCCGGACGCCCGCTTGTTTTGGTCAACAATTATGAGACCCTGTTCAGCATGTTGCAGGAGGGGCGCATCGGCCTGGCTCTGGGGAGCAAGCTCAGCGCCGAAAAGACCTTTCGCGATCACGCGGGACGGTTTGACATGATTGTGGGGCTGGACCCGCCCGCCTGCAGGACTCCTTTCTATCACTACCTGCACGAAAAGAACTCGGGCATCGTGCCCAAGCTGCAAAAGGCCCTGCGGGAACTCCGTTCCGAGGGCTACCGGCTCGGCGGGGCGGCTTCCCCCGCTTCTCCGGAAACGGACGCCGTTCAGCGGGACAGGCAGTAGGCAGCGAACCGTTCGAGAAGGGACGCGGATTCAGGCGTGTCTCGGACCGTGGTCCGGATGCGGGCGGCGTCCAATCCTTGTTCAGCCAATTCCAGCTCACGCCGGGCGATGTATTCGAGGATGGCGGGCGCGTCGAACTCGGGATGGAACTGTACGCCCCAGGCGGCTTCGCTCACCCGAAAGGACTGGTGCGGGTCGTGCGCGCCCGTGGCCAGGAGCGTCGCCCCAGAAGGCAGTTCGAGAGCGGTCTGGGAATGAGTCACATGCCCCGGGAAGGTCCGCGGCAGGTCGCGAAATATGGGATCGTCGCCGGCCGCTTCGGTCAGCGTGACATCCGTCGTGCCGATCTCCAGCCCGTCCGGATGGTAGCCCGCTCTGCCGCCCAGGGCGTCCGCCATGAGCTGGTGGCCGAAGCAGATGCCGAGCAGGGGCAGCCGGGCGTCCACGGCGCGCCGTATCCAGGCTTTGGCGTCATCTATCCATCCGAACCCGTCAGTGACCATGTCGTGGGAGCCGGTGATGACGCCGCCTGCGAATTCTTCCGGGGCGGGCAAGGGTTCTCCGGCCTGAGCGTCGACGCTCACCCACCTGTCGCAGGCGAGCCTCATGCCCTGCGCGGTCCAGTCCACGAAATCGCCTCGCTCCGCAGCGTAGTCGGCATAGGTGCCGCCGGTTTTCACAATCAGGATCTTTTTCATTTTTGTCCTACGAAAATGTAGTTTATTTAAGCTATTAAGAGAATAATGTAGCAAGCGGGGCGGGGTGTCAACTCCGTGCGCGCTGCGGCCTCGGGGTTGAACTGGAGGTAGGATTTACGGTATTGAACAGGCAACAACCGGGAGATGACAATGAAATCCGTACGAATCCGTTCGCGCCTTACGCGGCGGGAGTTTCTCAAGGCCGGGGCCATGACCGCGGTCGCCGCCGGAGTGGGGGGATGCGCCAAGAATCCCGTCACGGGCCAGAGCCAGTTCATGCTGGTCAGCGAGGAGCAGGAAATCCAGATGGATCGCCAGGCCTCGCCACAGCAGTTGTCCAACGATTACGGCTCCACCCAGGACAAGGCCCTGAACGAGTACGTGTCCGGCGTGGGCAAGTCCCTGTCCGATACGTCCCACCGGCCGCAGATGCCCTACAACTACCACGCGGTCAACGCCAACTATGTGAACGCATACGCCTTTCCCGGCGGCACCATCGCCTGTACCCGCGGCATCCTGCTCGAGGTCGACAACGAGGCCGAGATGGCCGCGCTGCTCGGCCACGAGATCGGCCACGTCAACGCCCGGCATACGGCTTCGCGCATGAGTTCGCAGATGGTCGTGGGCGGGCTGGCCACACTGGGCGGCGCGGCCATCGGGGCCAAGTACGGCGGCGCATGGGGTTCCGTTGCGGGCGGCCTGGGCGGTCTCGGGGCGGGATTGCTTCTGGCCTCCTACAGCCGCGACGACGAGCGGCAGGCCGACGCGCTGGGCCTGGAATACATGACTCGCGCGGAATACAACCCCGAAGGCATGGTGGGCCTCATGGAGATGCTCAACGAACAGCACAACCGCGAACCCAGCGCCCTGGAAGTCATGTTCGCCACTCATCCAATGAGCGCGGAGAGACTGGCCACGGCCCGCCAGGAGGCCAGCAAGAAATATTACGGAGCCAGGCAGTACGCCTTCTACCGCGAGCGGTACATGGACCACACCGTGAACCTCCGCAAGATCGGCCCGGCCATCCGGGACATGCAGGATGCGGAAAAGCTCGGAGGAGAGAAAAAGTACAATCGGGCCGAAGAAAAAATGGGCACGGCCCTGCGGCTTGCGCCCGAGGACTACACCGGCCTTCTGCTTATGTCCAAGCTGCTGATCGCGCAGGAAAAGTACAGCGAGGCCCTGCCGTATGCCCGACAGGCCAGGGAAGTGTATCCCGGTGAGGCTCAGGCCAATCAGGTGGCGGGCGTACTCCTGATCCAGGCCAAGGAGTACGAACAGGCCCATGAAGCTTTTGCGGCCTATGAAAAAGCGCTTCCGGGCAACCCCTACGCGACGTTCTTCATGGGGTACGCCCAGGAGGGCATGGGCCGCCGCAAGGAGGCGGCCGAAGACTATTACAAGTTCCTCCAGCAGGTGAACCAGGGCAACCAGGCGCAGCACGCCTACAACCGGCTGGTGGAGTGGGGGTATGTGAAGTAGGGGCCTCGAGGTATGCCGGACGGGAAAAGGAAGGTTCAATTCCTTTCTCAGATCGCCGATTAAACCGCTCAAAAATCAATTTTAAAGAATGGTTTCAAAAATTATAATATTTGTATATACAGATAGTTGTGGGTGTATGAAGATCGCCGATAAAAACGCTCGTTTTTTGTGAGGTTAAGTGCATGATTTTCTGGCCTATGGTGATTCCGGAGCAGGCCGAGTTGGGGCCGTTGAAAGACATGGCCCAGGAAGTGATCTCGTCGTCCGCCTCCCTGGAAGGGCGCGTCGCGCCTGCAACGGCGAAGGCCCTCGGAGGCAACCTCCGGCTTCTCAATAGTTACTACAGCAATCTCATCGAAGGGCATAAGTCTTCCCTTTTGGCCATCGAGCAAGCCCTGGAAAAACGGTACGACCGGAACTCCGAAAAGCGGTACGCCCAGGATTTGTGCGCGGCGCACATCCTGGCCGAGGAGGATCTGACCGCCCTGCTGGACTCCCGCAAGGGGGAGAACGTGGCCGGAGTGGATTTTCTGAAGCTCATTCACTCCACCTTCTACCGCCATCTGGCTCCCGAGCATTTGTTCACGCACGAGGAAAATGGCTTTACCGACATCCCCGTCATGCCGGGGGAGCTCCGCGACCGGCCCATAGCCGTGGGACCCAATGCGGCCATGGGAGCCGCCATCGGGCCTGAGCCGGGGGAAGATTTGAGACGGGGCATGGACAAGTTCGCCGAAGACTACGACCAGAGACGGTTCCACGGCGATGAAAGGCTGATCGCCATGGCCTCGGCGCACCATCGCCTGACCTGGCTGCATCCCTTCAGGGACGGGAACGGGCGGGTGACGCGGCTGTTCTCCACGCTCTATATGGCCGGTTGCAACATCAACCGCTCAAACCTGTGGTCGTTGTCCCGCGGCCTGTCCAGGCGGAAAGACGAGTACATGGTCAATCTGTTTTCCTGCGATCCGCCCCCGGATGGCGAAGTATCCCTGGCCGAGCGGAGCGATCTGCTCGCGGGATTGGTTGAATTCGTTTTCGGGGTCTGCCTGGACCAGATCCATTTCATGGATCGGCTGCTTTCGCTACAAACCCTCGACGAACGGATCGAGTGGTTTGTGGACGCCAATTCCACCAAACGGGGAGGGGAGCTGCATCCCGATTCCTCGCGCCTTCTCCGCGCCGTTTTTATGCGGGGGGAAATCCCGCGAGGCGAAGCCGGAACGATCATGAACAAGGCGACGTCCACCGCCCGGCGGGTGGTGAGGAATCTGGTGGATGCCGGACTGTTGACCTCGACGACGCCGAAGTCGGCCCTGCGGGTGGCCCTGCCGACCAAGGCCCTGCCCTTCTACTTCCCGGACCTCTACGACCCGAGCGTGGTGGGCGAGGAATACTACAAAATGATCATGCGCAAATAGCGCGCCCTTCCACGCTCGGTTTTCGTCCGCGTGAGAGGAAGTTCGGCTCGGAAGGCGGATCAGGCGTTCAGTTCCTTTCGGATGCGCTTCACGAAATCCGGGGCTTCCGCGCCGACGGGAACGAGTTCGATATCCCGGGCGCCGGATGCGCCTATCCCGGCTTGGGCGGCGCGGCGGAGCTGTTCCTGGTCGAAAACACGCCCCTTACCGACCTCCGGCGTGGTGCCGTACATGCGCAGGATGGCGACGCCGACCGCGTCCACGGCCACAGGGTCCGTGCCCGCTATGATGGCGTTGATCGATACTTCGGTTCCCCGATGCGGCCCGCCGTCGACAAAGGCCGACATGCCGTCCATGACGATGAGGTCGTTGCGGAACGCCTGGCTGATTTCGGCGATGAGCGTGCGCTGCAAGGGGGAGGAGTGCAGCTCGGACATATAGTTGTAGCCGTTTCCGGGATCGTATTTGGCGATGGCCCCCACCGCGTTTTTCAGGGACATGGTGAAGTGTCCGCCGAACTGGTGGGTCTTGAGGCAGCAGGTCTGGACCACCTTGTCCGCTTCCGCGAAGTGGCGTTCCAGGAGGAAGCCCCTTTTCCAATGGGTTCCGGGCGGCGTCTCGCGTACAAAGCCGTCTTCACCCAGGCCGTCCATGACCACCACCTCGAAGCCCGCAGTCTCGGCGACGCGGTACGCGCCCATCTTTCGCAGGACGGACCCGGTGTCGCCCATGCCGCTGCGTTCGACCAGGGTCATCGGTCCCGCTCCCGCGCCTTTGAGGGCCAGGGCCAGGGCGAGCAGGGTGTCCGGATGGGTGGAGGCCGGGAACGGGTCCGCGCTGTTGTAGTTGGCCTTGAGAGCCACGGACTTTCCCTTGAAATCGGTCAGGTCGAATTGGGCAAGGGCCTGCTCGACGCCCTTGGCGCGGTCTCCCGTACGGACCACCGCGACCCTGGCCCGCGGCGGCGGCTCCGCGCCGCGCACCGGCCTTACTCCCGCCAGCAGTCCGGCCCCGAGGGCCAGCATGGTCTTGACGCACCTTCGCCGATTCATCATCCGCTCGAAAACGTCCATAGGGAGTCCTCCATTCCTATTTCATACGAGGAACGGCGGAATCTGTAAACCACGCCCGGAAAGGACGGCGTTGAAAAAAAGACCTATATATTTAACGCCCCCTTTTCACGGCAGAACGCGGCAGAGGGAAAAAAGCCCGCGCCGGAGGCGCATACAGGGGATGCAAGGGTGTGAGCCCTTGCCCGCCGGAGGCGAAATCACCCGACTATTGCCGCGAAGCGGCTTTCAACACCTGCTTTTTCGTCTTCAAGAAGTAAAAGGGAGGGTTCCCCAAAAAAGGGAGGAGGGAAGATACGGCCCGGGAAAGGGGAATCCCTTTCCCGGGCCGCTGTAGGAGCTATCGGCCCAGCTTGGCCAGGTCGGCTTCGCGGATTTCCTTGCGTTTGATCTTGCCCGAGATGGTCTTGGGCAGTTCTTCCACGTATTCGATGACGCGCGGGTACTTGTACGGCGCGGTCAGCTCGCGGACAAAGGCTTGGAGTTCCTTGGTCAGGGCCTCGGAAGGCTCGTATCCGGGAGCGAGAACAACGGTGGCCTTGACCAGTTGTCCGCGCACGTCGTCGGGGATACCGGTGACGGCGGCCTCGATGACCGACTCGTGGGCCACCAGGGCGGATTCGACTTCGAAGGGTCCGATGCGGTAGCCCGAGGACTTGATGAGGTCGTCGGTGCGGCCCATGAACCAGAGGTAGCCGTCCTCGTCGGCCCAGGCCTTGTCGCCGGTATGATACCAGCCCGCGCACTTGACCGAGGCGGTCTTCGCCGGCTCGTCCATGTAGGAGTCGAACAATCCCATGACGGGCTTGTCGATGCGAATGCAGATTTCGCCTTCCTCGCCCTGCGGCACGAAGTTGCACTCATCGTCCATGAGCGCGATCTCCCAGCCGGGAACGGGCTTGCCGATGGAGCCCGGCTTGGGCTTCATGAACTTGAAGGTAGCTACTTGCAGGGTGGTTTCGGTCTGGCCGTAGCCCTCGTAGATGGGCAGGCCAACGGCCTTTTGCCAGGCGTGGAAGACCGAATCGTTGAGCAGTTCGCCCGCCGTGGTGCAGTGACGCAGGGCGGAAAGGTCGAACCGGGACAGGTCTTCACGTACAAGGAAGCGGTAAATGGTCGGCGGCGCGCAAAAGGTGGTGATCTTGTTGTCGGCTATGACGCGCAGCAGGGCGGCGGGATGGAACTTGCCCCGGAAGTCCCAGACGAAAATGACCGCCTTGGCCATCCACTGGCCGTAGAACTTGCCCCAGACGGACTTGCCCCAGCCCGTGTCGGATACGGTCAGATGGATGTCGCCTTCCTCCAGGTCGTGCCACAGGGCGCCGGTGGTGTAGTGGGACGCGGCGTACTTGTGGTTGTGCATGACCATCTTCGGCAGCCCGGTGGTGCCGGAGGAGAAAAAGATGATAAAGGGATCGTCCCCGCCGGGGGAATCCGGGGTGCGCGGAAAGCTCGGATCGCCCGAGGCCACGAGGTCCTCGTAGCCGAACCAGCCGTTTTCGGTCTCGCCGCCCACCTGCACCAGCAGGTTCAGGCCGGGACATTTGGGCCTGGCCCTGTCCACGCGCTCGACAATGGATTCGTCGCAGATGATGGCCGTGATGCCCGCGTAGTTGACGCGCTCGGTGATGTCCTTGCGGGTCAGAAGCGAGGGGGAGGGAATGGGCACCGCGCCGATGCGGTGCAGGGCGAGCATGACCACCCAGTACTCCACGCGCCGGTAGAGGACGAGCATGATCCGGTCGCCTTTCTTCACGCCTTTGGCGGCCAGGGAGTTGGCCAGCCTGGAAGAGGATTCCTGGAAGAAGCCGAAATTGAAGTCGCGCCGGTTGAAATCGTCGTCCACATGAATGAGCGCGAGAGCGTCGGGGTCCTTTCCGTCCAGGACGTCAAAGGCGAAGTTGAAGTTCTCGGGGCATTCGGGTGTGAAACGTTGGCAAAAATCTTTGTAGTCGGCGTATTCTTCTTTGGTAAACATGGGTTTTCTCCGTGATTCAGATCGGATATCGTGATTTTTTATGGCAGCAAAAATCGTAGGATTTTTCCGGGCGGGTCGGATTTTCTCCGACCGGCCCTATAGAATCACGTCGAGAAAACGAACCGGCTTGCCGTCCAGGCCGCGCAGGGCGTGGGGCGTTTCGGAATTGAAATAGAGGGAATCGCCGGGTTCGACGATGATCGGCTCCCCGCCGAGGCGTACTTCGAGACGGCCTTCGAGCACGTAGATGAACTCCTGGCCGCGATGGGCGGTTTCGACCATATCGTCCCCGGACTTGGGCGGGACCGTGATGAGGAAAGGCTCCATCTCGCGTCCGGCGAACTTGTAGCCGAGCGACTTGTAATCGTAGTCCTTGCGCCGGTCCACGGCGAATCCCTCGTCCTTGCGCACAAGCGAATAGGACTTGAGATGCGGTTCGCGGCCCGAGATGAGCGTGGTCAGGTCCACCCGGCACAACCGGGAGACGTCGAGCATGTAGCCCACCGGGATTTCCACGGTCCCGGATTCATAGGTCAGCACCTTCTCCTCGGACACTCCGAGCAGGTCGGCCATCTCCTTGGGCGTCCAGCCGACGCCTTCCCGCACGCCCACCAGACGGGGCGCGATTTCCTTGTACTGTTCCATACATTCCTCCTGGAATTTGCATCCGGCGGCAGGGACATGGTCCCGGTCCGGCGGGAAAGCCCCTTTCCCGCTTCCGGCCGCGCCGCCGGTTTTGCCCTACTCCCTGCCGAAACGAACGGCAAGGACGCCGGGGAGCCTCCCGATGGAGGCCCTCCCGGCAATATGCACTATATCTCTACGCGTCGGGCCACAAATCCGAGGCCATTTCGCGAAGTTTGTATTTCTGGATCTTGCCGGATGCGGTCATGGGGTAGGCGTCCAGGAAGGTCACGTATTTCGGGATCTTGTACCGGGAAATCTTGCCCCGGCAGAAGTCGACGATGTCTTCGACCTCCAGGTCCGCGTCATCCTTGCGGATAACGAACGCGCCGACCTCTTCGCCGAACTTGCCGCTGGGAACGCCCGCCACCTGCACGTCGAGGACGCCGTCCATCAGGTAGAGGAACTCCTCGATCTCGCGCGGATAGATGTTCTCGCCGCCGCGGATGATCATGTCCTTGAGGCGGCCGGTGATGGACAGGTAGCCGTCCTCGTCCATGACGCCGAGGTCGCCCGAGTGGAGCCAGCCGTCCTTGTCGATGGCTTCCTTGGTCGCCTTTTCGTTGTTGTAGTAGCCCTTCATGACGTTGTAGCCCCGGCAGCAGACCTCGCCGGTGACGCCGCGAGGACACTCTTCGTTGGACTCGGGGTCGACAACGCGGACCTCGATCTCGGGCATGGCCCGGCCGACGGTCTCGGTCATGTGCCTGAGGCTGTCGCCGACTACGGTCTGGCTCATGACCGGGCTGCCCTCGGTTAGTCCGTAGCAGATGGTGATTTCGCGCATGTTCATCTTTTCGATGACCCGCTTCATGACCTCCACAGGGCAGGGCGAACCGGCCATGATCCCGGTGCGCAGCGACGAATAGTCGAATCTCGCGAACAACGGATGGTCGAGGATGGCGATGAACATGGTGGGTACGCCGTACACGGCCGTACACCGTTCCTGGTCGATGGCGCCCATAACGTCCAGGGGGGCGAAGTCCTCCAGAATGACCATGGTCACGCCATGGTTGACCGCGGCCATGACGCCGAGCACGCAACCGAAACAGTGGAACAGGGGCACGGTCAGGCAGAGCCGGTCGCCGGGCACGAAATTCTGGTTCGCCCCGATCCAGTACCCGTTGTTGACGATGTTGTAGTGGGTCAACTGCACGCCCTTGGGGAACCCTGTGGTGCCGGAGGTGTACTGCATGTTGACCACGTCGTGCGGATCGAGGGACGCCTGGCGTTCGGCGTACTGTTCGTCGGAGATCATGGCGGACATGGCCTGTAGCTCGGGGATGGAGTACATGCCCCGGTGCTTCTCGTGGCCCAGGTAGAAGACCCGCTTCAGATGCGGGAATTTCTCGGTCCGCAGGTGCCCCCTCTCCTGGGTGCGCAGTTCCGGCACCAGGTCGTAGGTGGAGGTCAGGTAGTCATGGTCGCGGTACTGGCCGATGATGAACAGGTTCTCGGTCTCGGAATGCTTGAGCAGGTACTCCAGCTCATGGGAGCGGTAGTGGGTGTTGACCGTGAGCAGGATAGCTCCGATCTTGGCCGTGGCGAACTGCAACGCCACCCAGTAGGGCACGTTGTTGGCCCACACGGCCACTTTCTCGCCCTTCTTCACGCCGAGCCCCATCAGCCCCTTGGCGATGGTGTCGGTAAGTTCGTCGAACTCGGCGTAGGTCAGGCGGAAGTCGCGGTCCACATAGACCACGGCCTCGGTATCGGGATGCTTGTCGGCGGTCTCCTTGAGGAGGTTGCCGAGGGTAATTTCGCGAAGCGCCTTCATTCGTCCCCCCTTATTCCGGGAAATAGAGGACGGCGTAGATTTCGGCCTTTTCCTCTCCGCCGCAGGCCACGTTGTGGGGCACTATGGAGTTGAAGTAGATGGAGTCGCCGGTTTCGAGAATCTGCTCCTCCTGGCCGTATCGGACCCGCAGTTTGCCGGAGTGGACCACGATGAATTCCTCGCCTTCGTGGGAGGACATGGCGTTGTCCTTGCCGGATTCGGGCATCAGCTCGATGAAGAACGGCTCCATGTGGCGGTCGGTCTTGCCCTTGCCCAGGGAGTGGAAGATCAGCCCGGCTTCCTTGCCGTCCGGGTGCATGATGATTTCCTGCTCGCGTTCGTCCAGGCGGGTAATCAGCGGATCGCTCGAAACCTGATCGTCCAGGAAGGTTCCCAATCGTACTCCTAGCGCGCGAGCCAGCTTAACCAGGGGCCGCAGGGAGGGGTACATTTCCTCTTCCTCAACGGCACGGATGAAGTTCTCGGACAAGGTGGTTCTGTTGGACAGATCCTCGATGCTCAGATTCTGCTTTTCGCGGTAGGCACGAATCCTCTTCCCGATCGTAGTCATGTTCTTTCTCCGTTTTCGATGCCACAGGTGCTGGCGCAAGGTTTCTTCCGATTTCGACGGAACGCCGGGGACGTCCGCCGTCCCTGCCTTTAGCGGATATACGGCCGATTGTCACCTTTTGGCGAAATCGCTCCCCGGCGGATGGGGGGCGGTTGCGTTCGGTCAGGGCCGGGTGTATCTTCGCCCTTCGCTCGCAACCACAGAGCACGAGGCAGCAAAGTGACCCCAGAATCTACTCATTCCGCGGGCCTGGTCCGCAAGGAATCGCACCCAGCGCGTAGCGTTTCCGGACGCGGCGCGCTCCCCGCCGATGTACGCGTGGAGAAAATATCCGGCGCGTTTTCCACGAAGTCCGAGGCCGTCGTCGGCTCGGGAGCTACCCGGCGCAAGGTCGTCAGGAAGGCCTACTGGTATGCCGAGGAGGCCGAACAGTCGGACGACGGCGTGCGCATGATTCTGGTCAGGCCCCTGAACGGCAATAAAGTGCCGTCCGGCTCCGGCGAGACGCTTCCGCTGCCCGACTTCCTCGCCCGTTTCAGCCCGGAACTGGAATTCTACCAGACCGAGGTCTACCCCCGTATGCGCGAGCTTCGCGACACCCTCCTGCGGGCCGAGGAGCAGCGCGGCCGGGGCGCTCTCTACTCCGCGCAGTTCGAATTCGAATCGGCCCTGGGGCTGGACGAACAGAACGTCCGGGCAAATTTCGGCCTGGGGCTCACCTACATGCAGCGGGGTGACGCAGACAAGGCGGGCGACATCTTCAAACGCGTGGTCTCCCTGGACGCGGCCTTTTCTCCCGAGCACAAGCACCTGTTCAACGAGTTCGGCATCAGCCTGCGCAAATCCGGGCTCACGGACCAGGCGGTGGAATATTACTCCCGGGCGCTGGAGATCGCCGACGATGACGAAAATCTCCGCTACAACATTGCCAGGGCCCAATTCGAACGCGGTGACGAGGCCGAGTGCAGGGCCAACCTGATGAAGGCCCTGGAGATAGCCCCGCTCATGGACGAGGCCAATCGATTCCTGGATTTTCTCAACAAGAGGAAGGGCTAGGCGTGCCCCTCGCCCTGGACCGGGTCTCCTTCGCCTACCCTGACGGTCCGGCCATCCTCAAGGATGCGGACCTCGTTCTCGAGACCGGCGGCTATCATCTTCTGCGCGGTCCGTCCGGCGCGGGCAAGTCCACGGTGCTCAGGCTCCTCTGCCGCCTGGAGGAAGCGCAGGGCGGAACCATTTCCTTCAAGGGCGCGCCCATTCGGGACATCCCCCCGGCCGGACTGCGCCGGAGCGTGGCCTATGTGCAGCAATTGCCGACCCTGCTGCCCGGAACCGTGCGCGAGAATTTGCTTTTGCCGTTCAGCTTCAAGGCCAATGCGTTGTTGTCGTCTCCTTCCGACGAGGACATGGCCGAGCGGCTCTCCGATTTTCTGCTCCAGGGCGTGACTCTCGACTCCCGGGCCGACAAGCTCTCCGTGGGCCAGGCCCAACGGGTGTGCCTCATCCGCTCCCTGCTCCTTTCGCCCGAGGTCGTCCTTCTGGACGAGCCCACCGCATCCCTGGACGCCCACTCGGCGGGGGTTGTCCTGGACCGCGCCCGGGAGCTCTGCGAAAGCGGAGTAACCGTGGTCATGATCTCCCACTCCGAGACCGTCCCCGAGGGCGTGACCCGCTTCATCTACATCGAAAAACAGGGGCTGGTGATGGCATGACCCCGCACATCATCGAAATAGGCCCGTTGCAGCTCGCCCTTTGTCTCGGCTTCGTGCTTTTGGCGGGCGTGACGTCCTTCACGCACCGGCTCGGATTGGGCCGCGACCTGGCCGTGGGCACGGTCCGCACGTTCGCTCAGCTCTTCCTCATGGGCTATGTGCTCAAGTTCGTTTTCGAGGTGCGTATCTCCTGGCTGGTCATGACCATGTTCATCATCATGGTGGCCGCCGCGGTGCATACCATTCGGGGACGGGTCAAGGAGCGGACCGTATCGTTCGCCGTTCCCGTCTTCCTGTCCATGCTCGTGTCCTACGCCCTGGTCTCCGTGGTCGTCACCGGGGTGATCGTGGGCGCGAAGCCGTGGTGGACGCCCCAATACTTCATCCCCCTGGCGGGCATGATAGTGGGCAACTCCATGACCGCCATATCCATCTGCCTGGACAGGCTCTTCTCCGACCTCAGAAACCGCCGCAACGAGGTGGAGATGAAACTCGCCCTCGGCGCGGACTACCGCGAGGCGTCGCGGGAGATTCTGGCCGGGGCCATGCGCGCGGGGATGATCCCGTCCATCAACTCTCTCATGGCCGTGGGGCTGGTTTCCCTGCCCGGCATGATGACAGGCCAGATTCTGTCCGGCACCGACCCGCTCATAGCCATCCGCTACCAGATAGTGGTCATGCTGATGTTGGTTGCGTCCACCGCTCTGGGGTCGCTGATCGTCACCAATCTCGTGCGGAAACGGTGTTTTTCCCAGGGGCAGCAGCTTTTGTTGAGGTAGCCCTAGGGGGGGCGAAGTTTTTTTGCGGGTTGGTGCGCGATCACGGTAAGCCGTGCGCGCCGTTGGCGCGAGAGCCAGTGAAGGGGCAAAGCCCCTTCAGCCTCCATGCCCTCCCGGCGGGGTCCATTTCTTTTGCTGGGCCCAAAAGAAATAGACGAAAGAAAAGGGCCTTTTCCTAGCGCGGCCGCCCCGGGATCATCTGCAAGAATCCGATCCGCTCGGGTCGGCTCCATCCGAGCAAAAGTATAAGCCCTTTCCCGCTGGCCAGCTTCCCACTCTCGCCAGCCCTTCCTTCCTCGTCACCGGAGCCGCCGCCCCTTCGCGGTCGGCTTCTAGGCCGCTGATCCAGGGCTGGTGCTCGTAGTAGACTATTTGCCTTGCGTTCGCCTTGGGGAGGGCCTTCGAGAACGAAGAGCCGGAAATAGGTCTTATTGATCTAGAAGAGCGGATCTCGCTTGCGCGGGAGACGTTCGAAAGCCGGGGCCTAGAGCCTGTCTGAAGCGGCGAAGCGTAGGCCGACTGCGTCCGCCGCAGGCGGACATCCTGTCGGGCAGCGAAAGCCGCTACAGGCTCTTGGCCACTGCTTTCGGGAGCTGAAAGGGCCGAAAAGCGCAGTTTTTGCTTCCTTTTTTCTGCGCCAGCAAAAAAGGAAGTCGCCGTAAAGGCGAAACAAAACGTGATGAGAACGCGCACGGTCTGCCGCGAAGCGCGGCACACCGTCACGCGCTCTCCTCCCAAAAAAACAAAGATGGAAGGCCATCCTAAGGGGCGGCTTTTTTTGACGGAAAGAAGCGCGCCTTTGGCGCGAGAGCCAGTGAAGGGGCTTTGCCCCTTCAGCCTCCATGCCCTCCCGGCGGGGTCCATTTCTTTTGCTGGGCCCAAAAGAAATAGACGAAAGAAAAGGGCCTTTTCCTAGCGCGGCCGCCCCCAGGATCTTCGGCAAGAATCCGATCCGCTCGGGGCGGCTCCATCCGAGCAAAAGTATAAGCCCTTTCCCGCTGGCCAGCTTCCCACTCTCGTAGGTCCTTCCTTCCTCGTCACCGGAGCCGCCGCCCCTTCGCGGTCGGCTTCTAGGCCGCTGATCCAGGGCTGGTGCTCGTAAGGGGGCTAGCCGAGTGCAACCGCCTTCGAAGTGGATTTGGGTAGCGGCTTTGGGAACGAAGAGCAGGGAATGAGGTCTACCGAGTTGGAAGAACAGACCTCGCTTGCGCGGGAGACGTTCGAAAGCCGGGGCCTAGAGCCTGTCTGAAGCGGCGAAGCGTAGGCCGACTGCGTCCGCCGCAGGCGGACATCCTGTCGGGCAGCGAAAGCCGCTACAGGCTCTTGGCCACTGCTTTCGGGAGCTGAACGGGCCAAAAAGCGCAGTTTTTGCTTCCTTTTTTCTGCGCCAGCAAAAAAGGAAGTCGCCGTAAAGGCGAAACAAAACGTGATGCGAACGCGCACGGTCTGCCGCGAAGCGCGGCACACCTCCCCGCGCTACACTTCAAAACAACAAACAACAGACAACAAACAGCAGCATCAGCCTCAGAACGAATCAAGATATTCCAGCTTCCGGAGCAAATCGGCTTCGAGCAGCGTCTGCTCCGCCTCCATGGCGGCGGCAATGTCGGCGCGGGTATGCATGGTTTGCATCTTGTATTTGTTGCCCAAGGCGTTGCCCAACTCCTGCCGGGAGGTGTGGGAGGCCGATCCTGTACGCTTCTTGTGGCGTACCGCCAGATGTCCCTGATAGACCGGGAAACGGCGGGCTTCGCATAATCGCAGGTCGTGTTCCATGTCGTCGTACTGGGACGGGGAAAGCTGGATGGCGAAGCCGCCGGAGTCGAGCAGCGCGCCGGTGCGGAACAGGTGACAGCAGCCCGTGACCGAGGCGCAGGGCCGCATGAAGTCGAATGCGCCGGTGTCCAGCGTCTGGATGTGCAGATCCGTGAGGCCGAAGGGGTTGGGGGCCAGGCGGGTCAGGTCCGCGCGTTCCGCCGGGTCCAGGCGAAGGTGGCTGTCCGCGCTCTGAATGCACAGCGGGTTGGCGTGGTCCACTACCTTGCACCCCCATACGCCCGCCTCGGGATAGCGCGAGACGGCCGCGCCCAGGCGTTGCAGCCAATCTGAGGGCAGTTCCACGTCGTCGTCCAGATAGCAGATGAATTCGTTCGCCCGCACCGCTTCCAGGCTGAGCAGCCAGTTACGCGCCGCCGCTGCGCCGATGTTCACCGGCAGGGAGACGGTCGTGAACCGGTCCGCGCTGAGGGTTGCCGCGAACCGCGTTTCCATGCGGCTCAGGACCGCGCCGGTGCTGTCCGTGGAACCGTTGTCGAGGACGAAGACCGACGCGCCGTTCAGGTCGGAGGCGAGCAGACATTGCAGGGTGGCGTCCAGTTCATCCGCCTTGTTCCATGAATAGAGCAGGACGGCGGCGCGTCCCGGCAGGGGCGCGCGGGCTTCGGCCGCGCCCGACACGGCGTCGTGGGCGCGCAATGCCAGGTTCGTGTTCCACGGAGTGAGGCGGGCTGCCTCCAGGAGCGATTCGGCCGAGGGGGCTTCACGCGGGGAAAAAAGTTCGTGAACGCGTTTGGCGGCGTTGCGGAGAGCGGGGCGGGCGTCTTCCGGCCCATCGGCTTCGAGAAGGCGGAACACGAAGTCGGGGGCGTTTTCCACCGCGCCCACGGTCAAGACTTGTTCGCGCCAGAAGAGGTTGCCGGGCTCTTGGCGTACGGCCTTGTCCAGGAAGGCTGCGGTCCGCTGGAAGTCACGGGCGGTCAGGGCGTCGATGAGGGGGGAGGGATCGGAGGGCCGCCGCCAGTGGGCGGCGAGCCCGCGAAGCATGGCCCGAGCCGCGGGTTCGAGGAGGACGCTGGTCCGCTCCGAAGCGAGCAACTCGGCGGCCAACCCTCCATCCAGCGGGTTGTCCGCGGTCAGGGTGCGCAGGGCGTCGGAGGCAACGGGGACGAGATTTTCCCGGCCCGGGCGCAGGCAACGTCCGGCCACATCCAGCAGATGGGATTTGCCCGCGAACCCCAGACGCAGCAGGGCCGCGAGGTCATCGGGCAGTGCGCGCCGGAAGGCGGCCGAAGATTCAGCGCTCGGGGCGCTCATGGGAGTGTTCTTCCATGGAGTTTTGCGTCTCGAACGGGTCCGGGGCGTCCGCCGCTTCCCGGGCGATGTCCTCCAAGGGCAGAGGCTCGTAGAGATGTTCGCCCATGTAGACGCGCATGAGGTTGCGCCCTTTGGCTTCCGGGGTGAGCAGGCGGCGTACCATCCTGTGGCCGACGAGCCCGAGGGTGAATCGTTTCGTCGGGTCTTCGGCCAGCAGCCGCATCTTTTCGGCCAGGCAATCCGCGTCCTCCGAGGCGCAGAGAAAACCGTCAACGCCGTCTCGGACCACCTCCGGGATGCCGCCCACGTTCGTGCACACGGCGGGCAGGCCGAGGGCGAATCCTTCGAGCAGGGCATTGGGCAGGCTTTCCTTGCGCGAGGTGATGACCAGGACGTCGGCGAAGCGCAGCTCGTCGAAGACTGCGTCGTGGGATATTTCGCCAGCGTTGCGATAGCGCTCCCGCACCGCCGGGGTGAGAATGTCGTCGTAGTTGCCGAGTTTATTGTCGGACACGCCCACGCCCACGAACTCCAGGTCCCTGGCTCCTTCCCGGCAGAGCCGGTCGGCGGCCTTCAGGAAGACGTCGAAACCCTTGATGGGCGCCGTATTGCCCAGATAGATGAAGCGGGTGCCCCGTTTCTTGCGGGGCTTGGGCTCGCCGAAGTCGGGTCCGGCGTAGGCGTTGTAGACCACGTTGAGGAGCTTGCCGCGAACCCAGTATTTGCGCATGACTTCGGCGCACTGGGCCGAGTTGGCGATGACCCCGTTGCTCAAGGCCGTCCAGAGGAAGAAGACGGAATTGGGCTTGGAGATGACCCCCCGGTTGATGAACAGCTTGAATTTCGCGCCCATGAGGCGGGCCAGCACGCCCATCTTGTAGGCCCGGTTGTGGAAGGAGTGGACCACGTCGATGCCTTTTTCCTCAATCAGGCTCTTGAGAAATTTCCCGGCTTTCCAGTACCGGCTGAAGCCGTCGTGGCGGATCACCTCCACATCCAGGTCCTCCAGGGCGGCGTTGATGGCCGTGTCCGGAGTCACCAGGGCGTAGACCTTCAGGCCCATGTCGGACATCGCCTTGATGTTGTTGACCATCTGGCGGCTGCCGCCGGAGAGCTTGATGGAATCGGTGGCGTAGAGCACCGTGTTGATCTCGGGCTTCTTGTGGTATTTCTTGAAGAAAAAGCGGGCCGAGGGCGTTGTGGAATACATGCGCAGTCGGGACCGGAGCCAGTCGCTGTCCTTCCTGGCGGCCACGCCGATGCGGTTGAGCCGAAACGGATCGGTGCCCCGCGTGTTGGACCAGCGTTCCAGGGTGAACGCGCCCGCGTATCCGGCCGCTTTCAATTCGTCCTGGGCGGCCTGGTCGAATTGGCCCCACGGCCAGCAGAAAATCTGTTCGTCGAGGCCGTTCAATTCCCGGATGCGCTCCAGGCTTTTGCGAAAGTCCCTGCGGCAGAATTCGCGGCGTTCCTCTTCGGACCGCTTGACGAAACGCGGCTGGCCCCTGCCCTCGAATTTGGGCCAGAAGCCGTCGTAGACATAGGCGCTGCCGACCTTGAAAGTGGGCCAGGAATCGTTGTGTCCGGGGTAGATGGACCAGCCTCCCCAGTGCGATCTCTCCGCGCCGAGGGGGCATTCAGGCTGGAATGACATGAAGGCGGCCTGGTGGCGGCGGCCGTGGGAGTATATCTCCATGCCCTTGTCGAGCATGGCCCGAATCTCGGATTCGTTGATGAACTGGGAGTAATCGCCTTCCAGGTGAGCGGCCCGAAAGACCTGCTTCATGGTGAGCATTTCGGGCGCGGTTTCGGCCGTGCGCGCCTCGCCCGGCACGGTGAAGTCCGTGAGGACGAAGAAGGTGCCGGTCATGTTCCGTTTTTCGAGTTCCGGGACAACGGTCGTCCAGTTGGAGACGTGGCCGTCATCGAAGGTCAGGACCAGGGACTTCTTCGGGGGGCGCATTTCGCCGCGCGTGACGGCGAGCAGATCGCGGGCGGTGATGGTCCGCCAGCCCGCATCTGCGATGGCGTCGAGGTGGGCGCGGAACATCTCGGGCGTATGCCCGTTCACGTCGGAAACGTTATGGTAGCAAAGGACGGGTATGGATATGCATGTCATGTGTTTTTCTCGTTTGCGATTAGGCTTTCGAGGAGTAGCAGATGGGGGGTATCAGGGCAAGGATGGAGGCGTGGCGGGCCGGGGATTCCGGCCGTCCGCGCGGCAACCTCGTGAACCTCTTGTAAACTTCCCGACTTGCCGATAATAGAAGTGACCATGTCGGCAAAAACAGTCCTTTTCATTGCGGAACCGCAGTCCGTGACGGCCATCTTTCCAGCCTTGCAAAAGGCCGGATTGCAGGCCGGGCTGGCCGACAACCTCAACGGCGCCCTGGGATTCATCAAGAAGTCCCGTCCCTGCCTGGTCTTTTGCCGTCCCGAATTGCAGGGTTTCGACGCCAGGGCCTTTCTGCAAAAGGCGGCCGGAACCGAAGGGTTCCCTCCGGTGGTCGTATTCGCCGGTTCGGGCAGCGCGGAGCAAGCCACGGAATTCCTGGAGCTTGGCGCGCGTGACTATTGGATCGAGCCGTTGATATGGGAGAAAATCAGGCTGGTCCTGCCCGACGAGGAGCCGGATTCCGAGCCCGCGCCGTGTCCGCCAAGAACGCATCACGCGCCGCCCGCCGCTCCCTCACCCAAGGGAAAATACCAGATCATCGGCCGCCATACCGCCGTGCTGCGCGTGCTCGCCCTGGCGCGGCAGGTGGCCGGGTCCAAGGCCACGGTGCTCATCTCCGGCGAGTCGGGCACCGGCAAGGAAATGTTCGCCCGCTACCTGCATCACAATTCGGACCGCACGGACAGGCCGTTCGTGGCCATCAACTGCGCGGCTCTGCCCGAGCATCTGCTGGAATCCGAGCTTTTCGGCCATGAAAAGGGCGCGTTCACCGGGGCAATCAGCCGCAAGCTCGGCAAGTTCGAGCTGGCCGACGGCGGAACCATCCTGCTCGACGAAATCACCGAGATGGATCTCGGCCTCCAGGCCAAGCTCCTGCGCGTGTTGCAGGAATCCGAGTTCGACCGGGTAGGCGGCGTGGAAACGGTCAAGGTGGACGTCCGCGTCCTGGCCACCACCAACCGGCGTATCGAGGATTCGGTCAGGGAAGGAAAGTTCCGGCAGGACCTCTACTACCGCCTCAACGTCATCCCGCTCGCTCTGCCAGCGCTCAGGGAGCGGGGCGAGGATGTGCTCCTGCTGGCGGAATATTTCACCAACAAGTTCACCGCCGCCTATGGGCTGGGAGGACTCGCCTTCACCGACGAGGCCCGGAAGTGGCTCATGGATTACGATTGGCCCGGCAACGTCCGCGAGTTGCAGAATCTCATGGAACGGGCCGTGCTTCTGGCGGGGCAAGGCCCCATCCGGCCGCGCCACTTCCTCATGGGCGACGAGCAGTGGACGCCAGATGATCTGGCCGACATCGACGCCGACCAGCAGGCCGTCTGCGAGGCCGCGCCTCCGGCCACGCCCGACGAGGCCATGTCTGTCATGCCGCTTCACGAGATGGAGAAAAGGCTCATCCTCAAGAGTCTGGAAGAGACCACCGGCAACCGCACCCGCGCGGCCGAGCTGCTCGGCATCTCCGTGCGCACCCTGCGCAACAAGCTCAACGAATACAAGAAGCAGGGCCTGGACCTGTAGCCCTACCGCTCCGGGGCGTAGAGACAGTCCTGACTGTAGATGCGCATGGGCGTGTAGGTCACGGACGGCACGGTCCCGCCGTCGGCCAGCTCGGACAGGTTCTTGTAGGCCAGTCGGCCCATCGCCTCGAAATCCAGCCCTATGTTCACATGGCTCAGCCGTTTGGCAAAGATCTTACGTTGCGTGGGATGCGCCCCGGCAAAGGCCAGTATCTTGTCGGCCCGGCTCAGGCTGCGCCGATAGTGCCCAACCAGGGACTCGTACCCCTCGGCCATTTGCGCCCACCAGCCCACGGAGATGATGACGTTTACCGAGTCGTCGTCGAGCAGAGCCTCCAATTGCCGCACGGCCTCGTCGTAGTTGTCCCGGCAGGGGATGGGCGAACGGGGCAGCAGGGTCCAATCAGACTTCGGGTCGTCGAAGTTGAATCGCTCTATAACGCCCCGGATGCGGTCGTTCAGGTTGGTGTCGTTGAGCCCGCCGGTCATGATGGCCACCACGCCGCCGCCGGGGCGGAGGCGTTGCGCCTGCCGGGCCAGCTCGCGGCCCAGCTCCACGTTGTCGGTGCCGATGTACCCGGCCCGCAGCGATTGGTATCCTTCCGTGAAGTCGGAATCGAAGGTGACGACGGGAATGCCCGCATCACGCACCAGTTTGAAGGAATTATCGGCAAGGAATTGGCTGTGCAGGACCGAGATGGCCAGTCCGTTCGGTTTTTGCGCCAGCACGTTGCGGACTTCTTCATCCTGGATGCGGAAGTGGGCCTTGCCCTTGCCGCCCGCCAGGATCATTCGGTCGCCGCGCGCCTCCGCCTCGGCTTTCGCCGCGTTGAAGACCCGGACGAAATTCATGTCCGATTCGGATTTCGCCACGATCACGAAGAGCCTTCCCTTGCCCAGCCCGGGCGCGCCGAAGCCCAGCACCACCCCGATCACGAGGAGGGCCGCAGTCAGGGCGAGCCGCCAGTTCAAGATCGTGTTCGTCATCATGATACCAGGTTAGCGTTATTGTTGCGTGCGGCCCATTATTTTTGGGAACTAGCCCCTTAACGCACTGAAGAGGAAAATCAGGCGTTGAAAGCCGTTTTGCGGCAATAGGTGGGTGATTTCGCCTCCGGCGGGCAAGGGTTCGCACCCTTGCATCCCCTGTATGCGCCTTCGGCGCGGGTTTTTTCCCCCGCTCCGCGGCGTTCGGCTGCTAAAGCGGAGGGTTGAGTATATAGGCCATTTTTTGGGGTGGGTTGGCAAGAAAGGATGGCAGGGGAGCTGGCTGGGCAGGGCGGTTGAGGGAGGGATCGGAAACCTGAGGCCAGTGAAAAGGGAGTAGGGAGGCCGGTGCACCGCGTCCCTTGAAAACGTGAAAAGGCGCGTCGCGGAAGTGCGCGGCGCGCCCCATGAGGACGAATTCCCGGGCTCGGGCCCCGTTCGTTCTATTCGTAGAGCTTGTCGAGCTCTTCGTACACGTACCGCATGTACATCATCTTGGGGGAGCCGCCCATGGCGACGGCCAGCAGTCCCGCATCGATGATCTCGTCCTTGGTCGCGCCGCAGGTCACGGCGTTCTGGACGTGGAGGGAAATACACATATCGCACTGGGACAGGATGGAACAGGCGATAAGAATCAGGGACTGGTACTTGTCCTCGATGGCGCTGCCTTTTTTGATGGCGGCGGTGAACCCTTGGTACGCCTTGAAGACGTTCCGACGGTTCTTGTTCATTTGACGAAAGAGTTCAGTTGCTTTCTCAGCAGGTTCCGGCATAGCGGTCTCCTTTTTGGCAGAGTCCGGTCCAGGAGACCGTCTCCTGGACCGGGCCTATGAGAGGGAGAGAGTCCCGATTGGGTTGGTAACTGGGTACATTCAAAAAATTGGCCTGTAAAGCGGAAAAAAAATGGTGAAAACGCCCGGTTGAAGAAGATCGTTGTGATTTCTGGCAAAAAAACAACCGATTCCATGTCGCTGCATGGAATCGGCTGTTTCGTGCGGGCTGTACGGACGGGTTATTCTTCTTTGCCGTGAATCAGGGAATACAGCGCGCCCTTTTTTTCCAGAAGCTCCTGGTATGCGCCCTGTTCCACTATGCGGCCCGCCTTGAGGACCACCACCTTGTCGTAGTGCGGCAGCATGTCCAGGCGGTGGATGACCGCCAGGACCGTGGACTTGCCCTTCCAGTTGTTGGTCAGGATGTTCTGCACCCGGGCCTGGGACTTGTTGTCCAGGGCGGCCGTGGCCTCGTCCAGGATGAGGACGGGCGGCGCCTTGAGCAGGGTCCGGGCCAGAGCCACCTTTTGCCGCTGTCCCCCGGACAGCCGGTCGCCCATGGAACCCACCTGGAAGTTGAGGCCCATCTCCACCACCGGCTCCAGGGAGCCTTGCATTATCAACGCCTGCATGATCCGGTGGTTGATCTCCTCCTCGGCCCCCTGCGCATCCGAGCGCACACGGCCGAACAGGATGTTGTCCTGGATGTTCAGGGAGTCGATGTACTCGTCTTGGCAGAAGAAGGTGAAGGCCTTGGGGTAGAGTTCCGTAACCAGGGTCATGAAGTCCTGGCGGGAGCGGACCACCCGGTTGGCGAATCCCTTGTCCAGGGGCACCTGCTTGTGGATGCCGGGGGTGTATGCCATGGCCAGCTTGAGGATGAGGCCCTTTTCCTGTTCGGACAGGGGCTCCCCGGAATCGAGGCGGTTGGCCGTCTTCTGGTATTCGCCGTATTCCTCTTCGGGAATGGGGCACTTTCGGAAATCCTCGTGGGAAGGCTCCGGTCCCAGTTCGTCCGTGACCATGCGGGTAAGGGTTTCGCCAAGAACGATCAAATGCGCCATCAACCCGTGATTTTCGAGGAACTGCTGGAACTCGGGGTGGGCATGGAGATGCTCCTGGTCGAACTGCTCGGCATTGGCCGCGCCGAAGGCGATGTTTTCGGCCACGGTCATGTAGCGGGAGTATGAGTCGGTGTTGAAGAACTCGATGTGTTCGGCGACGTCGGCATACATGCCCGCCTCGCCTTCCTGGAATTCGCGGCGGGAGGCCAGGATAGCCTCCTTGAGGGACTCGTTGTTCGCTTCGGGGTCAAGCTTGGAGCGCATGGCTGCGGCCAGCACGTCGGTAAACAGCCCCACCTGTTGGGATATCTTGATGAGATCATCCAGGCTGGGCTCTTCGCCGCCGGGACAGCTTCCGCCCTGCATGGCCAGGGATCGGCAGGAGTAAAGGAGGTTTTCCTTGATCGTGCCGTCGAAGATGAACGGGTGCTGGGCCACCATGCCGAGGTTGTAGGAGATGTCCTGTTTGGTCAGCTCCGAGACCTCGCGCCCGCCGAGCAGGATGGAGCCGCTGGTGTATTTGTAGAGCTGGGCGACGCACAGGGCCAGGGTGGATTTGCCCGAGCCGGAGAAGCCCACCAGGGCCACATGTTCGCCGCCTTCGACGCGGAGGGTAATGTTGTCGAGCAGCCGGACGTTGCCGCCCACCACGAAGGAGAGATCGCGGATGTCCACGTCGTTGTCCAGGATGTACGGGGCGCGGCCTTCGGCGGTCTGCTTGAATTCGGGCGAGTGGTCGAAGGCCCGCATGATCTGGTTGTAGCGCACCGAACTGTCCTGGTAGACTTGCCAGAATTCCATGAGCTCCTTCCACGGGTCGTAGAGCTTTTCGTAGGCGGACAGGAAGGCCACGATGGCGCCCACGTCGAACCGGCCCTGGATGGCGTACCAGCCGCCGATGAGGAAGAGGACGAAGGGCCCCAGGCTCATGAAGAAGTTGTTCACGAACTTGATGCCGAACTTGATGCCGTTTTGCAGAACCGTGGCCTTGTAGAGCTTGTTCAGCACATTGGAAAAGCGCTGCCGCTCAAGCGGGATCGAGGCGTTGGAGTGAACTTCGTGCACGCCGGACACCGCTTCGCCCACCAGGCCGGATAACGTCTGGGTGTGCTCTATGCGGCTGCGGTTGGCCCTGCGGAAGTATTTCTGGATGCGCGGCAGGACGAAGAGCTCCACCGGGTAGATGGAAATGGAAATCAGCCCGATGGTCGGGTTGAGGTTTATCATGTACCCGGCCATGGCGAGGAAGGTCAGGATGTTGACCGCCGGTACGGCCACGGCCTGGCCGACGAAGGTCGCTACCGGGATGAACTCGGTTATCAGGTAGGAAATGACGTTGCCGGGCGAGGTGCGGCGGTAGAACTGGATCGGCAGGGAGAGCAGGTGGTCGTAGAGCCGTTCGCGGATGGTTTTCAGGGCCCGCTCGCCGATGTGCACCTGCATCAGGTTGATGAGAAACTTGAGCACCCCGGCCAGGGTTACGGCGCCGATGTAGAGGGCGCAGTAACGCCACAGGGCAGGGATATCCTTCATGCCGATGGCCTGGTTGATGATCCGCTTCTGCATCTCCAGCGGGACCACGCGCATGGCCACGGTGATGACGATGATGCCCACCACGGCGAGCTGGAGCGGAATGCTTTTGTACAGCACCCAGGAATAAAGGGACGTCTTGGTGATTCGCTTGCTGTCGTTGGGGTGTGGCATGGGGCATCCGCTTTTTCAGGTTTTGGACACTTCGGGTATAAACGCTCAAGCCTGCTTTTCCAAGTATAATAACGGAAAAAGCAGGAACTGCGGTGGACATTTGTCCCACATCTATGCTCAAAGGGCAGAGAAAGGGCATGATGAAAACCGTCCGGTAAGCGTATGAAAATAACCATCAGGGTCAAATTCTTTGCGGTGCTTCTGGCCTTCAGCCTGGCGCCCATCTTCCTTTCGCGGGGCATCACTGGCCGTGCTTCTCAGGACGTTGTCGCGAAGACCTCGCACCAGACCCGGCAGGAATTGCTCGGCATCATGGCCGACGAGTTCGAGTTCTCGGCCTCTTCTCTCCTGGCCCTGCTGCAACGCAGTTCGGAGGCCATGCGGCTGGCCGCCATTGGCGCGGCAAGGGATGTCGACATTGCGCTTGCCGGGAACAAAAAGGTTCCCGAGAGCGAAATATACTTCGCCATGGATTTCGGCGATCCGGACCGGACTCCGTCCGACGCGGCCCGGCGGCGGGGGTATGCCCGGCGAACCATGGGCAACCGCCAGCAGCTCATTCAGGTCAGCTTCGATTACCCGACCTTCCATCTGCCCCACATGGGGAACAGGGCTTCTGCGGAACCGGAGATGCGCCGCTTGCTCGCCGCCATGCCCGTCGTCAAGACCATCTACCAGAACCTGCCCGAGTACCCGTTTTGGATCAACGTGATACTGGAGTCGGGCGTGATGATGACCTACCCCGGCCACGGCATGTTGCCCGGCATGTACGACGCCAGGGACCAGGAGTGGTATCGCAGGGTCCGCAATTCCGAGAAGTGCGAATGGGCGCACAGCGTGGACCCGGCCAGCCGTTTTCTCGTCAACACCGTGGTTTATCCCCTGAAAGACGGTGACGGCCGTTTCCTCGGAGCCGTGTCCGTCGACGCCCCGGCCCATTCGATGCTGCCGGACCGCCGCCTTGAGGCCCGCTGGGGAGGGAAAGTGCGGACCTATCTTGTGGAACGCATCCCCAAAGGCGAACCCGTGGACCGGGGACTGCCCATTCTGGTCCAGCTTGAATCCAACACCATGGGGCACGCTCACTGGACAGGCGCCGTGGAGCAGGAAAGGCTGGTTTTTGACGATACCGAGGAATATCACGCCCTGCTGAACTCCCTGGACACCCGCGAGACCGGCGTGGCCGACGTGTCCATCGGGGGCGAGCCCTTCCTGTGCGCCTTCGCCTCCGCCCCGACCACCTCGTTTCTGGTCATCGCGCCCAAAAGCGTGGTGGCCAAGCTGCCCGACGAGGTTACCGCGGGTTTGCGGGACGTGTTCGACGAGATGCGCAATCTGTCGTTGATTATCTCCGGGATCATGCTGTTCGTCACCGGGCTTTTCGCCTGGTTCGGCTCGCGGGCCATTACCCGGCCCATTTACGGAATGATCGAGCTGGCCCGGCGGCTGACGCGAGGAGATTTCGGCGCGCGCATGGACTACCACGCCGGCGACGAGCGCGACGACCTCATACTTTCCCTCAACGAGATGGGGCCGAAGCTCAAGGAACTCATGCACCTTAACCGGGACATGGAGGTCGCGCAGGAGGTGCAGCGGCTGCTCCTGCCCGGCGCGGAGCCGGACTTGGCCGGATACGACATTTCCGGGGGCATTATCTATTGCGACAAGACCGGCGGCGATTATTACGATTTTCTCCATGTCTGTTCGGATGAAGGGGCCTCCGGCTTGGCCGTGATCCTCGGCGACGTGTCCGGGCACGGCGTGCCGTCGGCTCTGGTCATGGCCGCCGCCAGGGGCCAGTTGCACACCCTGTCGGATTTCGCCATGGCCCCGCATGAGCGGGTTGCGACCATCAACCGCGTGCTTAGTCGCGACCTGGACGGGACCGGCCGCTTCCTGACCCTGTTCTATCTCCAGCTCGAAGCGGGCTCGGGCCGCGTCCGATGGGTCCGGGCCGGGCATGATCCCGCCATTCGCTACAATCCGGCTGAAGACTCCTTCGGCGAGCTCAAGGGCGAGGGCATCCCCCTGGGCGTGGTCGGGGATTTCGTCTATCAGACCAACGAATCCTTCCTGGAAGAAGGGGATGTGCTGGTTCTGGCCACGGACGGCGTCTGGGAGGCTCGGAATCGGGCTGGGGAAATGTTCGGCAAACAGAGAATGCTTGCCATTGTCAGGGAGAATGCCCATAAAACTGCGGAGGAGATCCGTCTGGCCATGCTGGCCGGAGTGGAGGCATTTCAGGCCAATGGCCAGGAAGACGACATCGCCGTCGTCGTGGTCAAAAAGGGGGCGGGAGCCAGGCCAATGACACGGCATTCGATAACCTTCCGCATGTCCAACAAGGAAAACTGCTTCAAGCGCTTCCGGCCCAAGGTGGAGGCGTTCGGAGCTGAGCATGGACTGCATCCCAAGATCGTCTTCCAACTCACCCTGATTTTGGACGAGCTGATAACAAACATTATTTCCTACGGGTACGCCGACTTCGACGAGCATCCCATCGACGCGACCGTCGCGCTCGAAGGCGACCTGCTGACCATTATGGTGGAGGATGACGCCGAGCCCTTCAATATTCTGGAGGCCCCGGAGCCCGAACTGGAATTGCCCTTGGAGGAGCGTTCCAAGCCCGTTGGCGGCCTGGGCGTCCACCTGGTCAAGAGTATGGTCCAAGACATTCATTACAAACGAGAAAACGGAAAGAACGTTCTGACGTTGAACAAGGACATCGGCAAGGCCTGCTGCGCCGCAAAGGGCTAGGAACGTCACGGAGGAAGAAATGGCTTTGAATCAGATAGAAGAAGGCGGGGTTGTCATCCTTGCCGTGGACGGCAACCTTGACGGCGAAGGCACGAACGCCCTTGAGGAGAAAGTCCTGGCTCTGCTAGACAACGGCGTCACCAGTCTGCTTTTTGATTTTTCCGGTCTGGACTATATCAACAGTTCCGGGCTGCGCATTCTGGTCCTCGCCTACCAGCGTCTCAAGAAGAATTCCGGCACTGTGGCCATCTGCGGGGTCAAGGACTACATTCAGGAAGTTTTCGAAGTCTCCGGCTACGACAAGATCTTCCCCCTCTACACCACGCGCGCCGACGCGCTTGGAGCCGTCTAGGACGCATCGGCGGCTTCGCTCTCCGGAGGGTGCGCATGTCCGTCGGCGGGCTTTCGTCGCGTCGCGGCCGACCGGTTTTCGGCCTCCGCATGGACACTGCGCCGCCGGCAACGCTCCCTCACCCGCGTTCCGAAAAAAAGTGAGAACGGTTTTTGTGGTTGAAGCCTCCGTCGAGTCGTCGGCGGGGGCTTTTCTGCTGTGCGGGATATGGGCGGGCTATTCTTTTTCCCTATCCAGCAGAGCCCTTTTGCGGGCAAGCCCCCAGCGATACCCGGCGAGGTCGCCTGATTTGCGGCGCGCCCGGTGGCAGGGAACGGCCACGGCCAGGGGGTTGGCGGCGCAGGCCGCGGCCACGGCCCGGACTGCTTCGGGTTGGCCCATGGCGAGGGCGATGTCGGTATAGGAGCGGGTCTCGCCCGGCGGTATGCGGGTCAGTTCGCGCCAGACGCGTTGCTGGAACGCGGTGCCCTGGATGTCGAGCGGCAGGTCGAGGGCCTCCGCCGGACGGCGGATGAAGTCGGCGACCTCCTGGAGGAGCGGGGCGAGTTCGGTTTGCCCGTCGCGGATGTCCGCTGCGGGAAAGCGGTCGAGGAGGGCCTGCGCCAGGGCTTCGGGAGAGTCGCCGAATTCGATGGCGCAGACGCCCCGGTCGGTGAATCCGGCCAGGACCGGGCCGAGGAAGGATTCGGCCACAGCGAAGCGGATGGTCATGCCCCTGCCGCCCTTGCGGTAGACTGCGGCGTCCATGCCGAGGGTCAGGGCGGCGCGTTCGTAGAACCGGCTCGGGGAGCCGAAGCCAGCGTCATGGATGGCCTCGGTCACGGATCGGCCCTGCGCCAGGGCGCTGCGGACGCGTTCATCCTGCATGGCCCGCGCGTATTCCCTGGGCGAGATTCCCGTGTGCGCCTTGAAGAGCCGCTGGAAGTGGGAAGAGCTCAGTCCCGCGTCTTCGGCCAGCGCGGCGAGGGGCGGGGGCGCGTCATCCCTGATCGCCCGCTCGATGGTCCGGCAGGCGGCGACAGTGCGTGCGGAGGCAATATTCCGGTGGGCCGGATCGTCCGGCCTGCATCGCCTGCATGGGCGAAATCCGGCGTCCTCGGCCTGGGCCGGGGTGTCGAAGAAAAGCACGTTTTCCGGCCTGGGGGAGCGGGAGGGGCATCCGGGAAGGCAGTACACGCCGGTGGTCTTGACCGCGTAGCAGAAGCCCCCGGCGGAAGCGTCCCGGTTCATGACCGCGTGGAGACGGGCCTTTCGTATGGTCTCTTTGTGGGACATGGAGGCAGAATACCCACATGCGCCCGGCAAAACCATCCGTTTCTTGCGGCGCAATCCCGTCCCGGACG
The DNA here is from genome assembly GCF_028532725.1 of Desulfovibrio sp. Fe33. Classification (NCBI taxonomy): domain Bacteria; kingdom Pseudomonadati; phylum Thermodesulfobacteriota; class Desulfovibrionia; order Desulfovibrionales; family Desulfovibrionaceae; genus Desulfovibrio; species Desulfovibrio sp. Fe33. The sequence continues at coordinate 541,504 of NZ_JAQKGU010000001.1, forward strand.
ATGGCTAAAAGAAAGCCCGCCCATCCTTTCGGGATGGGCGGGCCTGTATGGCTGGTGAGGCTGGCCTTAGAAGCTGAAACCGAGCGCAGCGCGCATCTCAGCAGGAATCATGGCATCCTGGCCGGGCTCGAGAGCCTTCCAGGGCGCACCGGCCTGCTTGCGGGAAGCCTTCACGTCTTCAAGGTCGAAGCCGTAACGGGGCACGTCGAACTGCTGACCGGGATAGATCAGGTCAGGGTTGCTGATCTTGTCACGGTTGGCCTTGTAGATCAGGGGCCACATGAACGGATCGTTGTAAACGTGCTTGTACTCGGAGATCCACCACAGGCATTCGCCCTTGGTGACGGTGTGGGTTACAGGCAGAGCGTCGTATTCGGCCTTGTAGACGGCCATGGGGTCGACCACAGGGGCCGGAGCGGGCTGCTCGACGACGACTTCCTTCTCTTCGACCACAACCACTTCGGGTTCGGTCTGGACCTTTTTGGAACAACCCCATGCGAACACTACGCACAGGGCGATTGTCAGCAAGAATAATTTTTTCATTAACGGCCTCCTCAAAATAAAGCTCGGTTAGCAATTTCCAGCCAGGAGCTGGATCATGTACTTATTCTCTCCGCCCAATTATCAATAATTTTCTTTTCTTGCAACACCATTTTGCTGGCCGGATTTGCCCGGATGGCCTCATCCATGGCCTGTTCCGCCTCGTCGACCCAGCCTCCCAGGCGCAGGCTGCGGCTGGCCAGAATGTACATGCGTTCGGGCTCGTTTCCGTAGATGGCGAAGATGAGTCCCTCGTACTCGGCGTCGAAGACGGACCGGACCAGTTCGTTCTGGGAGAAGATGTAGCGGGCCAGCAGGACGTTGTCGCTGTAGCGGCGCAGATAATAGGGCAGCAGTTGGCGGCCTTTGGCGATGATGAACCGGATGCGGTCGATCTCGCGGCGCATGGACTCCTCGGTCTGGTTGAGGACCTGGAAGAGCTGCGCGGTGACGTCCTTTTCGGAGTTGTTCAGTTCGCCTTCGTAGAGCCGGTGGAACCATGGGGCGTAGTTCTGCTTCTGGTAGGCGTCCTCCTTGAGCTTCAGGGTCTCGTGGAAGATGTATCCCAAGGCCCAGTCGAGGAACTGGCCGCCCAGTTGCGCGTGCGGGTCGTTGCGGAAGACGTGGTGGGCGGTGTCTTTCATGCGCCACAGGAGGCCCTTGTTCATTTCGCTGCCGACAAGGTCCTTGAGCACGTCGAATTCGACGGTGCCGTCCTCGTCGAAGCGGATGAACTGCCGCTCCAACTGGTCGCACGCCTGGCAGAAGAACTTGAACAGGTCCCGGACGAATTCCGGGTGCTTGGCCTGTATCCATGCTTTCGACATGACGATAGTCTCCGTGGTTTGCGTCAGGCGGGGAAGATGACGTCTACCCGCGCGCCGCCCTCGGCGGCATTGCTCAGGGCCATCTCCGCGCCGTGGCTTTCGAAGATGGTGGAGACCAGGGCCAGCCCCAGGCCGGTCCCGGTGTCCTTGGTGGTGAAAAACGGATCGCGCACCCGGTCGAGATGCTCCGGGGCGAAACCGGGGCCGGTGTCCACGAGGGTCACGTGCAGCCCTTTCTCGCCCCGCACCGTCCGGATGGACAGCTCGCCCGGCCCGTTCATGGCCTGGAGGGCGTTGGCCACCAGGTTGTAGAAGGCGCGGTAGAGCAGGTCCTTGTCTCCCTTGACGGTGGTGTCGCCGTCGTACTCCCGGTCCACGGCCACGCCGAGCTTTTCGCACTCGGGCTCCATGAAGACGGCCACCTGGTCGAGGATGGACTTGATGTTCACGTCGAGCATGGTCGGCTGCTTGGGCCGGGCGTAATCCAGGAATTCCGTGACGGTGCGCGAGAGCCGCTTGGCCTCCTCGTGCAGGGCTTCGAGGATGCGGACGTGGGAGCTGTTTTCCTTGCGGGCCTTCTTGAGAACCAGCTCGGAGCTGGAGCAGATGATCCCCAGCGGGTTGCGGATTTCGTGGGCCACGCCCGCGACCATGCGGCCCATGCCCGCCAGCTTTTCCTGTTGTTGCAGCTCAAGGATGAGCCGCTCCTTTTCGCGCAGTTGCTTGTTGCTCAGCCGCTCGGCCCTGCGCAGGACGGTCAGGACAAGGAAGAAGAGGACCAGGGAGGTGATGAGGGAAAAGGCGATGACCAGCCGCTCGAAGTTGAGCATGGCCAGATAGTCGGCGGTGATGTCCTGCTGGAATTCGAGGATGCCCATGATCGGGTTGCTTTCCATGTCGGTCAGGCTGCGCTCGGCCCGCAGGGGGTAGTAGGCGCGCAGGACCATGGAGCCGGGCTCCAGGCTGACCCGGAACAGGGAGGCCGCCTTGGAGACCTTGGAAAGGATTTCGGCGCTGAACTCTTCGGTTTCCCAGGTCTTGGAAACCATGTAGTCGACTTTGCCGTCGTCGCCGATTTCGCCCTTGTTCAGCGAGTAGGTGATGTTGCCTTCGGCGTCGTAGATGCGCAGGGACGACACGTGGAAGCTGTGGATGGTGGACCGCACCACCCGGTCCACGGCCATTGCCTGGTCCTCGTTGCGCAGCCGGATGGCCCCGAACTTCAGCACCGTGGGGATGACGAAGCGCGTAAAGAGTTGATGGCTGACGTTCTCGGCCAGGAGCAGGCCGAAGGCCTCCTGCTTTTCGAGCAGGGTCTGCTCCGCATACTTGGAGATGAAGAGAGACAGCATCAGGCTGAAGCTCAGGATGATGACGAGCAGGGTCAAGGAGATGACCCTGACGAATTGGAGCGGGCTGCCGCTGTCCTCGCGATTATTCAGCAATGACTCAGAACTCCCGTAAATCTCTGGCCCCGGAGAGGAAAGCGTTCAGGTCCGCCTTTTCCCTTTCGAGGCCGTCCGCGTTCATGCGCGCCTTGGCCAGCCGCTTGCCGAGCTCGACCGCGGGCTGGTCCAGGGGGTTGATGCCCATAAGCCACCCGGTCAGGATGGTGGCCGCGCCGAGCAGGCCGATGAGCTTGCCCGCCTGCCTGGGGCCGTCCTCGCCCATCTGCAATTCCACCAGGGGCACTCCGCTCGCCGACAGTGCCATGCGGGTGCCGAGCCCTTCCGCCTGGAGCAGCTCGCCGAAGTCCTTGCCCCGGACATAGGCGAACTGGTCGGGCAGATCGGACGGAAACTTCGGCCCGGCGGGCAGGTTCGGGCAGGTCAGGAAGAGACACGCCTTGTTGCGCACGCCGTCCATGAACATCTGGTTCACCGAGTGCTGATCCGTGACGCCCACGGCGGGCACGGGCTGGCTGCCCTTGCCTTCCTTGCCGAGCGATTCGGCCCACAACTGGGCGAACCAGTCGCCGAAGCTGGCCCACAAGGGGATATAGGCGAAAAAGATCATTTCAGTAAAGCCCTTGTCCATCAGCGCCGCGGCCCAGGCGGCCAGGCGGAATGCCTGGGTCCCGGCCAGCGTTTCGCCGGTCAGGGCCGGGTCGGCCAGGGGGACCGTCACTTCGCGCGCTCCGGCCATGAGCGAGTCGATGTCCATGCCGAGGAACAGGGCCGGAATCAGTCCCACGGCCGAGAGCACCGAATAGCGCCCGCCGAGGTTGTCGGGCACGGGCATGGCCTTGATGCCGTAGGCGTCCGCCTCGCCGCGCAGGAATCCCTTTTCGGCGTCGGTGACGAGGAGCATGTTTTCGGTCCAGCCGTCGCCGAGCCGTTCCTTCATCCATTCCTTGACGATGAAGTACTGTCCCACGGTTTCGATGGTCCCCCCGGATTTGGACACCGTGACCACTACGGTTTTTTCCGGTGGCAGCTCGGCCAGAAAGGCGTCGAGGGTGTAGGCGTCGACATTGTCCGCGATCCACAGGCTTGGGCCGTTGTGTCCGGGGCGGTCCTGCTGCGGGTAGAAGGCCTTTTGCAGGGCGCGCGCGCCCAGGGCCGAGCCGCCTATGCCCAGCAGGAGCATATGGTCGAATCTGTCGAGATAGGGCTTGAGGTCGGCCAGATCCCTTTTCAGTTCCGCTTCATAGGGCATGGTCAGGAAGGGCAGCCTGCCCGCTCCGGTCTCGTCGCGCAGACGCGCGGCCAGGTCCCCGGCCTTGTCCCCGTGGCAGGCCACGTTCAGCCGGTCGAGGTCCGCGTTGGTCCAGTCGAGAATGTCAGCCATGTCTTCCTCCCGGTTGGGTCGGTGTCCGCCGCGCATCGGCGCGGAGGGGGCGTTACGTTGTTTGCGCGATGGGCGCGTTGAGGCCGAGGATATCACCGTTTGGATGAAAATGTCATGCGGCGCGCTATCTCTTGCCGAAGAGCGTCCGTTGCAGGTCGGCCAGGGTGGGAGCGGTTTCCGAATGGCAGATCGGGCCGTGCCCCAACCGTCCGGCCTGTTTCATGCGGACGTCGTGGGCGGCCACCGGGCGCACCTGGCCGTTGAGGTCTATCTCGCCCCAGAAGACGGAAGCCTCGGGCAGGGGCTGGTCGTAGAAGGACGACATGACAGCGGCCACCACGGCCAGGTCCAGGCCGGGGTCCTTGGAGGCGAGCCCGCCGGAAATCTTGGCGTAGATGTCGTGTCCGCTCAGGTTGAGCCGGAGGCGCTTTTCGAGCACGGCCAGCAAGAGGTTCAGCCGGTTGGTGTCGAAGCCGAGGGCCGTGCGCCTCGGAATGGACAGGAACGATTTGGACACCAGGGCCTGGACCTCCACGGCGAAGGGCCGCTGCCCGTCCACGGCCAGCGCCATGGCGGTGCCGGACAGGGACGGGTCGCGCGCGCCCAGGAAAAAGGTGGACGGGTCCTCCACAACCTCCAGGCCGCGTTCCTTCATGGTGAAGACCACCAGTTCGTCGTTGGGGCCGAACCTGTTCTTGAGCACGCGCAGGATGCGCGAGAAATGCTTGCGGTCGCCTTCCAGATACAGGACCGTGTCCACCATGTGCTCAAGGAGCTTCGGCCCGGCGATTTGCCCGTCCTTGGTCACGTGGCCCACCAGGATAAGGGTGGTTCCGGTCTTTTTGGTCTTTTCGACCAGCTCGCTGGACACCGCGCGCACCTGGCTGACCGAGCCGGGGATGCCTTCGGCCAGCGGCGAGGCCAGGGTCTGCACCGAGTCCACGATGAGCAGCTCCGGAGGGTTCGGCCCTTCCAGCACGGCCAGGCCGTCCTCCACCTTGTTGGTGGCCATGGCCATGAGGCCCGGTCCGAGCAGCCCCAGCCGGGACGCCCTTGACTTGAGCTGCGGCAGGGATTCCTCGCCCGACAGGTAGACCGCCGTGCGGCCCAGCCGCGCCTGGCTCCCCGCCAGTTGCAGGAGCAGGGTGGACTTGCCGATGCCCGGCTCGCCGCCGAGCAGGATGGCCGCGCCCGGCACCAGGCCCGTCCCGAGGAGGTCGTCCAGGGAGGGCAGCCCGGTCGGCCTGGCTCCGAGGTGTTCGCTTTCCAGGTCCTCCAGGAGTTGCGGCGAAGTCTGCGACGCGGCCGCGCCCACGGGACGCGCGGTCTTTTTGAACACGGTCACCGCTTCGAGGGTGTTCCATTCCCTGCACGACGGGCATTGGCCCTGCCAGCGGGGGGACTGTGCGCCACAGGCGGCGCAACGGTAGGTTTCCTTGGTTTTCATGAGACGAAGTATCCCGTTATTTGAGGACAAAAGTCCAGCCCCTTGGGCGGGGGCGGTCGGCAATTAATCCGTTGACGGCGGACGGGCCGGACTGTACCCCGTTCGAACGGAACAAGGCATGAACGGAAAACGGCATTTCTTCCGCGACGGCGTGCGCGACTCCATTCCCATCCTGTTCGGCATGGCGCCGTTCGGGCTCATCTGCGGCGCGGTCTGCGTCAATGCGGGGATGCCCGAGTGGGCCGCCGTGGGCTTCTCGACCATCATCTACGCCGGGGCGAGCCAGTTGGCCGCCGTCCAGCTCATGACCGACCACGCCTCCCTGGCGGTGGTCGTCCTCACCGGGTTGGTCATCAATGCCCGCTTCCTCATGTATTCCGCGTCACTGGCCCGGCATCTCCAGGGGATTCCCCTCGCGCGCCGGAGCCTGCTCGCCTACATGCTTTCGGACCAGGCCTACGCCATGGCCATCGCCCGCTACGGCCGGGAGGACGGGGCGGCCGTCGACCGCCCTGCATACTTCTTCGGCGCGGCCTTCATCATCTGGCTCTGCTATCTGGTCGGCGCGGGGCTCGGGGCGTCGGTCGGCGCGTTCATTCCCGCTTCCTGGGACCTGGGTTTCGCCATTCCCCTGACCTTCATCGCCGTGGTCGTGCCCGCCATCAAGGACCGCCCTTCGGCGTTGGCCGCTCTGGCCGCCGGGACCGTCGCCTGCCTGGCGGACGGGGTCCCGTACAATCTCGGGCTCATGGCCGGGGCCGTGACCGGCATCCTGACCGGATACCTGGCGGAGAGGAGAGCACGACATGGTTGATATGGCCGACTATTGGCCGGTGGTTCTCGCTCTTGGCCTGGGAACTTTTCTCCTGCGCTTTTCCTTCATTCTCATCGTTGACCGGGTGAAATTTCCCGAAGCCGTGGTGCGTATGCTCCGCTTCATTCCGGCTTCGGTGCTGCCCGCCATCATCGCACCGGCTGTGCTGCTTCACGGCGCGGATGCCGGGCCGACCGCTTTAGCCAGGCCCGTTGCCGCCGCTGTGGCTGTGCTGGCGGCCTGGAAAACCCGCAATATTCTGGTGACCATCATCAGCGGGATGGGAACGCTCTGGCTCCTGCGGGCCGTGCTCTGACCTCGTCGCGGGCCGCGAGAGCGGGCAGCAGGGCAGAAAGCCCCGAACCTGGTCGGTTCGGGGCTTTTGTCTTTCTATCGTTGGGGAAGGCCGTTTCGGAGACCGCCTCGCCGTTCCCGTAAATTATCGGGTGCGCGGCGGTCTATTTGCCGAGCAGCACCGACCCCACCTTTGCGAGGGCGGTTTTCAGGACCTCGTCATCCACCGCGTAGGAGAAGCGGATGCACTTGTCGTCGCCGAAGGCCGAACCGGGCACGAGGGCCACGCCGACCTCTTCGAGAATCTTCGTGCACATGGCCGCCGAGTCGGGGGCTTCCTCGGTGTAGAACTTGTCGAGCACCGGGAAGAGGTAGAACGCTCCATCGGGTTTGGGGCAGGGAGCGCCCCATCCGGTGATGATTTCATAGGCGAGGTCGCGGCGGCGCACGAAAGCCCGCTTCATTTCGTCCACCACGTCCCACGGCCCGGTCAGGGCGGCCAGGGCCGCGCGCTGGGTGATGGAGTTGATGTTGGACGTGGACTGCCCCTGAATCTTGGTCATGGCCTTCACGAGGTCCTCGTGGGCCAGGGCGTAGCCCACGCGCCAGCCGGTCATGCAGAACGACTTGGACAGCGCGCCCACGATGGCGATGGTCTCGGGATGCGCCTCCCAGGTCTTGGCCAGGGAGACCGGCTCGAACGGGGCGTAGACCAGCCGGTCGTAAACCTCGTCAGAGATTATGAAAATGTCGTGCTTCCGGGCCCACTCGGCGATGGCTTCCAATTGCTCTTGCGTATAGCAGCAGCCAGTGGGGTTGGAGGGCGAGTTGAGAATGAGCACCGTGGCCTTGTCCGTGCGCGCGGCTTCCAGCCCTTCCACGGTGACCAGGTAGCCGTCGTCGGCCGTGGTGGGCACGAACACGGACCGCCCGTCGGCCAGTTGGACCATGGCCGGGTAGCTGACCCAGTAGGGCGCGGGAATGAGCACGTCGTCGCCGGGGTTCACCAGGGCCATGATGAGGTTGTAGAGAACCTGCTTGCCGCCGTTGCTGACGATGGCGTTGGCCGCTTTGGCCTTGGCCCCGTAGAACCTGTCGTAATAGCCTGCCACGGCTTCGCGCAGTTCGGGGATGCCCGGCACCGCGGTGTATCGGGTGAAGCCTTCGTCCAGGGCCGCCTTGGCGGCTTCGCAGACGTTGGGCGGGGTGGAGAAGTCGGGCTGGCCCACGGCCAGGCTGATGATTTCGCGGCCCTGGGCTTGGAGCTCCTGGGCCTTGGTGTTGACTGCCAGGGTGGCGGACGGCTTGATCCTCGCAAGACGTTCGGAAATACGCATGGAAAAGCTCACTTTCTTCTCGATTAATGTACGGGACCGCTGAATTGCAAATAGACCAAAAGAAATCGAAGGTAAATCCGGTTTACCCGCAATCGGGGAAAAAAATTGCCAGAAGACCGCGTTGGCGGGTAGGTTGCCGATACCGTGCGTCGAACCTTTTTTCGCCGTCATGAGGAATCCCTCGGGCCGCCGCGCGCGTTCCGGTCGTCGAATCTACAGGGAAGTGGAAAGAATAATGGAAATGATTTTCAAGATTTATGAAGGATTGGACCGCGAAGGCCCCGGCAGCTTCGAAATGACCAAGCGGGCCTATGACATGTGCGAAGGGCTGCCCGACCGGCCTGAGATACTGGAGCTCGGCTGTGGTTCGGGCGGGGCGAGCATTCCCCTGGCGCAGATTTCCGGCGGTACGGTTACGGCCACAGATGTGCATCGGCCCTTCCTGGACGTTCTGGTCGAACGGGCCAAGGCGGCCGGGGTGGCCGACCGCATCATCGCCGCGCTCATGGATATGGGCGACATCCAGGCCGAGCCCGAGTCCTTCGACCTCGTTTGGAGCGAGGGCGCGGCCTACATGATCGGTGTTGACCGGGCGTTTGCCCTGTGGAAGCCGTTTCTCAAGCCGGGCGGCTACCTGTGCATCTCCAATGCGGTCTGGCGGATCGATCCCGAAGACGCCCCCGCGGATCTGCGCGAATTCTGGGATAACTGCTACCCGGCCATGGGCACCGCCGAGTCCTGCAACGCGGCGGCCAGGGCGGCGGGCTACGAGCCTGTCGGCAATTTCACCATCGACGCAGGCTGCTGGGAAGCATTCTACGGCGACGTGGAGCGGCGGCTCGACGAGGTCGAACTCCTGTACGGAAATGAGCCCGAAGGCCGGACCATAATCGATCTGAGCCGCGTGGAAATCGATTTCTACCGGCGTTACCCGGAAGCCGTCGGCTACGAGTTTCTCATCCTGGCGAAGCCGCGTTAGCGGTCATGCCCGGCAAAGTCCCCACGCCCCTCGCGCAGAGGCGGTTTTGGCCCTCCTGTCGACGAAAAAGTCATTCCGAAAACGACAATTTTGAAATAGGAGTGATTCTCAGGTGGCGGTCGCCCGGGAAGCCCCGTACTGTGCGGCTTTCCGGTTAATTTGTGCGTAAAATCAATTTTAAGCTGGCGTTTTCGGGCTGGTTTCTGTAGTCTAGAAAATCTCTAGCGCCAGCGTATTTTGTTGCTGCGCTCTTCAAAAAATTTTTAATATTCTAATACGTTACGAAGGTTTCTCTATGTCCGCACCCAAAATGCCAGCCAGTCTTCCGGAACCGATCATCAATGAAAACGCAAAGATAGTTTTGCAGCGCAGATACCAACGCAAGGATATGGACGGCGTGGTCTACGAGACGGTCAGGGAACTGTTCTGGCGGGTAGCCTCGGCCATCGCAGGCGAGGAGGCCAAGTACGAAAAGTCCACCACCAAGCCCGACAAGCTGGCCCGGGATTTTTACGACCTGATGACTTCCTACCGCTTCCTGCCCAACTCGCCGACCCTGATGAACGCGGGGACCGGGCTGGGACAGTTGGCCGCCTGTTTCGTCCTGCCCGTCGAGGACGACATTGAAGGCATCTTCGACGCCGTCAAGTTCGCCGCCATGATCCACAAGTCCGGGGGCGGCACCGGCTTCGCCTTTTCCCGTCTGCGGGCCAAGGATTCGGTGGTCGGCTCAACCGGCGGCGTGGCTTCCGGGCCGCTCTCCTTCCTCAAGATTTTCAACTGCGCCACCGAACAGATCAAGCAGGGCGGCACCCGGCGCGGGGCCAACATGGGCATCTTGCGCATCGACCATCCGGACATCATGGACTTCATCAAGGCCAAGGAGCGCGACGGCGAGCTGAACAACTTCAACCTCTCCGTGGGACTGACCGAAGCCTTCATGCAGGCCGTGCACGAAAAAGCGGACTACGATCTGATCGCACCCAATTCCGGCGAGAAGGTCGGCGCCCTCAACGCCCGCGAGGTCTTCAACATCCTGGTCCAGAAGGCCTGGGAATCCGGTGATCCCGGCATTGTTTTCCTCGATCGCATCAACCGCGACAACCCGACCCCGAGCCTCGGCGAGATCGAGTCCACGAACCCGTGCGGCGAGCAGCCCCTGCTTCCCTTCGAGGCGTGCAACCTCGGCTCCATCAACCTGGGCAAGTGTTTCGCGAAGGGCAAGAACGGCAAGGATTCCGAGATCGATTGGGACGAGCTCAAGCGCATCGTCCACCTGTCCGTCCGTTTCCTGGACAACGTCATCGACGCCTCGGTCTATCCCCTGCCGCAGATCACCGAGATGGTCGGCAAGAACCGCAAGATCGGCCTGGGCGTCATGGGTTGGGCCGATCTCCTCTACCAACTGAAAATTCCCTACAATTCCCAGACGGCCGTGGACATGGCCGAGCGGGTCATGAAGTTCGTCCAGGCCGAGGCGCGCAGCGCGTCCAAGCAGTTGGCCGCCGAACGCGGCGCGTTCCCGACCTATGCCGATTCCACCTTCGGAAAGGCCAATCTCGGACCGTACCGCAACGCCACCACCACGACCATCGCCCCCACCGGCACCCTGTCCATCCTCGCTGGCTGCTCCTCGGGCGTCGAGCCCCTCTTCGCCCTGTCCTTCGTGCGCAACGTCATGGACAACGACAAGCTGGTGGAGACCAACCCCTATTTCGAGGCCGCGCTCAAGCAGGCCGACGCCTACTCCAGAAAGCTCATGGAGGAGATCGCCAAGGTCGGGTCCATCCGCAAGATGGATCATCTGCCGGAGCATCTGCGCCATGTCTTCGTCACTTCCATGGACATCGAACCCATCTGGCATCTCAAGATGCAGGCCGCTTTCCAGAAATACACGGACAATGCGGTCTCCAAGACCGTGAACCTGCCCGCTTCCGCTACCAAGGAAGATATCTGGGACATCTACTGGAAGGCCTACGAATTCGGCTGCAAGGGCGTCACCGTGTATCGTGACGGCTCCAAGACCTCGCAGGTCCTGTGCACCGGCGACGGCGACAAGAAAAAGGACAAGGCGGCGCGGGCCGGCTCCATCGTCAAGGATCGCCCGGACGTCATCTACGGCTTCACCCAGAAGATTCCCACCGGACTGGGTATGCTCTTCCTGACCGTGAACGAGGTGGACAACAAGCCCTTCGAGGTCTTCGCCACCATCGGCAAGTCCGGCGGCTCCATCACCGCCAAGGCCGAAGCCATCGGCCGCCTCGTCTCCCTGGCCCTGCGCTCCGGCGTGGAAGTCCGCGAGATCGTCGAACAGCTCAAGGGCATCGGCGGCGAAAATCCGAAGTTCATGAAGAAGCATCTGGTCAAGTCCATTCCGGACGCCATCGCCTACGTGTTCGAATCCCGCTACCTGAGCGGCGACCATGTGGACGGCAAGACCGCATCCCTCAACGGCGACCGCTGCCCCGAATGCGGCGAGCCCCTGGTCTTCGAGGAAGGCTGCCACATGTGCAAGTCCTGCGCTTATACCAAGTGCGGCGGCTAACACCGATCCTTCGGCCAATATGATTAAAAAAGCGCCCCGCAATTGAGCGGGGCGCTTTTTTTGTGCGGGGCGAGACGGTTGGGTGGGGAAATCAGGTGTGGATGCCGCCTTCGGCGGAATTGTCGGGTGATTTCGCCTCCGGCGGGCAAGGGGCGGGCCCCCTTGCAACCCTATCGCCGCTCCTGCGGAGCGGAGGTCTTCTTTGTCTTATGTTTTTCAATTCCACCGTCACGCTTTTCAGGCTTTCGCCGAAAGCGCCCAAAAAGTTTGGGAGGGGAGTTGGAGATGGGGGCTGGGGAAGAAGAGGACCCTTTTCAAAGAGGCCTATAAGGGTAAGAACGCCGCGGAGCGAAAAAAGTCTGCGCCGAAGGCGCTTGCATGGGATGCAAGGGTGCGAGCCCTTGCCCGCCGGAGGCGAAATCACCCGACTATTGCCGCGGAGCGGCTTTCAAGCCTGATTTTCCTCTTCACGGAGCCAAGGGGGAGTTCCCTTTTCAAAGGGGCCTATAAGAGTAAGAACGCCGCGGAGCGAAAAAAGTCTGCGCCGAAGGCGCTTACATGGGATGCAAGGGTGCGAGCCCTTGCCCGCCGGAGGCGAAATCGCCCGACTATTGCCGCAAAGCGGCTTTCAAGCCTGATTTTCCTCTTCACGGAGCCAAGGGGGAGTTCCCTTTTCAAAGGGACCTCTAAGGGTAAGAACGCCGCGGAGCGAAAAAAGTCTGCGCCGAAGGTGCTTACATGGGATGCAAGGGTGCGAGCCCTTGCCCGCCGGAGGCGAAATCATCCGATTATTGCCGCGGAGCGGCTTTCAAGCCTGATTTTTCTCTTCCCCCAGCCGCCGGAGGCTACCCTTCCTCTTCGTCTTCCGCAGCCTCGGCGGCGGCCACACCTTCCTCGGTGAGCAGGGTGGCGTAGGCGTCCTTGAAGATGAGCTTGGTGGCCAGTTCGTCGGCTTTTTCGCCGAGTTCCATGAGCCGTTCGAGGAAATCGAGGATGAGCAGGCGGCGTTCCTCCTCGCCGTTTTCGAATTCGAATTTGCAGTCGCCGGAGTCGAAATAGTTGGCCACGCGTTCCAGGTAAGCGATGTCGAGCATGGTGGATATCTCCGTTAATCGTGATGATAGGGCATGTTTTTGTGGATGGTCCCGGCGCGGTAGAGTTGTTCGAGAAGCAGGAGCCGGGCCAACTCGTGGGGCAGGGTCATGTCGCTCAGGCGGATGGTGTGCCGGGCGGCGGCCTTGACGTCGTCGGACAGGCCGAAGGGGCCGCCGATGACGAAGACGGGGCGTTGGTTGGGCGCGTCGGTCCATTGCTTGAGCTTGGCGGCGAGGCTGCGGCTGGTCAGCCGCTCGCCGAACTCGTCCAGGAGGATGAGCACGTCGCCGGGTTTGACCTTGGCCAGGATGCGTTCGCCTTCGACCTTGTTTTTTTCGGCCGGGGGAAGCTTGCCGGGCGCGTCCTTGATGACGGACTCCTCAAGCTGGAAGAAGCGCGAGATTTTTTTCCAGTACAGGGCGCACCCGTCCTGCGAGAAGCTTTCCTTGAGTTTGCCCACCCATATGAAACCGATTTTGCTCATCTAGACGCGCTCCAGCCGGGCGGTCAGCTTTTCACCGTCAAAGTCGATGCGGACGAACCCGCCGCCTGCGAGCATACCGGGATTGATGACTTGGGTGCCGCCGATGAAGTCCGTGCCCGCCGCTTCATGGATATGGCCGGTGACGGCCAGGTCGGGCTGGACCCGTTCCAGGAAGGCGCGCACGCCGGGGCTGCCTACGTGGAGGCCATTGGACAGCCGGTCGATGATGGTGTCCAGCGGCGGTTCGTGGATGACGCAGACCAGCCGGTCGAAGCCGGACGCCTTGGCGTAGGTCTCATCGAGCCAGCCGGACAGGACGGCTTCAGGGACTTCGCCCGGAGTGCCGAAGGGTGTGGGGGTGGACAGGCCCACGCCCATGAGGCCCAGGCCGGGCGCGAGTTCGCGTACCCGAAGGTGGATGTCCATATCCCGTTCGCGGATGCAGGCGGTCACTTCGTCGGTATCCATGTTGCCGGGTTGGGCCAGGATGCGCGGGTTGATCCGGGCCACGGCGTCCAGCACGCGCCCGCCCGCTTCGCGGCCGCCCCGGTTGGTCAGGTCGCCGGTGACGATTACCCCGTCGGCTTCGGCCAGGCCGGGAACGGATTCCAGCAGGGCGGTTGATTCGTGTATATCGCCGAAAGCTATCCAATACATGTCTGACTCTCCTTGGCAGGGGTTGTCCGACCCTAACGGCGTGCCGGGATTGCGTCAACGCATGGTGTTCGCCGAAAAAATGGAACGATCCCTTTTACTCCCTGAAGACGAAAATCAGGTGTTGAAAGCCGCTTTGCGGCAGTAGTCGGGTGATTTCGCCTCCGGCGGGCAAGGGTTCGCACCCTTGCATCCCCTGTATGCGCTTTCGGCGCGGTTATTTTTCGCTCTGCGGTGTTCTGTCGCGACCGCGGGGAATTAATATAAAGTTCACCCAAAAAAAGCGGGCGTCCTTGTCGGACGCCCGCCTTGCAGGAGTCTATTTCCCTCGGGGATTGGAGGAGGTCTCCATGGCGAGCCTGGCCAATTCAGCCAACCTCTGGTCCACCTTGCGGTAGAGGGTGCCGAGCGGGAACTGGCCGTTCGGGCTGCGCTTGCCGCAACGCAGGCCGGTGAGGATGAACATGGCTTCCTCGATGGATTTGACCGGGAAGATGTGGAATTTGCCCTCGTCCACGGCCCGGACGACTTCGTCCTTGAGCATCAGGTTGACCACGTTGTCGGCGGGCAGGATCACGCCCTGGCGGCCGGTCAGCTTGCGGCGGCGGCAGACTTCGAAAAACCCTTCGATCTTGCGGTTGACCCCGCCCACGGCCATGACCGCGCCGCTTTGCGAAACCGCGCCGGTGAAGGCGTAGGACAGGTTGATGGGCGTGTCGGACAGGGCCGAGAGCAGGGAGGCCAGCTCCGCGCCCGAGGCCGAGTCGCCTTCGATGCCCGCGTAGGACTGCTCGAAGCAGAGGGACCCGGTGAGCACGATGGGCTTGTCCTGGGCGAACAGGCGCACCAGGTAGGACTTGATGATCATCATGCCCTTGGTGTGGATGGGGCCGCCCAGTTGCGCCTCGCGCTCCAGGTCGAGGATGCCGCCGTGGCCGACGCCTACTGTGCAGGAAATCTGGTGCGGCAGCCCGAACTCGTAGTCCCCGAACAGGGTCACGGACAGGCCGTTTGCCCGGCCGGTGCCGAAGCCGTCGGTTTCCACCTTGATGACCTGCCGGTCGTAATCGGCCATGAATTCCTCTTCATAGAGGTTGGCGCGGTAGTCCTTGGCTCGCACGGCCTCGCTCATGGCCGCCTGGTCCACGGTTTCCTTGCCCTCCATGCGGGCCAGGGCCGAGGCTTCGATCATGCGTTCGCGGATCAGCGGGATGAACAGGGACAGCCGCTTCTGGTCCTCCACCAGCCGGGAGGCGAAGTCCACGAGCCCCGCCATGGCCTCGCGGGTCAGAGGCAGGACACCCGCCTCGCGGGCGGTCTGGCCGATGACCGAGAGGTAGCTGCGGATGTTGTCCGCGGTGCGCATGGCGGCGTGTTGCAGGTGCGCCTTGAGCTTGAAGTATTTCGCGAACCTGTCGTCGCTGTAGAGCAGGACTTCGTAATGTTCGTCGGTGCCGATGAGCACCACCTTGAGGTCCAGGTCGATGGGCTCCGGCTGGATGGTCCTGGCGCGGACCTGCTCCGGGTCCACCGGGTCCTCGATGCGCGACTGGCCCGAACGCAGCGCCCGCAGCAGCCCTTCCCAGGAACTCGGGTTGGACAGCAGGTCTTCCACGTTCAGGATGAGGAATCCGCCGTTGGCCTGGTGCAGCGAGCCCGCCTTGATGAGGGTGAAGTCCGTGTACAGCGCGCCCAATTCGGCTTCGCGTTCGATGGAGCCGAGCAGGTTGAAGGCGGTGGGATGGTCCTCCACCACAACGGGCGCGCCCTTGGTTTTGCCGTTGTCCACGAACAGGTTGACCTCGAACCGGGTAAAGAAGTCCTCGCCCGTGGGCATGGACTCGGGCAGCAGGCCGGCAAGGGAGGTGTCGCGGGGCGTGAACTGCTCCACGTTGTCCACCACCTCGTCCACCAGGTCCTCGAAGTAGTCGGCCAGTCCCTTGATGTCCTTGAATTTATCCGCCACCGGCAGGAAACAGTCATCCATCACCGCCTTGGCCGTCTCGCGGCGCAGGGCGTTTTCGGAGTCCCGCATGTCCATCTCGTTCTGGTTGATCTGGCGCAGGATGGAGCTCACCCCGGCCAGCAGCTCTTCGCCCTTGGCCTTGAGCTTCTTGCGATGGGCGGGCTTGAGCTTGTCGAAGTCCTTGTCCGAGACCACCTCGCCGTCCACGATGGGCGACAGGGTCAGTACGCCCTCGTCGTCCAGGCTCAGGGAGAAGTTCTCCTTTTCGGCCGTGTCGTCCATCTGGTTGAACAGCTCCTCGCGGCGGGAGTTGAACTTCTTGACCAGCCGCTCGTGCTTTTTCTGGAAGGTGTCCTTCTCGAACCGGGCGGGAATCTCCTGCCGAATGTGCGTCATCGCCTTGTTCTGGGCCAGCTTGAACTTGCGGCCCCGACCGGCGGGCAGGGACACCGCGATGGGCTTGTCGCTGTCCTCGAAATTGTAGAGGTAGACCCAGTCCGCAGGCGGCGCGGCCTTGGCGGCCGCGGGCTTGAGGAAGGATTGCACGAAGTAGGTGCGGCCCATGTTGGGCTCACCCGCAACGTACAGGTTATGTTCGTTCCCCTTGATTTCCAGCGCCAGGGCCAGCGCGTGGATCGCTCTGGGCTGGAGCTTGGAATAGACGTTCCGGGCCGGGACGTCGGCGCTGGTTTCATAGGGAATCGTGGCCGGGTCCAGGGCAGCCCGCAGTTTGGAACCGGGCAGCCCCTTGGGAAGAGTCTTGTTGATCATTGGCTCTCATTCAGTTTGTTTATGCGCGGCGTTTACACCGTACCCCCGAATCTAAGCCGTTTCCGCCCGCTTGTCACCATCGGCGTGCGCGAGTTATCCTGTCCGCAATCCCTTTTCCGTTCCGTGTTTTCGACGCATCCGCCGAAAGCGGAAGAGCCGGGCGCGGGCACAATGAAAGTGTTCCATATAGCCAACTCCCCGCTTGCGAGGCGAAACGGCGCGGAGCGAGAAAATCCCGCGCCGAAGGCGCATATAAGGGATGCAAGGGTGCGAGCCCTTGCCCGCCGGAGGCGAAATCATCCGACTATTGCCGTGAAGCGGCTTTCACCACCTGATCTTCCTCTTCGGGAAATTAAATTGGGAATTCCCAAATAAAAGGGCGGCCCGCATGGACCGCCCCAAGTTTTCAGTGCAGGGAGGATGGCTAGTTGAAGAGCCTGTTCTGCACGTCCATGTCCCATTGGGCGGAGTCGGAGCCCATGGCGTTTTTGCGGAAAGCGCGCAGAGCACTCTGCGAGCCCTTGCCGAACAGGCCGTCTATTTTGCCCGTGTAGAATCCCTGCTTGGCGAGGGCCTGCTGTATCAGCTTGGCGTCTCCACGGTCGGCCGGGTTCAGCAGCCGTTGGGGGGCCGCCAACATTTTTCCGGAGAGCTTCTCCGCAACCCATTCCCCTCCCGGAGGGACGGAAAGACGCTGGATGTTGGCGGGCAGCTTCTGATTGGAGAAGGTGCCGATGTGCTGTTCGGTGCCGGAAGCCGAGCCGCCCTTCTTGTACAGCGCGTGGATGTAGAACGGGCGCATCTTGTCGAACAGCCGGGCAGAGCCCTGGACAATGGCCATTCTATAGCCGTCGGGGAAGTCCACGAAGTGGGGTTCGGTGGACGAGACGCCCCTCGGGAGCTTGGATTTGCTCACCTTGACGATCAGGGAGTCCACGGGTGACATCCTGTCCATGGCGAAGCAGAGGAAGGCGAAGTTGCCTTCCATGGTCTTCGGCAACAGGTCCGAGCGGGACAGCTTGTCGAAGAACGAAAGGGTGTCGTATTGAGCGATGTTTCGGGTTTCTTCTTCGGTCGCGTTCATGGAGATGCTGTTCGCCATGGCAAAGAGGAAGAAGTCGCGGAAGGTGTTCAGCTTGGGGGCGGCCGCCGCAAGGGCTTCGTATTTGACGAAGAATCCGGTGACGGACGGAAACTCCGAGAACTCGGGTGTGGCCGCGCTGTTCCGGATGACCATGGTTCCGTTGCGGTTGATGACGTAGTCGGCGAAGAACCTTTCCGAGAACGTCTGGCCGATGTCGTTCATGACGGTGAAGACACCGCCCATGGCCATGTCCAGGCCATTTTTAGGCTGTTTCGCGACGCCGACCTGGTCGATCTCGATGAGCGCGATGTCGTATCCCTTGTAGTTCGTGAACGAGTTGCGCAGATCGTGTTCGCCGTCCTTGCTGAACTTGACCGCCGATTTCAGTCCGGCGGTCGATTGCCCGCGCATTTCCAGCAGCAGGGCGGCAAGCACGACCTTGGCGTGGCCGGGCAGGTTCAGCGAGCCGATGACCTCGGTGTTCGCGATGTCTTCGGAGCTGAAGGCGGGTTCGACCGGGGCCGAGTCGACATTGATGCCGGCGGTGACGCAGGCGGACAACAGGGCGGACAAGGTCGAAACAATGATAAATGAAAACAGTCTGTTCATGATGTCTCTCCTGTCCTACCGGTGGTGTTGTTGCGTGGGAACTCCGGGGGAGTAGTTGGGAGCGGATGTTGGAGCCGACTTGGAAGTGTCGAGGTCGGCCATCGCGTTTTGCAGGGCGTCGACGCCGTATGCCTTGGCGAATTCCACCAACGCGTCGGCCGTGGCCGAACTTGTGGAGGGAACATTCCCCAGCACCTTGCCCGCAACAGCCTGCAAGGTGGTTGCGGACATGGACCTGACCACAGTCTCGGTGACGCTGTGCCCCTTGCTTTGGGAATCGGCGGCGGCGCCGATTCCGGCTCCGGCCGCGTCGAGCGTCGTTGAAATCAGGAGCAGCTTCGCCGCCTGGGCCGTGGTGAGGGTGGCGGCTCCAACACCGCCTACCACGACGCCTCCCGCAACGGCCACCCATTTGACCATCTCGGCGCGCTGCATGTTCCTGTCATGGGCGTCCGCCTCGTTCATGGCGACCCGCGAATGCTGCAACAAGGCTTCGATCATTTTTTCGGTCGCCTCCTTGCGGATGGCGTCCGCGTCCTTGTTGAAGGTGTCCCTGAGCCTGTCCCGCTGGTCCTGGGTCAGGCTGTCGTCGCCCTCTTCAGCACGCCCCAGCTCCGCCCCGGCAACGATCGCCTCGGTGCTTTGCTTCAGGAATTCGTTCTGCTTCCGGGTGAGCTTTTTCCACATGTTGAAGTATTCGCTCTCCTTTTCCATGGAGTTGTCCCCGTCACGGATTTCCTGTTCGAGCTCCCTGAGCTTCTTCTTGGCCAGATTAAGCTGTTTGCGTTTGATCTCGGCCATTTTTTCAGCTTGCTTGAGACGGTCCTGTGCCTCCTTGATGGAGCGTTCCAGTTCTTCCTTTTGCTGCGGCGTTCCGAAGGCGCGGATCAAATCCGCCTGGGAAAGGGGGCCGAAGCCGCTGTCCTGACCCGAGCCGCCGACATCGCCGCCTCCTCCTCCGTCTCCTCCCCCGCCTCCACCACCCCCGCCCCCGCCTCCGTAGGCGTGGGCATGGCCGCCGGATACGGCGAGGACCATCATGAATACGATGCAACCTAGCAACCGCAGTGTGATTCCGTTCCTCATAGCTTCCTCGTTTGTAAATGAATATGAAAGGTTATCGGATGTTTCCCGATTTGGACTGCCGACTCCCATCCAGGTGGAAGCCAAATCGGATGCTCCGTAGGTCCGCAAAGGATTCCGGCACGAACTCGGGGACCATGGCCGCCATGGATTCCGAGCTGTACCGGAATAATCTGATCGAGGGGCTGGATTGCCCCTGCTCGTCGATATGGGTCAGGAACAGCTCCGTCACCGGGGAGCGGGACTTGCCGGCAAAGACCAGCCACCGTCCGTTTGGCGACCAACTGTGCCACGAATTCATGCCTTCGACGTTCCCGGCCAGCGGCTCCGCGTTCCCGCCCGCCGCCGGGACGATCATCAGGCGGCTGAACGGTTGCAGCACGAGGCCCGTGGGGCTCTGCGTGAAGACTATCCATTCGCCGTCCGGGGAATAGCGGGCGAAATAGTTGCTCATGCCGTTGTCCGAGGCTCCTTGAAGCGGCGAGGGCTCGCCGCCGCGCCCTTCGTTGAAGGGCACTGTCCAGATGTCGAAACGAAACGGATATTTTTCGTTCAGCTCGAATATGCTTGCGGAATGGGGCTCGGCCCGCACCTGCCCGCTCGTCACGGCCTTGAGCAGCGTCGGGTCTATCGGCGCGCGGGAAAAGGCCACGGTCCGGCCGTCCGGGCTGAAGGCCGGGGAGGTCTGCACGCACCGTTCGTCGGCGGCTCCCGCCAGGTTCGCATGACGGGCCTCGTCGACGTCGTACACGCCGATGAAGCCGGTGACGGGATAGAAGAGCTGAGAGAACGCCTTGTCGTCGAGGCTGACGAAGAGGGAGTGTTCCCCCACGGTGGAAACCGCGTAACGGCCCGAGGGAGACAAGGCGGTGAAAAGTCCGAAGCTGTATGGCGCTCCCGCCGGAGTCGGCCTGTCGTTCCACGAGACAAGGTCTTCCCGGGCGACCGTGGCCCGGTCCTTGTCGCGGATGAGCATGTAGTTTCCCTTGTCGCCGTCTATGTCCACGTCCATGCCGAGGACGCTGCCCCCGGAGGCGAAAGCGTGGCAGTTGCCGCAGACGGGGAGCCCGTCCATGACCAGGGCCGCTTCGCCAGGCTGGGCGGGGTCGGCCAGCAGCCATTGCGTCAGTTCGGGGTGGGCTTGCCCCACGGCGAAGGGCACGGGTTTGCGCAGGAAGAATATCTTGGCTCCGATCGGGTCCGGGCTGAAAACGATTCGAAGGGACGCTTCTCCTTCGATGGTCCGTCCGTCCCACCCCCCGACGGAGGCGACGCATACGCGCAACGCCGCGTCCTGCCCGTTGGCCGCACGGGATTGCATCGCACCCCATTGTCCGGCGGTCGGAATCCAGTGTCCCGATCTGGTCAGCACGCTGAACAGCGGTTCGTCTTCGGCGTATACGGTGATCTTCCAGGCCGCGGGTTTTTCCGCGGCGACCCACCAGAACAGCGGGGAGGCTATGTCGGGGGGAAACAGGGAGTCCGGCAGGGGTTCCACCCATTTGAGCGAGGCGGGCGGCTGAGGTTTTTCGGGAGATTCCGGCGGATAATGGATGGATGCCGCGAATGATCGGGCTTCGGGTTCGGGCATGGAGGCGAAGGCGTCCAGAAAATGGATGTCCGCCGAGGCCAGTGCCGACGCCGGAGGCTGTAGGCAGCACCAGGCCGCGATGACGGCGGCGAGGAGCAGGCTGCGCATGCTCGCGCACGCCGGGGCCGTTCTCTTATAGGCGTCGGGTTTAGGGGGCGCCCGGCGGGGTTGCCGGGATTTTTGAGCGAAACAGGATGGATGGAAACAGGATGGATGGGAATAGTATAAAAGCCGCTTGGACGCGGTGAGCGTTGCACAAAATACCAATAAAGACGGCTGCTTCACAGATTGATCCCCTTCCGTTTCCGCATGTGGCGCTGCCGTGCGCAATTTCAGTTGAGAAAGAGGAGGGGAACAATGTGGCTCCATCCGGAATTTTCAATCAGCTCCCTGTTCGCGGGTGTCAACCGCCGTTCGACAACGCGCAAGGAAGCTTCAAGCATTGGATACCGGAGATAAGCCTTTCGTGCAGGTCTCCCCTCCTGCCGGACGCCGACCAGTTCGATATTCTCAGCCTGCCATACCTAGCATTGGATTGAACGTATCGTCAATTGATGCGGTGTTTAAACTGCCTCATGGGAGGGGAAGCAGGCTCGGCTGGAAGGGGGGTGCGGCGCGCGTGAAGAGGGGGCGACGCGCTAGCGGATGTAGTTCGGCAGGTTGAGGAAGAGGTTTGTGGTGTATGAAGTCATCTTGTCCATGATCCATGGGAAGGCCACGAGCAGGGCCAGGAAGATGGCGATGATCTTCGGCACCATGGTCAGGGTCATTTCCTGGATTTGGGTTGCGGCCTGGATGATGGAAATGAGAATGCCCACGGCCATGCCGATGCCGAGCATGGGCAGGGAGATAACCAAGGTCATTTCAATGGCCTGCCGAGCGAAACCGACGACGAATTCCGGTGTCATTTCAGGCCCTCCTTGCCGGGGCGGTTGAGGTTATGGGCAGGAGTCCGGACGGACCACTCCCCGGGCAACGCGGGGCGTCCGGTCACTGGAAGGTGTTGACCAGGGAGCCCACCAGCAGGTTCCAGCCGTCGATGAGGATGAACAGCAGAATCTTGAACGGCAACGAGATCATCACCGGAGGCAGCATCATCATGCCCATGGCGAGCAGGATGGAGGCCACCACCATGTCGAGGATGAGAAACGGGATGTAGATGAGGAAGCCTATGGTAAAGCCCGTCTTCAGCTCCGAGATGGTGTAGGCGGCCACCAGCATGATGGTCGGCACATCCTCCTTGCTCTCGGGGCGCGGTTCCTTGGTGATGGAGTAGAAGATCGACAGGTCCTTCTCGCGGGTATGCTTGAACATGAACGCGCGGATGGGTTCCTGGGCGCGGGTCAGCGCCTCGGTGAAATTGATGGTCTCGTCCATGTACGGCTGGAGTGCGGTCTCGTTGATGGCCTTGCCCACCGGGTACATGATGACCATGGTCATGAAGATGGCCAGGGCGGCCAGGACCTGGTTGGGCGGCATCTGCTGGGTGCCCATGGCTTGCCGGATGAAGTGGAAGACGATGATGATCCGGGTGAAGGAGGTCATGGTCAGCATGATGGCCGGGGCCACGGACAGAACGGTCAGCAGGAAGAGAATTTCAAGCAGGGTCGAGACTTCCTGCGGGTCGGCCTGACCTGCGGCCAGCTCCATGGACAGCTTGGGAATGATCGGAGCCTGCGCCCAGGCCAGGGCCGGAAGGAGCACGGCGGCCAGGACCGCCAGCAGGGTCAGGAGACGCGCTCGGCTACTCATGGCCTGCGTTCCTCTTGAGGATCGACGCGAAGCTTTTGCGCTCCGGCCTGTCCGGCTCGGGAGCTGCCTCCGATTCGGAAAGCAGGGTGATTTCGTGTTCGGTCACGCCCAGCAGCAGATCCTTGTCGCGGTACCGGACCACGGCCAGGGACTGGCGGTTGCCGAGCATGAGGCGGTTGACCAGCCTCGGGCCGCCGGGACCTCCGGAAGTCAGCGCGCCGGGCACGCCGAATCGCTTGAGCAGCCAGTAAGCCAGAAAAATGACGCCGAGCAGCAGGAACAGGTATCCGGCGGTGGTCAGGAGGGTGGTCCCGGAATCCACGGCCGGAAGCTGCATGGGGGCGGCGGAGCCGACCGGGGCCGGGCTAGCCAAGCTGCTTCACCCGCTCGATGGGGCTGATGATGTCCGTCAGCCGGATGCCGAATTTCTCGTTGATGACCACGGCTTCGCCGCGCGCGACCAGCTTGCCGTTGACGTAGATTTCTAGCGGTTCGCCGGCCAACTTGTTCAGCTCGACCACCGAGCCCTGTCCCAATTGCAGAAGCTCGTTGATGAGAAGCTTGGTACGGCCGAGTTCGGCCGAGACTTCCAGCGGAATGTCCAGAATGAAGTCCAGGTCCCGCTTGCCGGAGGTGCTTCCGGCCTTGGCGTCCGGGCCCATGTCGGTCAGGTCGTAGTCGTGGGTCCGGGTGGACAGGAACGCCTGCTCCTTTTCGTGCCTGACTTCCTCCTGCTCGGACTCGGCCAGGGCAGCGGCCCATTCGTCGGCCAGGGCTTCGTCGTCGTTCCCCATGTTGGCGCTCCCCGCCTCGGAGGGATCGGTCACGTCGCCGCTTTCCAGGAGGGCGTCGGCCCATTCCTGCGCGAGTTTGTCCTGATCGTCAGCCATGTCGCTCACCTCATTGAATACGTTGTTCTCCGTCCGGGCCGTCAAAAACCGGGACGTCCCGATGCGGAACTAGCAAGAAGCGTGCTACTGGATGACCATTTCCGTGATGTAGACCCGCAATACGCCGCCGTTGCCGATGATCTGATTGAGGCGGTCCGCGATCTCCTGCTTGAGCTCCACCTTTGCCTGCATGGTGGACAGGCCGTCGTAGGTCTTGCTCGAAAGGAGCAGGAGCAGAGTATCCTTGATCTTGGCCTCGTACTTGGTCAGCGCGGCCTGGGCGTCGCCGTCGCGCACCTCGACCTCAACGCCGAGTTTCAGGTACCGGCGGCCGAGGGGGTCGGCCAGGTTGACCAGGAACGTGGGCAGGGCCACGATCTGACCCTCCAGTTGCTCGGCCGGTTGGGCGGGATCGCCCGCGGCGTCGTTCTGGGCGGCCGTGTTCTCGTCGGGCGCGGCGATGAACATGGTGTAGCCGAAATATCCGCCCACACCGAGTCCCGCCAGCAGAACGACGATGATGATCCACTTGAGCAGACCGCTCTTTTTCTTTTTCCCGTCTTCCCGGATTTCGTCTTCAGCCATGGCAGCTTTCCTTCCTGCTGGATGTTGTCAAAATGCTTATCGTCAATCGTCGCAATTTTCCAGGCCAATTCTTGGCCGCTAGTAGCCGCCGATGGGACGGGCGGTCTTGAGCAGTATCTCCACCCGCCGGTTCTTGGGCGAGGCCGTGGCCCTGCCCGTCCCGTCGACCACCGGGAAGGCGTCTCCGTAGGCGGACAGGGAGAATCGCGAGTTGGGCACGCCCTTGTCCACAAGATAGGCCAGCACTGCCAGGGCGCGGTCGCCGGACAGTTCCAGCGGCGTCCGCGCCGCGTCGGAGGCGTCGGTGAATCCGGCCACGTTGATGGGCGCGTCGGTCTGGGTCATCATCGGCACCAGCCGGTCCATGAGGAACCTGCCTCCGTCGGAGAGCTCGGCCGCGCCGGGCGCGAAAAGAATCTGGTCGGAGAAGACCAGGGCCACGCCGTCCTGCTTGGCCAGGACGTCGAGGTTGTCGTCAAGCCGGGACTTGCTGATCTCGTCGGGCAGGGTGTCGTCCGGGAAGAGAAGGTCCTTGATCCGCTGCTGCTTGTCCAGGACTTCCCACGGCTTTTCCATGAGTTCCACGACCAGCCGGTCCTTGACGTTGACCCGGCCCGAGCCGCGCTTGTCGAGCAGGCCGAGGTCCGCCGTGGTCAGCGTGACCTTGGTCAGGATGGCGTTGTCCATGGAGGCCATGGACAGGAGCAGGACGAAGAACGTCAGCAGCAGGGTCATGAGGTCCGAAAACGTCACCAGCCACAGGGCCAGAGGCGGACACGGCTCTTCTTTTTTCTTTCTGGCCATGGCTAGCGCAGCTCCGCCGGGGTGGAAACGTCGAATTCGAAGCCGTCGACGCTCATGGTGTCGTCCCGGCGCGGAGGCGCGGGCGCGGTTTCGACGATGCGGTCGCCGAGGCGGCTGGAACGCTTGTCCAGGACGATGTCCACCCGCCGGTTGCGGGCGCGGTTCTCCGCTGTGTTCGGCGGGTAATGGGGCCGGTATTTGCCGAAGGCCTCCACCCGGAGCATGTCCGGGCTCATGCCGTTGGCCAGCAGGTAGCTGTAGATGGCCAGCGTCCGGTTGAGAGAAAGCTTCCAGGAGAGGTCCGGGTTCCGTTCGTCGTCGCCCGGCTGATAGTTCATTCCGAGTTCGTCGCGCATGTCAGAGGTGTGCCCGGCCAGGAGCAGGGGATATTCGACCTGCCGCAGCAGGGGCATGAAGCGGTCCAGGGTGGCCCGTCCGGCCGGACTCAGGGCCGAGCCGTCGGATCCGAAAAGGAGGCTGGCGTTGATGGACAGAATCTGGACGAACCTGTTCGAGGAAAAGTTGATGTCGGCGTCCACGTTCTCCCATTTCAGGGACTGGAGCGGCTCCAGGTCGCCGGAATCCATGGGGCCCGGCTCCACGGTCTTCTTGGTGTCTTCCTTGGAAAACGTGTCGTAGCTCTGCTTGTTGAAGCCGAAGGTGCCGATGATGGAGCCGAGCGCCACCAGCTTTCGCCGCTGGTCGATGGTGGCCATGGAGACGAGCAGGATGAAGAAGGTCAGCATAAGCGTCATGCAATCCGCGAACGTGACCATCCACAGAGGGATTCCCTCGCATTCCTGTTTTTTCTTCTTCTTGGCCATGGCGCGCCCCCTCGGGCGGGATGGTTAATCGGAGACGATGCGGTCTTTGGGCGGCAGGTAGCTGTTCAGCTTTTCCTCGATGATGCGCGGGTTCTCGCCCTTGGATATGGATAAAATGCCCTCCATTATCATTTCGCGGAGGAGGATTTCCTCCTTGCTGCGCGCCTTGAGCTTGCCCGCCATGGGGTTGAGGATCAGGTTCGAGATGATGGCGCCGTAGAGGGTGGTGAGCAGGGCCACGGCCATGGCCGGGCCGATGGAGGACGGGTCGCTCATGGTCTGGAGCATCTGGACCAGGCCGATGACCGTGCCGATCATGCCCATGGCCGGAGCCAGGGTCCCGAGGGCGGCGACCACGTCCGCGCCGGTGGCGTGCCGCTCGCTCAGGTAGGATATCTCGGTTTCGAGGATTTCCTGGATGGTCTGGGGCTCGAGGCCGTCAACGGTCAGTTGCAGCCCCTTGCGCATGTAGTCGTCGTCTATTTCCTTGATGAGCGGCTCCAGGGACAGGATGCCCTCGCGGCGGGCGCGGTTGGCGTAGTCCTTGAAACGGTCGATGACCTCGGCCGGGGAATCCAGGCTGGAGAAGAAGGTGTTCTTGATGACCCCGATGACCCCGATGATGTAGTTCATGGGGTAGTTGACCAGGCCCGCTCCGAGGGTGCCTCCCACCACGATGAGCAGGGACGGCACGGACACGAAGATAATCAGGCTGGAGCCGGTCATGATTGCCGACAGGACCAGCCCGAAGGAGAGGACGATGCCTATTATGGTACCCAGATCCATGCTGTCTCCGCTTTATTCTCAATCGCGCGGCGGCCGCGCCCCGAATATTCTCGTGCCGATGCGCACCAATGTCGCCCCCTCCTGTACGGCCGGGACGAAATCCCCTGTCATGCCCATGGAAAGATGGGGCAGCTTCATGCCCAACCGAGTTTCGAGCCGGCCGTGCAGCTCCCGCAGCCGGGCGAAAACCGGCCTGGCGCGTTCCGGGTCGTCGAAAAACGGCGGCATGGTCATCAATCCGGCGAGCCGCAGCCCTTTCATGCCGAGGATCTCCTCGGCCAGTTCGGGAAGCCGTTCGGTTTCGACTCCCGACTTCTGCGTTTCGCCCGCGATGTTCACCTGGATCAGAATATCCTGCACCGTGTCCAGGCTCACGGCCTTGTTGTGCAATGCACGGGCCAGCTTGGAGGAGTCCACGCTGTGCACCAGGGCGAACTTCCCGGCCACGTACTTGGCCTTGTTGGTCTGGAGTCCGCCGATGAAATGCCAGTGGACGTCCAGTCCGGCCAGCTCCTCCTGTTTGGACAGGGCCTCCTGCACGTAGTTTTCGCCGAACTCGGCCTGGCCCGTTTCGGCCAGCGCCTGGATGTCCGAGGCCGGGTGCAGTTTGGAAACCGCCACCAGGGTCACGTCTTCGGGCGAACGGCCGGCCTGTTTCGCGGCGATGGCCAGCGCTTCCCGAACCTCGGCCGTCCGTTCGGCCAATTCACGTTTTCTGTCGTTCATGTCTCGCCTGTGAAATCGGAGCCTTGTCCTCACTGGCTCTTATCGGCCCGATTCTCAATTAGTTTAATGAATTAATGATAATTTTTCGCATTCGTCCAGCGTGTACAGGCTTATACCATGACTTTGCGCTCCCTAACCACCCGAAATTTTACCGGAACTGTAGCCGTTTGGAAAAGGGCAATGTTGCCGGAAAGTTAAGTCTAGATTTTCTCTAGTCAACCCGGCGTCCGTTGCGGCAAACCGATGTCGGACGCACTTCGTTCGTTTGCGGCCGACCGGCCGTGGTTTCGGCTTCGTCCATGTTCGCAAGGCGGCCTGTGCGCTCCGCTCGGCTGGGCGCAATAGAGGGGAAAAGGAATGGGGCCGGTGGGAGGGAAGGAAGAACATTCGTCAGGGGCGCTCTTCTTGCACCGGCCCCGGAGACCGCCCGGACGCGGCGGGACGCGTCCGGACGGGGTGTGATCGCCTTTAGGCGGGGGTGACTATGGAATGGATGGTGCGGACGAGTTCCGCTTCGCCCTTGGAGGCGTAGGTTTCGTACAGGGACATGATGGTGGCCTGGGAGAAGACGTAGTTGCGGAACTGGTTGAACGGCTTGGCTTTCAGGTCGTTCTTGGAGATGCCGAAGTCGCGCATGGCCACTTTCTCCATGGTCGGGAGAATCCACTGGCAGGCGGGCACGGTAAGCACCCAGTCGTGGTCGCCGAGGTGGGTGACGAATCCTTCCTGGCGGCGGGGCAGGGGCAGGGTCTTGCCGCCCTTGTCGAGCAGGCCGTAAGCGACGGGATCGACGCCCGCGATGATGGAGGCGGCGGTCAGCCAGCCGACGACCTGGGCCTCGTCCTGCTCGGTGCGCGGATGGTTGTGGGCGCAGGCCTGGGCGACGACGACGTCGGCGGGGAGCCTGCGAGCGATGGATTCGGCAACACCCAGGGTGTGGTGTTCGCCGGTTCCGGCCAGCTTCCGCTCGGTGCGGGATTCACCGTTGGCGTCCCACTGGAAGACCCACGGCTTGTGCAGGTCGTGGAGAAGTTGCGCGGCGATGACCACGTCGCGGTCGAGCATGTAGTCGTAAACTTCGCGGTAGCCGTCATAGAGGGCGATGGACACGCGGGTGTTCAGGCCGGTGTGGGTGCACAGTCCGCCCGGGTATGCATGGTGGCTCTGGTAGCCGCTGCCGGGAGCGGAACGGAAGGGCTGGGGAGAGACATCGGCGTTGGCGGACGGCGGCAGAAAATCGGCTTCGGACACGCCCTCGATAAGTCCCTTGGCGGAAAGTTCCTTGTAGATGGCCTTCTTGTCGGAGGCGCTCATGGACTTGATGACGGAAGGCGCGGGGTTGTCCAGAATCTGCTCGACGCTGGCCCGGATGGCCGGGTTGCGGATCGCGGCGGCGGCCTTGAGGATGGATCGCCAGGAGGCGGAGACCGGGGCGGAGGCGTCGGCCATGGCCTCGGGGGTCATGGACATACACTCTTCAAGGGTGCGGGCTGCCGGGGCGGCCATGGCCCGGACGGGCACGGCGGAGACGGCGGCGGCTGCGCCCGCCAGAGCGCCCAGTTTCAGGAAATCACGACGATTGAGGTATTCGGAAGACATTCTTTTCTCCTTGAATGCAAGTGCGTTATATGATTCAAGGAACATACGCTCCGCATTCGTCGGAAGCCTTACGAACGAGTGACGGAATGTTGCCTGTGTATGAAAAAGCGGCGACAAGCCCGGTAGAATTGGCGGGGCGCGGAAAAGGGAAAAAATCGCGTTTCACCCATTATCTATATATAGAGGCTTGACGAGTTGGCGGAAAACCGGGCATAGACCCCCCTCAGTCTACCGGGAATGGTTCTCGGAAAGGCGGAGCCGAATCCGGCGGCACGAACCGGATACACAATCTTGCAGCCTGCAGAAGAGGGCGCGGATGCGGGAGCGCAATCGCGCATTTTTCCACAGTCTGATATGAGAGCCGCAACATGCCGAAAGACCTGATTATCGTCGAGTCCCCTGCCAAGGTGAAAACCATCTCCAAGTTCCTCGGAAAGGACTACATGGTGGACGCCTCGGTGGGCCACGTGCGCGATCTGCCCACCCGCGATCTGGGCGTGGACGAGGAGAACAACTTCGCCCCGCACTATGAGATCATCCAGGGCAAGGAGGATGTGGTGAAACGGCTGCGCGCGGCAGCCAAGAAGGCGGACACCGTCTATCTCGCGCCCGACCCGGACCGCGAGGGAGAAGCCATCGCCTGGCATGTCGCCGAGCTGCTCAAGCCGGTCAACGACAACATTCGTCGAATCCAGTTCAACGAAATCACGTCCCGGGCGGTCAAGGACGCTCTCGAACATGCCCAGGACCTCAACGAGAACCTCTTCGACTCCCAGCAGGCCCGGCGCATCCTGGACCGGCTGGTGGGCTACAAGATTTCGCCCATCCTGTGGAAGAACGTGAAGCGCGGCATTTCGGCGGGCCGTGTGCAGTCCGTGGCCCTCAAGATTCTGGTGGAGCGCGAGAAGGAGCGTCGCGCCTTCAAGGCCGACGAATACTGGCCCTTCAAGGTCCTTCTGGAAGGGGAGAATCCGCCGCCGTTCTGGATGGATCTGCACAAGCTCGAAGGCAAGGCCGTCAAGCCTGGCGTCAACCATGTGTCCAACGCGGACCAGGCCGAGACCTTGCAGGAGCAGTTGGAGAAGGGCGAGTTCGTTGTGGACTCCGTGCAGGAGAAGCAGCGCAAGCGCCAGCCCCTGCCGCCGTACATCACCTCCACCCTGCAACAGGACGCCAACCGGCGCATGGGCTATTCCGCCAAGCGGACCATGTCCATCGCCCAGCGGCTGTACGAGGGCGTCGAGCTCGGCACGCGCGGCACCACCGCGCTCATCACCTACATGCGTACCGACTCCGTGCGTATCGCCCAGGAGGCGCAGGAAGCCGCGAAGGAATTGATTCTTGAGCAGTTCGGCGCGGATTACTATCCTCCGAAGACCCGGAATTTCAAGACCAAGGGCGGCGCGCAGGACGCGCACGAAGCCATCCGGCCCGTCGACGTGACCATCACGCCGGAGAGCGTGAAGAGCTACCTGCCGTCCGAGCAGTACAAGCTCTACCGGCTCGTCTGGCAGCGGTTCGTTGCCTCGCAGATGGCTTCGGCGACCTTCTGGGACACCACCGTGCTTGTCTCGGCCCCGCAGACCGTGTGGCGCGCCAAGGGCGAGCGGCTGCTTTTCGCCGGTTTCCTGGCCGCCATGGACAAGGCCAAGTCCGAAGAGGACGTGGAGCTGCCCAAGCTGGGCGAGGGCGAGACGCTCAAGCTGAACGAGCTGAAGAAGGAACAGAAGTTCACCCAGCCGCCGTCCCGCTATTCGGAAGCTTCCCTGGTCAAGACCCTGGAGGAGCTGGGTATCGGGCGGCCGTCCACCTATGCGGCCATCATCTCCACCCTGCTTGAGCGCGAGTACGCCAAGCTGGAGGAAAAGCGGTTCGTGCCCACCGAGCTGGGCTTCACCGTGTCCGATCAGCTTTCCGAGCACTTCCAGGCCCTCATGGACGTGGGCTTTACCGCCCAGATGGAATCCCTGCTCGACGATGTGGCGGACGGCAAGAAGAACTGGGAGGAGTTGCTCAGGAATTTCGGCAGCGACTTCTATCCCACTCTCGAAAAAGCCCGTACCGAGATGGGACGCTCCCAGCAGGTCACGGACGTCACCTGCGAGAACTGCGGCAAGCCCATGGCCATCAAGTTTGGCAAGACCGGCGAGTTCCTGGGCTGCACCGGCTTTCCCGCCTGCCGGACCATCAAGAACTTCACCCGCGACGAAGAGGGCAACATCCACGTGGTGGAGCGCGAGAAGCCCGAGGACACCGGAGTGACCTGCGAGAAGTGCGGCCGCCCCATGGCCATCAAGCAGTCCCGGCGCGGCGAATTCCTCGGTTGCACCGGCTATCCCGACTGCAAGTCCATCGTCAACTTCACCCGCGATGAAGAGGGCAACATCAAGGTTGTGGAGTCCGAGAAGCCCGAAGTCGTCGGCGTCTGCCCCGATTGCGGCGGCGAGCTGCTGCTCAAGAAGGCCCGCACCGGCTCCCGGTTCATCGCCTGCTCCAACTATCCGGACTGCACCTACGCCGCGCCGTTTTCCACGGGCGTGCAGTGCCCGCGTGAAGGCTGCTCGGGCGAGCTGGTGGAAAAGTCCTCGCGTCGAGGCAAGATATTCTACTCCTGCTCCGAATATCCCAAGTGCGACTACGCGGTCTGGAACTGGCCCATCAACGAGCCGTGCCCCAAGTGCGGGCATTCCATCCTGGTGCGCAAGAACTCCAAGGACAAAGGGGACCATATCGCCTGCCCGAAAAAAGGCTGCGACTACACGCGTTCCATCGACGAATAGACGAAGCTTCCCTCAGGAGCGTATCGGCATATTCCCCCTCCCGCCGGGCATGAATCCGCACGCGGATTGCCCCGGCGGGGGATGTTCGCCCGCGCCTTTCGTTTTTTCCCAAAAAAGTTCGGATTGTTGATCCAGGTCAATGTTTTCGGGTGCGCCCTTTGCTAGAAGGGAGGCGTAGGCGGGACCTGACCATCCCCGCCGAGCATGACACATTCTCTACCAAAGGGCGGTCGCCATTGCCGCCCGAACGTCACACCCTACATCCTCCCGCGAAGGCCGCTCTCCCTCGAGCGGCCTTCCTGTGCTCGGGGCTGGATTGTTTTCGGGAAAAAAAGTATCTCCTGCCCATGCCCGATACTCGTCTCAATCCCGAAGCCGTGCTGGCCGCCGCCCGCAAACTGGGCCGCCCGGTGAATCCGGCGCAGGCCGAACAGCTCGCCGCGTACCTGGACCAACTCATCAAATGGAATCGCAAGATGAATCTTGTGGGGCCGTCCGACTGGCAAACCGTCTTCGACCGGCTGGTGGTGGATTCCCTGTTCCTGGCCGATTTCACCGCCGGGCTGCGTCTTCCCGAGCGGCCGCTTTGTCTGGACTTCGGGGCCGGAGCCGGATTGCCCGGCATCCCCCTGCGCGTCCTCTGGCAGGAAGGCGAGTACTGGCTGGTGGAGGTGCGTGAAAAACGGGCCACCTTCATGAAGAGCGTTCTGGGACGGCTCAAGCTGCCCGGCACCAATGTTTTCGCGGGTCGTGCAGAGGATGCGCTGGACCGGCTTTCCAGATCAGGCCATCAAGCGACGGCCGACCTCATTCTCAGCCGCGCCTTCATGCCCTGGCAAAAACTTCTCGATTTCATCCGTCCCATGCTTCGCCTCGACGGCGAACGGACCGGCGTGGCCGTGATCCTCTCCAACGACCCGCCTCCCGCCGAGACGGCCATCCCCGAAGGCTGGCTGCTCGGCGACGTGGCGAGCTATCCGGCGGCGGGCGGCGAACGGTTTTTCTGGTCCTTTCGAGTCCAGTGATGCCTCCGGCGGCCAGAGGGGGAACCTCTTGAGAGAGGTTCCCCCTCTGGACTCCCCCTCCAGAACTTTTTGGCGCCGCTTTGCGGAGAGCGTTGGGCGCGTCTATCCAGTCTTTTTATCCCTGAATATCTCCCACTCCATGGCGCACGTTAACCGCGAAGCGGAAAAAACACGCGCCGAAGGCGCATAAACGGGATGCAAGGGTGCGAACCCTTGCCCGCCGGAGGCGAAATCATCCGACTATTGCCGCGAAGCGGCTTTCAATGTTTGATTTTGTCTTTAGGGAGTTAAAGGGAAAGGACCCTTTTCGGAGGCTTTTCCTCTCCCTTCTCCGCCCGCCGGGGGGCGCAATCCCATCAGGCTCAGGCGAGGTTGAGCAGGGAGCCGAGGAGCAGCAGGCTTCCGGTGGCGAAGACGATGAACGCCCCGGCCAGGGAGAGAAGGCATTGTCCGGCCCTCAGCAGGGGCGATCGGGTTTGCATGAGGGCGAGCGCGGTGTCTCGGAATTTGATGGTCAGGAGGGAGACTGCGGCCAGACAGAGTCCCATGCCGAGGGCGATGGCGACCATGGCTGCGACCCCGGCGGGCGTGATGCCCAGGGAGATGCTGAAAATGAGCACCAGGGCCGCTCCGGGGCACGGGACCAGGCCCGTCGCCAGGGCCAGCCCGACGAGGCTTTTCGGGGCGTTGTTATTCTTTTGCCGGGGGGAGGGGGCCGGGGCGGAGTTGCGGCAGTTCCGCAGGACGCCCGCCAGCATGAACAGCCCCATGGTTGCGAGCAGCCCGTAGCTGATGTTTTGCAGGATCAGGCCCATGTCGTCCACGGCCCGCGAGGCCGACATCTTGAACAGGTATTTGCCGCCCAGGACCAGGACCGTGGCCGAAAGCACGTGCAGCGGCATGGACAGGTAGGCGTAGATCAGCGCTTGGCGGGGAGGCGCGTCGCGATAGAGGAAGTAGGAAGCGGCCAGAACCTTGCCGTGGCCCGGCCCCAGGGCGTGGGCCGCGCCGTATGCGAAGGCCAGTCCCATGAAAAGCCAGAACGCCTTGCCCAGGGGATTCTCGCGGATGGACTCGGCTGATCGGCTCATGGCCTGGCGCAGGGTGTTTTGCCAGGACGCTATCTCCTTCATGACCGGGGCGAGGGGCGAGAACAGGCCGTTTTCCGGGGATTCCGCCCGGTTGGTCCCGGACGCGGAGGTGAAGGGGTTTGGGGCGGCCAGCCCGGTTCCGGCCATGCCCATGGGGGCGGGACCGGCGAACATCAGGCCGGTGAGGATCAGCCCGAGAAGCAGGGCGGGAAGGGTGGTCTGTCGTCTCATGGCCTGCGGAAATTCACGATGAGGGCTTCGGGGACGATCTGCTCGTAATAATAGGCCATGGACGGCATGGTGCGGACGTTTGTTCTTAATTCGAATCGGTCGGTGGGACCGGCCGTCCGAATTGTCCCGGAGAAGCTGCCGAGCTGGACGTGGCTGGAAAATCGCTGGAAGTCGTCGGGTGAGGGCGGGGCGTCGGCGTTGAGATACAGGGGGTCGGCCGTGGGGTCGATCTGATGCCCGTTCTCGGATGCGTAGGTGACGAAGGTGTAGAAGGAGTCGTCGAACACGCCGACCACGATCTCCCTGTCGCGGTCGCTCGCCTTGACGTGACACGGAATGGTGAAGTGCCAGACCATCTTGCGGTCGTTGAGCTCCACCTTGAAGTCGGTGGCCCATTGGACCCGGAACGGTTTGCCGTCGATGCGGATGTGCGTGAAGTAGTCGTATTCCTTGATAAGCTTGAAGCTTTCGCTTTCGACCGCCTTGGCCTCGGCGGGGGTGAGCGGCCCGTCGTCGTATTTTTGTATGAGGTCGAGGATGCTGGCGGTCAGCATTTCGTCCATGTCCCATCGCTGGTGGATGCCCGCCAGTCCCTCTTCGTCAAAAACAAAGGAGACGTCGGCGGCCACAAAGGCGTGCGGGTGGGCGAAGGCCGTGGAAGGGATCAGGAAAAAGGCCGCGAGGATGGCCGGAATTATCAGGCGAAAGGGTGATGAAGCGAACATGTCTCCATGTAGGGGAAAGCGTTCATCCGGTCAAGAAATGGAGGAGGCTTCACGATTCGCGGCCGTGGGAAGGAGTGGCCGGGGGGAATGAGGGCCGGGAAAAGGAGAACTTTTCCCGGCCCTTGTGGCTTTTTTGCTAGATGACGTCCCAGGTCGCGCCCTGGGGGGTGTCGTTGACTTCCACCTGCATGGCGGCGAGTTCGTCCCGGATGGCGTCGGACTTGGCGAAGTCCTTGTCCTTGCGGGCCTGGGCGCGGGCGTCGAGTAGTTCCTGGACCTTGGCCGGTTCGATGCCGGCGCGGGCGGCGCGGTTGTCGCGCAGCTCAAGGAGAAACTCGGCGGGGTCGCGCTCGAAGATGCCGAGGACTTCGGCCCAGTCGGCCATGTCGCGCTTGATGCGGGCAAAGAGGTCGCGTCCGCCCTCGGACTTGCGGAGGTTCTTGTCCTCGGCAACGCGTCCGGCCAGACGGATGGCGGAGAACACGTGCCCCAGCGCGCCCGCGGTGTTGAGGTCGTCGGCCATGGCCTCGGTGAAACTCTTTTCGAGGTCGTCGAGTTCCTTGGTCAGCTCCTCGGGGAACGGGGATTTCTTCCAGTTCTCCTTGGCCAGCTCGACGTCGATCTGACGCAGGGCGGAGTAGATGCGCTTAAGGCCTTTTTCCGCTTCTTCGAGGGCGTCGAAGGAGAAGTCCAGCGGGCTGCGGTAGTGCATGGTCAGCAGGAAGTAGCGCAGGGTCTCGGGCAGGAATTTCGCCAGGATGTCGCGGATGGTGAAGAAGTTGCCCAGGGATTTGGACATCTTTTCGGAGTTGATCTGCACGAAGCCGTTGTGCACCCAGTAGTTGGCGAACGGTTTGCCCGTGGCCGCTTCCGACTGGGCGACCTCGTTCTCGTGGTGGGGGAAGGAAAGGTCCTGGCCACCGCCGTGGATGTCCAGCGGCAGGGGGGAGTATTTCTCGGACATGGCGGAGCACTCGAGGTGCCAGCCGGGACGGCCCCTGCCCCAGGGGGATTCCCAGGAAGGCTCGCCGGGCTTGGCGCCCTTCCACAGGGCGAAGTCGAGCGGGTCTTCCTTTTGCTCGCCGGGAGCGATGCGCGCGCCGGATTCGAGCTCGTCGATGTTCCGGCCGGACAGCTTGCCGTAGCCGTCGAAGGAGCGGACCTTGAAATACACGTCGCCGGACTCGGTGGCGTAGGCGTGGCCCTTGTCGATCAGCCGTTGGGTCAACGCGATCATCTCGGGGATGTGCTCGGTGCACTTGGGCTCCACCGTGGGCCGGAGGATGTTCAACCGGTCCATGTCCACGTAGAATTCGTTGATGAACCGCTCGGCGATCTCTCCCGCCTCCTTGCCCACCTCGTTGGCGCGGTTGATGATCTTGTCGTCAATGTCCGTGAAGTTGCGGATGAAGTTGACGTTGTACCCTTCGTGCTTGAGGTAGCGGTAGAGCACGTCGAAGACCACGCTGGAGCGGGCGTGTCCTATGTGACAGAAATCGTAGGCCGTGATGCCGCAGACGTACATGTTGACGTCATTGTTGTTGGCCGGGGTGAATTCTTCCTTTCGCCGTTTGAGGGTATTGTAGATTCTCATTGGATCACTCCATTTTTATTTCATTGGAATAGTTCGACTTCGATCAGATTCCGTCGGCAGGGCCGGTTTCAACGTGAATGTTCAGCAGGTCGAGATTCTCGAACAGGTCGCGGCCCATGAAGAAATAGAGCACAGGCACGGATTCCGCCGGGTTGGCGGATAAGGTCAGCGTGCCGGGATCGTTCAGGAACCGCTTCAGGCCGAGCATGAGTTCGCGGGCCGGTTCGTTGCCCCGGGTCTCGGCGTAGGCGGCCAGGCCGTCGAGTTCAGCGTTGATGTGGTTCATCGTGACGGCTTCGGACATGCCCGTTTTCCTGGACCAGTCGGAGCCGACCAGCTCCATGAATTCGCGGTTCCGGAACCGGAGCACGGCCGTGCGAATGCCCAGCGCGAAGCTTTGTTCCGGTCGGAAACCCGCCAGGTTGATGTTGTCCAGGGCTCCGATCAGGCTCAGTGTGCCGAGCTTGGGGTCGTCCATGGACAGTTCTTTGAGTTCCAGGATGCCGGTCTCGGGGTCGAATGTGTAGTCGAGAGCCCCGGCTCCGGACAGGGCCTCGATACCGAGGCTCTTGATGTACCCGGACCATTGGCCGAAATTTTGCGGGGTGGCGGGAATGGTCAGTCCCTTGGCCGAGATGGTCGCATAGTGGGGAATGGGGTTGTCCCGGTCGAAGGCGGAGATGCGCACCGAATCGGCCTGGAGATGCTGCCCCGAGGGAAACAGGGCGTCCACTCCCTCCAGGATCACCGCGTGGTTCGTGATGTCCACGGACAGGTCCGCATAGGACAGGGCCAGGCCGGGCGTTTCGGCCACGGTGCGCGTCAGCTCCTTGTCCACCTCGGAGTTGACGTACCATTTCAGCCCGAAGAAGCAAATGGTCGCGAAAATGACGAAGGAGGCGAGAAACTTCATCAGGCCGGACATGATTACATTTCCCTCAGTGCGGTAACGGCCGCCACGGCCTTGATGCCTTTTTTCTCGCCGGTGAAGCCGAGTTTCTCCTCGGTGGTGGCCTTGAAATTGACCTGATGGGCTTCCAGCCCCAGGAGCCGGGCGAGATTCTTGGCGATGTGGGTGGCGTGGGGGGCCAGGCGCGGGACCTGGGCGATGACGGTCAGGTCGGCGTGGACGATGCGGTTCCCGGCCCGCTCGGCCATGGTCAGGACCTCGCGCAGAAGAATGCAACTGTCCGCGTTGTCGAAATTCGGGTCGTTGTCCGGGAAGTGGGTGCCGATGTCGCCGCCGCCGAAGGTGCCGAGGATGGCGTCGGCCAGGGCGTGCAGGAGCACGTCGCCGTCGGAATGGGCCACGATGGCCGGACCGCCGGGGATGGGCACGCCGCCCAGGACCATGGGCCTGTCGCCCGTCCCGCCATAGCGGTGCACGTCGTATCCCCATCCCGTGCAGGGGACGGTGACGCGGGACGCTTCAAGCCGTTTGAGGTCTTCGGGCACGGTGATCTTGACGTTGGCGGCCTCGCCGGGGATGACGGCCACTTCGGCCAGCCGCTCGACCATGGAGGCGTCGTCCGTGACTTCCCAGCCCTCGGTCAGGGCGCGGTCGTGGGCTTCTTTCAGGAGCGCGGTCTCGAAGGCCTGGGGCGTCTGCACCGCGGCCAGTTCGGCGCGGTTCAGGGTCTCGGCAACGGTGTTTCCGGCGACTCTCTTGACCGTGTCGGTCACCGGGATGGCGGGGATGACGCCGCGCGCGCCGGATTCGAGGGCTTCGATGAGCCCCGCGACGAGCCGCGCCGAAGCAAAGGGGCGGGCCGAGTCGTGAATCAGCACACGGCCGCATTCACGCGGCAGGGCGGCTATTCCGTTGCGGACGGAGTCCTGCCGCCGTTCGCCGCCCGGGACCGCGATCCATTGCACGCCCAGTTCCTCGGTCTTGAAGAACTGGCGGAGCTCCTTTTCCTTGGAGGGGAGGTCTTCCGGCGGGAAGACGAAGACCAGCCCGCGGATTTTGGCCGCCCTGGAGAACGTCCGTGCGCAATGCCAGAACAACGGCGCGCCCTTGTATTCAAGGTATTGCTTGCGCTCGCCGCCCGTGGCCTCGGCCAGGCGGGTCCCGGCTCCGGCGGCCAGGATGATGCCCCAGATGTCGTTCATGGTGCGGTCCCTGATGTTGCCAGTGAAAAAAATGGTGCACGGGGGAGGAGAGCCTCCCCCGCGCGGTAACACAAATCGGAGCCGGTCATAAGCCGGGTTTTGTCCCCCTTTCGGGGTGGTCATCATTCCTCTAGACCGCCCGTTACCGGACGGCTCAAGCAACCAACCCGACAGCTCGGCCGGGCCGGCCTCAAACGCTGTCCTATTCGGTCTTGCTCCGGACGGAGTTCACCTGGCCTGCCGCGTCACCGCGACAGCCGGTGGGCTCTTACCCCACCGTTTCACCCTTACCTCCGGGAAACCCGGAGGCGGTCTGCTTTCTGTTGCACTTGACGGGGATCGCTCCCCCTGGGAGTTACCCAGCGTCCTGCCCTGCGGAGCCCGGACTTTCCTCCCCGGTCATAGACCGCGGCGATGACCTGCCCGACTCCGAATTTGTGTCATTATTCCTCTTCGATCGATCCGCCCGGCTGCACGAACGCCTGCCAGTAGATCAGCCGCTGGCAGTTGGGGCAGCTCAGGATCTGCTGACCCTTCTGCAGATCGTTGTAGGTCTGCGGCGGGATCATGATGTTGCAGCCCGAGCACACTCCTTCGGAGACCGGCACGATGACCGGGTGCTCCATGCGCTCACGAATGAATTCGTAGCGGCCCAGGATCGGCGGCGGCACAGCCTTGCAAGCCTTCTTGCGCTTGCGGTTCAGGGCTTCAAGCTTTTTGTTGGCCTTGTCAAGGCGTTCTTCCAGGGTAGTCTTGAGCGCTTCGTACTGTTCCTGCACGCCGCTCATCTCGTCGTTGAGAGACTGGGTGGCCTCGTCCTGGCGCAGAAGCTCTTCGCGCACGGCCGTCTGCTCGTCGTCGCGCATACGGTTGAGCTTTTCCAGGGAATCCATTTCGCGCATCATGGCGTGGTATTCCTTGGTGTTGCCCACCAGCATCAGCTTGTTCTTGGACTTTTTGATCTTGCCGGCATCTTCTTCGATCTCCACGGAGAGCTTCTTCTTCTGCTCCTGGAGGATGCCCGTTTTTTCGTCGATCCGGCCGCGGCGAACTTCGAACTCGTCGAGCTGTCCCTCAAGGTCGGTCAGCTCCTGGGGAGCCAGCTCGATCTCTTTGGTCAGTTCGAGGATTTCGTCGTCCACTTCCTGAAGGACGATCAACTGTTCAATCTGTTTCTGATACATGGATTAACCTCACTGTCTATTTAAAATCACGAAAAAGTGTTTCCCTTATCCCGCGTACACCGTGAACGGGTCCTCGCCCGGGAAGAAACGGACTTCGGCTTTGGGCATGGCTTCGGCCAGTTCCATGGCGAAACGGCGCATCATCTCCTCTTCCAGGGAGAAGTGGCCCACATCCACCACGCAGACCGGGGTTTCCACGGCAGGGTGGTACTTCATGTCCCCGGTGACGAACACGTCTGCCCCGGCGCGCGCGGCCCGCTCGATGAGGTCCGAGCCGGACCCGCCGCAGTAGGCCACGGTCCGAACGGTCTCGGGCTTCGGCCCGGCGACCAGCAGGGCGTCGCGTCGGATCAGACCGGCCAGCCTGCCCATGAAGGCGTCGAAGGCCATGGGCTGGGGCAGTTCGCCCACCTCGCCGAAACCGACCTCGCTCAACGGCGCGGTCAGGGAGCGCAGGTAGAACAGCGGACGTTTGCCCAGGGAAAATTCGATGCTGTCCGCCAACCCGCTCCAGTGCGGCTCGTCGCAGACCACCCGGACCTCGCCGGTGCGGCTCTGGGACACCGAGTGGACCCCGTCGTGGTTGGCCCAGATGTCGGCGGCCTCGCGGCTGATCGGCTCCTCGCAGTAGAAGGAGGCCTCGATCGGGGCGCGTCCGTGCTCCACTTCGAGCAGCCGTCCTCCGGTCAGCCCCAGCTCCCTGCCCAGCCAGAAGGCCGGACCGCCGGGACGGGTGTCCAGGGACGTGTGGGCTGCGTAAAGCCAGCTTCCCGATCGGATAACCGCCCGCAACGCGTCGAGGTACATGCCCTCCGCGTTCGGAGCCTTGGGTTTCATGTACAGGGGATGGTGGGTGATAACCGCGCCCGCGCCCCACTCCAGGCAACGGCAGAGCGCCGCCGGGGTGGGCTCAAGAGTCACGGCCACCTTGTCGGTCCGATCGACGGACCCGGCCACCTGCACTCCGGAATTGTCCCAGGAACTTTGGTTCGCTTCCGGAGCCAATTCTCGGAAAATCGATAAAATATCTTGAATTTTCATATAGTTACGACCATTTCCCATAAAGAGGATGCTCCCGTAGGGTTTCCCCCTCGGGAGCATCTCTTGTCCTCTTCGATCACCCGGCCGAAGGCCTTAGCGGGAGATTTCAGGATATATGCGTTCTTCAGCTTTCGGGTCTTCGACAAGCACGTCTCCCGGAAGTGGGTCGTTGGTGGGCCAGCCAGGATTCGAACCTGGGACCGACCGGTTATGAGCCGGTGGCTCTGCCAACTGAGCTACTGGCCCGCCGTGGAGTCAAGTACCATAGCCGAAATTTATTCAGGGTGTCAACTCCTCGACAGCCTGTCCCCGGTCGTTTCCGCCCGGAACATTCCGGGGCCGTTTTCAACGTCTTCGGCCTTCCGGCGCGGGCCTGGCTTGTCCGGCCCTGCCCCATCCGCGCCGCGGTGTCGGTCATCGCGGCGGGGAAAGCCCGGCCAGTGTTCGCAGGGGCCGCATTCAGGAAATTTCGAGGCTTTCCGGGCGGGCTTTGTGCGCCTCCACTTCGCCGATGGTCCGTCGCGCGAACCACAGGGCCACGGCGGCGGAGGTCCAGACGATGGCGAAGATGGTCAGCCACAAGGCGGTGATGGGGTAGCCGAGGATTTGGGTGAACAGGGTGAACAGGAGGAGCGGGGCCGCGACCTGGCGGGCGAGGCCGAGCCAGATGGCGAACATGGGGCGTTTCATGCCCTGTAGAACCGAGGTGGGCACGAATATGGCCACGTAGCCGTACAGGGTGAAGGCGTCGATGCGCAGGTAACCCGCGCCCACCTCGATGACCGCCGGGTCGCTGGTGAATATGCGCATGAGCGGTTCGGCGAAAATCAGAATGGGCACGGACAGGGGAATGAGCAGGTACGCGCCGTACAACAAATTCTTGCGGAAGTTCTCCCGTATGCGGTCGATTTTGCCCGCCCCGTAATTCTGGGCGGTGATGGTCAGCGCGGCCACACTCAGGCCGATGGTCGGCATGAGCACTATCTGGTCGATGCGGGTGGCAATGCCGTACGCCGCCGACGCCTCCGGGCCGAATCCGGACACATAGCGGAAGATAACGAAAAAGCCGAGCGCGATGGTCATGGAGTTCAGAGCCGCCGGAAATCCCTGGTGGGCAATCTGCGCGTAGATTCTCAGCCGGGGAATGAGATTCCGCCCGCCGTCGGTCTTGATGAGTCCGGTGCGGCGGGCCTTGTACGCCAGGTAGACCGCGCCCGCGCCCTGCAAGATGACCGTGGACCACGCCACTCCCGCCAGCCCCATGGCAGGCAGGCCGAAGCCGCCGTAAATGAACCACGGGTCCAGAATCACGTTCATGGCGGCCGTGAAGCAGAGTACGTTGCGCAGGCTGGCCGTGTCGCCCTGGGACTGTAGCACCGCGTTGAACAAATAAAGCGCCACGGTGACGGCGTTGCAGACGAAGATCGGGTTCATGTAGGCGAGGCAGGTTTCCAGATAATGCCCTTCGGCCCCGAGCCAGCCGAAGATGGCCGGGGAAAAGGTCAGCCCGAACCAGGCCAGGAACACGGACACGAAAATGCCGAAACTGAGCATCTGCACGGCCGTCAGCGCGGCCTGTCTGCGGTCCCGCGCGCCCAGCGCCGAACCCATGAGCGCGGTGGAGCCGGTGCCGATGCCGCTGGCCAGGGCCGTGATGATGAAAAATACGGGCAGGGACAGAGCCAGAGCGGCCTGGGCCTGGGTGTCGATGCGCCCGGCCCACCATGTGTCCGCCACGTTGAACATGGTGTGGAAGAAAAAGCCCACGCTCGAAGGCATCGCCACCTGGCGTATCACCTCGGGAATGGGCCGCGTTGTCAGGTCTGTTTTGTCCAGCGCGGTTTTGCTCATGGATACAGTGTACCCGTTTGCCCGCCGGGGATACAGCCTTTTCCCAGCTGGTTCAGCTTATTGCCCGGGGATGCCTCCGGCGGCCGGGGCGCTGCCCCGGACCCCGCCAGGGAACCTTTTGAAAAAGGTTCCCTGGACCCTCCAAAACTTTTTAGCGCGCCTGCGGCGAATGGGTAATAAATGTATGTCGTTTACCCGCGCCCACAGACCCGCGAAGCGGCACCAAAAAGTTTAGGAAAAGGAGGGGATGGGGGTCCGGGGGAAGGGGAGGAAAGAACCCTTTTCAAAGGGTTTTTCCTCCCCTTCCCCCGGCCGCCGGAGGCAAAAAAAGAGGGGACGCTCCAGCGTCCCCTCTTATCGAGTGCGGATGGCAACGCCTATTTCAGGCCGAGTTCTTTCTTGAGGAATTCGAAATCGATGTTGTTGGACACGAGTTCGGCTCCCTGCTTGATTTTGATGGCGTCGCGGAGTTTATGCCGGGAGAGGATGTCGTCCATTTTCTTGGCCACGGTGAAGGTATCTTCGCGGACCATGATAATGGGTGTTTCGAGGACCTCGGACCGGGTGAGGATGATGTCGTTGGGGTAGAGGTTGCCGGTCAGGATAAGGCAGGGGCAGTCGCCTTCGAGGGCCACGAGCTGCACGTCGGACCGGTCGCCGCCGACGATGATGGCGGAGTTCTTCTTCTTGCGGAAGTGGGTCATGAAGTTTTCGACCTGCATGGTGCCGATGAGGAAGGACTCGACCACGCGTTCGCTCTTGTTGTGGGCGGAGATGATTTTGCCGCCGAGGCGGTCGGCGAGGTCGCCCACCTTGATCGCGCCCATGAGCGGGTCGCGGGGAATGACGCCGAGAATCTTGACGCCCTTGGCTTCCAGCGCGGGGCCGAGGAGCTGTTCGATCTCGTCCATGAAATTGGGCGGCACGTCGTTGAGGATGACGCCTGCCATGAGGTCGCCGAGGGTTTCCTTCATGACCATGAGATAGTCGTATTTGAGCTCTTTCTGGAACCTGTCGATGATGACGGTCTTGATGCCGAGCTTGCGGATGACGGAGATGGCGTCGGTGTCGCAATATTTGCCGGAGTACATGGACCCGGACCCGGCCACCAGGGTGACGTCCTTGTCCTTGGAGACTACTTCGTAGCCTGCGACGATGTTGTCGAGCAGCCCTTCCATCTTGCCGGTGAACGCCTTGACCTTGAAGTCCTGGGTGACGACCACGGGCGTGACCATGGCCGGGTCTTCGGACAGGCCGAGCACGTCCTGGACGAACGCGGCGTCCTCGTCGCCGAGCTTGCCGTCGATTTCCATGGGCATGGCCCCCACGGGTTTCATGTAGCCCACGTTGTACCCGTCTTTCTGCAGGCGCAGGCCCAGGCCCATGACGATCATGTTCTTGCCTGAATACCCGGTGGTAGAGCCAATGTAGAGTCCAGCCATGCCTATATTCCTCCTGAATGTGAACGGGGCGAGGTAGACCATGCCCCGTATCCTGTTAGTATATGAGACCGCAAAAAATGTCCAAGCGTCAAATGGGTCCGACGGTCACGCGCAGGTCGGCGACGAACGCGCCTTCCGAGTCCACCAGGATGGGGTTGAGCTCGGCCTCGCGTATTTCCGGGAAGTCCGTGGCCATCTGCGACATGGACAGCAGGATGTCCTCGATTGCCGCCAGGTTTACCGG
Organism: Desulfovibrio sp. Fe33; assembly: GCF_028532725.1. NCBI lineage: Bacteria > Pseudomonadati > Thermodesulfobacteriota > Desulfovibrionia > Desulfovibrionales > Desulfovibrionaceae > Desulfovibrio > Desulfovibrio sp. Fe33. The sequence goes on from NZ_JAQKGU010000001.1 coordinate 585,700, forward strand.
CTCCGAACCTCGTACGCCGCGCAACAGGGGAAACGATTTGATTTCGCGGATGATGTCCTGGACGTCGTGCAGGGCCAGCGGGGCCAGCCTGTAGCCGATGTCGTTCAGGACTTCGGCGGACGGTCCGGCCAGGCAGAAGGAGATGAGCGGCCCGTACTGCGGGTCCTGGGTGAAACGGACAACGACCTCGCGGGTCTTGATCGGTCCCATGGTCTGTACCAGGCAGCCCGCGATGTAGATGTCGGGGCGTCTGCGCTGGGCGCGGGTGGTGATGTCGAGCCATGCTTCACGCACGTCTTGGGGCGTGTGCAGGTCCAGGGCGACGCCGTCCACCTCTCCTCGGCTGGCCAGGTGGGGCGATTCGATTTTGAGCGCCACGGGGTAACCCATCTTCTTGGCCGCGCGCACGGCCTGGTCCGAGGTGCGCACCAGGCGCGTTTCGGGCACGGGCAGCTCGTAGGCCGCGGCGATGTCCATGGCGTCGTTGAAGGGCAGCTCGGTCACGCCCGCTTGGAGGGCGGCCTGGATGGTCCGCTCGGCGCGTCCCTTGTCGCGGCGGAAGCAGACTTCCACCGGGTAGGGGCGGTTCTTCCAGCGGTAGTGGGCGAGCATTGCGGAGATGGCCGTGACGGCGGGTTCCGGATAGGCGTAGCAGGGGATGCCCGCCGCAAGAAGCATGTCTCGGCCGGGGCCGACGCGCTGGTCGCCCATGAAGGAGGCGAAGATCGGCTTGTCGCAGGTCTTGGAAATGTCGATGATGGTCTGCGCCGTCTCGGTGATTTCGGCCGAGGCCGTGGGCGTGAGCAGGACGAGGATGGCGTGGGTGCTGTCGTCCTCGGCCACGGCTTCCAGGGTGGCCCGGTAGCGTTCGGCCTTGGCGTCCCCGATGATGTCGATGGGGTTGTAGATGGACGCGAAGGGCGGCAGGACCTTGGTCAGCCGCTCCAGCGTGGCCAGGGAGGGTCGGGCCAGGTTGAGCCCCGCGCCTTCACAGGCGTCGGCGGCGAGGATGCCGGGACCGCCGGAGTTGGTCACCACGGCGAGGTTCGGTCCTTGGGGCAGGGGCTGCTCGGAAAAGGCGCGCGCCAGGTCGAACAGGGTTTCCAGGCTGTCCACCCGGATGATGCCCGCCTGCTTGAAGGCCGCCAGCCCCGCTTCAACGCTCCCGGCCAGGGAGCCCGTATGGCTTGAGGTGGCCCGCGCGCCCGCCGGGGTGGTGCCCGCCTTAATCATGATGACCGGTTTCTTTTCGGTCACGGTCAGCGCCCGGGTCAGGAATTTGCGTCCGTCGTCCACGGATTCGAGATAGCCGATGATGACCTTGGTGTCCGGATCGTCGCCCAGGGCTTCGAGGACGTCCGCTTCGGACACGCCCGCCTTGTTGCCGAGAGAGATGAATTTGGAGAACCCGATGGACTCGCCTTCGGCCCAGTCCAGAATGGCCGAGCACAGGGCGCCGCTCTGGGAGAAGAAGGAGATGGACCCCTTGGCGGGCATGGTCTGCGCGATGCTGGCGTTCAGGGAAATGGATGTGTTGAACAGGCCCAGGGTGTTGGGACCGAGCAGGGTGATGTTCCGCCTGCGGGCCAGGTCCGCCATTTTCATCTCAAGTTCAAAACCGTCGCGCCCGGTTTCCCGGAAGCCGGCGGTGATGACGCAGATGGCGTCCACCTGGGCGTCGGCCAGTTCCCGCATGGCTTGCAGGACCTGTTCGCGCGGCAGGACGATGATGCCGAGATCCGGCGGCCGCGGCAGGTCCGCAGCCGACGGGTAGGCGGTCAGACCGAGAATTTCTCCGCCTGCGGGATTGACGGGAAAGATTGTCCCCTTGTACCCTGCCGAGATTAAATTCGACAGGATGAGATGCCCGAGCTTGTGCGGGCTTCGGGACGCGCCGATGACGGCGATGGTTTCGGGGTTGAATAGTTCGCGCAATTGGGCTTCGGGTTGCATAAAAAAGGGGGTTGAATGGATATCGCTGAGCTTCAGGATTGTATCCACCATAGGTTTGCCCAAGTCAAGTTCCTGGAGACCGCGCTGACCCATTCCTCGTTCGCCAATGAACAGAACGGTTTCGAGGATAATGAGCGGCTGGAGTTTTTGGGTGACGCCGTGTTGGAGCTGTGTATTTCCGAAGAGGGTTTCAAGCGGTATCCGTCGGCTCACGAGGGACAGCTCACCCGCATCCGCTCGCAGTTGGTCAAGGAGCAGTCCTTGGCGGCCATCGCCCGGGATCTCAAACTCGACAAGTATATCCGGCTTGGGCGGGGCGAGGAGCTGCAAGGCGGCCGGGATCGCGACGCCCTGCTGGCGGACGCCTTCGAGGCCCTGCTCGGGGCGGTTTTTCTGGACAGCGGTTTCGAGGCCGCCCGGCAGACCATTCTGGAGATTTTCGAAAGCATGTGGCCCGCCCGGGCCATGCTGCCCGAGACCAAGGACTACAAGAGCCGGTTGCAGGAAGTGGCTCAGGACCTGTTCCGCGACCGTCCGGTTTACGTGCTGGCCGGGACCAGCGGCCCCGAACACGAAAAGCTGTTCGAGGTGGAAGTGACCCTGCCGCAGGGAGAAAAGTTCCGCGGCGCGGGCACCAGCGTCAAGCGCGCCGAACAGGAATCCGCTCGCATGGCCCTCGAGTTCCTGGAAGAAGAATAGTCCCCATCCATAGAACACGGCAAACGACCGGAAACCATGCCCCGCGGGATGAACCGCGGGGCCGGATTCCGATCGTCTTCAGTCGCGTCCGTCCGGTTGCGACTAGCCGCCGATGAGCTGCATGGCCATTCTCGGCAGGGAGTTGGCCTGTGCGAGCATGGCGACGGCGGATTGGGTGAGAATCTGGTTGCGCACGAACTCCGTCATTTCCTGCGCCACGTCGACGTCGGAGATGCGGGATTCGGCCGCTTGCAGGTTCTCGGCCTGGATTTCCAGGTTGGTGATGGTGTTTTCCAGGCGGTTCTGCATGGAACCGAGGTTCGCGCGGATCTTGTCCTTGGAGATGATCGCCTGGTTGATGGCTTCCATGGCGGCCTGCGCCAGGGCCTGGGTGGAAATGGCCTTACCGGCGTTCTGGGCTTCCCAGGTGTCGCCGTTTCGCAACGCGGCGCTATGGCCGAGGCCGAAGGCGGATGAAGTGGAGCCCTGGATGGCTACGTAATAGTAGTCTTCCGACGAGTCGTTGCCGGTGCCGAAGTGAATCTTCAGCGGGCCGGTGGACTGCAGGCCGGTGCCGTCATGGTCCACGCCCGGATCGCCGGACAGGTTGCCGTTGAGCAGGTAAATTCCGTTGAAGTCCGTCGCATTGGCGATACGGGTGATTTCCGAGGACATTGCCTGGTACTCGGAGTCGATGATCAGCCTCTGGTCGGAGTTGTAGGTGCCGGTGGACGCCTGCATGGCCAGCTCTTTCATGCGAATGAGCTTTTCGTCGATGACCTGGAGCGCACCGTCGGCGGTCTGGATCAGCGAGATCGCGTCGGATGCGTTGCGGATGCCCTGGTGAAGGGAACTGATTTCCGAACGCATGAGCTCGCGGATGGCCAACCCGGCCGCGTCGTCGGCGGCGGTGCCGACTCGAAGACCGGAAGACAAACGCCTGGTGGAAACGCCGAGCCGTCCATAATGCTCGGACAGATTCCTCTGGGCGTTCATCGCCATGAGGTTGTGGTTAATGACTAAAGACATCAGAACCCTCCTTGTTCGATTCTCAAATCCATTTGGCGAACATTAAGCATCATATGTGCCAACTTAACTTTGTTAAGTAATATTGAGGTTCTGTGTATCTAAATAAAGTCTAGAAGGGCCATTTTTTCCCCTCGTTGCCGAGGTGTGGAAGCCTTGTCCGTCAATGGTTCGTCAATATTTGCCGCCTGACGACGTCGAAGAGCGGGGGGTTTTTGTTCGCCTTGCAGGCGGGTTATGGAGGGGGTTGCTGTTGAGGAGGGAGCTTTTTCGCGGGAAGGTGCGCTAGCTTGTTGAGGCGGGAGCGCCTTTGGCGCGAGAGCCAGTGAAGGGGCTTTGCCCCTTCAGCCTCCATGCCCTCCCGGCGGGGTCCATTTCTTTTGCTGGCCCAAAAGAAATAGACGAAAGAAAAGGGCCTTTTCCTAGCGCGGCCGCCCCCGGGATCATCGGCAAGAATCCGATCCGCTCGGGTCGGCTCCATCCGAGCAAAGGTATAAGCCCTTTCCCGGTGCTCGGCTTCCCATTCTCTTAGGTCCTTCCTACCTCGTCACCGGAGCCGCCGCCCCTTCGCGGTCGGCTTCTAGGCCGCTGATCCAGGGCTGGTGCTCGTAGGGGGGCTAGTTGCGTACAAACACCTTTGGGATGGATTGGGGTAGCGGCTATGGGGACGAAGGGCAGGGAATAAGGTCTATCGAGTTGGAAGAACGGGCCTCGCTTGCGCGGGAGACGTTCGAAAGCCGGGGCCTAGAGCCTGTCTGAAGCGGCGAAGCGTAGGCCGACTGCGTCCGTCGCAGACGGACATCCTGTCGGGCAGCGAAAGCCGCTACAGGCTCTTGGCCACTGCTTTCGGGAGCTGCAAGGGCCGAAAAGCGCAGTTTTTGCTTCCTTTTTTCTGCGCCAGCAAAAAAGGAAGTCGCCGTAAAGGCGAAACAAAACGTAAGGAGAACGCGCACAGTCTGCCGCGAAGCGCGACAATACTCCCGCGCTACCTCTCCGCCCTTCCTCCCTGTTCAACAAAAAAAAGGCGGCCCCGCTGTGCATCGCACTGCGGGGCCGCCGGGTGTGCCCTGCCCCCTGTGGGTAGCAGGGGGCGCTTGGAGAAGGACGTCTATCAGTATGGGTTACTTGAGACCTTTGTCGGGTTACCGCTTCATGGAGATGACTTCGCCGAGCATCGAATCCACGGTGGTGATAACCTTGGTGTTGGCCTGGAAGCCGCGCTGGGTGGTAATCATGCTGACGAATTGCGTGGCCATGTCCACGTTGGACATTTCCAGGGAATTGCCGTCGATGGTTCCCTTGCCGGTACTGCCCGCCTGGCCGGTGAGGGCCGGGCCGGATTCCAGGGTCTCCGAGAACAGGTTGCCGCCTTCGCGCCGCAGTCCGTGCTTGTTGGTGAAGGTGGCGAGGGTGACGGCGTAGAGTTCCAGGACCTGCCCGTTGGAGTAGTGACCGGAGATGATGCCTTCGCGGGAGACCGAGATGTTCTGCAGGATGCCCGCGGAGTAGCCGTTCTGGCTCTGGTACAAAGTGGAGGAGCCGCCGGTGTCGAAGCTCTGGGTGGCCAGGGCGCTGACTGCCGGGTCCTTGAAGTTGGCCAGGTATCCGGTGTTGCCGATGTTGTTGCCGACCATGGCCGCAGTGGTGGGCAGATTGCCCAGGCCGCCGCCCCAGCCGATGGTCACGGCTCCGTTGCCGTTGCTCGACAGGTTCTTGTTGGAGATGCCGAAGTCGATCTGGATGGGCGTGGCGTCGACGGCTTCAGCCGTGCTGGCGTTGGATTTGCCCAGGAAGTTGGCCGTGCAGACCGGGAAGCCGCTGGTGGAGAAATTGGCCAGGCTCCAGTTGTTCAGGTCCTTGATGTTGGCGCCGCCGTTGGACTTGAGCGTGTATGCGCTCATGCCCGAGAGCTGGCCGGTGGTGAAGGTCAGGGTGCCGACCATGAGCACGCCTGCGGCCGAGGTCCGGCCCTCGCCGATGGAGGTCATCATGCCGTTCGCGCCGGAAAGGACGCGGCGGTCCGCGTTGGGCTCGCAGGTGACCATGTATTCCCAGACGGTGTTGCCGCCCGCGTTGCTCATGGTGACGGGGTCGAAGTACACGGTCAGGTTGTGGGCCGTGCCGATGTCGTCATAGACCTTGAGCGTGGTCGAGTATCCGTAAAGGGTGGATGCCAGCGGTGTTTCGGCCGAACCGTCCCAGTTGTTGAACATGGCGAAATAGGGATTGTCCGAACTGGTGGAGCTGTCAGCGGCCGAAGGGTCCAGGTTGGTGACGATGGACACGTTGGTGGTCGCGTTGGGCTCGGACTGGAAATTCTCCATGCGGATGTTGGTCGGCGTGCCGATGATCCGGGCGGAGTTGGAGCTTTCCGTGGTGCTCGACGAGGTCGTCGTCACCGTGGTGGTGTTGCGCTCGATCTCCCATCCCTGGAGTACGTAGCCGTGGGGGTCCACCAGGTATCCGTCACTGTCGAAGCGGAAGTTGCCCGCCCTGGTGTAGTATTTCATGTCCTCGCCCATGGGGGAGACCACGAAAAGTCCTTCGCCGGAAATGGCCATGTCCGTGGCTTCGGTGGACGACTCCAGCGCGCCCTGGCCCCAGTCGGAGTAGATGGTCGACACGCGCACGCCTCGTCCCACCTGGCCCACGCCGTTGACCGTGGCGAAGTCGGCGCTGGCGAGGTCCTCGAACTGCATCATGGCGCCCTTGAAGCCCGTGGTGTTCACGTTGGCCAGGTTGTTGCCGATGACCGTCATGCGTTCCGAGTGTACCGTCAGGCCGGAAATACCCGAGAACAGTGATGCTCCTAAACCCATATTAACCTCCTAATCTCTTCTCCAAGAGTCCCGGACCGCCGTCGGCCCGGAGTGAAATATTCCTTGGCTGCCGCCTATGCGTCGTCGTCCGCGTCGTTGCCTTCATCCGAAGTGTCGGTCGCGTCGACAACGGAGGACGCGTCGGGGTCGACGACTTCCTTGACGTTGAGCATGTTGACGAACCTGCCGTCTTCGAGGCGCAGATACTGGGTGCCGTTCTCCGTGACCACGCCGTCCACCCGGCCGGAAATCTCGGTCTGGACCATGACGTAGTCGCCGTCGAGGTCCTGGCCGAGGATGCCCACTCCATATTGGCCGTCGGGCAGCAGGTCGCCGTTTTCGTTCTTCCCGTCCCAGGTGTACTGGTAGGTTCCGGCTTCCTTGCTGCCGAGCTCCACGGTCCGGACGATGGCTCCTTCGGAGTCGTAAATATTCATCATGATGCTGGTCACGGCCTCGCCGAAGCCGTAGTAGATGGTCGAGGAGTTGCCTTCGTTCAGGCTGACCTTGTAGCCCTCGGCCTTGACTTCCTTGCCGATGAAGCTGACGGCGGTGAGCATGTCGTTCTGGGACATGCTTTCATTCAGCGTGTTGATGCCGTCGTTGATGTTGGTCAACTGCTCCAGGCTGGAGAACTCCGCCAACTGGGAGGTCATTTCCGTGTCCTCCATGGGGTTGAGCGGGTCCTGATGCGTGAGCTGCGCCACCAGAATGGTCAGGAAGGCGTCCTGGTCCAGGCTCGTTTTATGGTCGGGCGAGTTGGAAGCGGTAAGCCGCTCTTCCTGTTGCCCGAGATATACTCCGGTAGTGTCTACGTAACCCATGATAGCCCTCGTTTACGCGATAAGGTGCAAACCCTGATCGGAAGGAATTACCCGTTCCCCGGCAGATTGCACGTCCCGGGCCATACCGCCCGCGTTTTGCTCCCGCATGGTGCGCATGTGGTTGCGCATGGCGATCATGGCTTCCCTTTCGCGGGACAGGTTGTGCTCGCTTTCGCCGAACCATCCGTTGAAGCTCTGGTTGTCGGCGAGCCCTGCCTGGACATCCAGTTTCTCCACTTTCAGCCCTTGAGCTTCTAAAGAATTCTTAATGATATTAAGGTTGTCCGCGATGACCTTGTGGGAGTCGGTGTTCTCGGCGCGGATGGTGGCGCTGACCTCCTTGCCCTGGACCGAGAGGACGATGGACAGCTTGCCGAGATTCTCGGGAGTGAGTTGCAGGGTGAGTTGCCTGGCCCCGTTTTTCAGGGTCTTGATGATCGCCTGGTCCACCTGCTTGAGAACCTTGGGGGCGGAAACTTTTTCCCAGGCCCGTGCCTTGGACCCGGTCGCGGATTGCTGGACCGGGACGGCCTTGGCTTCGGCGTTGACGGCCTCGGCGTCCCTGACGGCGGCGTCGGTCTTGCCGGAGCCGTCCTCCCGGGCCTTGTCGAAGAAATTGTTCCACTTGCGGTCGTGGTCGGCCTCGGGGTCGAGTTCCTTTTCGTTCGCCTCGCCCTGGACAGGCGTTTCGGTCTTGATCTCCGTCTTGTCGCCCGTCGGCTGTTGCGCCTGTCTGCGGACCGTGTTGTCGGGCGCGGCGTCCCTGCGCGACCTGAACGCCTGGGCAAGCTGTTCGCGGACCTCGGTGTCGGGCTTGTCTTCGGCCACCCGGGGCTTGAGATCAATGGCTTCGTCCACCTGGGTCGCCGCGGAACTCTCCTTGTGATTGTCGCCCATGACTGCGGCAAACGCCTTGCCCACGGCCTTGACGAGCTTCTGGTCCTTCCTGTCCAGCCCGGCCAGTTCCTGGCGGATGCTGGTGAAGGCCTGCTTCACGTCCTTGGGCAGGGTGTTGGCGGCGAAGAGTTCCTGGAGCTGGGAGACGAATTCCCTTGAGAGTCCCATGGCCGAGACGAAAGCTTCGACTTCATCCTTGCTGAACAGGAGCTGCTGGTCCTGCGGCATGGCGTCGAGCCGCGCCTCCACCTGCTTCAGGACCTTGTCGAACTGTCCCTTTCCCAACTGGTCGATGAGTTTCGAGGATTCCTTTTCGGAGAAACCGAGCTTGTTGAAGAATCCGGCGAGGGACGTCTTCTGTTCGTCGGTCATGCCGCTCTTGCGGGATTCGGCCAGCTTCCGGGCGATAGTGGAGACGAATTGGCCCCAGGTCATGCCCTCTTTGGAGTCGACCTGCTCTTCGATGGCGGCGATCTCCTCGTCGGACATGCCGTATTCCTTGAGGTCGTCGCGGACAGCATCCAGGTCTTCCCTGGTCATGCGGCTTTCAAGCCCTTGCTTGTCCGCCGTCTCCTCCACCTCCTGGGCGGTTTCGGAAATCTTGGTCCCGGTTGCGGTGACGGCCGTATTCCCCTCTTCTTCCTCTTCCTCGGTGCCGGGCGTGGAATCGAGCATCTTTTCCCTGTGCGCCACCGGGGCCAGGGAGAGTTCGTTTTCGACTCTCTCGGTGTGTTCATTGAACAGCTCGGCGAAGAGGGCGCGCTTCTCGTCCTTCGCGTCGGCAATGGCGGCCTGGGCGGTACTCGTGCCCGAGGTTGCCATCTTGACCAACTGGACGGATGCGGTGGAAGCCGCTTCCTGGGCGATGCCGGGAATATTTTGCATGGTTTTCTCCTTCGGCCCGTATTCAATCAAAAGACGTGCCAATGAGAAAAACCGGTATCCCGGCCGGTTGAGCCGGATGGAGGGGGGAAAGAAAGACCTGCCCCGCTCGCCCTGAAGAGAAGAGAGCTAGGCGCAGACGGCCACGAGTCGTTCGAGCAGCGTCAGGGCGCGAGTCCAGGCGGGCCGGGAGTAGTCGTTGTTTTCCAGGTACATGTCGGCAAAGCCGGTAAAGGGCTTGGCGATGGCGGGGCTGGCGGTCCAGAAGGACTGGTCCAGGGGGGCTCCGGAGCGCAGGCCGAGCTTGAACCGGCGGCCCATTTCCGGAATGTGTCGGAGCAGGGCCGCGGCCTCTTCGGGCGCGCCTTCGGCCAGGCCGGTCCACGCCTCGTCGGCCCTTGCCTCGCTCCACAGCCCGAAAAGGGAGCCGAAGCACGCCTGCCAGAATCGGGAAGCGAGACGTTCGGCGTCGGGGCGGGCCTGGTCCAGGCGTTTCAGGCAATATAGGCCGAGGTCTGAACGGCCTGTTTCGAACAGGGCCAGTCCGGGCAGCTCCATGCGCTCCAGGCGGGCGGCGTCCGTTGGCCCGGCCAACCGTCTCGCCAGGGCGGCGACCCGGCCCGGGGTGAGCGGCGCGTGGCATTTGAGGGACGCCTCGGTGCATTGCCAGCACCCTTTGGCGCAGGGCAGGTCGGCGCGGAGAACGAAGTGGCCCGGAACGAACGGGCCGGTTTCCCACGGATTGACGTTGCCCATGGACAGGTTCAGGCACTTCAGTCCGGTCCAGGCGGCCAGGTGCATGGGGCCGGTGTCGGGGGTGATGAACAGGGCCAGCGTCTGGCCCACGGCTCCGAATTCGTCCAATCCGAGGGTGCCGCAGAGGTTCAGGGCCGGGCCCTTGGCAAGTTTGGCCGTTTCGGCTCCGAGGGCCTTTTCAGCCGGTCCGCCGAAGAGCACCGGGCGCAGTCCCCGTTCGTGCAGTTCGTCCACCAGGGCGGCCCAGAATGCGGCGTCCGGGCGTTTGGCCGCATCGCTCGCCCCGAGAAAAAGGCCGACCTTGTTGCTGTCCGGGAGGGTGCGGGGAGCGGAGAAGCGGGTGGCGGCGATATCGGCAAACGGCACGGCGTCCAGGCCGTTCAGCTCGCCCCAGTGGAAGCGGTTGAAAAGATTGTTGCGGACCAGCGAGGCGCGATAGAGTTGCCAGTCGCCGTATATGCGCCGGGAACCGTCCTGCTCGCGGACCGGCCCGAGCCTGTTTTCCGTCTTCAGGCGCCCCGCGAGCGCTGCGGCCTTTTCCCTGATGGACAGGTTCAGGACCAGTTCGAATTCCTCCCGTTCCAGGTGTTTCTCCCCGGACCACGGGAAATAGGTCGCGGGCGGGGAAAGCTTCATCAGCGGCTTGTAGAAGGATTCCTCGGCAGCCACGTATATGGGGTGGCCGGGATGGCGGCGGGCCAGCCAGAGCATGAGCGGGTAGGAGAGGATCAGGTCTCCCATGCGCTGCATCTGCAATATGAGGATGGGCTTTTTCGCCATGGCCTACCCGAAGGTTTCGCGCATGGTCTCCATGAGGGAGGTCATGCGGTGGTCGTAGGTGTGTTCGGCCAGGACCCGTTTGCGCGCAGCCGCGGCCACGGCCTTGCGGGCGGCCGGGTCGGCCAGGTACCGCTCCACCAGTCCGGGGATGTCGTCCGGAGTCGGGTAGCAGACGATTTCGGTTCCCGGCTCGAACAGATCTTCCATCTGGCGGCGCTGGTCGGTGAGCAGGAAACCGTTGCAGCAGGGAACGTCGAAGACCCGCTGGTTGACCGCACCTTTCATCTGCTGGCTGGTGCAGTTGAAGTTGATGTCGCTCAGGGGATAGAAGTCGGGCAGGTCTTCATAATAGGAAAGTTCCGGGTGGTAGCTCCAGCCGGTCTGCGTCCCGAGCAGTTCCTGCCAGCCTGTATCGCCGACGATGAGCGGATGGAAGGGCAGGATGCGCGACACGCAGTTCAGTCTGTAGAGCAGGGTGGCCTGCCAGGTGACGAACGTCTCGAACGCGAGTTCCCTGGCCGGATCGCCGAGGGCCGTGTACGCGGCGCGGACTTCGGGAAAATGTTCGGCCATGAACGGTCCCGCCAGTTGCGCCGAGGAGGCCGCGAACGCCTTGGCCACCTCCATGCCCGCCCGGAACAGGGCTTCGGAGGGATTGGCCGCCCTGGCCCGCAGCAGGGTCTTGGTCAGCATGGAGTTGCCCACGAAGGAGATGGGCGCGCGCCACGCCTCCACGGGGACGGTCCGATGCGGCGTCAGCCGGGTGGGGTCCGCGCCCAGCGGCAGGTGGAAAACATGCTCGAATCCCATGGCCCGGAGCGAACCCACAGTGTCCAGGTCCCAGGTGAACAGGGCGGTGCGGGCCTCGTGCAGGTGCTTGTAGGCTCCGAGGATGAGATGCGGGTTGTCCACGAACCAGGAGGCCAGGGGCAGGTCGTGGCGGCGCAGCAGCGCGGCGAGCACGCCTTCCCGGTCCACGCCCAGGTGGTTGACCGTGAGAACGAAGTCGGGCCTGAAGGTTTCGAAGGCCTCGGTCATGGCGGACACGAATTCGTCGAGGTCCATCTCCTTTGTCCCGAAGTCCAGAAGAAGATGGTCCACGCCCAGCCTGCGGCAGGCAGCCTCCAGCTCGCCGATGAGAAAGTACTGGCTGGTGAGCAGCAGGATGCGCGGCGTTGCGTTGCGGAATTTCGGCCAGGTTGTCGGGGATTCTTGCATAGCTCCCATCTCTATCGGCCGGGTGGGCTTTTGTCTACAGGTCCCGGGTCCGGCAGGCGGTGTCCTTGGATTTGTACATGGCCCTATCCGCCCTGTGGGTCATGGACTCCAGGGTGTCGCCCTTCTTGAATCGGGCCATGCCGTAGCAGAAGGAGACAGGAATTTCGCGATGTTCGTCGGCCAGGGCGCAGCTTACGCGTTCGGACAGGATTTTTGCCTCCTTGATCCCGCCGTCCAGGAGGATGAGGAATTCGTCGCCGCCCCAGCGGGCCAGGGTGTCCGAGGGGCGGATGATCCGCCGGGTGGTGGCGGCCACGTCCTTGAGCACGTTGTCTCCGGCCAGATGGCCGTGCCTGTCGTTGATGGACTTGAATTTGTCCAGGTCCAGGATGACCGCCGAGAAGGGCGTGCCGTAGCGGATCGCCTTGTAGGCGAACTGGTCGAAGGATTCCTCCAGGGCGCGGCGGTTGGCCGCCCCGGTCAGGGGGTCTGTCTTGGCCAGCCGTTCCAGTCTGCTTTGATAGTGATTGATGGTGAGGGTGCAGAGAACGATGATGAGGATGGACGACAGCAGACCGATGGCCACCGTGCGGATGAGGTTGTGGCGCGCCGAGGCCAGGGCCGAGGATTCGCTCTGTTCCACGATGAGAAACCACTTCAGTTCGGGAATGTACCGGGTGGACAGGAGGAAATGTTCTCCTTCCCAGTCATATTGGAAGCTGCGCGGGTCGTCGCCCGGTTTGAGGATGGATTTGGCCACGCCCCGGATGCCCGCCGTCTCGGTGATGTAGTCGCGCTCGATGCGCGAGGTGTCGCGGTGGACCTGGACGAGCCCGTCCTGGTCCACCAGGTAGACTTCGCGGCCGTATTGGCGGCGCGATTTTTCCAGCAGCCCCGTGACCTTGTCGATATTCACGCCCACCCCGGCCACGCCGAGGAGTTTGCCGGTGTCGCTCATGACCCGGAAGTTGACGAAGATGGTCAGCTTTCCGCCCTCGGCTTCGTTGGTGTCCACGTCCAGATCGAACTCCACGTTTTGGCGGAGAAAGGCGTAAAACCACACGTCGTGCGGGTCCCGGGGGCCGATCTTCTTGAGGATGCCGTCCTGGTAATAGTAGTTGTCGGTCGCGGCGGAGACGAAGAACGTGGTCAGGAAGCCGTATTTGTCCCGCAGGTCCGAAAGGTAGCGGGTCACGGCCGTTATGTCGTCCTCGTCGGATTCGATCCAGCTCTTGAGGAAGGCGTCGTTGGCCATGGACATTGCGGCCAGGATGGGCCGAAGCATGTCTGCGTGGACTTCCGAGTAGATGTTCTTGCCGGTCAGAGGGAGGGCGGAGTTGAGCAGCTCCTCCCGGATCGAGGCCCTGGTGAAGGCGTAGTTGACCAGACTGGTGGCCATAAAGGTGGCCAGCAGGATAAGGGTCAGGGCGGCGATGAGTTTGGTTTTGGCTGACATGGGATGCCTGGGCGGCGCGTGGTCGCGGAGAGTGAGGCGGCGCGGTTTAGAATTCGTCGGAATCGAGGATGATGGTTACCGGTCCCCAGTTGGTGAAGTCCAGGAGCATCTCGGCGCCGAATCGGCCCGTGGCGAAGCCGCCCGGGGCGAGCTTGCGTGCGTCTTCGGTAAACCTGTCGAACAGGGATTCCGCGACGTAGGGATGGCAGGCGTCGGAGAAGGACGGGCGGCGTCCCTTGCGGCAGTCCGCGTAGAGCGTGAATTGCGAGATGAGCATGAGGTCGCCCTTGATGTCGTTCAGGGAGAGGTCGAACTTGCCGCTTTCGTCCGGGAAGACGCGCATGTTGAACAGCTTGTCCAGTATCTTGCGCCATGCGGGGGTGTCGGGAAAATCCGCCTTGTCCGTGCCGCCGAATCCGACGAGCGCGAGCAGGCCGGTGCCTATCTCCCCGACCGTCGCGCCCTGCACGGTGACTTTGGCGTCCGAAACCCGCTGGATGACGATGCGCACGGCTAGCCTTCCCCGCCCGGGGCCGGAGCGGGTTGCTCCATGCCTCGGTCCGGGACGGTCCGTTCCACAGGGGGCAGCGGGCAACTGGACTGGCCCAGGGGCGCGCAGCCGCGATACATGGTGCCGAACACGAAGAAGCAGACAAAGGCCAGGAAGGCGATGCCGCCCAGGATTCGTTTGGGATTGGATCGGCTATCCTTGGGGATGAGCAGAAGAGTCATGAGCTTCCCGTAGGACATTCCGTTGATTTCGCCGCGTTTTTCGTCGGGTTCGCTCGCCATTATTCTTCCCAGTAGGTGGCCTTGGACGAATTCTTCTCCGAAACGGAGACCTCCACCAGGGAGACGTTCTCGGGCAGGGTGCCCTTGAGGTTCCGGTAGATGAACATGGCCAGGTTCTCGGAGGAGGGGTTGATCTCGGTGAAGCACTCAACCTCGTTGAGATGCTTGTGGTCGAGTTTTTCCAGCACGGCTTTGGTGCGCTGCTTCAACTCCTTGAAGTCCACGAGGTACTGGACCTTGGGGTCCAGGGTGTCGCCCTCGACCACCACTTCCACACCGAAGTTGTGGCCGTGCATGTTCTCGCACTTGCCGCAGTAGTTGCGCAGTTGGTGCGAGGCCGAGAATTCCTGGGTGATGGTCAATTTCCATTTGCCGGGCATTATCTGGACTCCTTGTATTCGTGCGGCCTCATGCGTCCGTCGCGGAAAGCTTCGGCCGGGTATTTCCGCTCGTTGGTCTCGCATTTTTCGTGGGCGGCCGCAACCAGGTCGATACCCATTTCGTCGGCCAGCCTGACCAAATATATCAGCACGTCGGCCATTTCCTCGGCAACGGCCTTTTTATGCCCGTCGTCCATGGCGCGGCTCTCCTCGGGGGTGAGCCACTGGAACAGTTCGTTCAGTTCCCCGACCTCGCCGGTCAGGGCCATGACAAGGTTCTTGGGCGTCTGGTGCTTCTGCCAATTGCGTTCTTCCACGAACCGGCGATGTCGTTCGTTGAGTGCGTCGAGTGAATCGTTCATGGCGCATGGTTGCCAGCGCGGCGGGGTTTGTCAACAAACAAAAAACGGCCCCGCCTGGGCGGGGCCGCGATGGTTCGTAAGCCGTGACGTTTCGTCTAGCGGCGGAAGCGCCGGAAGATGGCCAGACCGGCGAGTCCGAGGCCCATGAACAGCCAGGTGGCCGGCTCGGGCACCGGGGGAGTCTGTCCGGCGGTGCCGGGCATGATGTACGCCTGTTCGTAGCCGCTGTTGAGCGAGCTCATGTTGATGTCGATGGAGATCATGTCGTACGGGCTGTTTTCGCCGTTCCAGGCGAACAGGAAGTCGTTCAGCCCGGGAGCGATGACCGCGTATGCCGCGCGGTCGGAACCGAGGTTGTGCGCGAAGGGGCCATATTCCACGTCGGCCGAGTCGCAGGAAACCGGGCTCATCGCGGCGTCCAGGCAGACGTCGCCGCCGGAAAGGACGTAGTCCGTACCCGCCGTGGGCAGGTTGTCAGGCAGCGCCGGGACGTATCCCGCTCCGTGGGCTTCATACGCATAGGGGTCGCCGCCGTACACGCCGGTACCGTCGCCGTTGGTGCTGGTCAGTTCGAAGAAGATGGACTCGGCCGAGTCGTCGGAAGAGCTCCAAATCTCGATCTGGGCCCAAACCCAGAGGTCCTGCTGGGGGACGCCGTCAACGACGTTGTCGGACTGGTTGTTGTTGAAGAAGAAGATGGGGGCCTGCCCGCCGAGGTAGGAAACCAGGCTGGCGATGCTCGCATCCCAGGTGCCTTCACGGTCGTTTTCAATGTCCGGCTGCGGGTCGGTGACGGTGCCGGTGCCGAACGTGGGGCTCCCGCTCGCGCCGCTCGGAGTCTCGTACGCATTGTCCATGCCCGGGAAGTTCTCGTTGACGGGGTTCCCGGAAGCGCCGGTGGCGATGACAATGGTATCCTTGATCTGGCCGACGGAAGACTGGACATCGTAGTCGTCGCCGAGGAATTCCTTGAGGATGGGCAGGGAGTATGAATAGAAGTTGCCGTAGGTCATGGCGTAGCCGGAGTCCGCGGGGGGCAGATTGAGCGCTTCGGCCTTTTCTGTTTGAGTGGCGACGAATATGCCGGAGATGAAAAGAAGGGTTAAAACGAATCTCTTCATGATGTTTTCCTTTGCTAAAGAGTCTGAAGCGGAACAATTCCTGTTACGCCTTTGAGAATGATTAGCAAAAAACGGGCCACGCACAACCATTTGGGATAACGGTTAATTTAATAGGCCTGTCGTGGGCCGCGGTGTGAAAAAAGTCGACATTCAAAAAAAGTTTACACATTCTCCTCTGAGATAGCTTCTTTCTATCCGCTGCATAGGTTGAAGGGACAAAAAACGGTGCCGTTTCTTGAGAGAGTAACGTTTCCGCCGGTCGAACAAAGTCTCGCCGTTCACGCCGACCCGAAGATGGGGATGCGGGCGCGGAAAGTATATCTCCGAATATCAGGAGGTTGTTTGTCCGACGGTGTGTAAAAATTCCCGACACTCCAGATGGGGAAAAGGCCTACAGCAGCTCGGCTTCGGCCTCGGCGCGGTACGCCTTGGCGTCGCCGTTCTGCCACGCCTCCACTTCCTTCCAGAAGTCGCGGCCCGGGTAGACTTTCCAGCCGTTGCCCAACCGCAGGTTGATTACGGCCTCGCGAGTGATGATGCCGAGATTCACGCTGGTGGGACCTGGGTATCGCTGGAGAATCACCTTGAGCGCATTGAGGTGCGCGTCCACGGCGTTCTTTTCGCCGATCCAAAGGGATACGGGCTGGTCCGATCCCTGGGCCGCGTCGGCCAGGAACTGGACCTTGTCGGCCAGTATCTTGGCGGACTTGGGAGCGTCTTCCGGGCCTCCGGGCTCCTCCCGCACGTCGATCTTTCCCATGACAAGCAGGGGCCGATCGGCGTCGAGCAGCTCGCGCGCTTCGGCGTAGACGTTGGGCAGCATGGTGATTTCGCCGTAGGTGGTCAGATCCTCGGCGGTGCAGAAGGCCATGGGGTCGCCCTTTCGGGTGATGAATTGCTTGTAGTCCGGGATGATTACGGCCACGCGAACCTCGGTGCCGTTGGGGATGGTCTTGCATTCCTCCAGAGTCACGGTGCGCAGGCGCTGCATGTCGTGGCGGTAGGCCAGCAGCGGATGCCCGGACAGGAAGAAGCCGAGGACCTCCTTTTCGAGCTGGAGCTTTTCGCGGTCGTCGAACTCTTCGCACAGGGAGCAGGTGGGCGTGACGGAGCCGTCCGTCTTTTCGCCGCCGCCGAGCATGTCGAGCATGTTGAGCATACCCGACTCCTTTTCCTTGGCCTTTTTCTGGCCCAGGGCCACGGCCTTGTCGAGGTCCTCCAGCAGTGCCGCCCGGGAGCAGGAGAAACAGTCCAGCGCGCCCGCCTTGATGAGCGATTCCAGGACCCGCTTGGTAACACGGCGCAGGTTCACCCGTTCGCAGAAATCGAAAATGTTGGAGAACGGGCCGTGCGCCGTGCGTTCGGCCGCGATTTCGTTGATGGCTTCCTCGCCCACGTTCTTGATGGCAGCCATGGCGAACAGGATTTCCCCGTCCTTGACCGAGAAGCGCGCATGGCCCGCGTTGATGTCCGGCTGGCGGACGGTGATCTCCATGTCGCGGCAGGCGTTGACGTACATGATGATCTTGTCGGTGTTGTTCATTTCCGTGGACATGAGCGCGGCCATGAATTCTACCGGAAAATGGGCCTTGAGATAGGCGGTGTGGTAGGAGATGAGCGCGTAGGCGGCGGAGTGGGACTTGTTGAAGCCGTAGGCCGCGAACTTCTCCATGGTGTCGAAGATGTCGTTGGCCACGGCATCGTCGATGCCGTTTTCCCGCGAGCCTTCGAGGAAGCGGGACCGCTGTTTGGCCATCTCCTCGGCGATCTTTTTTCCCATCGCGCGGCGCAGCAGGTCGCCTTCGCCCAGCGAGTAGTTGGCGATGACCATGGCCGTGGCCATGACCTGCTCCTGATAGACCATGACTCCGTATGTCGGCTTGAGGGTCTCCTCCAGCGACGGATGGGGGTATGTGACCGCGATCTCGCCGTGCTTGCGCATGATGAATTCGTCAACCATGGAAACCCCGTGGGAGCCGATCATGCCGAGCGGCCCAGGCCGGTACAGGGCGAGCATGGCGACGAGGTCCTCGAAGCGGTCGGGGCGAAGCATACGTAGGTATTTGCGCATACCCGAGGACTCCACCTGGAAGATGCCGTCGGTGTCGCCCTTGGCGAAGATGGCGTATGTGTCCGGGTCGTCCAGGTGCAGGGTGTCCAGGTCCGGAGCCTTCTTGCCCTGATCGCGGATGATGTCCAGGCAGTCTTCGATGACCGTCATGGTGCGCAGGCCCAGGAAGTCGAATTTGATGAGGCCGACTTTCTCGACCTTCTTCATGTCGAACTGGGTCACGATTTCGCCCTTCTTCCCTTTGTAGAGAGGAAGGTATTCGGTCATGGGCTTGTTGGAGATGACCACGCCCGCCGCGTGCGTCGATGCGTGGCGGCACAGCCCCTCCAGCCTGGTGGAAATGTCGATGAGCTTGGCCACCTTGGGGTCGGTGGCGACCATGTCGTCCAGCTCGGTTACGGCCTTGACCGCGTTGGGCACGGTGATCTTGGCCTTGTCCACGCCGAGCAGCTTGGCCATGACCGCCGGATCGTCGGGAATGAGCTTGGCGATGCGGTCGGTCTCGCCGAAGGTCATGCCCATGGCGCGGCCCACGTCCTTGATGACCGCCTTGGTCTTCATGGTCCCGAAGGTGGTGATCTGCGCCACCCTGTCGGTGCCGTACTTCTGGGCGCAGTATTTGACCACTTCAAGCCGCCGCCGCTCGCAGAAGTCCACGTCGATATCGGGCATGGACACGCGCTCCACGTTGAGGAAGCGTTCGAACAGCAGATCATAGGGGAGCGGGTCGAGGTTGGTTATCTTCAGCGACCACGCGACGATGGAGCCTGCGGCGGACCCGCGGCCCGGGCCGACCGGGATGCGGTGGTCCTTGGCCCAGTTGATGAAATCCTGGACGATGAGGAAGTAGGCCGGGAAGCCCATCTCCTTGATGACGCCGAGTTCGTAGTCCAGCCGTTTCCAGTACTTTTCCTCGTCCACTTCATAAGTGATGGTGTTCAGGCGGCGTTTCAAGCCCTCGCGGCAGAGGCGGTCGAACTCCTCGTTCATGGACACGCCTTCGGGCAGCTCGTACTCGGGGAAATAGTAGTTGCCCAGCTCGATTTCGAGGTTGCACATCTCGGCGATACGCTGGGTGTTCTTGATGGCCTCGGGCACATGGGCGAACGCCCGCTCCATTTCCTCCGGGGTCTTGAAGTAGAGTTCGCGGGTTTCCATGCGGAACCGCTTCTCCGAGTCCACCGTAGTCTGGGTCTGGATGCAGAGCAGGGTGTCGTGGGCCTCGTAGTCCTCGGCGGTCAGGTAGTGGCAGTCGTTGGTCGCCACCAGGGGCAGCCCGGTCTCCTCCGCGCACTTGATGAGCAGCTCGTTGAGGCGGGTCTGCTTGGGGATGCCGTTGTCCTGGAGTTCGAGATAGAAATTGCCGGGGAAGATGGATTCATAGACCCGGGCCGTTTCCACGCCCGCCGCGATCCCCTCGTTCATGAGCTTGCGGGGCACTTCGCCCGCCAGACAGGCGGACAGGGCGATGAGCCCGTCGGAATACTTTTTCAGTAAGTGCTTGCAAACGCGTGGTTTATAGTAGAATCCGTCCAGGTAGCCGGTGGAGACCAGCTTGATGAGGTTCTTGTAGCCGCGCTGGTTTTTGGCCAGCAGAACCAGGTGGTAGCCGCCGCCGTGGTCCTTGCGCGTGTGCGCCTCTTCATCGTCCAGATCACCGGGGGCAACGTAGACCTCGCAGCCGATGATCGGCTTGATGCCCAGCTCCTTGGCGGCCATGAAGAAGATGACGGCTCCGTACATGGACCCGTGATCGGTGATGGCCACGGCAGGCATCCCCAGATCCTTGGTCCGGGTGAGCAAGTCGTTGATTCGGATGGCGCCGTCCAGGAGGCTGTATTCGGTATGGACGTGAAGATGAACAAATTCGGCCACTTGATGATACTCCTTGTGGTGGAATGATGATAATAGCGTAAAGCCGTGGGGACTGCCAGAGGAGATTCCGGGCCGGTGCCAAAGCGGATATTATGTTTTGACTATTGACCACATATGCGCACAACGGTTAATCCAACTGATAAAAATAATTCTTTTCCCGGATTCGGTCCGGCAGGCGGGAGCTAAATGTCAGGGCAAGCCGAAAGCAAGGTCGATGAGCGGAAGATTCGGGAAATCATCAATTCCCGGGATGTGACCCCCCTTTTTCAACCTGTTGTTTCCATCACCACCAAGTCCATTATCGGCTTTGAGGTTTATTCGCGAAGCGGTCAGAACAACGGAATCGGTTCCGATACGCTTTTCAACGAGAACTTGAGCCCGGACGTCATTGTGGAAGTCGATCGGCTGTGCCGGTCGCGGGCCTTGGAACAGTTCAAGCCCATTCATGCGCATTACGGACAACTGCTCCTGTTTCTGAACGTCAATCCGCTCATTATTCCGGAGGTCGGCAAACAGAGCCGGTTCGTCGTGGATCAGATCAATGCCTCCGGGATTCCCATGTCCAACGTGATTCTGGAATGCCCCTTGAACGCCCCGTATCTCGACGAGATCGAGGAGTATACGCGGTCCCTGCGCGAGGTCGGTCTCATGGTCTGCCTGGACAATTGCGCCGTGGACCATCCCTTCAGTCATATTTTGTCCCGGGTTAAACCCGCCTACGTCAAGATCAACCGGTCCTTCTTCGCCGGGGAGGAAGACGGCGGCAATTCCCGCAGGACCCTGGAAGCCTTCATGGACCAGGCCTGCCGGGTGGGAAGCGTGGTCGCGGCCCAGTGCGTCGAGAGCGAGGAGGAGTCCCTCCGGCTGCTTTCCTGTGGGGTCCAATTGCAGCAAGGGTACTATTACGCCAAGGAGGACGGGGCTCTGGGCGACGATCCGGCCCGCCAGTTCTTCGACAAAATGGCCGTGGTCCACAAGAAGTACAAGGCGGCGAAGCATCAGCAGGTTCGGGAGAAGAAGGAGCTGTTCAGCGACATCTTTCGAACCGCGACCTCCATCTGCAACAAGCTCGCGAACATGACCGAGGACCGGTTCGAGGACGCGTGCAGGTCTCTGGTGCAGGACAGGAAAGGAGTCATTTCCCTGTTCGTGGTGGACGACAGGGGCGTGCAGGTTACTCGCCGGTCGCACCGCGGCAAGGGCGCCAGCGTGGTCCAGGGCACGCCCAGGGGGGCGGACCTCTCGGCCGAGGATTATGTGCTTTATCTCGACATGGGGTACGACAAGTTCGTCACGCAGCCTTTTGTTTCGGCGTATACCGGGGAGCGGGCCTGCATTGTCAGCCGCCCGTTCTTCAGCCTGAGCGGCTTGCGTTACACGGCCTGCATGGAGATGGCCTGCCAGGCCGGCTGTTGACATCCGGGCGCGGACGCGGTCCAGTGCCGGAACAGACTTCCGACCTGGAGATGCCGTGGGATCGCTGATGGATGTAACTTCCTATCTGTGGGGCCGACTGCCCCTGATTCTGCTTTTCGCGTGCGGATACCTCGTATACCAACTCATGGCCGCGACGCGCATCACGGACGGGTTCGTGTCCTGGGCGCTCCGGCGCAGCGGGGGAAAAGCCTCGCGGGTCCTGCTTTACATCATCGCGGCTTCGGCGGCGCTTTCTTCCTTTATTCCCAACACGATCACGGTTTTGACCCTGATCCCGATGCTGAAACGGCTGGACCGCGATTTCGCGGATCGGGGAGTGTCGGGCATGACCACGGTGCTCATGTGTTCCGCCATCTACGGCGCGGCCATAGGGGGTATGGGCTCCATGATCGGCTCGCCTGCCAACGCTGTGCTTTTTGCGGCCCTGGATCTGTTCGAGGTGGCGGGCCGCGACCACGTGACCTTCTTTAATTGGTTCGTCTGGTCGGTGCCGCTGGTGGTCGTCTTTGTATTGGCGGCCTGGTTCGTGGCCGCTTGGCTGGGGCTGCCGAAAGCGGCCCGGAACGTGGTCGTGGACGTGCCCGGCGCCGCCTCCGCCGCCGGGGCAGACGCCCGCCAGCGGTACGGCGCGCGGTTGTTCTGGCTGTATATGGGGTATTTTGTCTTCGAGGCCGTGGCCAGGGAAAACCTGCCCGGATTCGCCGGGGTGTCGCCCGCGCTGAGCCTGGGGTTCGCCGTGGTGTTCCTGTTTCTGCTTTTCATCCGGCGCGCTCCGTCCGGTGGCGGACGCTCGGGGCCGCTGCTCACCGTGGGCGGGTTGCTCTACTCGGTTCCGCGTCGGGGACTGGCCTTCATCTTGGCGCTGGCCGCGTTGGTCGGCATCGTCCACTGGACCGGTCTGGATCAAAGGACGGTGGCGCTGGCCGGAGAACTGCTCAGGGGCGACATGTCCCCGCGCCTGTTGTTCCTGTTGACCATCGTTGCGGTAATCTTCCTCACCGAATGCCTTTCCAATACGGCGGTGGTCGCCGCGTTCTTCACCATCGCCTATTATGCGGCGCAGGGACACGGGATGGACCCGCTGCCCCTGATGATCGCGGTAGGCGTTTCCTCCACCTGCGCTTTCATGACCCCCATAGCCACCACCTCCAATGCGCTGGCCTTCGGCGAAATGAAAGGGGCGTCCCTAAGGGCCATGTTCGGCCTGGGGTTCGTTCTCAACTGCCTGGGCGCGGCGATCCTGACGGGTTGGTTGAGCTGGGTTCTGCCTCGCCTGTATTGACCGGGCGGCACGCATCGCTTGCTCGAAGCGCGTGCGATGAAGACCTTCTGAACCACCTGCGTGTACCTGTCCTGCACTACCCACGCGAATCCGTCCTGCACCGCGTACCCGTCCTGCACCGCGTGCGCGGATTACGTTCGCGGGTCTCCCTGGTCTCAGGTGTCGGGCCTATTGGCCTGGGAGGGCCAGGAAGGGCGGCAGGGTGAAGGGGGCAGGCGGTCTGTCGAGAACAGGGTGACGCATGGTTGTCTCTGTGCGTGCCGAGGCATGTCATGCGTAGCGGGATAGACCGTTGCTATGAAGAGAAAAGATGCTCACTATATAATGTATGTAATATATGGGTGCATTGAAATGGGGAGTGGATTGCTGTGACAAAATATCCATCAATATAAGTGTGTTAACTTTTGAGGGGCATTTTTTTCAAGAAACCGCTTGACCTGTCTGGGGGTTTCACCTAGAATTCCTCTTCGCCGCGGGGGAACGCCCTGAAGGAGTGACCCGGCGGCTTGTTCTTTCTCAAGTATATCGAAGAGTTGACACCTAATATCAACCGCAAAAAAGTTGAAAAAAGGTGTTGACGGGGCGAAGCGAAAGGCTTAGTTTCCCCATCCTGCCTTTGGGCAGGGCGACATCTGAAACGACGGAAAAAGTTGAAAAAAGGTGTTGACGGGGACGACGCGAAAGCATAGTTTCCCTCTTCCCGCCTGACGGCGGGACGTTCTTTGAGAAAAAGACACATAGCTGGTCTTTGACAATTAAATAGCGAGTTGAGCAAAATAGATCACGAATAATCACAGCCCGTTTAATACGAGTTTAGATTGAGTGATCAACATTCTCCAA